>CANPVD010000093.1 GCA_947581615.1 Candidatus Humimonas hydrogenitrophica
GTGCCTTTCTCTACCTGCTGGCCGCCGTGTTCTTCTCGGTGGGGCTCCACCCCGTGGGTGCGCGCTGGATTCAGCGTCACTGGCTGATGGAGGACGAGCAGGAGACCTACAGCTACTACGGGCGCATGAACACGCTCGCCTTCAACGTGGGATTCCACAACGAGCACCACGACTTCCCGTCCATTCCCTGGAACCGCCTGCCCAAGATCAAGCAGAGGGCGCCGGAGTACTACCTGGAGCTCAAGTCGCACGCCTCGTGGTCGCGGCTCCTCCTCCAGTTCGTGTTCGACCCGAGCCTGTCGCTGTACTCGCGCATGGTGCGGGAGCGACAGGGCCACTCGGCGAGCCACGCCGCGGCGGAGATCCGGCGGACGAGCGAGACAGGCCGGAGCACCCCGGATCCCGAGTCGTTCCGGTCCCCGGCTCGGGCTCCTCGCCGAGCCCGACGGCCCTGAGGAGCTCGAGGGCGTTGGTGGAGGCCGCCGGTCCGGGAGCCGTGGCCGGCGTTCCCAGGAGTCGACCCAGCGACACGGGGCCGAAGAGGTCCCGGTCGGCGGCGTAGGGAGGGTCGACGGGCGCGGATGGCCCCGGATCCGCTGGCAACGCGGCCCACGCCCGCTCGAGTCGGGCCAGCCCCTCTCTGGCCAGCATGGCCAGCTGCGGCATGCCAGCGCTCGCGTCGACGGACGGCGCGGTGCTCCCGGACGAGGACCACGAAGGCGATGAGAGCGACGATGGCGCCGAGACGGAGCAGGGTCGGCAGGGGAGGACCCACGTGCTCGGCCAGGACCCCCGGATCCGCCGCCGCGGCCGCGTCGTAGCGCTCCTCTCGCTCGCGATACCGTGAGCTCGGGCCCGTCGTCATCGTCTCCCCGCCGACTCGAGCCTCTCTTCGATCGCGTCGCACGCCCGGCGCAGGCCGTCCTCCGCCCGGACCACGCGCCCCACCTCGGCGGCCCGTTCCCGGAGGGACGGGGCCCCGAGCAGAGCGCGCAGCTCCCGCCCGGCCGTGGCACCTCGATAGCGCCGTGGTGCGAGCACTCTCGCGACCCCCAGGCGCTCCGCCCGGTGCGCGTTGTCGGGCTGGTCGTGGGCGAAGGGCACCACCAGCATGGGGACCCCGGCCCGGAGCGCCTGGGCCAGCGTTCCGATCCCGCCCTGGTGCACGACGGCCGCCGAGCGCGGAAACAGCTCGGCGTAGGACGCGTAGTCGGCCACCCGCACCCCGTCCGGAAGCGGCTGCGCCGGCCGGTTTTCGGGACGCGGACCCGTCAGCAGCACGGCCCGGACGCCGATTCGGCGCGCGGCATCGAGGCTCTCCTCGTAGAAGTCTCCGGCGGCCGCGACGGCCGAGGAGCCCAGCGTGAACACGACGGGGGCGGGGCCCCGGTCCAGGAAGTCGGCGAGCCCCCGTCGGCCCCCCGCGACCCCGGACCCGCCGTCCGGCGCGCGGTCGTAGAACACGTGTCCCATCACCCGGACGTGCTCGGGCCAGTCGGGCTGCGGCCGGGCCAGCAATCGCGAGAAGAGGGCCAGCGCGCAGTCGGGGGAGTGCTGGCCCTCGAACAGGGGGTTCCCGCCGGGCGGCAGGCCTCGCTCCTCCCTCAGCCGGGCCACCGGCTCCGTCCATTCGCGGGTGGCTCGACGGGCGAGGGCCACGATCGCCCGCGCCGCGCCCGGCAGCCGCTCGAGACGCTTCATCCACGGTGCCGGCGGAAACACGGGCAGATCGTGCTCCGAGAACAGCGAGATCGGTGAGAGCACCGTGGACACCCACGCGAGCCCCCGTTCCTCGGCCACGATCGGCCCCGAGAAGGTGATCGGGTGGGTGACGAGGAGGTCGGCTCCCTCGGCCGCCGAGGACAGGTCCTCGTAGCTCGCCCGCAGGGAGGGCATGAGGAGCTCTCGCACCAGCCGCTCCGTGCCGCGCCAGCGGTCCAGGATGCGGCGCACCAGCACCGTGTCACCCGGATCCACATCGGGTCGGATCGGCCGGAAGCCGACCCCCTGACTCTCCACGTAGTCCCGGTAGTACGCGCTCGTGGCTAGGACCGGCTCGTGGCCCCTGGCCGCGAGCTCGACCGCGAGGCCCAGGTACGGGTTCACGTCGCCGTAGGAACCGAGAGTCGCGAGGACGATCCGCCGGCCCTTCACGCGCGCCACCCGCTCTCCGGGCTCCTCGCTCGTAGCCGCGCCCGGACCTTCTGCGTAGGGAAATTACCCACGGATCGCCCCGGCAATCTCCCGACAGACTCGGGCGTCCCTTCCGCCGAGCTTGAGGATCGCGCGAACGGAGGTCACAAGTGTCACGCAAGCAGAGAGATCTCATCTGGAGCGTCGGTCTCACGGTCCTCGCCGTGGGTCTCGCGCTCCTGGTCACGGCGACGAGCCTGGCCGCACGGTAGCGGCGCGAGGGGCCACCCGACAGACGGCCCCCTCTCTCACACGGGTTGCTCCAGGAGGCCGGCGATCCCCTGGACCCGCCGCTCCGGGGAGCAGGCCCTCACCTGCCGGTTTCGCCCCCACGCCGGCAGCCTCGACCGCACGAACATCCTCCTCCGGCCCCTTCGGCCTCTCTCATTCCTCCTTGGGCGCCTCCAGTCCTACGGCGACCATGGTGGGAAGGAACTCCGTGGCCGCCTAGTCGGACAGGCACCGGACCCTGAACGGGTCCCGGTCGAGGACGGCGTCCAGCGCGGTACCTTCCGGCCGGAGGCCAGGAAGCTCCCCCTGGCGTTTTCGGTCTCGAGGAACGTGATGTGCTCTTCGAGGTGTCGATCGATCTCCTCGACGGGTCGCCTGCAGGTGAGCGAGACGATGAACATGGCTCTTTCCGATTCGAGACAGTCGTTTGCCCGCGGCCGGCGCGAGCGCCGCCGGGCGCCGGCCCCAGGGCGGGCCGCCGGTCCACAGGGTGGGGACGGCGACGCCGACCGTCCAACGCCGCCATGAGCCTGGGCGGCGGCCGCTCCCCCGACGAGTTCAGGGCCTCCGAGCCCCTGAAGGACCAGGTGGGCCTGCTGGGCACCCTGCTGGGCCGCGCCATCCGCGAGCGTGGCGGCCAGGAGACCCTCGACCGGGTCGAGGCGCTGCGGCTGGCGTGCCGGGAGGCCGCGCGGTCCGGCGATCCGGGACCCCGGCGCCGGGCCGCCGGGCGCATCGCCGAGCTGGACCTCGAAGCGATCGGCTGGCTCCTCCGCGCCTACACGACCTTCTTCCGGCTCGTGAACCAGGCCGAGCAGCGCGAGATCGTGCGGGTGAACCGCGAGCGCTCGCGCGAAGGCGGCCTCGACCGACCGCGCCCCGGCTCCATCGAGGAGGCCGTGGCCGGGCTCGCCGACCGGGGGCTGGACGCCGGAGACGTTTCCGCCCTCCTGGATCGGCTGGAGGTCATCCCGACCTTCACGGCCCACCCCACCGAGGCCCGCCGCGCCCCCGTCCTCGGCAAGCAGCGGCGCATCGCGGATCTGCTGACGGCGCTCCAGGACCCGGGCAGGACACCACAGGAGGAAGACGCGACGCAGGACCGGCTCTTCGACCAGGTCGCCCTCCTGCTGGCCACGCGCGAGGTGCGCTCGGAGCGGCCGACGGTCCGGGACGAGGTGGAGCAGGGCCTCTACTTCCTGGAGCGCTCGGTGTGGGATGCGGTCCCCCGCATCCACGAGGACGTGGACCGCGCCTTCCGGCGGTGTTTCGGCGAGGCGCCGGACCTGGTCGCGCCGTTCCTCCGCTACCGGTCCTGGATCGGGGGCGACCGCGACGGCAACCCCAACGTCACCGCCGACGTCACCCGGTGGACGCTGGCCACCCAGCGGGCCCGCGCCGCCCGCCTCCACGCCCGCGAGCTCGAGCGCCTGCGCGACGAGCTCAGCCTCTCGGCCTCCGAGGTGGAAGTCCCGGCCGAGCTCACCGCGTCCATCGAGCGGGACCGGCGCGAGCTCGGGGTTCCGGAGGCGGCCCTGTCCACCCACCAGGACGAACCCTACCGCCAGAAGCTCACGTGCATGCTGGTCCGCCTCGAGCGCGTAAGGGAGGCGGCCGAACGGAGGGCGCGGACCGATGGCCAGCCGGAGCCCGCCGGGGCCCGGACGGACGTGGCGCCGGCAAAGTCCGACGCCGACGAGACGCCCGACGGAGCCTGGAGCGCGGGAGAGTTGGAGGCCGATCTCGATCTGATCGACCGCTGCCTGCGGCGGACGGGCTTCGAGGCAGTGGCGCGGACCGGACGACTGCGGCGAGCGCGGTGTCTGGTGCGCACCTTCGGGCTGCACCTCGCGAGCCTCGACATCCGAGAGCACAGCGGCATGCACGAGCGGGCGGTCGCGAGCGTGCTGCGGTCGGCCGGGGTCACGCCCGACTACGCATCCCTGCCGGAGGCGACGCGTCTCGAGATCCTGGATCGGGAGCTCCGGAAGCCCGAGCCGCTCCGCCCGGACGGCTCCGAGCTCGCGGCCGAGGCACGCCGCGTCCTCGACACCCTGGGCGTCGTTCGCGAGGCGGTGCGGCGCGACCCTCGTTCGATCGGAGCCTACGTCGTGAGCATGACCCACGAGCTCAGCGACATCCTGGAGCCGATGCTGCTGGCGCGCGTGGCCGGCGTGTGGCGACTCGAGGCGGACGGGGTGCGCTGCTCCCTGGACTTCGTGCCCCTGTACGAGACGATCGAGGACCTGCGCGCCGCCGGGGACCGGCTGCGAAGCCTGCTTCGTCACCCCCTGTACCGCCTTCAGGTGGAGGCGCGTGGGTCGATGCAGGAGGTGATGCTCGGCTATTCCGACGGCAACAAGGACGGGGGCTACTGGATGGCCAACTGGGCCTTGCGGCGCGCCCAGGAGGAGCTGGGGCGAACCTGCCGCGACGAGGGCGTGGAGCTCCGGCTGTTCCACGGCCGGGGCGGCACGGTGGGTCGCGGTGGTGGACGCTCGAACCGCGCCATCCTGGCCATGCCCCCCGTGGTCCAGAACGGCCGGTTCCGGGCCACCGAGCAGGGAGAGGTGATCTCCTTCCGCTACTCGCTCCCGGAGATCGCCCACCGGCACCTGGAGCAGATCGTGAGTGCCGTGCTGCGTGGTGCCGCCGCGTCGGAGGGAGCGCCCCGCCCGGCCGACGGCGACCCGGCGCGAGCCGAGCTGCTGGAGGGCATGGCGGAGCGCGGCATGGCCGCCTACCGGGAGCTCCTGGAGGCCGGGGGCTTCTGGACGTGGTATCTGCGAGCCACCCCGATCCGCCACATCAGCCGCCTCCCGCTGGCGTCCCGACCCGCATCCCGGCAGGCGGGGGAGATCGAGTTCGAGGGGCTCCGGGCCATCCCGTGGAATTTCGCCTGGAGCCAGACGCGCTACCTGGTGCCCGGCTGGTTCGGGACGGGGCGGGCGCTCGGACCGCTGGTCGAGGATCCCCGGACGTTGGAGGCCTGCCGGGCGATGTACCGGGAGTGGCCCTTCTTTCGGGCCGTGGTCGATGACGCTCAGCGCGAGATGGGACGGGCGCGCCTGGAGCTGAGCCGCATGTACGCCGCGCTGGCCGAGGCGGAGGG
Organism: Candidatus Humimonas hydrogenitrophica; assembly: GCA_947581615.1. Taxonomy (GTDB): domain Bacteria; phylum Gemmatimonadota; class Gemmatimonadetes; order Palauibacterales; family Palauibacteraceae; genus Humimonas; species Humimonas hydrogenitrophica. The sequence continues at coordinate 5,537 of CANPVD010000093.1, forward strand.
CGGCGGCATCCACGCTCGCATCGAGGCCGAGTTCGAGCGAGCCCGCTCCGCGCTGCTCCGCATCACGGGCCAGCGGGACCTGCTGGACAACGAGCCGGTGATCCAGGAGTCCATCCGGCTTCGGAACCCCTACACGGATGTCCTGAACCTCCTGCAGCTCGAGCTCCTCCGCCGCTGGCGGGCGGCCGGAGACACGGCGGAGAGCGGCGCGGCACGGGAAGACGACCGGAGCCGACTGGCCGGCGAGATCCTCCTCAGCCTGAACGGCATCGCGGCGGCCATGCAGAGCACGGGGTGAGCGGCGGCCTTCGGCCGCCCGGCGCCCCTCCGCCCCGGGTCGGCCGAGCTCGGACCGGGGACGGCCGCGAGGTGAGGCCGCTGGATCAGGTCCCGTTCACGCCTTCGAGAAGAGCGCGAAGAAGCCCCCCCGGGGGTCGCTGGCCTGGACCATCCGTCCCCCGCCGGGCACCTCCATCGGACCGTTGAGGACCTTCCCGCCCGCTGCCGTGATCCGCGCCACGGACGCGTCCAGGTCCATGGTGTCGACGTGCATGCACCCGAACAGGGCCGAGTAGAACTCCCACGCCGCGGCGGGCGTGAGCAGCTCCTACCACACGAAGCGTCCGTCGATGGTCACGACCGCTCCCCCTCCGATGCGGCTCTCGCCGCGAGCGGATCCGATCCCGTGTCGGCCTATGGGGCGTGAGGGCTCAACCGGGCCGCGCACGTCCACCGCGGCCGCGTCGTATACGACTTGGACTGGTCCAGCGGCAGGTCTCGGGGGCTCATTCTCCACCTCCCTCCCGGTCTTCGTCGGCGGCATCCGCCGCCACGACCGCGGCATCGAAGCCGAGCTTGAGCTCGGCCGCAAGCTCCGGTCCGAGCACGCTCACCACCCGGTCGTGGGCCTCTCGCCACAAAGGGAGGGCCTCCTCCAGCGTCTTCCGCCCCTTCACCGTGAGCCGTACCACCCGAACCCGGCCATCCGCCTCGGAGCGCTCGCGCCGGAGGAGGCCTGACGCTTCGAGCGGATCCAGGTTCCGCGACAACGTCGTGAGGTCCATGGCGAGGATTTCGGCCAGTGCGCCCATGGGCGCCTCGCGCTCTTCGAGGAGGGAGGCCGCGTTGAGCACGGTGAGCTGCGTCGCCTGGATGTCCATGGGCCGCAGGGCCTCGTCATAGAGGCGCGTCAGCGCCCGGGACACGCGCCGGACGCGGAAGCACAGGCATTCTTCGGCCATCGTTCGCGCCGCGTCCCGGTGGTCCACGATGGTTGTATACACACCTATCGTCGGGTCGCGCAAGACCGCCCCGGGTGGCCGGTGCTCTCTCTGGGCCGGAGCCCCCCGGGCGAGCGTCGGTCCCGCGTCCCGGCGGTGGCGCGCATCGCCATCAACCACGTGGCGCCCGCAGAAGTCGCGCAGTCCCTGGCCAGGCGGATCCGAGACGGTCGAGGCGAAGCTGTCGCCAAGGAGATCCATGACCCGCTGGAGAAGGTCCCCCTGGACCGTGTTCGTGGACGGTGGCATGACGGACGACCCGGACCTCGCCCATGGGGGCTGAGAGCGGCCGTTCGGGCACGCCGAGGGCTCAGACTCCGATGCCACCCCCGTATCGGGCCCGCAGCTCCGTCTTCTGGACTTTCCCGGTGCCCCCCAGCGGCAGCGCGTCGACGAAGATCACGTCGTCCGGGAGCCACCACCGGGCCACCAGGCCCTCCAGAAACTCGAGGACGCTCTGCTTCGACGGGTCCCCTCCGGGCGTGGGGACGGCGATGAGGACGGGACGCTCCCCCCACTTCTCGTGGGGCACGCCGATGACCGCGGCCCGGGCGATCTCGGGATGCCGCATGGCCATGTCCTCGAGGTCGATGGAGCTGATCCACTCGCCGCCGGACTTGATGAGGTCCTTCTTGCGGTCGGTGATCTTCATGCGGCCCTCCGGGTCGATCGTGGCCACGTCCCCGGTGGGGAACCAGCCCTCGCCGTCCAGGGCGCTCCCCGGCTCCCCGCCCAAATACGCCGAGCACACCCACGGCCCGCGGATCTGGAGCTCCCCGCTGGTCCGGCCGTCCCACGTGAGGGGCCTTCCGCCCTCATCCACGATCCGGAGCTCCACGCCGTACAGGGGCCGGCCCTGCTTCACCAGCACGTCGATCTTGCCGTCCTCGTCCAGGCCTTCGTGCCGGGCCGTGAGCCGGCTGACCGTGGCTACGGGACTCGTCTCCGTCATGCCCCACCCGTGACGGACGTCGACCCCGCGGGACAGGAAGGCCCGCAGCATGGACCGGGCGGGAGCCGCCCCGCCCGTCGTGGCGAGCTTCAGGGTGGGAACGCTCGCCCCCGACGTCTCCCAGTGGGCCAGCAGCCCCAGGTGGACGGTGGGAACGCCGAAGTAGTGCGTGACCCCTTCCAGGTTCATGAGCTCGGTGAGTCCCTCGCCGTCCAGCCGCGGTCCCGGCATCACCAGCTTGTAGCCGCTCAGGGCCGCGGCGTAGGGCACGCCCCAGGCCATCACGTGGAACATGGGCACGACCGGCAGGACCACGCCGTCGGCGGAGACCGGGAACGCGTCGGGAAGAGAGCTGCCCATGGCGTGGAGCACCGTGGAGCGGTTCGAGAACACGACCCCCTTGGGATTCCCCGTGGTCCCGGAAGTGTAGCAGATGCCCGCCGCCGCGTTCTCGTCCAGTTCGGGCCACGCGTAGTCGTCGTCGTGCCCGGCGATCCACTCCTCGTAGCAGACGGCGCCCGGTACGGTAGTCTCGGGCATGTGCTTGCGGTCCGTCAGGATGACCAGCGTCCTCACCGTGTCGAGCTGCTCCCACACGGCCTCCACGAGAGGCACGAAGGTGAGGTCCACGAACAGGATCCGATCGGCCGCGTGGTTCAGCACGTAGATGAGCTGGGTGGAGTGTAGTCGCGGGTTCACCGTGTGGAGGACCGCTCCCAGCCCCGGCACGCCGTAATAGAGCTCGAGGTGCCGCTGGGTGTTCCAGCCAAGCGTGGCGACCGTGTCTGCCTCCCGAACGCCCGAGGCCTGGAGGGCCCGGGCCAGCCGCCGGGAGCGGCTGCGGACGTCCTTCCACGTGCAGCGGTGGATGGGGCCCTCCACGGTCCGGGTGACGATCTCAGTGTCGGGGAACACGCGAGCGGCGTGCTCGACGAGGGAGGAGACGAGGAGGGGCGTCTCCATCATGAGACCACGCACGGCGACCTCCGGGCACAGGTGGGTGGAACCTGGTCCGTCAAGCTAATTTGCCACATCGAACGTCGCACCTGGAGGACCGGCTCAGGGCGGCCGGAGAGCCATCGAGTACCCTGTTCGGGCACGAATCCAGGTGCCGTCCTCGGCGAAGGCACCCGGCATGCCCGCTCGAGCGCGGGTGGCGGCCCCGGTGCCGTAGCGAGGACGGGGGGACTCGTTGCCCCTTGCTTCGGACCACTGGACACGCGAGCGTTTAGCCGCTGGTCCTAATACCTCAGCCTCGTCAGGAAGGTGGTTGGATGAATGCGAAGCGCGCAACCGCAGCCGGGGTCATCGCGACTGCCTCGATGACGTCCCTTCTGTTGGTGGAACCATCGGTCGGGCTCCCGAGGATCGCCATCGGGTCGATGCTCAGCAGCATCATGTCCGCGGTGTCATCGCACACCGGCGTCGGAGCGGCCTGGGGCTGGGTGATCGACGTCGCCCTCGGCATCCTCTTCGCGATGGTCTATGCCGGCTACTTCGTAAACCGGCTGCCAGGCAGCGCGCTCGTGCGCGGCCTGCTGTTCGGCTGCCTGGTCTTCGTGTTGTCCCAGTTGATCTTCGCACCCATGACCGGCACCGGCGTATTCTCCGGCGGAGACATCGAGCTCCTGATCGGCGGACTCCTGGGACACCTCGTGTTCGGCGGCGTCCTCGGATACGTGTACGGCGAAGGGGAAGCATCGGCCGCGCAGCCCGCGTTCCAGGGATAGCGGGGCCCGAGAACCTGCGCGACGAACCCTTCCCGGAGGGCAGAAATCCGTCCCGGAAGGTCGAAAGGTCGCCTTCCGGGGTCCTGCGGTGAGCGGAGGGGGAGGGATTCGAACCCTCAAGCCCTTGCGGGCGCCGGTTTTCGAGACCGGTGCATTGCCGTTCTGCCACCCCTCCGGGACCGCACCCGGGACGAGGCCGGGAGGGCCGTTCTTTTCACGCAACGGACGGGGTGGGATTTGAACCCACGAGGCGCTAGCGCGCCCACACGCTCTCCAGGCGTGCGCCTTAAGCCACTCGGCCACCCGTCCAACGACGTGGTCGGTACGTCTCTCGACGTCCCCGGTGCCGCGAGCTGAAACGGAGGGGGAGGGATTCGAACCCTCGCGGGCCTTTCGGCCCAACGCCTTAGCAGGGCGCCGCCTTAAGCCACTCGGCCACCCCTCCGGGTGTGCACGTTTCAGCCTGTGCCCGAAACGAAAAGGAGTGAAGGACCGCGTCGCCGCAATCCCTTCACCCCCGTCCGGTCCGTCCCATGTCGAGTTGGCCCGCCTGGGTTCGAACCAGGAATCTCTTGGTCCAGAGCCAAGCGTGTTGCCAGTTACACCACGGGCCAATGTGGCGTCCGGACGCGGCCGGTCCGGACTGCGGAAGGCCCCGGAGAGGAGCCCCGCTCCCCCGAGGAAGGGCCGCCGACAATAGCCTATCCCTCCGGGGGGAGCAAGTTCCGGCCGCCCCCCGACAAGCCCTCAGAGCGTGGGCTCGCGAACCTCCCGGAGCAACGCGAGATCCCCCTCGCGCTCCTCGGACGCGGCCTCCAGCTCGGCCTGGATCCCGACTACCCGGTCGTCGCCGAGCGCGGCCTCCTGGCCGGCCTGGAATCGGGTCACCTCCACGAAGCGCCCCGACGTTCCCTCGCCCTCGAGGAGCTCCGAATCGATCCCCATGGCGAACAGCGTCCCGCTCCACTCCGACCACGCCGCCAGGTAGCGCTCCCGCGCTTCCTCCGCGACGATGGCTCGAACCACGTGCCACCTCACGCTCGTCCTGACCTCCTCCGCCGTCTTGTGCGGATCGTGCCCCCGCCGGGACCGCCCGGATCCACCCCGATAGGACCGACCGCGAGCCTGCGGGCCAGATCCGCACACAGCGCTGGATCCACAGTCCGGACGCCCAGCAGCCGCGTCGATTCGACCCGACCTTCCAGCTCCGGACGACAGGCCACGTCGGCCAGCACGAACCGCGCCAGACGCAGCCCCCGGTCGAGCCTCGGAGAGGCGCCTGGCGCCAGGGCCAGGGCGGCGACCTCCCGTCCCCGGAGGCCGGCGGCCAGATCCCGGAAGCGTCGACGGAGGGTGGGGCTCACCGAGACGAGCACGGCCACGGCCCCTACGGCCAGGCGTAGGAGCAGACGGCGCTCCCGGGCCCCTCCTGGAGCCCGGAGCGCCACGACCTCGACCCACGGCGGCAACGCGGCACGCATCGATGGAGCATGGCGTGGGGAGGTCGCCACCAGGGCTCCGGAGGCGCGTTCGGGTTGCCGCCGGAGGGCGTCGGGGTCCGAGGCCGTAACCCGGATGCCGGAGAGGGCGCACTCGAGCTCTCGGCGACGAAGCTCCCGCAGCTCGGGCTCCTCGTCGACCACGATGACCCGCCGGGCGGAGAGGGCCGCCCGCCAGCGCTCGAACAGTCCTGCCAGCTCCGCGGTCCCCGAGCCACGAGCCCGCTCGCGGGCCACGAAGGCACGGAACGGATCCGGATCTCGGCCGCGGCCGACCCCCGGCGCGACGGCGCCGTCGGCCTCGCCCGTAGCGGCCGCGGTCACGTAGGCACCGCTTCCCGGCTTCAACTCCACCAGGCCCTCCCGGGCCAGGCGGTGGTACGCGGACAGCACGGTGCCGCGGTCGATCCCGAGACGTTCGGCGAGGACCCGGCCGCCGGGGAGCCGCGCCCCGACCGTGCGACGGTTCTCGCGCAGGGCGGCGGCCAGCTGCGCGGCCAGCTGGCGGTGGAGCGGCACGGACTCTCCGGGCCGGAGCCGCAGGGAGAGCCACGGCAGGGGCCCGGTGGGATGGCCTGCGTCCGCCGCTGCGCCGCCGCCGGAGCCGACGCTCCTGCCAGGGCGTGGATCGCAGAACCCGTGTCGCTCCGACGTCTTCGAGTCTCGCCTCCGCTCCATGCCACCTCCGTTATGCGGTATACCTATCGGTGATCGGGCCGGAGCCTTATGTATGGGGCCGTCCTCAACCCCCGCTCATCCAGGGGCCCGGACCGGGACCGCGGCGCCGATCCATCTTCAGGCGGCCGGGACCCGCTGATCTCGGACATCAACACGCTACCAAGGGTTGTTGCCAATGCGACTGCTGGTATTGGGCGCGGGGCTCCAGGGCTCCGCCTGCGCGTACGATCTCCTCACCCAGGACGACGTGGAGGGCGTCACCCTCGCCGACCTGGATCCGACGGGAGCCTCCTTCCTGCCCGGCGACCCGCGGCTGCGGCGCCTCGTCCTCGACTTCAGCGACCACACGGCCCTCCGGGAGGCCATGGACGGCCACGACGTCGTCCTCTCCGCGGCGCCCTACTACTTCAACGGCGACCTGGCCCGGTTGGCGATCTCGGAGGGGCTCGACTACAGCGACCTGGGCGGCAACACCGACATCGTGTTCGAGCAGCTCGACATGGCGGGAGAAGCCGGAGACGCCGGGTGCACGGCCGTCCCGGACGTCGGGCTCGCGCCGGGCATGATCAACGTGCTCGCCGCCGAGACGACCCGGAGTCTGGACGAAGCCGAGTCGGTGATCATGTACGTCGGCGGCCTACCGCAGCATCCGCATCCGCCGCTCAACTACCAGGTGGTGTACTCGCTCGAGGGAGCGCTGGACTACTACACGACCCCCTCGTGGATCGTCCGCGGCGGCCGGCGCCAGAGGATCGATGCCCTCTCGGAGCTGGAGACCCTGGAGTTCGGCGAGCTGGGAGCGCTGGAGGCGTTCCACACGGGGGGCGGCGCGTCCACCATGCCCTTCCGGTTCGAGGGTCGGGTGGACCGGCTCGAGTACAAGACGCTCCGCTATCCGGGACACGCCCACATCATGCACGCCATCCGGGAACTCGGACTCCTCTCCCAGGAGCCGGTGCGGGTGGAGTCGGCGGAGGTCGCGCCCCGGGACGTGTTCCTGGCCTGCGCCAAGCCGCACCTGACCTTCCCCGGCGAACCGGATCTCGTCGCGCTCCGGGTCGTGGCGCGCGGCACGCGCGGCGGCCGGCCCACGACCCTCGTGTACGAGCTCCTGGACCGAGAGGACCCGGAGACGGGCATCACGGCGATGGAGCGGACCACGGGTTTCACGCTGTCCATCGTGGGGCTCTTCCTGGGGAGGGACGTCATCGAGGAGGTCGGCGTGTTCGCGCCCGACGAGGCGATTCCCGCCGACACCTATCTGCAGGAGCTCGAGGATCGGGGCATCCGCGTGCGGTCGAGCGAGACGACGGGGTAGGGCGCCCGCCCTTCAGTAGGTCGGCATCGAGGGATCCACGTCCCGGGCCCAGGCCAGGATGCCGCCCTCCAGGTTGAAGACGTCCTCGAAGCCCTCACGCCGCAGGAGCCGGACGGCGTCGGCGCTGCGGCTGCCGGAGCGGCACTGGAGCACCAGGGTCGCCTCACGATCCAGCTCCCCGATCTTCTCCGGCAGCTCTCCCAGCGGGATGAGGCGCGCTCCAGCGCTCTCGAGGTTGCAGATGCGCCATTCATAGGGCTCGCGCACGTCGATGAGCTGGTAGCGCTCACCCCCACGGCTCCAGCGCGCCAGCTGCTCGGCCCCGATGGAAGGGACGTCCGCGTCCACTGACGCACCTGCCCCAAGGCCGCAGAAGACCTCGTAGTCGATGAGCTCGGTGAGGGTGGGGTGCTCGCCGCACACCGGGCAGTCCGGGTCCTTCTCCACCTCGACCTCCCGGAACTCCATCCCGAGCGCGTCGAACAGGAGGAGACGCCCGGAAAGCGGGCGTCCGCGGCCCAGAATGAGCTTCACCGCCTCGATGGCCTGCACGGTCCCGATGATCCCGGGCAGGACCCCGAGCACTCCCGCGTCCGCGCAGCTCGGCACGAGTCCCGGCGGGGGCGGCTCGGGGAACAGGCACCGGTAGCAGGGGCCATCCTCGAGCCCGAACAGGGAGGCCTGCCCCTCGAACCGGTAGATGGCCCCGTACACGAAGGGGATCCCCAGGAACACACACGCGTCGTTGACCAGGTAACGAGTCGGGAAGTTGTCGCTCCCATCGACCACCAGGTCCCATCCGTCCAGCACCTCGAGAGCGTTGTCGGAGATGAGCCGGGTCTCGAACGTCCGCACGTCGATCTCCGGGTTGAGCGCCTCGAGCCTTCGCCGCGCGGAGTCGAGCTTGGGCGCGCCCACGGAGTCGGTGTCGTGGAGGAGCTGGCGCTGGAGGTTCGTGATGTCGACGACGTCCCGATCGACGAGGCCGAGCGTGCCGACGCCCGCCGCGGCCAGGTAGAGGGCCGCCGGCGAGCCGAGCCCGCCGGCGCCGACCAGGAGCACGCGGGCGGCCTTCAGCCGCGCCTGCCCCCCGTAGCCCACCTCCGGGATCATGAGGTGGCGGCTGTAGCGTCGAAGTTCGTCCGGGCTGAAGTCCACGGCGCCGCTCCGCTCCGCCGCCGGCGAGGCCACCGGGGCGCCGCCGGCGATCGAGGGCACGATGCGGATCTCGTCGCCGTCGGACAGCCCGACCCCGCCTTCCCCCAGGTTGCGGATGCTGCGGTCGCCGAGGTAGACGTTCACGAAGCGGCGCAGCTCGCCCTCCTCGGTGAACAGGTGGTCGCGCAGCGCGCCGTGCTGCTCGGTCAGGCGCTCGAGCGCCTCGGCCACGGTCGCCGCCCGCACCTCGGTCTCGGAACGTCCGCCTGCGAAAGATCGCAGCGGGGTCGGTACGCGGATACTCACTCTGGCCATGGTGTCACGTCTCCTCTCGTAGACCGATGTCTCCTGCCGATGCGGTCGTTCCGCGCGGCGCGTCCGCGAGCCCCGGGGCCGCCCCGTCCGACGCGTCCCGAACGCTCAACGTCCCCTCGGCCGGCTCCCCGTCGGTGCCGAACGTCCACACGCGCCCCTCGGCGGCTCCGCTCTCGCGTACGCGCACGATGAGGTAGACGTACCAGGGCCACGCCCGGCCCCGGTCGGTGGCCGAGGGGACCGGGTCGACGTTCGGGTGCGAGTGGAAGAAGCCGAGGACCGTCGGGCCCCCACGGTCCTCCGCCGCCACCAGCTCGCGCAGGACCTCGGGGTCCACCTCGTAGCGGTCGTTCCGCTCCCCGCTCCGGTTCTCCGCCGGCACGACCTCCCGGACGATGCGAGTGGCGCCGTCCACCTCGCCCAGGAGGACGCCGCAGCCCTCTCCCGGATAGGCCGCCTCGAGGCCGCGGTGGAGAGCGTCCAGGAGGGGCCGCGCGACGATGAGCGAGGCCTCCGGCGACGGCCGCTCCGGGCTTCCCCCGGCGACCGGCCGCCCGGCCGCCGGATGCTCGCGGTCGGTCCACCAGGCTTCGCTCAGGTACCGGGCGCCGCCGTCCGGGAGGACGGTGACGACGGTCCCACTCTCCAGACCCGCCGCGACCCGGCGCGCGGCCGCGCAGGCCGCTCCGGCCGAGGGCCCCACGAACAGCCCCGCCTCCTCCGCGAGCTCCGAGGCGGCCCGGCGCGCCTCATCCGTGGAGATCCGCAGGCGCTCGTCGATCAGGGACGGGTCGTAGATGTCCGGCGTGCGGGCGGTCGGAAGGTGCTTGAGCCCCTCGAGCCCGTGCATGGGGGCATCGGGTTCCACGGCCACGACCCTCACCCCCGGCGCCAGCTCGCGCAGCCGCCGGGCACTCCCGACCAGCGTCCCCGTCGTTCCGAGCCCGGCCACCAGGTGGGTGATCGACCCGCCGGTCTGCTCCCAGATCTCGGCGGCCGTCCCCTCGTAGTGCGCGCGCCAGTTGTCGGGGTTTCCGTACTGGTCCGCGTACCAGAAGCGGTCGGGCTCGCGCTCGGCCATGTCGCGCGCCATGTCGGCCGCGCCGTCGGTCCCCTCCATCTCGTCCGTGAGCACGACCTCGGCTCCGTAGGCGGCCAGCGTGAGCCGGCGCTCGCGGCTGGCGTTCTCGGGGAGGCAGAGGGTCACGCCGAAGCCGAGGGCCGCGCCGAGCATGGCGTAGGCGATGGCCGTGTTGCCCGAGCTCGCGTCGAGGAGTCGGGGGGCCGGCGGGGGCCGGCTCCCGTTCGGCCGATCGCTCCGTCCGTCCGACGGACCGGGGACCTCGGTCCACGCCCGGCGCGCTACCAGGTCGCCCCGCTCCAGGGCGCCACGGACGATGGACCACGCGGTCCGGTCCTTCACCGAACCGCCCGGGTTCATCCATTCGGCCTTGCCGAGGACGCGCACACCCTCCCGTGGCGAGGGGAGAGGAAGGAGGGGCGTCCCGCCGATGCGCTCCACCAGCGCCCGGCTCAACGCTCCACCGGCACGCCCACCAGCGAGCCGTACTCGGTCCACGAGCCGTCGTAGTTGCGGGCGTCCTCGTGGCCGAGGAGCTCGTGCAGGACGAACCAGGTGTGGGCGGCCCGCTCCCCGATGCGGCAGTAGGCCACGACCTCGCCGCTGTCGAGCACTTCCCGGTACAGGGCCCGCAGCTCATCCTCGTCCCGGAAGGTCCCGTCCTCCCGGGCCGCTCTCGACCACGGGATGTTGCGCGCCCCCGGGATGTGGCCGCCCACGTACGGCTGCTCCTGGGGAAGGTGGTCGGGCGCCAGCTTCTCGCCACTGAACTCCTCGGGCGAACGCACGTCCACGAAGCCCGTGGCCCGGTCGCTCCCCGAAGCCGTCCGGAGGACGTGGTCCCTCAGGGCCCGGAGCTCGGGACGCTCCGGCCCGAGAGCCGTGAGCTCGACCGGCGCGGGCGTCGGTACGCCGCTCTCCAGGGGCCGCCCCTCGGACTCCCACTTCACCCGGCCGCCGTCCAGCAGCCGGACGCGGTCGAAGCCCCGATAGCGAAGCAGCCAGTAGGCGTAGGCGGCGAACCAGTTGTTGTTGCCGCCGTACAGGACGACGGCGCCGTCATTCCCGACGCCGCTCTCCTGGAGAAGGGCGCGGAGGGCGTCCTGGTCCAGGTAGTCGCGCCGAACGGGATGCTGGAGATCCCGGTTCCAGTCCCAGCGTAGGGCTCCCGGGATGTGGCCGGCGTCGTAGGCGGTCGTGTCCTCGTCCACCTCGATGACCCGGACCTCCGGGTCGTCCAGGTGCTCGGCCAGCCACTGCGTGGACGCCAGCGCTTCGGGATTCGCGTAGCTCATCGGCTCCTCTTTCCTGTGTCTCGGGTCCATGGTCGGTCGCGCTCCGCGGTGACGCCGGGATGAAAAAAGACCGCTCTCGCGAGCGGCCTCGTCGTCTCCTCTCCGGGGGGTCGGGGTCGGCCCGACGCGCGCGTTCCTACCGCATCAAGCCTGCCCTCCCCACGGAGCGGCACGAGGCCGCCGTGGGCGGCATGGGACACATACAGGTACACGCGTGCACGGCGCGGGCGGGCCCCCCCCGTGGGGCTTCGGCGCCTGGTGCCGTCCGGCTGTAGGCAGCATCCTGCATCTGTCCCTCCGCGGTCAGTCTCTCACGGCGCATCGAGCGGACCGGCATCCTCGCCGGCCCGATCCCCTTCGCCTCATCCAGAATCCCCGATAGGCAAGAAAGGTTCCGCGACGCACGCCGCTCCCCACCTCCCTCGGCGTCCACTCTACTCGTACAAGTGGAGCCCCGGGGCATCATCCCGCCCGGGCCGGGGAGCCGAATCGGCCAGGAGTCGCTCGGCAATCTGGATCGCGTTCAGGGCCGACCCCTTCCTGAGCTGGTCCCCAGCGAGGAAGAGGTGGAGCGACCGGCCGCCGGGCCCGGTCGGGTCCCGGCGGATCCGACCCACCTCGACGAGGTCGCGACCGTCGACCCACGCCGGCTCCGGCGAGCGGCCCCCCGCGTCCCGGTCCACCACGGCCACGCCTGGAGAGCGCCCCAGCAACTCCCGTACGCCGGCGAGACCCATCGGTCGTCTCGTCGTGAGCGTGACCGCGATGGCGTGTGCGCGCCGCACCGGGACGCGCACGCAGGTGGCGGTCACCCGGAGTCGGGGCGCATCGAGGATGCGGCGTAGCTCGCCCACGATCTTCCTCTCCTCGCCGTTGAGGCCAGTTTCGTCCTCCGCGCTCTCGTGCGAGCGCACGTTGAACAGGAGTTCGCCGAGGTCGGCCCGAGGGCCTCCGGGCGGCGCGTCGCTCCGAGCCCCGGGCGAGTGGGCCGTCCACCGCTCGGCCTCACGCTCGAGGCTCTCCAGCATGGCGCGTCCGCCGCCCGAGGCCGCCTGGTACGTGGTCGCCTCGACCCGGTCGAGCCCCGCGGCTCGGTGCAGGGGCCCCAGGACCGTCGCCATGATCGCCACGCAGCAGTTCGGGCTGGCGACCAGGCCCCGGCCGCTCCAGGAGGAGCCGGCGTGAGCCCGGCCGGACCCCGGCGAGCCCCCGCTTCCCCGGTCGAGCGCTTTCATCCCCAGGTGCTGGAGGCGAGCCCCGTTCACCTCGGGCACGACGAGCGGAACGTTGTCGTCGGCCCGGAAGGCGCTCGACAGGTCGACGACGGCCGCGCCGCGGCCCAGGCAGGCCGGAGCCAGTCGACGACTCACTCCGGCCGGAGTGGCCAGGAAGACGAGGTCGAGGTTGCGGAGTCCGTCGGCCTCCGGCGGCGCCAGGGGCTCGACCTCCAGCATCGCCTCCCCGCACCGGACCCTGCGGCGACCGGCGCGGGGCGAGGCGAACAGCCGAAGCGCTCGTCTCGGGAAGCGGCGTTCGGCAAGGAGCGTCACCAGCTCCCGGCCCACCAGGCCGGTGGCCCCCACCACTCCGACCCGCGGCGCCTCCGTCCGGCTGAGCGGGGCGCTCCGCTCAGCCAAGGGAAACCGTCCTCGCCGTCGCATCGGCGGCCCGCCGCAGGGCACCGACGATGTCCCGCTCCAGGTCCGACGGATCCTCGACTCCCACGGACAGTCGCACCAGGTCGGACGGGATGGGCGTCCGCCCTCCCAGCTCCCCGGGCGCCGACGCGTGCGACATGAAGCGGGGCAGACTCGCCGTCGTGGCCACGCCCCCGAAGCTCACGGCCGTGGCCACGAGCTCGAGACCTTCCACGAAACGGCGGGCCACTCGCGGCGATCCGGCGCGGAAGCACACGACCGTGCCCGGCCCCCGGGCCTGGCGCGCGTGGATGCGGCTCCCGGGATGGCCCCGGAGTCCCGGGTACAGCACGCCACGCACGGCGGGCTCGTCCCGCAGTCGGGCGGCGAGGCGGCGAGCCGTCGCCTGCTCCCGCTCCAGCCGCACGTGCAGCGTCATGGCGCCCCGCAGGAGGAGCCACGCTTCGAACGGGGCGAGGCCCGTTCCCTCGGCGTTTCGGTGGAAGGCCAGCCGCCCGGCCAGCCTCTCCGAGTGCGTGGCCACGAAGCCGGCCGTGGCGTCGCCGTGGCCGGCCAGGTGCTTGGTCGCCGAGTGCACGACCAGGTCCGCTCCGAGGGCGAGCGGGTTCTGAAGGAGCGGCGAGAGAAGCGTGTTGTCGACCGCCAGCAGGACGCCCCGTTCCCGGGCCATGCGCCCGAGGCACTCGATGTCGGCGATGCGGAGCAGCGGGTTGGAGGGCGTCTCCAGCAGAAGGAGCCGGGTGTCCGGACCGATGGCCGCGGCGACCGCGGCCGGATCGGCGACGTCCACCAGTCGACAGCGGACACCGGCCCGGGGCCCGACCCGCCCCAGCCAGCGGAGCGTACCGCCGTACAGGTCCGATCCGGCCAGGATCTCACCCCCGCCCGCGACCAGGCGGAGCACGGCGGAGAGGGCCGCCATGCCGCTCGCGAAGGCCAGTCCGTGCCCAGCCCCTTCCAGGGCCGCGAGCTGCGTCTCGACGGCCGACCGCGTCGGGTTGTCGGTGCGCGTGTAGTCGAAGGCGCCGAAGCCGGTGGCCGACGCCTGCTCGAAGGTCGCCGTCTGGTAGATCGGGACCGACGTCGGACGGTACACTGCCCGCGCCGAGTGACGGGCCTTCACGACCCAGGTGGAAGGGCGCAGTCCGGCGGTCGCCCCGGTCCCCACGCCGACGGCCGGAGGCGCCTGGATCGCCTCCGGCCGCGACCCGACCGTCTCCGCCTCCGCCTCCTCCACCGAACCGACCCGCGTCCCCACGTCGGTGCCCGGCGCTCCGACCTCGAGGGCGACGCCCAGGCGGCGGGCGAAGTGAAGCGCGCGGGGCTGCACCACCCGGCCGCCCAGTCGGGCCGCGGCCTCCCAATCGAGCTCGGCGAGGGGCTCGCCGACCTGCGGGCCGTCGACGGCCCGCGGGTCGGAGGCGAAGATCCCGGCCACGTCCTTCACCAGGCGGCAACGCCCGGCCCCGAGGAGCCAGGCCAGGAAGAGGGCCGTGTAGTCCGAGCCCCCCCGTCCCAGGAGGGCCGTGCCGCCGGCGGCGTGGAGAGCCACGTAACCGGGCACCACCGGCACCTCCCCGTCGGCGAGCGCCCGGTCGATGAGCGCCGCGTTCGCGCTCACGGGCTCCGACTCCAGCACGGGTCCGTCGGCGTGGAGCCCGAGCTCACGGTGATCCAGGAGGCGGGCCTCCAGACCGAGCGCTTCGAGCGCCAGGGCCACGAGAGCGGCCGCCTCCAGCTCGCCGGTGGACACGAGGCGGGCCAGGTGCTCCTCTCGCCGCGCACGGCGTGAGTCCCGGAGGACGGGGCCGGCCCCGTCCGTCCGCGCCGCACGCTCGAACAGGGCGTCGGTCCGGCCCCGGAGCGCGGAGACCACGACCACGGTCCGCCAGCCGGCCGCCCGCAGCCTGGCGACCTCGTCCGCCGCGTGGCGGACGCCCTCCGGTCCGTCCAGGACCGAGCCGCCGAGCTTGAGGACGCAGATCCCCTCGCCACTCCGGCCCGAACCCTCGCGGCCGCCGCCCGGCTCGACGGCCGCTGTCGCCAGGCTCGCCCCGGACTCCCCCACCCGCCGGCTCACGACGCCGTCTCCAGGGCGCGCTCCAGGTCAGCGATCAGGTCGTCGGGGTCCTCGAGGCCCACCGACAGCCGCACGAGCCCGTCGGTGATGCCGGCCCGCCGCCTCTGCGCCGCCGGCACGTCCGCGTGCGTCATGCTCGCCGGGTGCGTGATCAGGGTCTCGACGGCGCCCAGGTTCTCGGCCAACGAGCACAGGCGCACGGCGTTCATGAGGCGGACACCCGCGGCTTCGCCGCCGAGCAGCTCGAACGCCACCAGCCCGCCTCCGTCTCGCTGCTGGCGGAGCGCCAGCTCACGCTGAGGGAAGGAGGCGAGGGTGGGATACGCGACGCGCGCCACGGCGGGCTGACGCTCCAGCCAGCGAGCCACCCGCTCGGCGCCGCGGGAGTGCGCCTGCATGCGCACCGGAAGGGTACCGATGCCCCGGAGCGTGAGCCATGCCTGGAAGGGAGTCTGCCCGATCCCCAGCGCGTTCCGGACGAAGCGGAGACGCTCGAGGAGCGCCGCGTCGCGCGTCACCACGGCGCCGCCCACGGTCGCGTTGTGCCCCTCGAGGAACTTGGTGGTCGAGTAGACGCTCGCCTCCGCGCCCAGCTCCAGGGGTCGCTGGAGGACGGGAGTGAGGAACGTGTTGTCGACCGCGAGCGGCACCCCCGCCCCGCGCGCCACTTCGGCCACGGCCCCGATGTCGACCAGGTCGAGGGTCGGGTTCGCCGGCGTCTCGACCAGGACGAGACGGGTCCCGGTTCGGAGCGCGCCCCGGACCGTCTCCGGGTCGGAGGCGTCGACGAAGGTGGCCGCCACGCCGAAACGGGACAGCACGCGGTCGAGCAGCCGCACCGTGCCTCCGTACACGACCTGCGAGACGACGGCGTGCCCCCCGTCGGCCAGGAGAACGAGGCACAGGGCGGAGATGGCGGCCATGCCCGTCGCGAACGCCACGGCCGGCGGCGCCTCTTCGAGAGCTCCGAGCCGGCGCTCGAGGGCCACCACGGTGGGGTTGCCGGAGCGGGTGTAGGTGAAGCCCCGATCGCGACCCACGGCCTCCTGCACGAAGGTCGTCGACTGGTAGATCGGGGTGAGGATGGCGCCCGTGGCCGGGTCGTATTGTCGCCCGCCGTGCAGGGCGGTGGTCGAGTCGCCGGCCCCCGGGACGGGGCTGGACGGAGCTGTAGGGTGGGCGTCGCCGGGCATGGAGTCCCTCCTGGAGTCGTCGGACGTGTCGCCCGGCGCGATGCGTCGCGCCGGGCAGCCGAAACGAAAAGGCGCCACCGCCCGGGCGGTGGCGCCTGCTCCAGAGAGGTCCGCGGTGCCTTCGTCCTAGATCGCTGTCGGCACCTCGTTCCCCGCGGCACAGGGGTCCACCCCGCCCGGGCCGGGCATGATCATGCCCATCATCCCCATGGACATTCGGTCCATGGCGGAGCCGTGCGGGGCGCGCGTCGTCGACAGGTTCGTCTTCATCATCTCGTCCGTTGGATGCGGGCTCACGCCCGCTTCGTCCGGTCGGCGGGCTCGCTCCCGACCGGAGCGATCAAGCCTACCTGGCCCGGAGACCCCGGTCAAGACCACGCCGGGGCGATGCCGGGCGGGCGGCTCACGGGGCTCAGCCTCCGGCGGCCGACGCGCCCCCGTCATCGCCCCCGGCACCCTCCTTCTCGAGCCCGAGGTGCAGGTCGTTCCAGTTCATGATCGCGTTCCACACCAGGGCGAAGTCGCCCTGCGGCTGGAAGCGGTGCATGGGGTCGAAGCCGAACAGGACCACCGTCCCCCGACCCTCCGGCACCACGACGACGGCCGGCCCGCCGGCCATCCTGCCGCCATCCTTGACCAGACCCGAGAGGAAGAGCGAGTCCGCGCCCGCGTACTTCACGACGGCGTCTCCCTTCGTCCGGTCGTCCAGCCGGAAGTACGGACCGAAGCGGTGGTAGAGCGGCATGCGCGCCGGATAGCCGTATGTGACCGGGTTCGCGGCCCGCACCACCTGGCCGCGCACCAGCGAGCCAGGGACGAACAGGCCGCTGGGCTCGACCCGCTGCACGTGGCGCACGAGCCCCATGTCCACCGGCAGGGCGCTCGAGGAGCCCAGCGTCACCAGCGTGCCGCCGCCGCGCACGAACTCGCGCAGCGCCGCCAGCCCCTCGTACCCGATCCCACCCGTGATATCGGCCGCCGAGTCGGGCAGGCCGAGCGCCGGGTAGGTCGCCGACGAGCGGTAGGGCAGGAGCCCGCGGGACGGATCCAGGCCCTCGAAGATGCGCTTGCCGGTGGCCCCGGCGCCCTGCGAGGCAATGAGGATGACATCGAAGCGGGCGCGCAGGTCCGCCGGGCGGCCGCCGTCGGTGAGGCGGTCCGTGCCCAGGTAGGTGTAGGGCACGCCCATGGTGTCGAGGGCGAAGCGCACCGAGCCGTCGTCCTGCGTGTCGGTCCAGGTGTGGAGGAGCACGATCCTCGGCGCGTCCAGCGCGTGCCGGGGCACGTCCCGGAGGTCCCGGCCGCGCAGGCCCGTGACGCGCATGCCCAGACGGGAGCCCAGGCTGTCGATCGCGGCGCGGGAAACGGAATCGGCCGGGACCAGCCAGGTGCCCGCCGCGAAGCTCCGGTTCCGGGCCCGGAAGCTGTCCTCGGCGGCGTAGGCCGGAATCGAGCCGTCGGCTCGCCTCAGGTCGAGCCACGCCCGCACCTCCCGGCCCGACGCCTCGGGCTCGACCGCCCACCAGCCGGCGCCGCCGGCGTGTTCAACGGAGGCGGGCAGCCGGATCCGCCCTCCCTCCACGGGCGCGGTGTGGAGCGCGAGCACCGCGCTGTCTCCGACAGCATGCGCCTCGACGTCGTACATGAACGGGTAGGTCCAGCCCACGTCGTCGTAGGGCGGCGGCGCGTCCTTGGGGAACTCCTGCGGCCGCATGAGCGTGAGGAGAAAGTTCCGGTACGGCTGGTCCATGCGGAGCACGTAGTCGCCCTTCCGCACCCGCACGGAGTCCATCTGGTCGTAGCGCTTGCCGGCCCCGGCGAAGACACCGTCCTCCTCGGCGCGGGAGACCTCGACGCCGTGGTCCCGCAGGTTCTGGAGCATGGCCGCGGCGTCTGCGCGTCGCGGCTGGTCGGCCGGCACGACCCACGCGAACGGCTTCTGGGTCCGTCCCTTCGTCAGGCTGTTGACGCCCTTCTGCCAGAAGTCACGCAGGAGCCGCTCGCGGTGGCCGGCGGCCAGGGACAGGGCCGTGAGGGCGGCCGACTCCATGTAGTTGGTGTTGTTCCGTAGCGACCACATCGTCGAGTCGTGCGGCGGGCTGGGCCGGTACCACTCCACGTGCGTGGCGTCGCCGCGGAGCTGCCGCTCCATCGTGTTCGGCACGCTGTTCCCGAACGTCTCGTAGAAGCGGCCCAGGCTGTTCAGGTCCATGTTGGTGACCCACATCATGTAACCCGGATACCAGCCCGTGTAGAAGCCGTGCGTCCACACGCCGGGCAGTCCGTACGAGGTGAGGCTGGTGACCTCCCAGTTGGCCAGCCACGCCCACTCGCTCACCGTGATCGGGTCCACGGCGGGGTTGTAGGGCCCGGTGCCGGTGGCCGTGTACAGGTAGGGCACCGACTCGTGCATGTCGTGCCCGACCGTGTAGTGCCAGTGCAGGGCCAGCTTCACCACGATCCGGGTGAGGTCGGTGATCATCCCGAACCCGTCCCGGTTGTCGTCGTGCATGATGTAGTGGCCCCAGTAGGGCGGCCCCCGCACGATGCTGTCGGCGTAGAACACGTCGGCATTGTGCAGCCGGTGCCACTCGACCACGCGGTCACGGCCATCGGGGTCCATGACCGGGACGATGAACACGACCACGTTCTTGCGGATGGCCCGGGTGACCGAGTCCTCCGACGCGGCCAGCCGGTAGGCCATCTCCATCGTCATCTCGGGCGGACCCGTCTCGGCCGAGTGGAGCCCGGCGTAGAAGGTGTAGACCACCGGGAGGTCCCGGATGAGGCTGTCGGCCACCTGTCGCGAGGTCTCCCGCGGGTCGGCCAGCTTCCCGAGCCCCTCCCGGACCGCCTCGAGCCGGTCCAGGTTCTCTCGGCTCCCCACCTGGACCAGCGCCAGGTGGCGACCCTCTTCGGTCCTCCCCAGGAGCTGGAAGCGGACCCGGGGCGTGCTGGCGGCCAGATCCCGGAAGTAGCCGTAGATCTGATCCACCGAGTGGAGCGTGCCCGGCTTCCCGATCGGGTCGCCGAAGTGCTTCGACGGCGAGGTCGCCGACGAGACCGGGACCCGGTCCACGAGCGGGGTCATGTACTCCGCCCGCGTGGTCCACGACAGGATCTTCCGTGTGGCGACCGTGTCCACCGTCTGCCCCCACGGCGTCGTGTCCGGGACCCCGGCGGCCTTCCACCAATCGAAGGTCTGGGGGACGGGGGGCGCCTCGGCCCGGGCGGAGTCGGCGGTCGTGTCCGCCGGAGCGGCCGCCGACGCGATCCCCGGGGACCGGGACGCCCGGGCAGCGGGCGGTGCGGAGACGGCCAGGAGCGCGACCAGGAACGGAAGGAGTCGGGTGAGTGTCCGTCGGGGCATCGGCGCACCATCTCCGCGCGGGGGTTCGGGGTTGTTTGGCCGCGGGAAGATCCGGCGGGATTCCGCGCCGCGCAACCGGCCGGGCGGGCCGGATCCAGGATGGGCGCGGCTCGTTGGCGGGAGGCGGTCGTCGCACCTAACGGCCCGGTCGTCCTCCTACCTTCAAGATGGCCGCGAGTCCGAGCAGCTGCGAGGACAGCTCTCCGTCGGTCGTGATCCCGGCGCGTACGAACGCTCCCACCTCCAGGCTCGGCGCGCCCTCCGGATCCGGCCGCCAGGCCCCGGTGGCCCCGACGGCGAACCCTCCATCGACGGACTTCCACACGTCGGACCCCGAGAAGAAGTACGCGACGCCGCCCAGTCCCCCGTCGATGCGGAGGCGATGTCCGCGCTGATCTGGAACGTCCCCGCCACGCCGGGACCCGTCCGGGTCACTCCGAGGACCTCGGTCCAGCCGAGGCCCACACCGAGACCGAGGTGGACGGTGGGCGGCGTCCCGGGATTCGATTGGGCGCGGGCCCGGCGGGGAGCGACGGCAGCCGCCGCGAGCAGCGACCGCTGTCACAACGATAGGCGGACGGGCCCGGTTCCTGCCACCGTCCTTCGCAAACCCCCAGGAGGGCCCCAATGCCGCATCGAACACGCGTCGTCATCGTGGGAGCCGGATTCGGCGGGCTCGAGACCGCACGGCGACTGGCCGGCGAGGGTCTCGACGTGCTCCTCGTGGACCGACACAACTACCACACTTTCTTCCCCCTGCTCTACCAGGTGGGAGCCGCCGAGATCGACGCCAGCGAGATCGCCTATCCGGTGCGGCGCATCGTGCGGCGCTGGGAGGGCGTCCGCTTCCGCATGGCGGAGGCGCGGAAACTGGACCCGACGAGCCGGACCGTGAGCCTGGCGCCGCCGGGAGACGGTGATGCCGCCCCCGAGGTCGTGCCCTTCGACCACCTGATCCTCGCGGCGGGCAGCGACGCGCACTTCTTCGGCGTCCCCGGCGCCGCCGAGCACGCCTTCCCCCTCCGACAGGTGGAGCATGGCCTCGCGCTCAGAAACCACGTGCTCGGCCGCTTCGAGCGCGCCGAGGCCCTCACCGACCCGGCCGCGCGGGTCGCGGCCCTCACCTTCGTGATCGTGGGCGGCGGCGCGACGGGTGTCGAGTATGCCGGGGCGCTGGCCGAGCTCGTCTACCGGCCCCTCCTGCGAGACCACCGCGGCATCCGACGCGAGGAGCCGCGCATCGTGCTCCTCGAGGCCGGCGAAGGTCTCCTCCCGGGCGTGCCGGAGCGCCTGGGGGCCTACGCGGCCCGGCGCCTGGACCGCATGGACGTCGAGGTGCGGACCGGAGCGACGGTGCGGCGCGTGGGCCCCCGGGAGGTGGAGATCGAGGGGGGAGAGACGCTGGTCGCCGAGACGGTGGTGTGGACCGCCGGCGTTCGGGGCGCCGGCCTGGCGGAGCGCTGGGGACTGCCGGTGGACCGACAGGGCCGCGTGCGCGTGGCCCCGACCCTCGAGCTGGCCGAGGCGGAGGGAGTCTGGGTGCTCGGCGACCTGGCGGCTCCCACCGGCGAGGACCCGCCGCCCATGGTCGCCCCCGTCGCCATCCAGCAGGGCGCGCACGTGGCCCGGAGCATTCTCCGGCGCGTCCGCGCGGCCGAGCCGGAGCCGTTCCGCTACCGCGATCCGGGCCTCCTGGCCACGATCGGACGGAACGCCGCCGTGGCGCGCCTGTTCGGGCGCACCTTCACCGGCTATCCGGCCTGGGCCCTGTGGGCGGGCGTGCACATCGCCCGGCTCATCGGTTTCCGGAACCGCCTCGTGGTGCTGGTGAGCTGGGCCTGGGACTACGTGACCTTCGAGCGCGTGGTGCGGCTCATCCTCCCGCTGCGCGAGGCCGCAAGGCTCGAGGAACGGGGACGGTCGTCCGCGCCCCCCTCCCGGCCCTGAGCCCGCCCGCTCCGCCCCCTGGACCGGAGCGCCGCGGCTTGACCCCGCCTACTATTCATGCTTATATATACTGTCATGGAATATACGCGAGTGTATACAGGGCGGCTCCGGGCCGCCGGCCGCGTTCGTCCCCCCGCGGCCGGCGGAGGATCGAGGCCGTGAGTCGTGGCGCCTCGCCGCCTTCGTCGGGCCAGGTCACCCGGCTCGTCCTCCTGTCGCTGGTCTCCATGGGGCACACGCACGGCTACCGGATCCGAAAGGCGCTCGAGGCCCGGCACGTGGACCGGTGGGCCGACATCCGCTACGGCTCCATCTACGCCGGACTCCGCCGCCTGACCCGCGAGGGCCTGCTCGAGGAGGCGGGACAGGAGCAGGAGGGTCGCGGACCCCCCCGGACCCTGTACCGGATCACGGAGGAGGGACGCCGCGAGCGCGATCGGCTCCTGCGCGACCTTGCCGCCCGCCCGCGGCTGGCCGCCGATCCGGTCGACGTGGCGCTGGCGTTCGGGCACTTCCTCCCCGGCGAGGAGCTGGCCGGGCTGC
Organism: Candidatus Humimonas hydrogenitrophica; assembly: GCA_947581615.1. Taxonomy (GTDB): domain Bacteria; phylum Gemmatimonadota; class Gemmatimonadetes; order Palauibacterales; family Palauibacteraceae; genus Humimonas; species Humimonas hydrogenitrophica. The sequence goes on from CANPVD010000093.1 coordinate 27,634, forward strand.
TGGACGAGAGGCTGAAGGCCGTGACCGAGCGCGTCGACCAGATCCGCGCCACGCGGCGCCTGGCCGTCCGGGGAGCCGACCCGGGGGTCAAGGCCCTGGTCGACGACCTGGTCGAGCACAGCTGGCAGCGTCTCAAGACCGAGGAGCGCTGGACGGCCCGGGTGCGGGACCGGCTGATGCAGGGCCTCTACCGCGGGGCCGGCGCGGGGGAGTTCGAGCCGGCCGCCGGGCCGGCGCCCGGGCGTGAGATGGAGGACGACGGGAAGGGGACGTGAACGCGATCGAGGTCCAGGACCTTCGGAAGACGTACCGAAACGGGGTGGAGGCGCTGCGAGGCGTCTCCTTCGCGGTCGAGGAGGGCGAGATCTTCGGCCTGCTCGGCCCGAACGGGGCGGGCAAGTCGACGGCGGTGCGCATCCTGTGCACGCTGTCGGCCCCGACCTCCGGCCGGGCCCGCGTGGCGGGGGTGGACGTGCTCGAGGACCCGGACGAGGTCCGGCGCCGGATCGGCTACGTCGCGCAGGAATCCTCGGTCGACATCCAGGCGACGGGACGCGAGAACCTGGCCCTGCAGGGCCACCTCCAGGACCTGTCAGGGCCGGGGCTCCGCGGCCGCGTGGACGAGCTCCTCGAGCGCTTCGACCTCGCCGACGCCGCCGACCGCATGGTCGAGACCTACTCCGGCGGCATGAAGCGACGGCTGGACGTCGCCATGGGCCTCATCCACCGCCCCCGCCTTCTGTTCCTGGACGAACCCACCACCGGCCTGGACCCGGAGAGCCGGGCGGTGATGTGGCGGGAGGTCCGGGACCTGGCCCAGGAGGGCGGCGTCAGCGTGCTCCTCACCACCCACTACCTCGAGGAGGCGGACCGCCTGTCACGGCACCTGGCCATCGTCGACCAAGGGCGGATCGTGGCGCGCGGCACGCCCGACCAGCTCAAGTCCGAGCTGCACGGCGACCGGATCACGGTCGAGCTCGCCGAGGGAGCTGACGTCGAGCGCGCTGCCCGCTGCCTGGCCGACCTGCCGGGCGGAAGCGAGATCGTGACGGAGGAGCGCACGCTGCACGTCCAGGTCACGAACGGGGCGCGGGCCGTGCCCGCCGTCGTGGCGGCGCTGGAGGACGCCGGCGTCCGGATCGCCCAGGTCGCGCTGGCCCGGCCCTCCCTGGACGACGTGTACCTGCGGGCCACGGGGCACAGCTTCGAGACGGCCGACGCGGCCGGGGAGGGCGAAGGATGAAGGCGATCCGGGACACGCTGCAGCTGTTCATGCGCGAGATCCGCATCTCGCTGCGAATGCCGATCTGGATCATCATCTCGATCATCCAGCCAATCATCTGGCTTCTGCTGTTCAGTCAGCTGTTCCGGGTGGTTGGATCGCTCGGCACCTTCCCGGGCGGCTCGTACCTGGGCTTCCTGGCGCCCGGGCTCGCCATCATGTCCTCTCTGTTCAGCTCGGCGTATGGAGGGATGGGGCTCCTGCGGGACATCGAGCGCGGCTTCGTGGACCGGCTCCTGGCCACGCCGGCCAGCCGCGGCGCCCTCATCGGCGCGCGGGTGCTGCACGCGGCCGTGACCGTGATGTTCCAGGCGGCGGTGATCCTGGTGATCTCGTTCGTGCTCGGGGTGCGTCCGGGAAGCTGGGTGCTGGGGACCCTCATCGTGCTCCTTTCGGCGGGCCTGCTCGGCGGCGCGTTCGGGGCGGCCTCGAACGGCCTCGCCCTGCTGGCCGGGCGCTACGAGATCCTCATGGCGCTGATGAACTTCACGATCCTGCCGCTCACCTTCCTGTCCACCATGATCATGGCGCGTCCGCTCATGCCGGGCTGGATGCAGGCCGTGACCCGCTTCAACCCCGTGGACTGGGCCGTGTCGGCGGCGCGGGACGGCTTCGACGGCACGGCGAGCGGGACCCTGGCCCTGCACTTCCTCCTGCTCCTGGCCTTCATGGCCGTGTGCTGGCTGCTGGCGGCGCGGGCGTTCGGCCGGTACCGGGCGCGGAACTAGGGGCCGCCGGACTTCTTCGCCTTCGCGTCCGCCTCGTTCGCCGTGCTACTCTTCTTTTTCGCGCGCTTTGCGGCCGCGGCCCCGCGCGACTTCTTCTTCCGGGCCCCCTTCGACAGCTCCCGCCAGTGCTTCGCCCGCTCCTCGCGCGGGGCATCGAGCCACGCCTGCAGGTCCCCCAGCGAGCGGGTGTTGAGCACGTCCTCCCGGGTGAGCCACGCGCGCCGCGCCTGGTCGATCCCGTACCGGACGAGGTCCAGGTCCTGGGTGCGGTGGGAATCCGTGTCGATCACGATCGGGAGGCCCAGGGCCTTCGCCTTCAGGAGGTGCGTGTCCTTGAGGTCGAGGCGGTCCGGGTGGGCGTTCAGCTCCACGGCCACGCCGCGCTCGGCGGCGCGCTCGAGGACCGCGTCCAGGTCGAACTCGTACGGGTCCCTCTCGTTGATGAGGCGACCGGTGGGATGCGCCAGGATGTCCACCTCCGGGTGATCCAGGGCGCTCAGAAGCCGGTCGGTCTGCTCATCGGCCGGCAGGTTGAAGCGCGAGTGGATCGAGACGAGGACGATGTCGAGCTTCTCCAGCATCTCGTCCGAGAGGTCGAGCGTGCCGTCCGCCAGGATGTCGATCTCCATGCTCCGGAACAGGTGGATCTCGTCGTGCTTGGCGACGACCTCGTCCATCTCCTTCCACTGCCGGCGGAGCTTCTTCTCGTCCATGCCGCCGGTCATGGCCAGGGACTGGCTGTGGTCGGTGAGGGCGAAGTACTCGTAGCCGCGCTCGGCGCAGCCCTCGAGCATGGCCTCGATGGACTCCCGGCCGTCCGACCAGGTCGAGTGCATCTGCAGGTCGCCGCGCAGGTCCTCGATCGTGATGAGCTCGGGGAGATCGCCCGTCTCCGCCGCCTGGATCTCCCCCCGGTCCTCGCGCAGCTCGGGCGGGATCCACGGCAGGCCCACCGCCGCGTACACCCCCTCCTCGGTGGCGCCGGCCACGAGCTCGCCTTCCCAGGGGTCACGCTCCTTCGCCTCCTCGTCCTCGTCCTTCCCCCGCTTTCCCTTCTCGACTTTGAACACCCCATACTCGGAGATGCGCAGGCCCCGGTCGATGGCGCGCTGGCGGAGGCGGACGTTGTGCTCCTTGGAGCCGGTGAAGTAGACGAGCGCGGCGCCGTAGCTCTTCGCCGTGAGGATGCGGAGGTCGACCTGCAGCCCGGAGGCGAGCCGCACGCTCCCCTTCGTGTCGCCCGAGGCCAGCACCTCCTCGATCCGGTCGTAGGAGGTGAACCGCTTCATGAGGGAGCCGCCCTCCTCCGCGATGGCGAGGAGGTCGATGTCTCCCACCGTCTCCTTGCGGCGCCGGTAGCTGCCGGCCACCTCGATCCGTTCCACCGAGTCGTCCTCCCGCAGCCACTCCAGCAGGGGCAGGACGTGCTGGTCGGCCTCGGAGATCTTGAAGCGTGCCTGGTGACGGCGGTACGCCTCGATGCCCCGGAGGATCTTCTCCTCGCTCTTGGCCCCGAAGCCTTCCAGCTCGCGGACCTTCCCGGCCTTCGCCGCCTCCTCGAGCTGGTCCACCGTCTCGATTCCCAGCTCCTTCCAGAGTTTCTGCGTCTTCTTGGGTCCGACGCCGGGCAGCCGGCCGATCTCGATGAGCGAGTCGGGAACGTCCTCGGTGAGCTGGTCCAGGAGCTCCAGGGACCCCGTGTCCACCAGCTGGTGGATGTACTTCGACATGTCCTCGCCGATGCCCGAGAGCTCCGTGAGGTCCGCGCCCTCCTCCACGAGCTTGCGCATGGGCACGGGGTGCTCCTCGACCGTGCGGGCGGCGTTCCGGTAGGCACGGACCCGAAACGGGTTGGACCCCTGGATCTCCAGGAGGTCGGCGACATCCTCCAGCGTGCGGGCGATCTCTACGTTCTCCATGCTGGTTCCCCGGGATGGAGGCCTTCGGCCGGATGGCGCGCAGCGCCGGATCGCGGGAGCCGGACCGGGCGTCCCGCCGGGGCCCGGCTCCCGGAGCTCCGTTGCCGCACGCCCCGTACCGTCCGCGCGGGAACCGGTCCGATCCCCGGGGCGGTTTCCGGTGTACGTCCACCGGTCGGCCCCATCCGGGCCCGGCCACGGGCGCCTCGAGAGGCGGAGGGATCGGCGGCACGATGACCGACGACACGTATCCAGCGGGAAGCACGACGGGGTCGCCCGGTGCGGCGGCTCCGGCGCGCGCGACCGGGCCCAGGGAGCACGACGGGGCCACGGACGCGGAGGCCTCGCCGCGTGCGCGTCACCACTGGGTGGTGCGGCTCACTCACTGGGTGAACGTCCTCGCGCTGGCCGTCATGGTCGCCAGCGGACTGAGGATCTTCAACGCCTACCCGGCCTTCGCCCCGCGAGGCGGAACCTTCTGCTGCTATCCGCTGGCCGGTCACCCCATCCCCGCGTGGCTGACGTTCGGGGGATGGCTCGCGGGAGCCCGCCACTGGCACTTCGCGGCGATGTGGCTGCTGGTGGCCAACGGCCTCCTCTACCTGGGCTTTCTCTACCTGCACGGGGAGTGGCGGGACCTGGCGCCGCGTCGCGGCGACCCGCGCGACGCCTGGGAGATGGTCCAGTTCTATCTGTTCGCGCGACGGGAGCACCCACGTCAGGGCAAGCACAACGCGCTGCAGAAGCTCGCCTATCTCTCCCTCCTCGTCCTGGCCGTGGCGGCCGTGACGTCGGGAATCGCGATCTGGAAGCCCGTGCAGCTCGGCTGGCTGACCCGGCTCCTGGGAGGCTACGTGTGGGCCCGGTACTGGCACTTCCTGGCCATGTTCGGCCTCGTCGCCCTGGGGCTCGTCCACGTGTTCATGGTGCTCTCGGTGGACCCGTACTCGATCCCGGCCATGATCACGGGACGCTACCGGTCCGACCGCTCGCCCGAGCACCGCAACGCCCGGCCCTTCTACAACCTGTTCGGCGGGGGGCGGACCGAGGGGGCGGAGGTCGTTCACGCGGACGCCGCGCATGGTGCCCGGGATCGAGCGTCGCCCGAGCCGGCGGGCACGGAGAGCGTCGCCGCGGAGCCGGAGCCCGACGCGCCGCAGGCTACGCGCGACGCGCCGTACGAGGAGACGGCGGAGTGACCATGGATCGCAGAGACTTCCTGTCCCTGGGCGGCGCCGCGCTGGCCGCGTTCCTCGCCGCCTGTGATTCGGAGGGGCCGCGAGCCGCGAAGGGCGCCCTCGAGTTCGCGAGCCGCACGAACCAGGACGTCGAGGAGGCGCTCTTCCGCCACCTGACGATGGACCACGTGAAGCGGGGAGGACGCCTGGCCGGGGACGCGCTTCCGCGCTACTACGTGTCCCCCTCCGTGCCGGTGTGGGATCCCTCCATCCGCGGGGCCTGGAAGCTGGAGGTGGGCGGCGCCGTGGCGAACCCGCTCACGCTGGACATGAAAGACCTGCGCGGTCTCCCCTCCGTGACCCACAGGGTGAACCACTACTGCGTGGAGGGCTGGACCGCGCTCACCGAGTGGACGGGCGTCCGCGTGAGCCTGCTGGCCAAGCTCGCCGGGGCCCGGCCCGACGCGAAGTTCGTGGACTTCCAGTCGTTCGACTCCGGCTACCACGAGAGCTGGGACCTGGCCAGCGCCCTCCACCCCCAGACTCTGATCTGCTACGCGTACGGAGGCGCGCTCCTGACGCCCGGCCGCGGCGCGCCGGCCCGCCTCCACTCACCGGTCAAGCTGGGCTACAAGAGCGTCAAGTATCTGACCCGGATCGTGTTCCTCCCCCACCAGAACGGGGGCTACTGGACCGACCGCGGCTACGAGTGGTTCGCCGGGACCTGACCCTCAACCCTCCACGCCCCTCTCCGCGAGGAGCGCCAGGAAGCCTTCCTCGTCCAGGGTGTTCACGCCGCGCTCGCGGGCCTCGTCCAGCTTGGAGCCCGGGTCCTCGCCCACCACCACGTAGTCGGTCTCGCCGCTGACCGAGGAGGTGGCGCGAGCTCCGTTCGCCTCGACCAGCTCCTTCGCCTGCGAGCGGCTGAAGCGCTCCAGGCCCCCGGTGAACACGAAGGTGAGGCCCTCGAGCGGACGTCCGCCCTCGGCCGGGGCCGCGGGCTCGATGAGCGTCACCCGGCCATCCAGGAGATGGTCCAGGATGTGCCGGTTGTGGGGTTCCTGGAAGAAGGCTCGGATCCCCTCGGTCATCTTGGGCCCGATCCCCTCGACCTCCTCCAGCTCCTCCTCGGAGGCGCCGCGGATCTTCTCGAAGGAGCGGAAGTGCTCGGCCAGGTCGCGCGCCACGGCCGTCCCCACCTCCGGGATCCCGAGGCCGTAGAGGAAGCGGCGCAGCTCCGTCTTCGAGGCCTTCCCGATGGCGTCGACCAGGTTGGTGGCGGACTTCTCCGCGAAGCCCTCGAGGGCCTCGAGCTGCCCGGGTTCGAGCTCGAACAGGTCCGGGAGCTCGCGCACGAGCTCCTCGGACACGAGGAGCCGGGCCGTCTCTTCGCCCAGCCCCTCGATGTCCAGCGCATCCCGCGAACCGAAGTGGACCAGGCGCCCGGCCAGCTGCGCGGGGCATTCGAAGCTGTTGGGGCACACGGTGTAGGGACCGCGCCGGATGAGCTCCGTCCCGCAGGAGGGACACCGCTCGGGGAGCTCGAAGGGTTTCTCCCGCTTCCCGGAGCCCTTTTCCACCACTTCGACGACCTGCGGGATCACGTCCCCCGCACGCTGCACGCGGACGGTGTCCCCCTCGTGCACGTCGAGCCGGTGTACCTGCTCGATGTTGTGGAGGCTGGCGCGGCTCACGGTGACGCCGCCGATCTCCACCGGCCGCATCATGGCGACCGGCGTGACGACTCCCGTGCGGCCCACGCTCGGGACGATCTTGAGGACGCGCGTGAGCTCCTTGCGCGGCGGGAACTTGAACGCGTAGGCCCAGCGCGGGTGACGGGAGGTGGAGCCCAGCCGGTCGCGCGCCGCCAGGTCGTCCAGCTTGGCCACCACGCCGTCGATCTCGTACTCCAGGTCGTCGCGGCACGCCATGAGGTCGGCGTGGTAGGCCACGATGCCGTCCGCGGATTCCGCCAGCACCTCGAACTCCGGGGTCCTCAGCCCCCACGCGGACAGGGCCCGCCTCACCTCGGTCTGGGTGTCCACCCCCTCGAGCCCCTCGGAGGCCAGGATGTCGTAGACGAAGATGTCGAGCGGACGGGAGGCGGTGACCTTCGGGTCGAGTTGCCGGAGGGCCCCGGCCGCCGCGTTCCGCGGGTTGGCGAAGGGCTCCTTGCCCGCCTGCATGAGCTGCTCGTTCAACGCCTCGAACGGACCGAGCCGCATGAGCACCTCGCCCCGTACCGCCACCATGGGCGGCGGAGTCCGGTCCTCCTCGCGGAGGCGGAGCGGCACGGCGGGGATGGTCCGAACGTTCTCGGTGATCCTCTCGCCCTTCCTCCCGTCACCGCGGGTGGCGGCGCGAGTCAGGATGCCGTCCTCGTACACGAGCTCCACGGAGGCGCCGTCCAGCTTCGGCTCCATGACCCAGCGGACCTCGGCCCCTTCCCCCACTCCGTCCCGAACTCGCTCGTCGAAGCGACGGACGTCCGCCTCCTCCCGGCTGGAGTCGAGGCTCAGCATCGGGGCCGTGTGCTGTACGGTGGGGAACGCGTCGAGCGGCTCGGCCCCCACCCGCTGCGTAGGCGAGTCGTCGGTGAGGAGCTCGGGGTGCTCCTTCTCGAGCTCGACCAGCTCCCGGAAGAGGTCGTCATACTCCTCGTCCGAGATCTCGGGGCGGTTCTCGACGTAGTAGAGGTAGTCATGCCGCCGGATCTCCCGGCGCAGCTCCTCGGCTCGCTTCCGAGGCGAGGTTCGGGCCTTCTTCCCGCTGGTGCTCATGACGACCGCGTGCTCCTGGCTTCAGGACGTGCGGGCCCTCCCGGTCCGGGGCGCGTCCGCCGCCGCGGCGCCCGGAAGGTCCGGTGGGACCCCCCTAATTATGCGGGCCCCTTCCCCGCCAGAGAAGCGGAGGCGCGGGGAGCCTGCCCGGGACTCCGGTGGAGCCTCCGACCCGAGCCCCAGACCGGGCACAAGTAGTGGGAAGGTCCGGAAATCGCTAGATTGAACAGCCGCGCGCCGCCCGGTGCGTGCAGCATCCGTGCGAGGCGAAGGATGGAGTCACGCGACGCCGCAACGGCCCAGGCCCCGTCGGCCCACGGCCACCCCCACGCTCCGGCGGCCCACGCCCGGCCGGCGACCGCTCGGTCGGCCCTGTCCTTCACGCCCGCCGAGCGGCTCCGACTGGCGGGCCTGTACGGGTTCATCGCCCTCCTCCACGCGGTGGGCTGGGGCCTGTTCCTGTACTACGCCTCGCGCTACACGGCCCTCGTGGGCCTCGGCGCCGTGGCCTACCTGTTCGGTCTCCGACACGCCTTCGATGCCGACCACATCGCGGCGGTCGACGACACTGTCCGCTTCCTGCTCAAGGACGATCGCCGGCCCCTCGGAGTCGGGTTCTTCTTCTCGCTGGGACATTCGACGGTGGTCGCCGGACTCGCCGTGGTGATCCTGTTCGCCGCCACGGCCGTCAAGCGGGACTTGCCGGCGATGCAGAACGTCGGGGGACTGATCGGAGCGGGCGTGTCGGGCACGTTCCTGTGGTTCATCGGGATCCTCAACCTCCTGGTGCTGCTCGACATTCTGAAGGTCTGGCGGGGAACGCGGGCCGGCCATCACACGCACGAGCACGTCGAGGAGCTCCTGGCCCGCCGCGGCTTCCTGAACCGGCTGTTCGGCCGTCGGCTGCAGAGGGTCATCCGGCACAGCTGGCACATGTATCCGGTGGGCCTGCTGTTCGGACTCGGGTTCGACACCGCCTCGGAGGTCGGGCTCCTGGCCATGACCGCCGGCGCCTCGACCAGCGACCTGCCGTGGCCGGCCGTCCTCTCCCTGCCCATCCTGTTCGCGGCCGGCATGTCGGTGATGGACACGACCGACGGCGTCCTCATGTGCAAGGCCTACGACTGGGCCTTCGTGAACCCGCTGCGGAAGATCTATTACAACCTCACCACCACCAGCCTGTCGATCCTGGTGGCCCTGGTCATCGGGACGGTGGAGTTGGCGCAGGTGCTGGTCGGGATGACGGGCGCCCGGGGACCGGTGGCCGATTTCCTGGCGGGCCTCGACTTCGGGAGCCTGGGGTACCTGGTGGTCGGACTCTTCCTGCTGGCGTGGGCGATCTCCGTGGCGGTATGGAAGTTCGGTCGCTTCGAGGAACGGTACGGGACCGCCCCGGTGGCGCACGCCCACGAGCACACCCACGAGGGCGGACTCACGCACACCCACCGCCACTTCCACTAGATCGGGCGGCGGGGGACGTCCGGCCACCGCGGAAGGCACTCGCGGACCCGGCGCGAAGGCGTCGGCCGGCATGGCCGGTCACGGAACCTTTGCGGCCGAGCCCGCTATCCTTACCATCCCCACGTCACGCGTGATCGGAGCGTTCCTCCCCTGAGGGAGGCCGCGGCCGGCCCCGTGGCGGTGCCGTACGCGGGAGCGCAGGCGGCACCGAGGTGGACCGCAAACGGGAGTGAACCGTGCCGGGCACGCTAGCCTACACACCCCAGGTCGCCGAGGCGACCGAGCACATCTGGCCCAAGGTGGAGGGCAGCATCCCCCGCTTCGAGTGGGAGATGAAGGCCCCGCTCATCGCCGAGATCAATCGGCTGAAGCGGGAGCGCAACGCGGTCATCCTCGGCCACAACTACCAGGTGCCCGAGATCTTCCACGGCGTCGCGGACTTCAAGGGCGACTCCCTTGGCCTGGCGCGGGCGGCGCGGGACACGGACGCGGATGTGATCGTGTTCTGCGGCGTGCACTTCATGGCCGAGACGGCCAAGATTCTGAACCCCGGGCGAACGGTCCTCATCCCGGATCCGGACGCCGGCTGCTCGCTCTCCGAGAGCATCACGGTCGAGGACGTCCGTCTCCTCAAGCAGCGTCATCCCGGCGTGCCCGTCGTCACCTACGTGAACACCCCGGCCTCCATCAAGGCCGAGTCGGACATCTGCTGCACCTCGGCCAACGCGGTGAGGGTGGTCGAAGCGGCCGCGGCGGATGCCGGCTCCGACCGGGTGATCTTCCTGCCGGACGAGTACCTGGCGCGCAACGTGGCCGCCGAGACCGACGTGCGGGTGATCGCGTGGCACGGCCGCTGTGTGGTGCACGAGCAGTTCACGGTCGACCAGATCCGGGCCTACCGTGAGCAGTACCCGGGCATCGAGGTCATCGCCCACCCGGAGTGCTCGCCGGAGGTGTGCGAGGAAGCGGATTTCGTCGGCTCGACCACCGGCATGATCGGCTACCTGGACGACGCCCGCTCGAACCGGGTCATCATGGTCACCGAATGCTCCATGTCCGACAACGTGCAGGAGGCCCACCCCGACCTCGAGTTCGTCAAGCCCTGCACGCTGTGTCCCCACATGAAGAAGATCACGCTCGAAAACACCCTGGCCTCCCTGCAGGACCTCCGCTACGAGATCGAGATCCCCGAGAACGTCCGGGCCCGGGCCCTGGCCGCCGTGGAGCGCATGCTCGAGGTCGGCCGCGACGACTGAGCTTCGTGGGACCTCCCGCTCGCCCCCGATCCGCTGGGCGGCGCGGAGCCCTGCGAGGGTGTATGGCGATCTGCGCCAGCGTCGACCTCGGCCGCCGGCCGTCGAGGCGGTCCAGCGCCTGGACGGCTCTCCCCAAGTATCTGTCTTGTACATGGATGCGGGGATGAGACCACAGCCGGTCCCACCGGGCCTCCGGATTGCTGTACTCGTGGGCGGAAGATACCGCCCCAGCCTGGAGGTCCAGTCTCTTGTCCACCCGGAAGTCACCGACCGCGTCGATCGTGGACGCGGACGCATCCACATCGAAGAGCCCTCTATCTCGGGGCGGCGTGAACCTCGTGGAGGTCCTGATCGCCGTCACCCTGATCGTGCTTCTGGCGGCCGTGATGGTCTCGCTGGCCCGGCTCTCCCATCGTGCGCCGGACGCCGCCGAAGGCGGGCGACACTCCGCCGCCGAGGAGCGCGCGCCTGTCGCGACTGTCTCAGTCGGGCAGCACGAACGGGATCGGGAGTCCCGCGCATATGCCGACCCGACCCTGCTCGTGACGCGAGACCTCGACCGGGATCGTCCCTCGTCCGGGGGGCGCGTCGCCGCTCCGAGACGGAGTCACGTTTCCGATTCCACGCGAATCGCCCGGATCACCTGCTCCGGGTCGGCGTGCCGACCCGTCCGCTTCTTGGAATAGACCAGGCGGCCGTCCACCGTGACTTCGAACACGCCGCCCCCGGACTCGACGAGCTCGATCTCCGGGTCGCCGAAGGCCTCCCGGAGCCTGGCCGCCAGCCTGGCGGCTCTGGGTCCGTAGTCTCAAACCGTGCAGTACTCGATGCTCACCTTCATGTGGATTCTCCTCGCTGATGCGTCTTCGAAGGCGCCGCGGCGGACGTGGGCCCATGCCCGCATCCGGGGAGGACAGGGTGCGCGATCGCGAGTCCCGAGGCAATGCGGCGCGCGGGGTGCTGCTTCCCCACAACCCCCGCCGCGCGCGCGACCGGAGGCTGCGGCCGCACCGTCCTCTGATCCTGCTGGCCACCGGCCTCGCGTGCTTTGGCCTCTCGCGCGTGCTGACGCGCGCGCCGGCTCTCGTCGAGAGCGCCTACGGCGAGAGTGTCGGACCCTGGATCGCGCTCGGACTCTCACGAGCGACGGGCTGGATCCCCTTCCCCGTCGCGGAGGTGCTGCTGGGCGGCGGCGGCGCGGCGTATCTGTTTCTGGCGGTACGGGCCGGCCTGCAAATCGCGCGGCGGCGACGGCGGCTCCGAAACGCGCTCGGGGGCGCCGCGCTTCGGGTGGCCGCTGACTTCGGGCTCATCGCCGTCCTCTTCTACGTTCTGTGGGGCTTCAACTATGCCCGTCCGCCTCTGGCCGAGCGGCTCGGTCTCCCTTCCGGCACGGGGGCCGACACGACCGAAATCGCGGCCCTCGTCCGGCAGGAGATCGTGGCCACGAACGCGGCCTACCTGGCCATCCACGGGGTACCCGACGCCGGCGTGCCCACGTCGATCGACGAGAGCCGGAGCGCGCTGAGGCGGGGACTGGAGGAAGGTTGGCGCCGGGCGGTCCGAGAGCTCGGCCTTCCGGCTTCCCTCGCGGTGCCGCGCGGACCCGTCAAGCGCTTCATCCCTCCCGACTTTCCCAGCCGCGTGGGTATCTCGGGCTTCTACTTCCCGTGGACCGGAGAGGCGGTGGTGGATGGCGGCGAGCCGGCGCTCCTGCTGCCCTTCGACATGCAGCACGAGAAAGCGCACCAGCGGGGCGCAGCACCGGAAAACGAGGCCAGCTTCCTGGGCTGGATGGCGGCGACCCGATCGCCCGACCCATACGTGGCCTACGCGGGCCACGCCATGGCCCAGCTCACCTTCGTGGGCGTCCTGGCTCGCCAGGACCGCCGGGCGGCCGGGGCCCTGGTCGCCGAGCGCCTCCCGGGCGTGCGGAGGGACATTTTAGACTACGCCGACTACCTCGAGCGCGTCGAGGTCCGCGTGGCCGCTGAGGCCAGCCGAACGGTCAACAACGCCTACCTGCACGCGAACCAGGTCCCGGGCGGCATCGCCAGCTATGGCCGGGTCGCGCGCCTGCTCGTCGCGTGGTCGCGGGCGCACGGGGGCCGCCTCGACCAGTTTGAGCGCGAGCCCCCCTCGTAGGGCCGCCCATCCCCCCTAGCCAAACCCTTGACACCCCTGTAGGTTGTCAAGCCCTCGCCAAAAAAACATGGCTCGATGGTGCCCGCGCGGCCGCTGCCGCGTGATCCTCCGACGGGGGGATCGCGATGGGCCACGCGTTCCATCGTGCCGTCCGGCGATCGGAGGGCGGTTCAGAGGATGGTCTCTTCACCCGCATCCACACGGTCGACATCTCCAGGCGGTCCGCGCATGCGGAACGTCACCGCCGGGGTGCGCTCCACATCGGGCCAGAGCCTCATCGAGTTCGTGCTCGTCATCCCGGTCCTCCTGCTCATCCTATTCGGCATCATGGAGTTCGGGCGCTACTTCTACACGCGCCTCACGCTCCGGCAAGCGGTGGCGGAGGCCTCCCGCTTCGCCGTGACCGGGAACCAGCTGACGGACCCGGTCACCGGACGGGGCCTCGGCCGGGCCAGCTCTATCGAACACATCATCGAGCAGCGCACGGCCAGCCTGGGCGTGAGCCCATCCGACATCTCGATCTCGCCGGCCGATGGCGGAGCTCCCGAACAGGTGGTCACGATCGATGTGCACTATCACTACGACATCGCCTTTCCGTCGATCGCGAGCCTCGTCCCGAGCAGCCTCCTCGACTTCACCGTCAGCACCTCGATGCGTAATGAACCGTTCTACTGAGCCGAGAACGTCGCGCCCCGCCCCGCGAGGGCGTTTACGGTCGCATCCGGCGAACGCCCGGTCGGGGCCGGCGAACGCGCGGTCGGGGCCGGCGCGCCTGGCGCGCCGGCTGGTCCGGAATCGGCGCGGCCAGGAGCTCGTGGAGATGGTGCTCGTGGCACCCATCCTCCTCGTCGTTCTGTTCGCGGTGTTCGAGCTCGGGCACGCGTTCGACGTGGCCCACACGCTGGCCGGCCTGGCGCGCGAGGGAGCCAACATCGCCTCGCGCGGCACGGCGCTCGACACGGTGCTGGACGTCACCATGCAGAACGGCGCCAGCATCGGTCTCGAGAAGGAGGGCGGCGCCGTGGTGAGCGAGCTCGAGGTGCAGGGCGGGGTGCCCCGCATCGTCAGCCAGGTGGCCAGCTCGGGCTATTCGGGCCACAGCCGTCTGGGAACAACCGGTGACCCGGCCTCGTCGCTGGCCGGGCTCGGGCTCGTGAACGGGAGGACCGTCTACGCGGTGGAGGTCTTCTACTCCTACGAGCCGCTGACGCCCATCGGGCGGCTGGTCCCGGGCATGGTGCCCGGGACGGTCTACGATCGGGCCTTCTTCTAGGGCCCGGCGATCAAGGGACTGCGAGGGTAGCGTTCATGTCCGAGCAACGTTCCGGAGAGCCTCAAAGGGCGCACGTGAGGCGGCTGCTTCGTGAGCTGGGATCCGACCGGCGCGGAGCCGTCCTCGTCATGGTGGCGGCCCTCCTCGTCGTCGTCCTCGGGTTCGCCGGCCTGGCCGTGGATCTGGGCCGCGGCTACATCGCCAAGTCACGCCTCTCGCGCGCCGTCGACGCGGGCGTCCTCGCGGCCGCCCGCTCCCTGCGGCTCGGACAGTCCGTCGCCCGCCAGCAGGCCCTGGCCATGGCGCGCGCCAACGGCGTCACCAACCTCGGCGGCATCCGCATCTCCTTCGGCACGAACCCCCAGGGGGAGAGCACGGTGTCCATGAGCGCCTCGGAGACGGTTCCGACGACGCTCATGCGGCTGCTCGGCATCGAGACCATGGACGTCGGCTCGAACGCCACCGCGGCGATCCCGCCGGTGGACCTGATCCTTGTGCTGGACCAGTCGGGATCGCTGGGACAGGTGGGCGCCTGGCACGACCTGCAGAACGCCGCCAAGCAGTTCGTGTCCAACTTCGACGAAACCATGGACCAGGTCGGGCTGGTCTCGTTCCAGATCCGGGCTGCGGACGACGTCAACCTGGGCCACGACTTCAAGAGCCCGATCGACGGCGCCATCGACCGCATGACGTCCGACGGAGACACCGACACCGGGGAAGGACTCCGGCTGGCGTACGACCAGCTCCAGCTCCCCAACGTCCGCCAGCATTCGGCCAAGGTGGTGGTGTTCTTCACGGATGGGAGACCCACCGCCTTCCGGGGCGTGCTCGGGCCCGGCGGTCCTTCGAACGGCGGCTCCGCGCTCGGCCCGTTCGCGGCGCCGAACGGTGCCAACTACGAGGACCGCGTCATGGCCGTCTCGACTATCCACGCGGGCGGCCGCCTGCGCGGATACTTTAACCGTCCGGACCAGCTGGCCATGGATCGACTCGCTACCCCCGACGGATGCCGCAACGCGACGGTATGCTGGGGCTGGACCGAGCCCAAGATCCGGAACAAGGCCCTCCAGAACGGCATCGTCGTGGCCAACGCGATCCGGACCCGGAAGGCCTACATCTACACGATCGGCCTGGGCAATCCCCACGCCTCCGACCCGCTGCTCCAGCCCGACATGGGCTACCTGGCGGAGCTCGCGAATCAGAACGGGCAGGCCAATTCCTCTCAGCCAGCGGGGAAGTCCTACTTCGCCCCTAGCAAGGACCAGCTCCAGCAGATCTTCCAGCAGGTGGCGCAGGATCTCCTGGTGCGGCTCACGCAATAGCCCGGCGCCGGTCCTCGCGGCGATGGCGGTCGAGCGGGAGCCCGGACGTCAGCCGGCCGTCGCGCCGCCGCCCCTCGCCACGAGCCTCCACTCCCGGGCCACGAGTCCGAGGATGGCGGCATCCACGACGGTCAGCGCGCCCAGCCACACCGAGGGCATGACCGCGAGCCGGTAGACCTGGTAGCCCAGGAACAGCCCCAGTACGGTGAGGGCGACGGGGAAGACGCGCCGCCTCTCGGCCAGGAGCCCTCCTACCAGCCCGAGCTTCACGAGGCCGTGGACCAGCAGGTACGCCGCCACAAAGGTCCGGGTGCCCACGGACAGGTGCCGCGCCAGTCCGAGGAGCGCGTTGGCCACCAGGTCGCCGGGGTCCTCCGACAGCTCGCCGCGCACCAGGTGGTGAACGAGCGTAGCGATCCGGTGCTGGCTCGCCACGGCCAGCACGAGCCCACCCGCCACCTCCACGAGGCCGTCCATGCCCTTGAGCCACATCCCCATCCGGAAGAGCCGGTGCAGGCGGTCCGGCTTCTGGCTCATGCCGGTCCGAGCGCCCGGGCCCGGGCCCAGATCCGGTCGAACATCGGCTCGGTGAGAGTGCCCGTGAACGTGTTCTGCTGGCTGGGATGGTAGGAGGCGACGAGGGTGAGGGCGTCGGCCGACGGCCGACGCCCTTTCGCCCGGCCGGGCTGCCCGGCCGCAGCTCGCGCATCCGGCCGGGCCGGAGCCGCGAGCTCGACCTCGAGCCCGTGCTCGAAGCCCGGCATGGGCGAGGGGACGTCCCATGCCCGACCCCGGAAGATCCGCATCACGTGGCGATAAGCGTATCCGCCCAGGGCCACGATCACCCGCACGTCCTCCAGGAGGTCGATCTCACGCTCCAGATACGGGCGGCAGTTGGCGCGCTCCGATGGGCCGGGCCGATTTCCGGGCGGGGCGCAGCGCACCGAGGCGGTGATCCAGGTGCCGACCAGCTCGAGCCCGTCGTCCCTCGCGGTGGACTCGGCCCGCGTGGCCAGGCCGGCCCGGTGGAGCGCTCGGAAGAGCCAGTCGCCCGACCGGTCTCCCGTGAACATCCGTCCGGTCCGGTTGGCGCCGTGGGCGGCCGGCGCCAGACCCACGACCAGGAGCCATGCAGCCGGGTCGCCGAAGCCGGGCACGGGCCGGCCCCAATAGTCCTGGTCGGCGAACGACGCCCGTTTCTCCCGCGCCACCTTCTCGCGCCATCGCACAAGGCGGGGGCAGCGCCGGCAGTTCACGACCGTGTCCCGGAGCTCCGAGAGCGCCCGCCGACGAGCCTCGGGCGCGGCCCCGTCCGCGGCGCGTCCGCGCGGGCGCGCCGGACCACCCGGTCGCCGCTCCCCGGCACTCACTTCCGGAGCAAGAGCACCGGGATGTGGACCTGGTGCCGGACCTCGGAAGCGGCGCTCCCCAGGAGGAGATCCAGGACCCCACGGTGCCCGTGGGTCGCCATGGCGATCAGATCGACCTCCAGCTCCGCCGCGGCCGCGACGATGCCCTCGCCCGGCGTCCCGTAGCGGATCTCGCCGCGCGCGTCGATGCCCCGGTCCCGGAGGCGGTCGACGCGCTCCTGGAGCCGCTGACGCTGCTCGCCCTCCTCGGGATCCTGGAGGCGGCCCTGGAAGTAGCGACCGCGCCATCCGCCGGCCACGTGCAGAAGGATGACCTCCGAACCGCACAGCTTCGCGAGCTCGGACACGTGGCGCAGGATCCCCTCCTCTCCCTCCTCCAGCTCCAGCGGCACAAGTATCGTCCCGTACACGTCTCACCTCCATGATTGCGACCGGATGGCCCGCCTCGCCTCCCTGCGGAGCCCTCAGGCCCGTCCCGTGAAAACGAGATAGATGAGAAACAGGTTCGCCAGAACGATGACCGCCGTGATCACCCACCCCACGATCCGCGTCAACCTGCGGTTCACGAATCCCCCACCCATGAGCTTCTCGGACGATGTGAAGCGCAGGAGAGGGACGATCGCGAACGGCAGCTGGAGGCTGAGGACCACCTGGCTGAGGACCAGCAGGAAGAGCGGGTCCGTTCCCAGGGCCACCGCGATGATGACGGGGATCATGGTCAGGAGCCGCGTCACGAGGCGGCGCACCCAGGGCTTGACCTTGACCTGAAGGAAGCCCTCCATGACCACCTGTCCCGCCAGGGTACCGGTGGCCGAGGAGGACAGGCCCGCCGCCAGGAGCGCGACGGCGAAAACGGTGGCCGACGCGCTTCCGAGCAGCGGCCCCAGAGTGTGGTGGGCCTGCTGGATGCTCGCGACCTGCAGGCCGCGCGCGCCGAACACGGCGGCCGACATGATCAGAATGGCCGCGTTGACGAACAGGGCGCCGTTGAGGGCGATGGCCGAGTCGATGAAGGCGAAGTGGACGAGCTTGCGCTTGTGCTCCTCCTCCTCCGACTTCTTCCGGTACTGGGATAGGGCCGAGTGCAGGTAGACGTTGTGGGGCATCACGGTCGCGCCCAGCATGCCGATGGCCACGAACACGGCGGCCTCCGGGAGGCGCGGCACCGCGAGGCTGTAGAACACCTGGCCCACGTCCGGCTTGGCCAGGAGGATCTCGACCACGTAGCCCCCGCCCACGATGGCCACCATCGCGGTGATGGCGATCTCGAACCACCGGAAACCCGCGCGCTGGAGCGCCAGCACGAGGAGCACGTCGAACGCGGTGATCAGGACGGACGGGATGAGCCCGATGTGGAACAGGAGGTGGATGCCGATGGCCGCTCCCAGGAACTCGGCCAGGTCCGTGGCCATCATGGCCAGCTCGGCCGTGATCCACAGGAGCATGGCCACGCCGCGCGAGTACTCCTCCCGGCACAGCTCCGCCAGGTCGTGGTTGGTGGCGATCCCGAGCTTGGCGGCCAGCGTCTGCAGGAAGATCGCGAAGATGTTGCTCCACAGGAGGACCCACAGGAGCTTGTAGCCGAACTCCGCCCCCCCGGAGATGTCCGTGGCCCAGTTGCCCGGGTCCATGTAGCCCACGCTCACGATGAACGCGGGGCCCAGGTAGGGA
>CANPVD010000094.1 GCA_947581615.1 Candidatus Humimonas hydrogenitrophica
CACGACGGCCTTGGTCGCGCGTCACGAACTGACCTCTCGTCGGCGAGCTCCCGAGAATCCAGGTCGGTACCGAGTCGATGCCCGGACGCAGAAGACCGCGCAGGACGGGGGGCACCTGATCGGCAATCGACAAGCCGCCTTGAAGATCGTGGAGTTTGCGGATCTGGAGTGTCCATTCTGCGCCCGAGCTCAATCCGTTCTGGACTCGGTGATGGACGCCTTCCACGGACGGGTGGCCGTAATCTTCCGCCACGATCCCATTTCCGATCTCCATCCCCACGCCTTCCGCGCAGCTCTTTCCTCGGAATGCGCTGGGGAGCAGCATCGATTTCCTGCTTTTGTGCGCGAGATCTACGCCATCCAGGATTCTCTCGGGCTCATCCCCTGGATCCAGCTTACAGCGAGGGCGGGGGTCCGGGACACCATCCGATTCAAATCGTGCCTCGACAATGGGCGATATGAGGATGTGATTGCCAGGGACGCGCGTGCGGCGAGGCGCCTCGGCGTCTCAGGCACACCGACGTTTCTGATCGGTGAGACCGTCCAGAGAGGTCTGCCCCCCGATAGCGTTCTGGTTCATGAGATACGAACTGCGCTGGGGGAGCGATCGCACTGAGATACAGCCTCGTTCCCCTGCCCCGTCACGTACGGACGCCCGGGTCGGAGCCGCGGAAGCTCCTGCGGTCGGGACCGCGATGGGCTCCACGGGTCTTCCGGACGAAACGGCGATCTTCCTGTCTGATCTTCTTCCTCCTCCTGACCGGTCTGGCCGCTTGTGGCCGGCGCCCATCCCGGCCGACGACTCGGTTCGACCCCGACGTGCCGCGAAGACTCTTGACAGCCAGGGCGGGGTGCCATGATTGCCTCGATGTGACGATCGTCGCGACCCTGGGGCGCGCGGGCGATTCGGTCTCGATCGACGCCACGGCTCCTTTTGGGGCGTCGTGTTCGGTGCTCCATCTCGACAACGGCCACTTCGTGGTCAGCGGTCTCGTCGGTGGCGGGGAACTGGGGGTCTACGACGCACAGGGGAAGTGGCTTCGGGCCGTGGGACGCCCCGGTCAGGGGCCCGGGGAGTTCCGACGTCAGCTAGACCTGGCTACGGTGGCCGGCGATACGTTCGAAGTGTTCGACAGGTTCAATCTGCGTGCGACCAAAGCCACGTCGGCGGGCGAGTTCCTGGGCTCCTTCAGAACGCCCGAAGCTGCCAACGGACTCATCGCCATGGGCCGCGACCGGTGGCTGGTCCTGGAGACCCCGGGAAGCGCGGCTGTGCGAGACTCCCTGTTCGTCCTAGTCGACGATTCCGGAGCCGTCGTGCGCGCCTTCGGCGCGTCCTCGCCCGCTCTCGCCGACCTGGATGCATGGACGGCCGCCAGGGGCCGGGACGGGGACCTGTTCACCGCCAGCGTGTGGCATTACGAGATTTATCACTGGACGAACCGGGGGAAGCTCGAGGAGACTTTCCTGCGCCACGCTCCGTGGTTTCCCGACGCACAGGTGGTAACTCCCCGGAGGCTGGACCGCATGTTCGGGGAGCTTCCACCCGTGGATTACCTGGAGCACATCGCGGTCGACGATCGCGGTCGACTCTGGACCTTCTCGCTGATTCCCGATCCCGATTGGACGCCCGGCCCGACCCACTTCACGTCGCCGGCTTGGACTCGACACACCTTTGACACGATGGTGGAGGTCGTGGATGTCCGGGACCCCGTGAGAGCGAGGGTGGTCGCCTCGCGACGCTTCGATTCCGTCGTAGCTCCGATCTGTGGAAGGGATCTGCTCCTGTACCGGCTGATAGAAACAGCTGTGGGTGACACTCGAGCCGAAATCTTGGCACCGCGAGTGACGGTCGCCGGCCACACTCCCGAGACAGACCGGAACTGAACGGCCCGCCCCGTGCCTCCACGCACAGGCTGACTCCCGGCCTCCGCGTGACGCTCCGGTTCCCCGGCCGGCGGGGGAATCGGGGCTCAGTCGGCCGCTTCCGGATGGAGGCGGCCACTCTCCAGGTCGAGGGCGTCCACGCGGCCTTCCTCGAGGATGTAGTGCCACCCGTGCAACGCCAGCTCCCCGGCCTCCACGCGCTCGCGCACCAGGGGATAGTCCGCCAGCCGCTCCAGCTGCAGCGCGACGTTCCGCCGCTCGGTCTCTCGCAGCGTGTCCTCGTCCAGCTGGCCGTCCGCGAGCGGCATCACCGCGGGGCGGGCCAGCTCCAGCCAACGCTCCAGGTTGGGCGCCGACACGCCCGGCGGCTCGTACAGGGCACGGACGGCGCCGCAGTGGCTGTGGCCGCACACCACGACGTCCCGCACGCCGAGCACGGCGACCGCGTATTCGATGACCGCCGCCGCCTCGTGCTCCCCGACCTCGGGATCGTGGGGTGGCACGAGCGCGCCCACGTTGCGGGACACGAACAGGTCGCCCGGTCCCGAGTCGGTGAGGAGGTCCGGGAGCACGCGGGAGTCCGAGCACCCGATGAACAGGGTGCCGGGACGCTGTCCCGCCGCCACCAGCTCGCGGAAGTGCTCCCGGTAGCCGGGGAACGCCTCCCTGTGGAATCGCTGCAGGCCCCGGATGAGGCTGTCGGACATCGCGCCACCTCCCTTCGTTGGGATCCTCGTCGAACGGGCGAGGTAGGATAGCGGCGTCGGGGCGCGGTGCGAAGTCCCGCGGCCCCGGCTCGCGGACCGGCGCCGCCTCGCGCCCGGTCCGGGGCACTTCGGGCGTGCGCGCGCGGCCGTGGCGCCGCTACCTTCCGGGCGGTGGCGCCCGCATGTTTCCTGCACGGGCAGGATACGCGCGGGCGCCGCGGTGTACCGAGAAGCCGGCACGGTGGACGGGTGCCGGACGGGGCCCGGGAGCCGAAACGCCACCCGGCCGATGAGTGAGCGCCGCCAAGCCGATGAGACAGGGATGAAGACGGCCGAGGTTCGTCAGCGATTCATTGACTACTTCGAACGGCAGGAGCACCTGCATCTGCCGTCCAGCTCTCTCGTGCCCGCGGACGACCCGACCCTCCTGTTCACCAATGCCGGCATGGTGCAGTTCAAGCGCGCCTTCCAGGGCGAGGTGGCGCCGCCGGGGCCCCGGGTGGTCACGGCGCAGAAGTGCCTGCGGGTGAGCGGCAAGCACAACGACCTCGAGGAGGTCGGTCGCACGGCCCGGCACCACACCTTCTTCGAGATGCTCGGCAACTTCTCCTTCGGCGATTACTTCAAGTCCGAGGCTATTGGCTACGCCTGGGACCTCGTCACCGGCGAGCTCGGGCTCGATCCGGACCGCCTGTGGGCCACCGTCCACGTCTCGGACGACGAGGCGCGCGACCTGTGGCTCGACCTCACGTCGCTCCCACCCGAGCGGGTCCTCAAGCTCGGCGACAAGGAAAACTTCTGGCAGATGGGCGAGACCGGTCCGTGCGGTCCCTGCTCCGAGCTGCATTACGACCTGCGCGCCGAGCCCTCGGGCGGCCTCGCTCCCGACGCCTTCCTCGCCCTGGGCGAGGAGGACCGCTTCATGGAGATCTGGAACCTGGTCTTCATGCAGTACGACCGTGACGAGGACGGGCACGATCATCCGCTCCCGGCGCCCTCCATCGACACGGGCGCCGGGCTGGAGCGTATCGCGGCCATCCTCCAGGGGGCGCGGACCAACTACCACACCGACCTGTTCCTGCCGATCATCCACGCCGCCGAGGAGATCGTCGGGGTCGAGTACCCCATGGACCCGGCGCGCTGGGACGAGGGGCTCTCGTTCCGGGTGCTGGCCGACCACGCGCGCGCGGTGGCCTTCCTGCTCGCCGACGGCGTGTTCCCCTCCAACGAGGGGCGCGGCTACGTGCTTCGGCGCATCCTGCGCCGGGCCGGACGCCACGCGTGGCTCCTGGGACGGCGCGAGCCCACCCTGGATCGCCTCGTGTCGGTCGTGGTCGACGAGATGTCGGACGCCTACCCGGAGCTGGAGGCTCGCCGCGAGCACCTGGTCTCCACGACCCGGGCCGAGGAGGAGCGCTTCCTGTCGACCATCGAGGAGGGGCTCCAGCGCTTCGAGACGATCGCGCCCGAGGGGGAGCGGGGCACCCTCCCGGGCGAGGAGGCCTTCAAGCTCTACGACACGTTCGGCTTCCCCCTCGACCTCACGGAGCTCATGGCCGAGGACCGCGGCTGGGCCGTGGACGAGGAGGGCTTCCACCGGGCGCTCGAGGAGCAGCGGGCCCGCTCGCGGGAGGACCGGGTGGCGGCGCGGGCGGGCGCCGGCGCGGGTGGCGCGGAGCTGGGCGTACTCGTGGCCGAGGGCGACCAGGAGTTCGTGGGCTACCGCGAGCTCCGGGTCGAGACGCCCGTCCTCGCCTCGGCGCGGGTGGACGGGCGCGAAGCCCTCATCCTCGAGCGGAACCCCTTCTACGCGGAGGCGGGCGGACAGGTCAGCGACCGGGGCACGATCCGGGGCGAGGACTGGGAGCTGGCGGTCGACGAGGTGACGAAGAACCAGCGGGGGCAGGTGGTGGTGGCCGGGAAGCCGGTGCGAGGCACCCCCCCCGAGCACCCCGGCCCCGTCGAAGCTCGCGTGGAGGAGGAGGTCCGCCGCGACACGGAGCGCAACCACACGGCCACCCACCTCCTGCACGCGGCGCTGCGCGCGGTGCTGGGGGAGCACGTCCAGCAGGCGGGGTCGCTGGTGGCGCCCGACCGCCTCCGCTTCGACTTCAGCCATCGCGGCCCGATGACGGTCGCCGAGCGCCGGGAGGTGGAGCGACGGGTGAACCGCGCCATCTGGGTCAACGCCCCGGTCGAGCCCCACCTGGAGGGCTACCGGGAGGCCGTCGCCTCCGGCGCCGTGGCCCTGTTCGGGGAGAAGTACGGGGACGAGGTGCGCGTCATCCGCATTCCCGGGATCAGCGCCGAGCTGTGCGGCGGCTGCCACGTGCGCACCACGGGCCAGATCGGCCTGTTCCGAATCGTCGCCGAGACGGGCGTGGCGGCCGGCATCCGGCGGATCGAAGCCGTCACGGGACCGGCGGCCTACCGGCGGACCGTGGACGACGAGGAACGGCTCGGCCGGCTGTCCGGTCGCCTGGGCGTGCCGCCCTCCGAGCTCGAGCGCCGGCTGGAAGCCGTGCTGGAGGACCGGGAGCGGCTGCGGGCGGCCGCGGAAGAGGACCGTCGCGAGACGGCGGCCGACCTGGCGGCCGACCTGGTGGCATCCGGGGAGCTGCACGACGGCGCCCGACTGGTGGTCCGGGAGGGGGTCGAACTGCCGGCCGGAACGGACCTGCCCGCGTTCGGCGATCGGCTCCGGGACGCGCTCGGCTCCGGAGCGGCGGTGGTGCACGTCCGCCTCGAAGGGGAGGGCAAGGAGGCCTTCCTGGCCGTGGTCACGGACGACTGGATCGGCCGCGAGCTTCGGGCGGGCGCCCTGGTGCGGACCGCCAGCCGGGCCACGGGCTCGGGTGGGGGCGGCAAGCCCCACCTGGCGCAGGGAGGTGTGGGAGATTCGTCGCGCGTGACCGAGGGACTCGAGGCGGCGCGTCGCGAGGCTCTTACGCGGCTGGACGCCTCGGCGGTGGCCGGGGAAGGGCAGGGGTGAGCGCCGTGGGCCCCGAGGACGAGGTGTCGAGAGGCTCCCCCGGAGGCGGGGCCGAGTCGCCGCGGCGGCGCGCCCTGGCGTGGCTGCACGAGCGCCTGGGCGACATCCACCCGGAGCTGGCCGCGGCGGTCCGCCGCTGCGTCCGGGAGGGCCCGGAGCCGGACGAGGGCAGCTCCGTGGCGGACGTGCTGGCCGCCGCCGCCGCGGCCGAGCTGCAGCGGATCGCCGGGGGGCCCCAGGATCGGACCGCCGCCGTTCGACTCCTGGCCGCGGACGCGGTCCTGACCTTTGCCTTCGAGGCCGTGGCGGCCGACGGAGGGGACTCGGATGCGCTGGCCGACCGGGTGGGCCTCCGCGGCACGCTCGGGCACGCGCTGCTCGAGGCGCTGAGCTCCGGGGAGGGGATGGGGTGAGCGACACGCCTCGTCTGGCCGATCTGCACTGTCACCTGGTCCCGGGGGTCGACGACGGCGCCGAGACCTTCCGCGATGCCCTCGTGTGGCTGGAGGCCTTCGCCGAGGACGGCATCACCCGGGTGGCCACCACGCCCCATCTTCCGGCTCGACTGGCCGACTCGGACTATCGCGGCCGAGTGGAGGACCGTTTCTCGGAGCTGGCGGCCCGGAGCGAGGACCGACTTGCCTCGGTCGAGCTCTCGCTGGCCTTCGAGATCCGACTGGACGGCGCCCCGGTCGACCCGGCCGACGAGGGCCTGTGGCTGGGGCCCGGCCGGCACGTGCTCGTGGAGTTCCAGGGGCTGGTGTTGCCGGCCGAGCCACAACGGGAGCTCTCCGCCCTGCTGGACGCCGGGCTCCACCCGGTTCTGGCGCATCCGGAGCGCTACCAGGGGATCGGCGACGACCGGGCCTGGCCGGGCCTGTGGCGGGAGATGGGCGTGCGCCTCTGCGTGAACGCGGGCAGCCTGTGGGGAGCCTACGGACGGGAGCCCCAGGAGGTCGCCCGGGGCATGCTGGCGCGGGGCGAGGCGGACCTCATCGGGTCGGACCATCACGCTCGCCCCCATCGCTCCGACACGGTGAGGGAGGCGTGGGATCTCCTCCGGGATGCGGGGCACCCCGGGGCCGCCGACCTCCTTGCGGGCGAGAACACGCGTGCGGTGTTGGATGGCGGCGACCTCGCGGCGGTGCCTCCGGCGCCGCTGGATTCCGGGGAGGAGGACGGCTCCGGCGTCGGAACGGCGGGTCGATCATCCTGGTGGCGGTTCCTGGGCGCGGACGACCGGTGACCGGGCCCGGCTCCTTCGCGTCCCGCATGGCCGGCCTGGCCGCCGCGGCCGAGGCCGCCGGCGCGCTCGGGCCGTCGGTCGACCGCTACGTCGAGCGGGTGCTCGTCACGCTGCGGCGGGGCGGAAAACTCCTCCTGTGCGGAAACGGGGGCAGCGCGGCCACGGCCGAGCACGTGGCGGCCGAATACGTCGTGCGCTTCCGGCGCGAGCGACGAGCCTTCGCGGCGGTGGCGCTCACGTCAGGCGGCGCCGTCCTCACCGCCGCGTCGAACGACCTGGGCTACGCCGAGGCGCTGGCGCGCACGGTACGGGCGCTGGCCCGACCGGAGGATCTGCTCATCCTGCATTCGACCAGCGGCGACTCCCCCAACCTCCTGCGGGCCGCCGAGGAGGCGAAGGCGATGGGCGTCGCCACGGTCGGGGTGCTGGCCCGGGGCGGTGGACGCCTGGCTTCCCGGGTGGACCTGGCCCTGGTGCTGCCGGCCCGGGAGACGGCGCTGGCGCAGGAGCTCCAGCTGGCGCTGGAGCACGCGGTCGTGGATCGGGTCGAGGCGGTGCTCGCCGGAGAGGACGGAGCCGACGCCGGAGCTCCCGGGGGTGCGGCTCACGCTCCCGGGACTGCGGCTCACGTTCCCGGGACTGGAGATCACACCGAGCCGCGGGAGGCATGATGGGATCGATGCTGCTGCCGGGCCTGGCGGGCAAGCGGGCCCTGGTGACGGGCGGGTCGCGTGGGATCGGCCGGGCCACGGTCCGGCTGCTGGCCGGCTGCGGGGCCTCGGTCGGGGTCGCCTACCGGAGCGCCGAGGAAGAGGCCGCGGTGGCCGTTCGGGAAGCGACGGAAGCGGGCGCGGCGTTCCGCAAGCGACGGGACGCGGCCTTCGGGCTCCGCTCCACGGGAGCCGTCGAGGACGGGGAGGCCGAACCGGGAGAGCCGGCCACCTTCTTCCACCACGCGGCCGATCTGTCCCGCGAGGAGGAGGTGGAGGAGCTGTTCGATCGGGTCGACGAGGAGCTGGGGGGGCTGGACCTGTTCGTCGGCAACGCCGGCATCTGGAACGTGGACGACGCGCCGATCCGGGACCTCGAGATGGCCGAGTGGCGACGGATGATGGCGGTCAACCTGGACTCGATCTTCCTGAGCACGCGCGGGGCCGTGCGGCGCATGGGCCGGGGCGGCCGGGTCGTGCTGCTGTCGTCGACCGCCGGCCAGCGGGGGGAGCCGTACCACGACCACTACGCCGCCTCCAAGGGCGCCATCATCTCCCTCACCAAGTCGCTGGCCCGGGAGCTGGGACCGGAGGGCATCACGGTCAACTCGGTGGCCCCGGGGTGGGTGGATACGGACATGAGCGCCCCGATCCTGGAGGGGGCCGACCCGGAGGCGATGGACCGGATCCTGGGCGAGATCCCGCTGAGGCGGGTGGCCACGGTCGAGGATGTCGCCGGCCCCATCGGCTTCCTGCTCAGCGACCTGGGACGCCAGATCACGGGCGAGATCGTGAACGTGAACGGCGGTAGCGTGGTCTGCGGGTGACATCCATGGACCTCGACGCTCCGGAGGGCCTGCTCGAGGTCGCCCGCCGGCTCGAGGAGCGTGGCCACGAGGCGTGGGCCGTGGGCGGCGCCGTCCGCGACGAGCTCGCCGGGCACCACCGCGCGGACTGGGACCTGGCCACGAACGCCCGTCCGCGGGAGGTGCGCTCCCTGTTCCGGCGCACCGTGCCGATCGGGATCGAGCACGGCACCATGGGTGTGATCGCCTCGGACGGCGTGATGTACGAGGTCACCACCTTCCGCCGGGACGTGGAGACGGACGGCCGCCACGCGGTCATCGAGTTCGCCGACTCTCTCGAGGAGGACCTGGCGCGGCGGGACTTCACGATCAATACGCTGGCGTGGCGTCCGGCGACGGGCGAGCTTCGGGACCCGTACGGCGGCAGGGAGGACCTGGACCGCCATCTGCTGCGGGCGGTGGAGGACCCGGCGCGCCGCTTCGCCGAGGACTACCTGAGGGTGCTGCGGGGCCTCCGCTTCGCGGGACGCTTCCGCCTGGACATCGAGCCGGAGACCGGCCGGGCCCTGGCCGAGGCCGTCCCCGGCACCCGGGAGCTGTCCGCCGAGCGGGTCCGCGAGGAGCTGCTCAAGATCATGGGAGGACCGGCGCCCTCGGCCGCTCTCCACCTGTACCGCCAGCACGGCATCCTGGCCATGTGGTACCCGGAGCTGGCCGAAGCGGCGGTCGAAGACCCGCGCTGGGAGCTGGACCTCGGGGCTGTCGACGCGTTGCCCGCTACGCGCGCGCGGCTGCGCGTGGCCCGCCTCCTCCTGGCGGTCGGAGAGGATCCCGAGGCGAGGAACGCGCGCGCGCGGGCCGTGCTCGAACGCCTCAAGTTCTCCAACGCCGATACGGATCGCATCGCCCACCTCCTGCGGGCCTACGAACCGGTGCCGGCCCCCACCGATTCCGACGCGCAGGTCCGGGAGTGGATCGCCGAGGTGGGACGTGAAGCGGTGCGGGACGTCCTCAGGCTGCACGCCGCCACGGCGCGCTCGGCGGGAGCCACGGAGGGCCAGCGCTACCTGGTGTTCCTGTGGCGACGGGTCCACGCCCAGCTCCTCTCCCACGCTCCCCTCACCCGCGCCGAGCTGGCGGTGGATGGCAACGACTTGCTCGCGCTCGGGGTCGCGCAGGGACCCGGGATGGGCGTGCTCCTCGACGAGCTTCACGCCACCGTGATCGAGGATCCCTCGCTCAACGTGCGCGAGTCCCTCCTCGACCTGGCCATGGAATACGCCGAGATGGGCGGCCTCCTGGCCGGTGCTCCGCCCGAGGAGGGGCGGGCGTGAGCGAGGAGCCGAGCCTGTTCGGACCCGGGGGTGGCGCGCCGGGACGGGAGCCCGTGCCGGGCCACCGCGCCTCCGCGCGGGGCCCGTGGTCCGTCGATCCGGGCGCGCCGCTGGCTGCCCGCATGCGGGCCCGATCGCTGGACGAGTTCGTGGGGCAGCAGAAGGTCGTGGGCCCGGGCGGGCCGCTGCGCGAGCTGATCGAGCACGACCGGGTGCCGAGCCTCATCCTGTGGGGCCCTCCGGGCTGCGGGAAGACCACGCTGGCCGGGATCATCGCCGGCGCCACCGACTCGGCGTTCGAGCCGTTCAGCGCGGTGACGGAGGGGATCGCCCGGGTCCGGGAGCTCATCGATCAGGCGCGCGTCAGGAAGCGCGCCACGAGCCGCGACACGATCCTGTTCGTGGACGAGATCCACCGCTTCAACCGGGCCCAGCAGGACGCCTTCCTCCCGCACGTGGAGGCGGGCGCCATCACCCTCATCGGGGCCACGACCGAGAACCCGAGCTTCGAAGTGGTGGGTCCGCTCCTGAGCCGCGCCCGGGTGTTCGTGCTCGAGGCGCTCTCGCCGTCGGACATCGCGGTGCTGTGCCGGCGGGCGCTGGACGATGCGGATCGCGGCCTGGGCGGCCGCGGCCTGTCGATCGAGGAAGAGGCGCTCCGCCGCCTGTCCGAAGCGGCCGATGGAGACGCCCGCCGCGCTCTCAACGCGCTGGAGACGGCGGCCGAGCTCGCCGCGGCGGAAGGCGCCATCGGCATGGAGGAGGTCGAGGGCGCGTTGCAGCGCCGCTTCCCGCGCTACGACAAGAGCGGCGAGGAGCACTACAACCTCATCTCCGCTCTGCACAAGGCGGTCCGGGGCTCGGACGTCGACGCCGCCCTCTACTGGCTGGCCCGCATGCTGGAGGGCGGGGAGGACCCGCTCTACCTGGCGCGCCGCATGGTGCGCATGGCGTCGGAGGACATCGGGCTGGCGGATCCGCGTGCGCTGCAGGTGGCCCTGGCCGCTCGGGATGCCTACCACTTCCTGGGCTCGCCGGAGGGAGATCTCGCCCTGGCCGAGGCGGTCGCCTACCTGGCCGCCGCACCCAAGTCGAACCGCATCTACGGCGCCTTCGGCGAGGCGAGACGAGCCGCCCGCGACACGCCCGCCGAGCCGGTCCCGCTCCACATCCGGAACGCTCCCACTCGCCTCATGAAGGAGCTCGGCTACGGCGAGAGCTACGCGTACGACCACGACTTCCGGGAGGGCGTAGCCCCGCAGACGTACCTGCCGGACATCCTGGCCGACCGGCGCTTCTATGAGCCCGGCGACCGGGGGGAAGAGGCCGATCTCGCGCGGCGGCTGCGGCGGATCGCCGAGCTGAGAAAGCGCGGTGAGGCTTCGGAGTCCGACCCCGGGGACAGGACCCGGTCCGGCGGCGGAGGGTAGGGACACGGGAAGCCGAACGCCGCCACGGGACCGGGCGTGGCGTCCCCACACGGGGCCGCGGGGCAGGATCTCGGGCGGCGCCTTGCACACGACACCCGAGGCACGTGGGAGGTAGATTCCCGACTCGATGATCGACGTCGAACAACCGAACGAGCGTGCCCTCCTGGTGGGCGCGCCACCCCTGGACCGCTCCCAGGAGCTCGTGGACGAGCACCTGGCCGAGCTCGCCCGGCTGGCCACGACGGCGGGGGCGGCCGTCGTGGGAGCCCTCGTCCAGCGACTCGAGGCGCCCCATCCCGCCACCTACATCGGGACCGGAAAGCTGGAGGAGCTCGCCCGCATGGCGCGCGAGCGCGGCGCCACCCTGATCGTGTTCGACGAGGACCTCAGCCCCGCCCAGGGCTCCGCCATCGAGGAGCGGATCGGGGTGCGGGTCATGGACCGCACCGAGCTCATCCTGGACATCTTCGCCCTGCGCGCCCGCACGGCCGAGGCCAAGCTCCAGGTCGAGCTCGCTCAGCTCCAGTACATGCGGCCGCGCCTCAAGCGCATGTGGACGCACCTGTCCCGCACGCAGGGCGGCATCGGGGCCCGGGGCCCCGGCGAGCAGCAGCTCGAGACGGACCGCCGGCTCATCGACCGGCGCATCGCGCGCCTGGGGGGTCGCCTGGAGGAGATCGCCCGGTCCCGGGACACGCAGCGCAAGGCGCGGCGGGCGGCGTACCAGGTCGCCCTCGTGGGCTACACGAACGCCGGGAAGTCCTCGATCCTGCGCTCCCTGTCGGGGAGCGATCTGTTCGTGGAGGACCGGCTGTTCGCCACGCTGGACTCCGCCACCCGGGCCGTGCAGCTCGGGGAAGGCTACGAGGCGCTGGTCACCGACACGGTGGGCTTCATCCGGAAGCTGCCCCACCACCTGGTGGCGTCCTTCCGGGCGACCCTCGAGGAGGTGGGCGAGGCCGACCTCCTCCTGCACGTCATCGACGCATCGGCCCCGAACTGGGAGCACCAGGCGCAGGCCGTGGACGAGGTGCTGGCCGACATGGGCGCCGACCCCGCCGGCGTCCTGCTCGTGTTCCACAAGGTCGACCGGCTCGGATCGACTCGCCGCGCCGCGCTCCGCGAGCGCTCGGCCGCTTTCATGGGACCCCACGTCATGACGACGGTCGAGGAAGCGGAGGGGCTGGAACCGTTGCGCGCCGTGCTGCGCCAGCGGATCCGCGCCCGTCGGCCCACGGTGCGCCTGGTGGTGCCGGTCGCCGACGGCCGGACGCTGGCCGAGGCGTACCGCGAGGGCGAGGTGCTGAGCCGGGAGCAGAACGGAACGGAGATCGTGCTCGTCGCCCGCGTACCCGAGGCGGTCGTGGGACGATGGGAGGGCCAGGAGGGAGTCCGCGTCGTTCGGCAGGATGCGGCGTGACCACGCCCCGGGCGTGAACGGAGCCCGCGGACCCGCGGGCGGCACCGTGGCCATCGTGGGCCGGGGCCGCATCGGACGCTCCCTGGCCGAGGCGCTGGAGGCCCACGCCCCGGGGATGCACGTCGAGCTGGAGGGCAGGGAGCCGAGGCGTCCCGCCCCGGCGACCGTCGTGTTCTGCGTGCCGGATGACGCCCTCGAAGCCGCCGTGCGGGTCCGGGCGGAAGCGTTCGCACCCGGCCGGGCGGACGGTGCCGCCGGCCGCGGCGCCTCGGGCTCGCGGCAGCCACCCGACCGGGTGGCCCTCCACACCAGCGGCGTCCACGCCGCGTCGGTCCTCTCACCCCTGCGCGAGGTCGGTTACGCGGTGGCCGCCTGGCATCCGCTGACGGTGGTGGATCGGCCGGACGGGGCGGCCCTGGTCGGCATCACGTGGGGGCTGGAGGGTGATGCTGCGGCGGTGGGCCGCGCCGCCGAGCTGGGCGAGGCCCTGAGGGGCCGCACGCTCCGCCTGGCTCCCGACCAGCACGCCCGCTACCATGCGGCGGCCGTGTTCGCGTCCAACTTCCTGGTAGCGTGTCTGGGCGTAGCCGCCGATGAGCTGCGGAGGGCGGCATCCGGAGCGCCGGCCGGACCCGACGCGGCCCCGGATGCGGAGCCCCTCCTCCCGTTGGCCCGGGCCGCCCTCGATGCGGTGGCACGCGGCGGCGTTCGGCGAGGACTCACGGGGCCGGTGGCCCGGGGCGACACGGGTACGGTGCGCCGGCACCTGGAGGTGCTGGACGGGGAGCGACGCGAGCTGTATCGGGCCCTGGCCCACGAGCTCCTACGGCTGGCAGGCCCGGACCTCGCGCCCGATCGGGCGGCGACGCTGCGGGCGGCGCTGGCCCCGAAAGACGAAGCCGGGGCTTAGAGAGAGACAGGCGAGGGGGGTAGCGTGGAGGAGTGGGGACGCATGCGGCTCTATATCAACGTGGATCACGTGGCCACGGTCCGGGAAGCGCGCCGCACCGACGAGCCCGATCCGGTGCGGGCGGCGGTGCTGGCTGAGCTCGGGGGGGCGGACGGCATCACGGTCCACCTGCGCGAGGACCGACGGCACATCCACGAGCGGGACGTGGAGCTCCTCCTCGGGACCGTGCGCACCGTGGTGAACCTCGAGCTGTCCGCCTCCGAGGAGATCCTGGGCCTGGCGGAGCGCTGGCAGCCGATGCAGGCCACGCTCGTCCCGGAGCGCAGGGAGGAGGTCACCACCGAGGGCGGCCTCGACGTGCCCGGAGGGCGGGAGCGTCTGCGCGAGGCCCTCGATCGCCTGGCATCCGCCGGGATCCGCACGTCGCTGTTCATCGATCCGGACCCCGACGCCATCGAGGCCTCGGCCGAGCTCGGGGCCGATGCCGTGGAGCTCCACACCGGCGAGTACGCCAACGCCGTCGGCCTCGAGGCGCGGGCGCGGCAGCTCGGTCGACTTCGGGACGCCGCCGTCCGCGGCCGGGAGGCGGGGCTGGCGATACACGCCGGTCACGGCCTCACATTCGAGAACGTGGTACCGGTGGCCGCCCTCCCGGAGTGCGAGGAGCTCAACATCGGCCACTCCATCGTGAGCCGTGCCGTGCTGACGGGCATGGAGGCGGCGGTGCGCGACATGCGGCGGCTGGTGGACGACGCGCGCCGGTTCGGGGCCTGAGGGCGGGTCGGTCGTGAACGACACCGCCGTCGGCGGAGGCGGTCCTTGAGGAAGCATCGCGGCAAGGTGCTCCTGGGCCTCGTCATCTCGGTCCTCCTCCTGGCCTGGGCGCTGCGGGACGTGTCCGCGGCCAGCGTGCTCGCGCTGGTGCGGAGCGCCCATCCGGGCTGGCTCGCCCTCATGGTCGTCGCCGCGACGGCCGCCTTCCCACTCCGCGCCTTCCGGTGGCGCGTCCTGCTGCTGCCCGAGTATCCGGACACCTCGTTCCACGGCCGGTTCGCGGCGGTGTGCATCGGCTTCATGGCCAACAACGTGTTCCCGGTCCGGCTCGGGGAGTTCGCGAGGGCCCTGGCGCTGTCCCGGGTCGAGCCGGTGGAGGCGGGAGCGGCGTTCGGCTCCCTGGTCATCGAGCGCGTCCTGGACGGTCTCACGCTCACGGCCCTCCTCGTGCTGGTCCTGCTTCTGCCGGACCACGCCCGCGCGGGGCTCCTGGACGTTCCGCTCCTGGGGCGCATAGCCCTGGGGGCGGCGGCCGTGTTCGGGGTGGGGTTCGTCGGAATCTGGGTGATGGTGCGCTATCCGGGCGTGGCCGTGCGTCTGTTCGAGGCCACGGTCGGGCGGGTGCTGCCCGACCGGTTCTACGAGAAGCTGCGCTCGCTCCTGGCGACCTTCGTGCGGGGACTCGGGATCGTGAGCCGGCCGTGGATTCTGGCGCGGGCCGTGGCCTGGTCCGTCGCCGTGTGGCTGTGCCTGGCGGCCTCCATGTGGTGCGGCATGCTCGCGTTCGACATCGGGCGCCCGGGGTACGCCGGCGCCGTGCTGGTGCAGGCCCTGGTCGGGTTCGCCGTGGCCATTCCTTCCAGCCCCGGCTTCTTTGGCCCCCTCGAGGCCGCGGCCCGGGTGGGCCTGCGGGCGTACGGGGTGGACGCGACGCGCATCGTCGCATTCGCGACCACGTACCACATCCTCACCTTCATCCCCGTCACGCTCCTCGGGCTCTGGCAGCTGTGGCGGCTGGGGCTGCGCTGGAGCGAAGTCGAGCACAGCGAGGAGATCGTGGAGGCGTCGGTCGAGGAGGCCTCCGGCCGGCCGGACGACGAGCGCGCGGGGCGGCGCGGAGCGGCCGGCGGTGGCTGAGCCCGTGCGGGTGGCCGCGCACGCCAAGGTCAACCTGCGGCTGCGCGTTCTGGCAACAGAGAGCGGCGGCTATCACGCCCTCGAGACCCTGTTCCTGCGGCTGGCCCTGCGCGACGAGGTGGAGCTGGCGCCGGGTCCCCCCGGCATCCGGCTCACGGTGGAGGAGGAGCCCGGTCCCCTCGCGGGAGCGGGTCGGTGCGGGGAGGCCGTGCCGCGGGGCGAGACCAACCTCTGCTGGCGCGCCGCCGAGGCGTACCACCGGGCCGTGGGCCGCGAGCCGGCGCTCGATATCCTGCTCCGCAAGCGGCTACCCGCGGGGGCGGGGCTAGGGGGTGGCAGCGCGGACGCGGCGGCGGTCCTGCGGGGCCTGGAGATCATGACCGGCGAGGGCCCGGGCGCGGCGCGCCTGATGGCGCTGGCCGGAGAGCTGGGCAGCGACGTGCCCTTCGCTCTGTCCGACGCGCCGGCCGCCCTGGCGTGGGAACGAGGCCGCAGGCTGCTGCCCCTGCCCGCGCCGCCCCCGCGCCCGATCCTGATCCTGGTGCCGGAGTTCGCCGTCGCCACGGCGGAGGCGTACCGGTGGCTGGACGAGGACCGCGGCGCGGCGGCCGGGGGTGACGACGGTCCGGGGGGCGCCTTCCTGCTTCCGTCGGCCGACCGGCTCGCCTCCTGGGAGGAGCTCGACGGGGTGTCGGTCAATGACTTCGAGGCGCCGGTGTTCGCCCATCACCCCGCCCTCGCCGAGTGGAAGGCCGAGCTGCTCGAGGCGGGGGCCCGGCCGGCGCTCCTGTCCGGGAGCGGCTCGGCCCTGTTCGGGGTATTCCAGGGGGAGGCGGAGCGGGACGCCGCCGCCGAGCGGTTCGAGGGTCGGCGGGAGGTGGCGGTGCTGCACACGCTGGGGCCCGCGTGACCGCGGACCGTCTCCCCCCCGGGCGACGGAGCGCCTCCGCCGCGGCGC
This sequence comes from Candidatus Humimonas hydrogenitrophica, assembly GCA_947581615.1. GTDB lineage: Bacteria > Gemmatimonadota > Gemmatimonadetes > Palauibacterales > Palauibacteraceae > Humimonas > Humimonas hydrogenitrophica. Next base: position 16,312 of record CANPVD010000094.1, read on the forward strand.
TTGCGGCGGGGCCACCCCGATAGCAGCCTTCACACCGGAGCCGGCTCGGGTCGACCGACCGCCGCCGGCGCTGGCCCCTCGTCTAACGGCAAGACCCCGGCCTTTGGAGCCGGTAATCCAGGTTCGAGTCCTGGGGGGCCAATCCCACCCGACCCGCCTACACCTCCAGCCGATCCCCCGGCCGCGCCACCAGCAGGTAGAGCGCCGGCATCAGGAGCACGCTGATTAGCAGCCGCGACAGCAATCCCCCGACGATCACCAGCGCGAACGGCTTCTGCGAGTCCGACCCGACGCCGGTCGAGAGGGCCGCCGGCAGTAGCCCCAGGGCGGCCACCAGGGCCGTCATCATGATGGGCCGAAGCCTGAGAATGGCCGCCTCGCGCGTGGCCTCGACGATCCCCGTCCCGCCCCGCCGCAGCTCGTTGGCGTAGGAGATGTAGACCACGGCCGTCTGCACGGAGACGCCGAACAGGGCCAGGAAGCCGATCCCCGAGCTCACCGACAGCGGCGTGCCCGTCACCCACAGGGCCAGGAGTCCCCCGATCGGCGCCGACAACACCACGCCCAGCACCGTGATCGCCGGAAACTTGAAGTTGCTGTACAGGGCGAACAGGAGCAGGAAGATCAGGAACAGGGTGAGGGGCAGGACGAAGCGCAGCTGCCGGCGGGAGGCCGTGTATTCCTTGTACTCCCCGCCCCAGCTCACCGTGTAGCCGGCCGGCAGCGTCACGGCCGACGCCACCTGCTTGCGGGCGTCGGCCACGGCGCCGGCCAGGTCTCGCCCGTCCACCGAGAACTGGACCCCGATGAAGCGCGCGTTGTCCTCGCGGTAGATGAACGATGCGCCGCGGGTCACGCTGAGGTCGGCCACCTCGCGGAGCGGGATCTGCTGACCGTCCGGGGTGGCGATGAGGATGTTGCCGATCTGCCGCGCGTTGCCGCGGAACCGCGGCTCGAGCCGCACGACCAGGTCGAACAGGCGCTCGCCCTGTACGACGGAGGTGGCCGGGACGCCGCCCACGGCCGATTCGATGAGGTCGTTGACGTCGGCCACGTTGAGGCCGTAGCGGGCGATCTTGGTCCGGTCGATCTTGACCGCCAGGCTCGGCTGGCCGAGCTCCTGGACGAGCGTCACGTGGTCGATGCCCCGCACCCCCGTCAGCACGTGGCGGATCACCTTCCCCCTGGCTTCCAGGGTGTCGAGGTTCGGCCCGAAGATCTTCACGTCCAGCGCGCTCTTCAGCCCCGTCTCGGCTTCGTCGACCGCGTCTTCGGCAGGCTGCGTGTAGTTGAAGATGATGCCCGGGAAGCCGGACAGCTTCCGGTTGATGGCGGCGATGAGCTGCCGCTTGGTGTGGATCTTTCCTTTCCAGGTGTCGTAGGGCTTCAGCCCCACGTAGAACTCGGCGTTGAAGAAGCCGGTCGGGTCGGTGCCGTCGTCGGGCCGGCCGTGCTCGGAGCCAACGTCCGTCACCTGCGGGAACGAGCGCAGGATGGCCCGGATGCGGGGCACGATCCTCGAGGACTCCTCGAAGGAGATCGTGTAGGGCATGGTGGCCCGGACCCACAGGGCCCCCTCGTCCAGGTGCGGCATGAACTCCGCCCCGATCGCGGGAAGCACGAGGAGCGAGGCGGCGAAAGCGGCGCTCGAGACCGCCACCGTCGTCCAGGGCCTCGCCAGGCACCAGTCCAGGGAGCGCTCGTAGCGGGTCCGCAGCCACGCCATCATCGGGTTCCGGCGCTCGGTCACGCCCCGCTTGAACAGCCAGGAGGCCAGCACCGGGAGCAGGGTGAGGGCGAGCACCAGCGATCCGAGCAGCGCGAAGATCGTGGTGTCGGCCATGGGCCGGAACAGCTTCCCGGACGGCCCCCGCAGCACGTAGATGGGCAGGAAGCCCGCCACGATGACGGCCACCGCGTAGAAGATCGGACGGTCCACTTCCGCCGCCGCCGCCGCGATGACGTCCCGGAGGCGGCCCTCTCCGGGTTGCTGCAGAGCCAGCTGCCGATGGATGTTCTCCACCATCACCACCGCTCCGTCCACCAGGATGCCGAAGTCTATGGCCCCGATGGAGAGCAGGTTGGCGGGGATGTGCCTGAGATCCAGGCAGATGAAGGCGAAGAACAGGGAGAGCGGGATGGTGGCCGCCACGATCAGCCCCGCCCTCACGTCGTACAGGAACAGGATGAGCACGAACACCACCAGGATCATGCCCCGGAGCAGGTTGTGCTCGACCGTGTGCGTGGTGAGGTGGACCAGGTCGCTGCGGTCGTAGAAGGGGTGGATCTTGACGTCCTTCGGGAGGACCTGGTCGTTGAGCTCCTTCGTCATGGCCTCGACGCGCTCGAGGACGTTCTGGGTCTGGGCCCCCTTGCGCATGAGGATCACGCCCTCGACGGCGTCGTTGCGGTCGTCGAAGCCGAACTGGCCCAGACGGGGCGCGTGACCGATGGTCACCTGGCCGACGTCCTTGACGAGCACCGGCGTGCCATGCCGGTCGGCGAGCACGATGTTCCCGATGTCCTCGGGCGTGCGAATGCGGCCCAGCCCTCGCACGTAGTAGAACTGCCCGCCCTCCGAGTAGAAGCCGCCGCCCGCGTTGGCGTTGTTGCCGGCCAGCGAAGAGGCGACGTCCGCCACCGACAGGCCGGAGCCCGCCAGGCGGGTCGGGTCGAGCAGGACCTGGTACTGCATCGTCTCTCCGCCCAGGCCCGACTCGTCGGCCACGCCGGGCACCGACCGGTACTTCCTCGAGATGACCCAGTCGTTGAGGATCTTGAGCTGCATGGCCGAGCGGTCGGGGCTGTCCAGCACGTAGCGGTACACCAGCCCCGAGGGCGAGAACAGCGGCGAGACTCCCGGGCTCACCCCGTCGGGGAGCTCGGCATCGGGCAGGCGTTCGAACACCTGCTGGCGCGCGAAGTAGTCGTCCGTGCCGTCCTCGAACGTCATGCGGATGTCCGAGAGGCCGTACAGGGAGATGGAGCGGATGACCGTCATGTGCGGGATCCCGTTCATCTCGACCTCGAGCGGGACCGTGATGAGGCGCTCCACCTCCTCGGCCGCGTGGCCGGGCCACTGGGTCACGACCTCGACCATGGGCGGAGACAGGTCCGGATACGCGTCGACCGGCAGGCGGCGGAAAGACCAGATCCCGATGCCGACGAGCAGGACCGCGAACAGGCCCACCAGGAAGCGCTGGCGCAGGGCCGCGAGGACGACCCGGTGGATGAACGACTGGGGCACGGGCGGCTCGGGCGTGCTCACTGGGCCTCCGCGAACTGCAGGAACAGGGCGCCCTCGGCCACGACCCGCTGACCCGGCTGGAGGCCCGAGGCGATCTCGCGGCGGTCCCCGACCTCCTGCCCGAGCTTCACGAGCTGCCGGCGGTAGTCGCCATCGTCGCCGGCCACGAACACGAAGGGCAGGTTGTCTTCGTCCCGCAGCACGGCGGAGGATGGGACCAGCAGGCCGGTTCGGGCCGAGCGCCCCAGGATCGTGACCTGGACGTACATGCCGCGCTTGAGCCCCGCCCCCGGGTTCTCCGCCACGACCCTCACGGATGTGGCGCGCGTGTCGGGGTCCACCTCGGCGCCCACGTTGTCCACCCGGCCCCGGTAGACGTCGGCACCGTTGGTCGGCCGGATCTCGGCCGAGTCGCCCACCTGGACGTTCGGGAGGTCGGTGTCGAACACATGGGCCTGCACCCATACACGGGACACGTCGGCCACGGTGAAGCAGGGCGTGCCCCCGGCCTCGAGCAGCTGACCCGGCGTGATGAGCCGTTCCACGAGGATCCCGGGGAGCGGGGCCCGGATGATGCCGCCCGCGGCCGTGACGGGCTCGCCTCGGCGCACCGCGGCCAGCGACGCCGAGTCGACGCCGAGCGACACCAGGGCCTGGAGCGCCGCGTCCCGATCCGCCTCCGCCGCCTCCGCCCGCGTCTCCGCGTCCTGCATCTCCTGCCGCGCGATCGCGTCGATGGCGAAGAGCTTCCGGTCCATGTCTGCGATGCGCCGGGCATTGGTGGCTTCGGCCACACCTTTCCGGTAGTCCGCCACCGCCGAGGCGAAGTCGGGCGAGGCCACGACGGCGAGCGGCTGTCCGCGACGCACGCGAGCCCCGAGGCTCACCAGCACCCGGCTCACGGGCCCCGAGATCGGGGCCATGACCTGCGTGCTCCGGTCCCCGTCGAAGTCGACGGTTCCCGTGGTGCTCACCGAGGCGCGGAAGGTGTCGGGCTCCACGGTGACCAGGTGGAGCTGCGAGCGCTGCGCGGCGCTGAGAGGTGAGCTGGTGCTGTCGGCCGGAGTGCCGCTGCCGCCGCCTCCACCGCACGCCGCCGGAAGCGCCAGCGCGCCGGCCACGAGGGCGCCGAGCAGGATCCGGGCGCCGGGCCGGAGCGAGCCCGCGGAAGATCGAGCGATCACGGTGGGTCGGGACGGCTCATGCATGGGAGTCTCCGTGGGGCAGCGTGTCGGTGCCGTGGGATGGCGCGCCGGCGTCGGGGGACGGGCCATCGGTGGAGGGCGGTCGGCCGATCGTGTCGGGGGCGGCGCTCCGGCCCGTTCCTGCCCGCTCGAGAGCGACGCCCACCGCCAGCTCGAGGTCCGCGCGGGCGTCGTTGGCGGCGCCGAGAGCGTCCGCGAGCTGCCCCTCCGCTTCCAGCAGCGTTCGGCGGGCGTCGATGACCTCCAGCGAGGAGGAGCCTCCGATGCCGTAGCTCGTGGTCGCGATCTCGAAGGCCTTTCGGGCTTCAGGGACGAGCTCGTCGCGCAGATAAAGGGCCTGTCGGCGCGACGTCGTGGCGGCCGTGTAGGCCGTCCTGACCTCCTGCTCGACGGCGGCGCGGGCTTCCCGGTAGCTGTCGTCCAGCTCGCGGACCCGGTGGGACGCCTCGGCCACCTCCCCGCGGGTGTGGTTCCAGAAGAACAGGGGGACGCTGATCGAGAGGTCCGTGGTGTAGCTGCTCGGCGCGTCGTTCGAGAGGTCCTTCTCGAAGCTCAGGCTCAGATCGGGAAGCCAGAAGGAGCCGGCCAGGGACGCCGCGGCCCTCGCCCCGACCCGCTCCCGGTCGAGACCGTTCAGCAGCGGGCGGGACACGGCCGCGCGGGTCACCAGAGCCTGCAGGTCGGGCACCGTGTCCGGCACGAGGAGGGAGTCGGCGGCCTCGACCTCCGCGCCCAGCGGTCGACCCATCTGCCGGTTGAGCTCCGCCCGGGCGTCGGCCAGATCCTGTCCGTTGCCCAGGAGGTCGTTCCTGGCGGCGGCCACCTCGACGCGCGCCCTGATGGCGTCGAGGCCGGGCGCGGTTCCAGCCTTCGAGCGGGCCTCGGTCTTGGCCAGGAAGCTGCTGGCCAGCTCCAGCGCCTGGCCGAGCTGCCGGTGCCGCAGCTCCGCGACCAGGAGGGCGTCGTAGGCGCGGGCCGTGGCATCGGCCGTCTGCTGGCGAAGCTGGCGGTAGCCGTAGCCCGTGGCGTCCACCCCCGCCTGCCCGATCCGACGCTGCAGCAGGATTCTGGTGGGGAAGGGCACGTCGAGTCCGAGGGCGACCGCCCGGCCCGTGTACGTGCCCGGGCGCAACACGCTCTTCTGACCCGACAGCTCCCCGAGAAGGCTCGGATCCGGGAAGGCGGCGCCCTGGACGGCCCGGGCCCGCGCCTCGGCCACCGTCTCCCGGGCCGCGTGCACGCCGGGATTGTGCGCCAGGGCGCTGTCGATCGCCTCGGCGCGCGTGACCCGCAGGGGCGAGGCGCGACCACGGATCGCCGCGGCGCCGGGGGGCACGGTGTCGGCCGCGGTGCCGACGGCCCGCCCCGCCGGGGCTGTGCGGGCCACGGCCGGGACGGCCACCGACATCGTGGCCAGCGTCGCCATCGCGAGAGCGATGGATGTGTGGCACCACCGGGGAGCGTACACGGCCACCTCCGGGACGTCGTGACACGCGCCGGCACCATTCGGGTGCGGGGCGCGCGGCCCGTCCGGGAGGCGCGCCCGCGGGCGGCCGTCCCGAAGCGGGACGTTTCAGTCTGTGAGAGGGTTGTGGATCAGGCGGTGGGCGCGGGTGGCGCGCGGGGTTGCGCCAGGGTGCCGGGATCGGTTCGCAGGCCCGGCGCGCACGATGTGGCGTCGGAGCTCAGGGCGACGGCGGGCTCCATCCGGATCTGCAGGTCCGCCGGGACGGAGGCGCGCGCGCTCCCGGTCGTGAGCCCCAGCACGCAGTGGGCCGCGTGGTCTCCGGTGCTCGTGGGAGCGGTGAGGAGGGCGAGGCCCGAGGCCCCGGACGCTCCCGGAGCGGCCGGGGCCCGGGAGCCGGCGTGATGGGCGACGTCCGTGTGGAAGGCGAGCGCGTCGATCCCCGACCAGCCGAGCTCGCCGGCCAGGAAGAGGCCGGCCAGGAGCAGGGCGGAGCCCCGGCGGAGTACATCGCGAGCGCTCATGGCGGTCGAGGATAGCCATGCGGGTCGACCACGGCAACGGGCGTGCGCTGGCCCGATGACCGACGGCCCGCATCTTGACGGCCGTGGAGCCCGGAGCCCCCGGGGACGCTCTCACTCCCCGCCGCAGACTTCCGCGAAGGACGAAGGACGCATGGACGACTCGCCACGGCCGGCCGGCAACCGCCTGGCCGGCGCTTCGAGCCCCTATCTCCTCCAGCACGCCGACAACCCGGTGCACTGGCGCGAGTGGGGGCCCGCGGCCTTCGAGGACGCGCGGCGGCTGGATCGTCCCCTGTTCCTGTCCATCGGGTACTCGACCTGTCACTGGTGCCACGTCATGGCCCACGAGTCGTTCGAGGACGACGAGGTAGCGGCGATCCTGAATCGTCGCTTCGTCCCCGTGAAGGTCGACCGGGAGGAGCGGCCCGACGTCGACGACTTCTACATGACCGCCTGTCAGGCGATGTCCGGCCAGGGCGGCTGGCCCCTCACGATCGTGGCCACGCCCGAGGGTCGTCCCTTCTTCGCGGGCACTTACTTCCCCAAACTGGGGCGCGGAGGGCGGCCCGGACTCCTGGACGTTCTCGGACGCCTGGCCGACGCGTGGGCGGAGAGGCGGGAAGAGGTGCGCTCGGGAGCGGATCGGGCCACCGACATCCTCCGGCGCATCTCGGGAGGGGAGCCCGGGACGGAGGCGGGGCCGGAGGAACTGGAGGCGGCCTACGAGCACTTCGCGTCCCGATTCGACGACGTCCACGGAGGGTTCGGCTCGGCCCCGAAGTTCCCGAGCCCGCACGTGCTCCTCTTCCTGCTACGGTATGCCGATCGGTCGGGTGAGGAGAACGCCCGGGTGATGGTGACCCGGACCCTGGAGCGAATGCGCGCCGGCGGCATCTTCGACCAGGTGGGCTACGGCTTCCACCGCTACTCCACGGATGCCCGCTGGTTCGTCCCGCACTTCGAAAAGATGCTGTACGACCAGGCGCTCCTCGCCCTCGCCTACCTCGAGGCCGCGCAGGCCACGGGGGAGGACCGCTTCGCCCGCGTGGCGGACGAGGTGCTCACCTACGTGCTCCGTGACCTCCGGGACGACTCCGGGGGGTTCCACGCCGCGGAGGACGCCGACAGCGAGGCAGGGGAAGGCGCCTATTACACCTGGACGGGGGAGGAGCTCGAAGAGGTCCTGGGAGAGGCGGACGCCGCCCTGGCGGGGCGGGTCTTCGGCGCACGGCGCCGGGGCAACTACACCGAGGAGGCCACCGGGAGCTTCACGGGGCGCAACCTCCTCCATGGGGCGACCCCCGTCGCCGACCTGGCGGCGGAGTCGGGCCGGACGGAGGGGGAGCTCCGCGAGCGCCTGCAGCGGATCCGGGAGCGGCTGCTCGAGGCGCGCGGAACGCGGCCGAGGCCGTCTCGGGACGACAAGGTGCTCACCGACTGGAACGGGCTCGCGGTGGCGGCCTTCGCGCGCGGGGGGCTGGTGCTGGACGAGGAGCGCTGGAGGGATGCGGCCACGGACGCCGCGGAGTTCCTGCTGGCCTCGATGCGCGACGGAGAGGGGCGTCTCCTCCACCGATGGCGGCGTGGCGAGTCAGGGATCGCGGCCACCGCCGAGGACCACGCCTTCCTGGTGTGGGGACTGCTCGAGCTGTACGAGTCCACCCTGGAGCCCCGCTGGCTCGCCGACGCGCTGCGGCTCCACGAGGAGATGGCCGCGCGCTTCTGGGACGAGGACGGGGGCGGTTACTTCCTGGCCGCCGACGGATCGGACCTGCCCGTTCGACGCAAGGAGGCCTATGACGGAGCGCTCCCGTCGGCCAACGCGGTCGCGGCGTGGAACGGCTACCGCCTGGCCCGCCTCACGGGCCGGGCCGGGCTCGAGGCCAGGGCCCTGGCGGTGGAGCGCGCTTTCGGGGGCGCGCTCCGGAAGGCCCCGGGGGCTCACGCGGCCCTTCTCCTGGCGGCGGACTTCCGGCTTGGCCCGGCGCGCGAGGTCGTGGTGGCCGGCGCCCGCGATTCCCGGTGCACCCGAGAGCTGCTGGGGGTGGCCCGGGAAGGCTATCGCCCCCGGGCCGTCCTCCTCCTGCGGCCTCCGGGAGAGGAGGGCGACCGTGTGGCCCGGCTCGCGCCCTTCACGCGGGAGATGGTACCGGGGGAGGCGGGCGCCCGCGCCTACGTGTGCCGGGAGTTCGCGTGCGCGGCGCCGGTGGTCGAGGCTGGCGTCCTGCGAGCGGCCCTCGAGGACTGATCAGCCGGCCGTGTCCTCCGAGAGGGAGAAACCGTTCCGCTCGAGGAGGGTGCTGAACTCGCCCTTTGCCACCGCCTTCCGATAGGCCTCCTCCGCCTGGACCGTGCCTTCGCGGATCAGACCGAGCAGGGCATCGTTCAGCGTGGTCATGCCCGCTCCCTTGCTCGTCTGCATGATCGACGGGATCTGGAAGGTCTTCCCCTCCCGGATCAGGTTGGAGACCGCGCTGCTCACCAGGAGGACCTCGAGGGCCGCCACCCGTCCACCCGTCTTCCGTCGGCACAGGGTCTGGGCGACGACGCCCTTGAGGCTCTCGGCGAGCATCGTGCGGATCTGGTTCTGCTGGTCGGCCGGGAACTGGTCGATGATCCGGTCCACGGTCGACGCCGCCGTGTTCGTGTGCAGGGTCCCGAACACGAGGTGACCGGTCTCGGCCGTCTCGAGTGCGATCTCCACCGTCTCCAGGTCTCGCATCTCACCGACCAGGACGATGTCCGGGTCCTCCCGGAGGGCGGCTCGCAACGCCGCCTTGAAGCCGGCGGTGTGCGTGCCGACCTCGCGCTGGTTGATGAGACAGCGCTTGTTCTCGTGGACGAACTCGATCGGGTCCTCGATCGTGATGACGTGGTCGCGACGCCGCTCGTTGATGTAGTCGATCATGGCGGCCAGGGTCGTGGACTTGCCCGACCCGGTGGGGCCGGTGACCACCACCAGGCCCTTGCCCAGCCCGCACAGCTCCAGGACCGCCCGGGGCAGCCCGAGCTGCTCGGCGGTCAGGATCTCGGACGGGATCTGGCGGAAGACGCCGCCGATCCCCCGCCGGTCCAGGAAGAGGTTGCAGCGGAAGCGCGCCACCCCCGGGATCTCGTATGCGAAGTCCGTGTCGTGGCGCTGCTCGAACTCCTCCCGGTTGCGGGCCGGCGCGATCTCCAGCAGGACCTCCCGAGTGCGCTCCGGGGACAGCGTGTCCTCCCCGCCCACGTCGACCATCTCGCCGTCCTTGCGGAAGAGCGGCGTGTTGCCGGCGGACACGTGGAGGTCGGAGCACCCCTCCCGGACCATCCGGCGGAACAGCCGCTCCATGAGCGGGGCGTCGGAGGGGAGGTCCGCCGGAGAGGTCTCGACGGCCGATGCGGGAGGCGCCGCGTGGGACGGGCTCGCGGGAGCCGCCGGGGCCCGGATGGTCGGAGTCCCGGCCGGCTCGGCGCCCCCCTCCCCGTCCTCCGCGGCCGGCGCCGGGCCGTCGAGCTCATCCTCCCCGGGCACGACGAGCACCCGGACGCCCGAATCGGTCCGGTAGGCCCGGACCTCCACGGAGCCGGCCGGCGACCGGTACGTGAACTCGTACCGCCCCGGAGCGGCCGGGTCCCGGTCGCCCTCGGGGAGGACCTCCACGAGGAGCGCCTCCAGCTGCTCGGGCGTCGGCGCCGTCGTGGTGAGCGGGGTCGCCTCTCCCCCGGAGAGGAGCATGACGGGCTGGCCGGAGGCCAGCGTGAGCCTCTGGGCGCCCGCCTCGAACAGCGCCTCGATGAAACGGTCCATTCCTGCCATGGTCACCGGATTCGCGGAGGTTGGGAGAGGTTCGGCCGGGCGCGAATCACGCCAGTTCGATCAGCGCGATGCGGTCCAGGTTGACCAGCCGGACCGTGTCGCCCGCCTGGACCGGGAAGAAGAGGTCGGCCGCATCGAGGAAGTCCCGGACGCGCCGTCGACCCTGGGGAAGGACCCAGCACACCCGGCCCTCGGACCGGCTTCCGTCCTCGAACTGGATGCGGACGCTCGCGGTGGCCGACTCCGGGTCGTCCGGCGACACGAGGGGGGAGCCGCCCTCCGGGTCCTCCCGGTACTCGCGCGCCACCTCCACCCACACGATGGAGCGACGGCGGACCAGACGGACCTGGCCATCCGAAGGGACCGTGACCGGGAAGAAGCGGCCGTCATCGTTCAGAAGGTCGCTGGGGTGCTCGCGGCCCGAATGACGGGCTGCCCGTTCCGACAGGTGCAGGAGGACGCGCAGCGGCTCCTCGTGGAGGAGCTTCAGGGCGGCCTCCACGCGGTGCTTGGGTACGGCGTAGCCCTCGCTCACGGTCGGGTCCCGCTCCCGCGGTACAGGATACGCCACACCGAGCCCCCCTGGTCGTCGGTCACGTACACGGAGCCATCGGGGCCCTGCGCCAGTCCCACCGGTCGGTGCGTGGCCGTGCCAGGCCCGACGCGGCTGCCCGCGAAGCCGTCGGCGAAGGTGGCCGTGTCCGAAGCGACCGGCGAGCCGTCCCGGAAGGGGACGAATACGACCCGGTAGCCCGCCTGCGGCTCGGGGGCCCGGTTCCAGGAGCCGTGGAAGGCGATGAACGCGCCGCCCCGGTAGCGGGCGGGGAACTGCTCGCCCGTGTAGAACAGGAGCCCGTCCGGCGCCCAGTGTCCCGGAAAGCCGATCAGCGGCTTCTTCTTCAGGTCGGCGCAGCGTCCCTGCTTCTTCGCGTTCCCCCCGTACTCGGGGTTCAGGATCCAGCGGCCCTCGAGCTCGTTCCAGAAGCAGTACGGCCAGCCGTAATCGTCTCCGCTCTCCAGCCGCACGAACTTCTCGGCCGGAAGCACGGCGCTCTGCTCGGCCGTGTAGTACTGGGGCCAGTTCTGGTAGAGCTGGTCGCGGCCGTGGACCACGCCGTACAGGTGGCCGTCGGCGGGATTCAGGGCGAGGGCCACGGTGTTGCGCAGACCCGACGCGAAGTGGAGGCCGTCCGCCTCGGTCTGGTCCTGCCGGTTCGCGTCGAAGCGCCAGATGCCGGCGCGCGTCTGCAAAGCGGGACAGGGATCGATCCCGGGCGAGCCCTTCACGCGGTCCTGCTTCTGGCAGCTGTTCGACGGGGAGCCGATGTTCACGAACATGTGGCCCTGCCCGTCGAAGGCGAGGGACTTGGCGGCGTGGTACTGAGAGGGAAGGCCGGTGACCAGGGCCTGCGCGGGGCCGGACGGCTGCAGGGCACCCTGCGGCAGGGGCCAGCGCACCACCTCCCCGTCGGCCCCGAAGTACAGCCAGCCGTCCCGGAGCGCGATGCCGGTCCCGCCCTCGCTCCCGAAGTGCTCCCGGACGTCCGCCCGGCCGTCGCCCGTGGTGTCGCGGAGGGCCAGCACTCCCCCGGATCGCCCGTTCAGGGCCACGAACAGGTCGCCGTCGGGAGCCACGACCAGGTGGCGGGCCTTGCCGACATCCCGGGCCACGACCAGGGCGCAGAAGCCGTCCGGGAGCGTCAGGCCGCCGTCGTCGGGGTCGCACAATGGCGGATCCTGGAGGCGGGCGGTTGGAACGCCGCGCTCCGAGCCAGCGGCGGCCCCCCCGCTCGCGGCATCGCGGGCGGACGCTTCGTGGCCGGAGCAAGCGCCCACGACGCCGACGAGAGCCAGGGCAACGGTGAGAAGGCCCGGGAGGGCCGGCAGTGGGGGGCATCTCGGCTCGGAAAACGGTTGCATGCTCGCGGCTCCTTGTCGTGGGTCCCGGGTCCCGGGTCCCGGCAAGCGGCCCGGACCGCCCGGGCCGCCGCAGCACCCAATGTATCCGGCCGGCCGGCGGAACGCAGGCGTCGGTGGCGAGTGCGCTCGCGGCCCGCTGCGGCAGGCGGGGATGGGGGTGGCGGCCCGGCCGCCGGGTGCCCGCCCCACCGCGCTGGCACGGTTCCGGCGGCCTCCGTACGTTAAAGGCTTCGCGTTTCTTTCGGAGAGGAGGCTACGCATGAAGAGCGCACGCACCCTGGCATGGGTCCTCGTACCGCTCGTCGCGATCGCGTGCACGAGCAAGGAGGGCCAGCAGTCCCAGGGACAGCAGGGGATGGCCGAGCAGTCCGGGCAGATGAGCCAGCAGGCCATGGGAGGCGCCCAGACGATCAGCCTGTCCCCCAAGGGCAACAGCGGCATCAGCGGCACGGCCGAGTTCAGCGCGGCGGGATCCGATTCCGTCCAGGTCAAGGTGACGCTGAAGGGCGTCGAGCAGGGCAAGGAGTATCCCACGCACGTTCATCACGGCACCTGCGCCACCGAGGGATCGGTGGCTCAGCCCCTGAACGGCGTGACCGGGATGGCCGACTCCACGGGGACGAGCACCACGACCGTGGCCCACTCGCTGTTCATGCCGGACTCCTCGTACTTCGTCCAGTCCCACCTTCCGGATGGAACGCCTGCCGCCTGCGGCGACATTCCGGCCATGGCGCACGGCGAGGCGATGTCCGACTCTTCGTCGATGGGAGGCGGCTCGAATTAGGGATCGCGATCCACGTCCCGCGGCCGGACGAGCGTCCGGATCGCGGGTTCTCCATCGAGACCCGGGGCCGGCGCGACCGACCCCGGGTCTTCTCGCATCGCCGGCACGGCGCTGTGGGGGGAGGGGTGGGGAAGCGCCTTCGGGCCGGAGTACGGGGCGACCCGCGCCAGTCGTCGCAGAAGGGTGGCTTACGGTGGGCTTGCAGGAGCACAGGGCGAAGGTCATGGCAGCCCGGGTAGAGGCGGGGCGCGCGGCACGCGCCCTGGTTGGCGTGCAGCCGGTCGACGCGACGACTGGCCGTCGGCACCGGCGGCCGGTCGGAGGGACAGCGTGATCTTCGGCGTGGACGTGTCGCCCTGGATCCTTCCGGCGGCCCTGGTGGCCGGAGGCGTCGTCCTGGGCATCCTGTGGGAGACGATGGTGCTCTCGGGGCTGCGCGGGAAGGCCCGTACGACCCGGTGGCGTTGGGACGACGTCGTCCTCGATTCCGTCCGCGGCATGGGGTTCGTATGGCTGGCCGCGGCGGGCCTGTACGGGGCGCTGCTGGCCGTGCCGCTCGGCCCGGACGCCAAGACCGTGGTCCGGAAGCTCCTGGTGGCGGCGGTCTTCCTCTCCTTTACGGTCGTGGCGGCCCGGGCCGCGGGGAGAGGCGTGGAGGTGTGGGCCCGGCACACCACGGGCGGCGTGCCGTCGTCGAGCCTGCTCAAGAACCTGGCGCGGATCCTCGTCTTCGCGTTCGGGCTCTTCCTCATCCTGCAGAACCTGGGCGTCCAGGTCACCGCCCTCGTCACCGGCCTCGGGATCGGCGGCCTGGCGGTGGCGCTGGCCCTGCAGGACACCCTCTCGAACCTGTTTTCCGGCTTCCAGATCATCCTGGCGCGCCAGGTCCGGAGCGGGGACTTCGTCCAGCTCGACTCGGGCGAGGAGGGCTACGTCACGGACATCCAGTGGCGAAACACGACGATCCGGTCCCGCATCGACGACCACGAGATCATCGTCCCCAACTCCAAGCTGGCCAATACGATCGTCACCAACTTCGCTCGACCCGTCGGCGACTTCTGGGTCAAGGTCGAGGTCGGGGTGGCGTACGGCAGCGACCTGGACCGGGTGGAGGAGGTCACCCTGGAGGTGGCCCGCCGGGTGCTCGAGGAGGCCGGGATCTCGACGTCGACCGATCCCGTGCTGCGCTACACGGGGTTCGGCGATTCCAGCATCGGTTTCGTGGTCCGGATGAAACTCGATGAGTGGAGCCGGCAGTTCCAGATCCGCCACGCCTTCATCAAGCGGCTCCACGCCCGCTACGCGGAGGAGGGTATCGAGATTCCCTTCCCGATCCGGACCGTGTACGTGCCCGCGGGGCTCCGGATCGCCCGGCGGGATGGACCGGAGGGCGGGGCCTAGGCCGGGGTCGTCGTCGACTCGCTCTGGCGGCTGGACTCTGGGTGGTCGATGTCCCGTCCGCCGCCGCCCGGCCCGGCCGCCCGTTCACGCTCGCCCGCCTCTCGATCCGCCGGCATCCCGTCGAGGCCGAGGATCGCCAGCACGCGGTCCGAGCGAAGCTCCTCCTTCTCCTGGAGTTCCGCGGCCAGCCGGTCGAGTCCCGACCGGTGCTCGCGCAGCGTGCCCGTGGCGCGCGCGTAGGCCTCGTCGAGAATCTTTTGGACCTCCTGGTCCACGTCTCGGGCGGTGGCGTCGCTGTACTCCCGCCCCCGCGCGATCTGCTCACCCAGGAACACGTTCTCCCTGGCGCCACCCAGTGACACGTCCTTGAAGCGTTCGCTCATCCCCCAGTCCAGGACCATCTTGCGAGCCAGGTGCGTGGCCTGCTCGAGGTCCTGCTCGGCCCCCGACGTGGCCGTGTCCATCACGAGGTCCTCGGCGGCCCGCCCGCCCATCATCACGGCCAGCCGATCCAGGATGTACTCCCTGCGATACAGGTACTTGTCCCGTTCGGGCAGCTGCTGGGTGACCCCCATGGCCCGGCCCCGAGGGACGATGGTGACCTTGTGGATCGGGTCCGCGTCGGGCAGGACGGCGGCCACGACCGTGTGTCCCCCTTCGTGGTAGGCCAGGAGCTCCTTCTCTTCGTTCGTCAGGGCCAGGTTCTCTCGCTCGAGCCCCATCATGACCTTGTCCCGGGCCGACTCGATATCGTCGGCGCCGATGCGCTGCTTGTCCTCCCTGGCGGCCAGGAGAGCCGCCTCGTTGAGGAGGTTCTTGAGATCGGCGCCGCTGAAGCCCGGCGTGCCGCGCGCCACCTCGTCGAGGTCGACGTCGTCGGCCAGAGGCTTGTCCCGGGCGTGCAGGGCCAGGATGTCCCGTCGTGCCACCCTGGTGGGCAGGTCCACCCTGATTCGGCGGTCGAAGCGCCCCGGCCTCAGCAGGGCGGGATCCAGGATGTCCGGGCGGTTGGTGGCGGCCATCACGATGACCTCGTGGGTCGGATCGAAACCATCCATCTCGGACAGGAGCTGGTTGAGCGTCTGCTCGCGCTCGTCGTGTCCGCCGCCCAGCCCGGCGCCACGACGCCGGCCGATCGAGTCGAGCTCGTCGATGAAGATGATGGACGGCGAGGATTTCTTGGCCTCCTTGAACAGGTCCCGGATCCTGGACGCCCCGACTCCGACGAGCATCTCCATGAAGTCCGAGCCCGTCATGTTGAAGAAGGGCGCCGCCGCCTCTCCCGCCACCGCGCGGGCGAGCAGCGTCTTCCCGGTCCCCGGCGGCCCGACCAGGAGCACGCCGTGCGGGATCTCTCCACCCAGTCGCTGGAAGCGCTCGGGGTCCTTGAGGAACTCGATGATCTCCTCGAGCTCGCGTTTGGCACCCTCGAGCCCGGCCACGTCCTCGAACGTGGTGGCCTCGTCCGTCCGGTCGTAGGCCCTGGCGTCGGCGCGCCCCATGGAGAAGAGGCTCTGTCCCCGCTGCCGCATGCGTGAGAAGAACAGCCATCCGAGCCACAGGAGGAGCAGGAAGGGAGCCACCTGGAGGATGACGCCCCACCACGAGAAGCTGGATGGCGGCTCGGCCTCCACGGTGACGCCCTTCTCGCGGAGGGCCCCGAGCAGCGTCGGGTCCCCGAACGACGGTACGTAGGTCGTGAACTGTTTGTAGCTCAACGACTTTCCGTCGGGCCCTTTTGTCTTGACCCGACGGGAAAGGGTGCCCTCGATCTGCTGACCCTTCACGGTGACGCGCTGGACGTTGCCGGCCACCACCTGTCGGTGGAACCGGGTGTAGGAGATGTTCGTGCGGTGGGTGCTCCCCCGGCCGAGGGGGCTCCACAGCCAGGCCAGGAGGAGGGCGGCCAGGACGAGCCATACGAGGCCTCCCTTCCGTCCCCCCGACCAGTTCTGTCGCTGCTGGAGCCGTGGTGCCTGCTGTCCCGGCCCGTCGATCCGTCGCAACTTCGCTCTCCCCGCTCGATCTCTTCGATCCCGGCGCGCCTCGGGCGCCGTTGCCGGAGGTCGGCCGGGGGTCCGGAGCGCCATGGCTTGCAAGAGTGAGGCGAGGAGCGCAACGGGCCCGGGTGGAGAGTCTCAGGCACAACGATCGACGGTACGGAATTCGCACGCCCGACTGCATCGATGGTGCATCCACAGCGGACGGCGACGGCGACGCGGGAGCGGGCGGGTGCGGGCCAGAATAGGTCTCAAAAGGGCGTACGAAGAGCCAGCGGCGGAGGACGGCCAGCGATTCCTGGTGGACCGCCTGTGGCCGCGCGGCCGGAGTCGCGAGGCGCTGGACCTGGTCGACTGGGCACGCGAGGCGGCACCGAGCGACGACCTGCGCCGCCGGTTCCACCGGGAGCCGCAGCTGTGGGACGAGTTCTGCCGGAGCTACCGGGCCGAGCTCGAGGACCGGCCGGAGACTTGGCGTGCCCTGGTGGAAGCGGCCCGCGAGGGACCGATCACGCTCGTGTTCGCCGCGCGGGACACCGAGCGCAACAACGCCGTGGCGCTGCGCTCCTTCCTGCTGGAGCGGTTGGGGGATGCTGGAGACCCGTGACCACGGCGTGAAGGTCCTCCGCCCCGACTTCGATCCGGCTGGCTTCCTGTCGCGTGTGCGCGGGGCCGCGGCTCGCGTGCTCCTCCTCGACTACGATGGGACGCTGGCTCCATTCCGCGTCGATCCCATGGAGGCGCGCCCGTACGAGGGCGTGCGCGAGCGCCTCGACAGGATCCGGCAGGGTGCCACGCGGCTGGTGCTGGTCAGCGGGAGACCGGCCCGGGAGGTGAGGGGGCTCCTCGGCCTGGATCCGGTCCCCGAGGTGTGGGGAACGCACGGGTGGGAGCGGGCCCTGCCCGGCCGGGAGCCCTCTCGGGTCGACCTCCCCGAGGCGACGCGGCGCGGACTCGATGAGGCAGCGCGAGCCGAGTCCGCCGGGAAGGGGCCCGGCCGGCTCGAACGGAAGCCGGCCGCCCTGGCGCTCCACGTTCGCGGGCTGGATGCCGACACGGCGGAGCGGACGTTGAGTGGCGCGCGTTCGGCATGGGAGCCGCTGGCCACCCGGCACGGGCTGGAGCTACGGGAATTCGACGGAGGCCTCGAGCTCCGGGTGCCCGGACGGGACAAGGGCGAGGCGGTGCGTACCGTGCTGTCCGAGGCGCGCGGCTCCTCGCCTGCCGGAGATGTCGCGGCGGCGTATCTGGGGGACGACGAGACCGACGAGGACGCATTCCGGGCCATGCGGGGCCGGGGCGCCGCCATCCTGGTGCGCACGCGGCTGCGCGAGACGGACGCCGACGCCTGGATCCGACCGCCCGCGGAGCTCCTGAGGTTCCTCGACGACTGGATCGAAGAGTCGACATCGTGACGGAGAGCGAATGAGCTTCTGGGAGACCCCGTTCTACGGCAACACGCCGGCGCGCTGGCTGACGGCGGCCGGCGTGCTACTGGCCGTGCTCTTGCTCTTCCGGCTGGTGGCCTCGGTCGCGGCGGGCCGACTGGAGGCGTTCTCCCGGAGGACGGACACGCGGCTGGACGACCTCGCGTCTCTGCTCCTGGACCGCACCGGAGCGCCGTTCCTGTTCGTGGCGGCCGTGTGGGCGGCCTCCTACTTCATGAAGTTGCCCGCTCGCGTCGCTGGAGGCATCCACGTCGCGGCGATCCTCGCGCTCCTCGCGCAGGCCGGAGTGTGGGGCGGCGCGGCCATCACCTTCTTCATCCGGGGGTACCGCGACCGGCAGCTCGAGGCGGACGCAGAGGCCGTCACCACGGTGAGCGCCTTCGGCTTCATCGGGAAGCTGATCCTGTGGAGCACCTTGCTGATCCTGGCGCTCGACAACCTGGGCTTCGAGGTCAAGACGTTGCTCGCGGGCCTGGGCGTGGGCGGCATCGCGGTGGCGCTGGCGGTACAGAACATCCTCGGCGACCTGTTCGCCTCCCTGTCCATCGTACTGGACAAGCCTTTCGTGATCGGGGACTTCCTGGTCGTGGGCGAGCACATGGGCACGGTCGAGCAGGTGGGGATCAAGACGACCCGGATCCGCAGCCTGTCGGGCGAGCAGCTCGTGTTCTCGAATGCCGACCTGCTCAAGTCCCGCATCCGCAACTACGGCCGCATGCACGAGCGCAGGGCCGTGTTCGAGTTCGGGGTGACCTACGACACGCCTCCGGACGTGGCCGAGAGGATCCCGGACATGGTGCGGGAGGCTCTCCTCGATCACGACCAGGTGCGGGTGGACCGGTCGCACTTCAAGGCGTTCGGCGATTCGGCCCTGGAGTTCGAGACCGTGTACTTCGTCTCCGACCCGGCGTTCAACACCTACATGGACATTCAAGAGGCCGTGAACCTGGATCTGATGCGACGCTTCCAGGACGAGGGCATCGAGTTCGCCTTCCCCACGCGGACCGTGCACTTCGAGGGCCGGGCGCCACAGGGCGATTCGGGCACCATGGAGCCCATGCCGGAGCCGTCGCGTGTCTGAGGGCGGCCGGGCCACCTCGGCGGGCGCTTCCTTCCCGGGCCGAAGGATCGTGGTGGCCTCCAACCGGTTGCCGGTCAGTCTCCAGCGGACGGGAGACGGCTGGGAAGTCGAGCCGGGCTCGGGCGGTCTCGTGACCGCGCTCGCGCCCGTCCTCCGGAGCCGAGGCGGCGTGTGGGTCGGCTGGCCCGGCACCGTCAAGGCGGACGACGAGCTCGAGGAGGTCCTGAACCGGGCCACGCGGGACTCCGGCTATCGGCTGGAGGCGGTGCCCCTCACGAGAGAGGAGCGGGACAACTACTACTACGGCTTCTCCAACGAAGTTCTGTGGCCCCTCCTCCACGACCTCCAGACCCTGTTCCGCTTCGACCCCGACTACTGGAGCGCGTACGAGACCGTCAACCGGTCCTTCGCCGAGACCATGGCCCGCGTGGCGGGCCCGGACGACTACCTGTGGGTGCACGACTACCATCTCATGCTGGTCGCGTCGGCGCTTCGCGACCTGGGGGTCGAGAACCGAATCGGCTACTTCCTCCACACGCCCTTCCCGCCGCCCGACATCCTGGTCAAGTTGCCGTGGCGCAAGCAGGTGCTGAGCGCGCTCCTGTGCTACGACCTCCTGGGGTTCCAGACGATCCGGGACCGAAACAACTTCCTGGCGTGCGCGGGCCAGTTCCTCCGCGATGTCCGCGTGGAAGGGGAGGGGACGGTGGTCCGGTGCGATTTCGAAGATCGCCACGTCCGCGTCGGGGCGTTCCCGGTCAGTATCGATTTCGACGATTTCGACCGGATCGCTCGCAGCGACCGGGTCGTGTCGCTCATGCGGGACCTCGGCGGGATCGCTCCCGGTGGACACATCATCCTGGGCGTCGACCGCCTCGATTACACGAAGGGGATCCCGAACCGGATCGACGCGTTCCGGATCGTGCTCGAGCGGAACCCGCCGCTGCGGGGCAAGCTCACGCTCGTCCAGATCGTCGTGCCCAGCCGGGAGCACATCCCCGAGTACCACGACCTCAAGCGGCAGATCGAGCGCATGGTGGGCGAGATCAACGGCCGATTCACGACCGACACGTGGGTCCCGGTGCACTACCGCTACCGGAGTCTCGATCGGCCCGCCCTGGTGGCCCACTACCGGAAGGCCTCGGTGGCCCTGGTGACTCCCCTCAAGGACGGCATGAACCTCGTCGCCAAGGAGTACTGCGCGGCGAACGTCGACCTGGACGGCGTCCTCGTCCTCAGTGAGTTCACGGGCGCCGCGGCCCAGCTCCAGGACGGGGCGCTCCTGGTCAACCCCTACGACACGATCGAGGTGGCGGAGGCCATTGCCCGCGCGACCCGCATGCCGAGCGAGGAGCGCCACCGGCGCATGGAGCGTCTGCGGAGCGTGGTACGGGACCAGGACGTATACTGGTGGGTCGAGACCTTCGCCCGGGCCGCGTCCAGTTCGGAGCTGCCGCCCCTGCCGACCCTGCCCGACTTCATGCCCGGCTTCCGCCTGCGGGGGGATCCGTGCGGCGCGGACGGGGCGTGACCCCGGCGCCGGAGCCGGCCGCCGCGTTGACTCGCGCCGTGGCCCGGTGTAGGCTAATGGGCTCTTAAGCATTCGCACACCCGCTGCCACCGAGGAGAGCATGTCGGAGCTATCGGCCACGGCGAGCCCCATGATGCTGCTCGCCGGGACCGCGAACCCGGCCCTGGCGGAGCGCATCGCCCGCGAGTTGGACCGACCGCTGTGCGATGTGACGATCAAGCGGTTCGCGGACGGCGAGATCTTCGTTCGCATCAACGAAAACGTTCGCGGACGGGATGTGTTCATCATCCAGCCCACGAATCCGCCGGGTGACAACGTCCTCGAGCTCCTCATCCTCATCGACGCCGCCAAGCGAGCTTCGGCCGCGCGAGTCACGGCGGTGGTGCCGTACTACGGCTATGCGAGGCAGGACCGGAAGGACCAGCCGCGGGTCTCGATCGCCGCCAAGCTCATGGCGAACCTGATTACGGCGGCGGGGGCCGACCGCCTGCTGTCGATCGACTTCCACCAGCACCAGTTGCAGGGGTTCTTCGACATTCCGGTGGATCACCTGTACGCGGCCCCCGTCCTCACCGGCCGTTACCGCGAGATGGAGCTGGAGCAGCCGGTCGTGGTGGCCACGGACGTGGGAGCGGCCAAGATGGCCCGCGGCTATGCGCAGCGTCTCGGCGAGGCGAGCCTCGCGATCATCGACAAGCGGCGGCCCGGACCCAACGTGGCCGAGGTGTCCAACGTGGTCGGGGACGTGGACGGGCGCCCCTGCCTGATCGTCGACGACATGATCGACACGGCCGGCACCATGGCCGGAGCCGTGACGGCGCTGAAGGAACGTGGAGCGACGCGGGTGTATTGCGTGGCGACCCACGCCCTGCTCTCGGGTCCGGCGATCGAGCGGCTCGCGAACGTGGACGTGGAGGAGGTCGCGGTGACGGACACGATCGCCATCCCCGCCAGCAAGCGGGCGGCGCTTCCGTCCCTGCGCATCATGTCCGTGGCGGACCTGCTCGCCCGGGCGATCGAGAACACCCACTTCAGCCGGTCCGTGAGCTCCCTGTTCAACGGCGATTCCTCCGAGGACGAGGATACCGGGGTCGGGCTGCGGGCGGTGGCGACGGATAGAGAGGCCTGACATGGCGGTCGAAGCGATTCTGAAGGCGGAGGAGCGGATCGAGACGGGCAGCGGCGCGGCGCGCCGGATGCGCCGCGACGGCTACGTCCCGGCCGTCGTGTACGGGCACGGCGAGTCATCCAGGAACCTCAAGATCCGGGAGCGTGAGCTGCAGGCGCTCCTCGACCGGATCAGCGTGGACAACACGCTCGTGGACCTGGAGGTCGACGGCGATGCGAGCCGGAAGGTGTTGATCCGCGAGGTGCAGCGGCACCCGTGGAGGGCGCGTGTGCTCCACGTGGACTTCTTCCAGATCCGTGCCGACGAGAAGCTCCGTGTGGCGGTTCCGCTCGAGCTCGTGGGCGTTCCCAAGGGCGTGCGCGACGAGGGGGGTATCCTCCAGCAGAGCCGCCACGACATCGAGGTGGAATGCCTTCCGGGCGAGATTCCCGAGCGCTTCGAGCTCGATGTCTCGAACCTGGACATTGGTGACTCGCTGCACGTGGCGGACCTCAACACCGGCGGCGTGCGTCCTCTCGAGGACCTCGACCTCACGCTGTGCGTGGTGGTGCCGCCGACCGTCATCCAGGTCGAGGAGGAAGAGGAGGAGGAGGTCCTGCTCGAGGGCCTGGAGCCCGAGCTCGTCGGCCGCGAAGGCGAGGAGGAGGGCGAGGAGACGCCCCGGGCCGCGGGGCGCCAGCGCGGGCAGGAGGACGAGGAAGAGGCGTAGCGTCGACCTCCTCTCTCTCGCACGGCGCAAGGCCGCGTGAAGGCCATCGTCGCCCTCGGCAACCCCGGCGACCGCTACCGCGACACACGCCACAACGTCGGGTGGTGGCTGGCGGAGAGGCTGCGGGCCGCCTGGTCCTTTCCGGCCTTCCACGCCCGGGACGCGACCCGGACGTCGGAGGGGCGGCGCGGGGAGCGGACAGTGCGCATCGTCGAGCCTCTCACGTACGTCAACCTCAGCGGCCGCGTCGTACGCGACCTGATGGTCGAGACCGGCCTGTCGCCCGCCGAGGACCTGCTGGTCCTGGTGGACGACGTCTCCCTGCCGCCCGGCGCCCTGAGGTTGCGGGCGGGCGGGTCATCGGGCGGGCACAACGGCCTCGCGTCGATCGAGGAAGCGGTGGGGACGCGGGAGTACGCCAGGCTTCGCATCGGCGTGGGCCGGCCCCACGACGACAGGATCGACCTGGCGGAGTGGGTTCTGGCGCCGCTGCCCGGGCCCGAAGAGGAGTCGGTGCTGGAGACGTTCCCGAGGGCGATCGAGGCCGTCGACTGCTGGTTGGTCGAGGGCGTCGAGGCGGCCATGAGTCGCCACAATGGCTGAGATCGGTTCGATCGCGGTGGACACCTAGAGAGGAGAGAGAGGGCCGTGGAGGTATACTCTAACTATGCGCTGTGGCTGGGTCTGATCGGACTGGCGTTCGCCTGGGCGCTGTACGCCTACGTGCGGAGTCAGCCGGACGGCAGTGATCTCATGCGCGACCTCGCCGAGCAGATCCACAGTGGCGCCATGACCTTCCTGCGCCGTGAGTACGCGGTGCTCATCCCCTTTATCGTCGTGGTGGCCTTCCTCCTGTGGGTTCTGATCGGAGGCGCCACGGCGGCGGCCTACGTGTTGGGCGCGTTCTCGTCGATCCTGGCCGGGCTGTTCGGCATGCAGGCCGCGACCCACGCCAACGTGCGTACGGCCGAGGCCGCGCGCTCCTCGGGCCAGGCCAGGGCGCTGCGGGTCGCGTTCAGCGGCGGTTCCGTGATGGGGCTGGCCGTGGCGAGCCTCGGACTGGTGGGGATCGGGGCGGTCGTCCTCATCTTCCTGCACCCCGGAGCCGTCGGCTTCTCCTTCAAGACGTTCGGCGAGATCATCTCCGGCTACGCCATGGGAGCCTCCTCCATCGCCCTGTTCGCAAGGGTGGGGGGCGGCATCTACACCAAGGCGGCGGACGTCGGGGCGGACCTGGTCGGGAAGGTCGAGGCGGGGATCCCGGAGGATGATCCGCGCAACCCCGCCACCATCGCGGACAACGTCGGGGACAACGTCGGCGACGTGGCCGGCATGGGGGCGGACATTTTCGAGTCCTACGTGGGCTCGATCGTGGCCACCATCGTGATCGGCGTCTCGAGTCCGATCATCATGAGCTCTCAGCGGCTGGAGGCCGTGGCCCTCCCCGTCCTCTACGTGATGATCGGCCTCCTGGCCAGCGTGGTGGGAGTGCTGGCCATGCGTGTGCTGGAGCGCTTGAACCCGGCCTCGGCGCTGCGCAACACGACGTTCGTGGCGGGCGTGCTGTTCTGGATCGCGGCCTACTTCGTGACCGTGCAGCTGGACGTGTTCGCCGGCGCGGACGCCGGACACTGGCACCTCCTGAACCACGCCGCCGGACCGTTCTGGGCGATGCTGTTCGGCTCCCTGTGCGGCATGGCCATCGGCATCAGCACGGAGTTCTATACGGCCGGCGGACCCATGCGAAGGATCGCGGACGCGTCGGAGACGGGGGCGGCGACCAACATCATCACCGGCCTGGCGGTCGGGATGGAGTCGGTGGCGATTCCGCTCCTCCTCATCTGCGCCTCCATCTTCCTGGCGTTCAAATTCTCCGGCCTGTACGGCATCGGGATCGCCGCGGTCGGGATGCTGGCCACCGTGGGCGTCACCATGTCGGTCGACGCCTACGGCCCCATCGCCGACAACGCGGGCGGCATCAGCGAGATGAGCGGCCTCGGCCCGAGCGTGCGCGCCATAACCGACACGCTGGACGCACTGGGGAACACCACGGCCGCCATCGGGAAGGGCTTCGCGATCGGCTCCGCCGCCCTGACCGCCCTGGCCCTGTTCTCGGCCTACGCGAACGCCGTCGGGCTCACGCGAGACGGCATCGACCTGGTCCATCCGCTGGTCGTCATCGGCCTGTTCGTGGGTGGCATCGCGCCCTTCTTCATCTCGGCGCTCACCATGACCGCGGTCGGTCGGGCGGCGGCGGGCATGGTGGAGGAGGTGCGACGCCAGTTCCGCGAGATCCCGGGGATCATGGAGGGGACCGGCAAGCCGGATCCCTCCCGCTGCGTGGACATCTCGAGCCGGGCGGCGCTGCGCGAGATGATCGTTCCGGGCCTCACGGCGATCGCCGTCCCGGTCCTGGTGGGCTACTTCCTGGGCGTGGAGGCGCTGGGCGGACTCCTGGCCGGCGCCACCATCAGTGGCGTGCTCCTGGCCCTGTTCATGGCCAACGCCGGAGGCGCCTGGGACAATGCCAAGAAGTTCATCGAGACGGGCCAGCACGGTGGCAAGGGATCCGACTCGCACAAGGCGGCCGTGGTGGGCGACACGGTGGGAGACCCGTTCAAGGACACGTCGGGTCCGTCGATGAACATCGTGATCAAGCTGATCAGCGTGGTGTCTCTGGTGCTGGCGCCCTGGTTCGCGCGCGTGCACGGGATCGTGCCGGCGGGGGACGTCGGAATGAGCGCGGCCTGGCACGAGCTCGTGCACCTGCTGGGGCATCTGGTGTAACGAACGGGGACGGGCCTCCGGGAGGAGGCGCGACCGAACGGTGCGCCCCGGTGGCGCGCCGCCACTCCTGCTCCGGGCACGGACCCGGGGCCGATCGAGACCGAAGGAGGCATGATGCGAGAGTACGAGATCGTCTACATCTTCCAGTCGACCCTCGAGCCCGAGGAGATCGACGGGAAGCTCGAGACCTTCCACGGCCTGCTGGCCGACGCCGAGATCACGGCCGTCGAGCACTGGGGCCGTCGGCAGCTCGCCTACGAGCTCGCCGGCCAGTCCGCCGGTTACTACGTGGTGGCGCAGTTCCAGGCCGACCCGGCCCGGATCAAGCCGTTCGAGAACGCCCTCAAGATGGACGAGGCGGTGCTGCGCCATCTGGTCGTCATCTCCGAAGGCGAGTCCGCCGTCCCGCCATCCCTCCGGGGAGACGACGAGGACGAGGACGACGACCGCGAGGACCGTGACGAGGACGAGGAGGATTGAGCCATGAGCGCGTTCAGGAAGAGCTGCAAGCTGTGTGACCGGGACGTCGACCGGGTGGACTACAAGAACGCCGACCTGCTGCGGCGCTATATTACCGATCGGGGCAAGATCCTGCCCCGGCGGGCCACGGGAGCTTGCTCGAGGCACCAGCATCAGCTGTGCACGGCCATCAAGCGAGCCCGCTTCCTGGCCCTGCTGCCGTACATCGAGGGGTACCGGGGCTGAGCTCGACACTCCGAGGCGGAGGAGGACGGGGGACGTCGGCGCCCCCCCGTTCGGTGTGACCTCCCGAGGGTGGGCCCTGACCCGGGCCCTGGCGCTGGCCCTGGCGGTGGCGGCCTTCTCACCCGTCGACCCGCTGGTCCTGGTGTTCGTGCCGCTCGCGGTCCAGATCCTCGCCTTCCGCTGGGACAGCCGAGGCGGGCTCGTCCTGGCGGCGGCGGCCCTCGTCGTGGCTTTCGCGGGACTCACGCGGAGTCCCGCCGACCCCCTGTGGTACGTGGAGCGGGCCTGGTCCCTGCTGCTCGGAGGAAGCTTCGTGGTGGCCACAGTCCTGTGGCCCCGGCGAGGCGTGGTCTCCCGTGGGCTGGCCGCCACGGCGGCGGCGTTCGGTCTGGTGGTGCTTGCCGCGCTGGCGCACCACTCGTTGCTGGCGGACCTCGACTGGCGTATGGGACACGATCTGGCCGACAAGGCGGACGCGGTCTCGCTGTGGCTCCAGGGCCGTTCGGGAGGTGGCAGCGGGCCGTTCGAGACGGCGCTGTACCGGGCCGTGAACTGGGAAGTGAGGCTCTACCCCGGATCCCTGGCGCTGGCGTCGCTGGCGGCCCTGGGTGTCGGGGCCTACGTGACCACGCGACTTCGGGGACGCTCCGACGGAGTGGGCCCGGTGCGTGACTTCCGCTTCAACGACCACCTCGTGTGGGTGTTGTTGGGAGGCATGGCGCTGTTTCTCCTGCCCCTGGGAGATGTGGCGGCGCGCCTCGGGGAGAACGCCCTGCTCGTGATGGGCGGACTGTACCTGTTGCGGGGCGCGGGGATACTATTGTGGCTGGGCGCCGCCGTCGTGACATCGGTGTGGAGCGCCCTCCTGTGGACGGTGATCGCGATCTTGCTCTACCCGGTCGGGATCACGCTCGCGCTGCTGGTGGGCCTCGGGGACACCTGGCTGGACCTGCGCGCTCGCCTCCGGGCCCCGTCGGGCCCGGATGGACGCTGAAACGACAAGGACGCGACGATGACAGAGATCATCCTGCAGCAGGACATCGAGAACCTGGGCGAGGCGGGGGAGGTCGTGGACGTCAAGGCCGGCTACGCCCGCAACTATCTCCTCCCGCGGGGCCTGGCCATCCCGGCCACCGAGGGGAACGTGAAGCGCATCGAGCAGGAGCGCCGGCGCATCGATCGGGCCCGCACCCGCGAGCGCGATCAGGCGGAGGAACTCTCTCAGCAGCTCGCCGATCGCTCGCTGAGCTTCTCGGTGCGCGCCGGAGAGGAAGGGCGCCTGTTCGGCTCGGTCACGACCACCGACATTGCCGACCGGCTGGCGGAAGAAGGGATCGAGGTGGACCGCCGGCTCATTCGGCTCGAGGAGCCGATCAAGGAGCTGGGCGTCTACCGCGTCGCCGTGGAGCTCCACGCCGACGTGCAGCCGGAGCTCAAGGTGTGGGTGGTGGCCGAGGAATAGGCCACGCTGCAGCTGGAAGCCGGTCGAAGAACCGGAATCCTCCGGTTCGCCGCGGCGCGTGGAACGTGGCTCGGCCCGGTCCTTCGGTGGGCTTCCAACAGGCGGCGCTCGTCGTCGCCGGGACTCCATACGGGAGCTACGCGTGAGCCCGAGCAGGCCGCCCTCCAGGCCGGAAACAGGCCAGGCGCCCCCGGCCCGCATCGCGTACTGCGACGGGTCGCGGCTGCGCCGGGCCCTGCTGGCCGCCGCCGAGCAGGTCGCGAGAGACCGCGACGAACTGGACCGGATCAACGTGTTTCCCGTGCCGGACGGCGACACGGGGACCAACCTGGCTCTCACGCTGCGCTCGGTGGCCGAGGCGGTAGGACCGCTGGATCGCGCGCCCCTCCACGAGGTCGCCGACGCGGCCGCGCGCGCCAGCCTCCTGGGCGCACGCGGCAACTCCGGCATGATCCTCTCCTATTTCCTGCTGGGCTTCGCCCGTCACCTGGGCTGCCGCGCACGGGCGGGCGCCCGCGAGGTCGCCGAGGCCGTGCTGGCATCCTCCCGGTCGCTCGCCGAGGCGCTCGAGGCTCCCCGCGAGGGGACGATTCTCACCGTCGTCCGGGAAGCGGCGACCTCCGGGCGGAACCGAGTCGACGAAGGACAGGACCTGTACGACTGGCTCCGCGAGATGCGGGGGGCCGCACGGCGCTCCCTGGACCGCACCCGGGACATGCTCCCGTCGCTGCGCGAGGCGGGGGTCGTGGATGCGGGCGCCAAGGGGTTCGTCGAGATGCTCGAGGGCGTCTCCACGCTGGTGGACCTGGGTCCCGTGCCCGTGGCTACGGGGGTGACCGGCGGCGAGGACGCTATGGCCGGCTCGGCCAGGATGGCCTTAGCGACCTTCGATCTCTCTCCGGCGGGCCCGGGGGCCGTGACCGGGACCCGGGCGATCGAAGACGAGGGACGCTACTGCGTGCAGATGACGCTGGAGGCGTCCGATCTCCCTTCGTCCGAGGCTCTCCGGCGCCGCCTCTCGTCCCTGGGAACCTCGCTGATCGTCGTGCGCTCCGGGGACCTGGCTCGCATCCACATCCACGCCGACGAACCGGGGGCCGTCGAGTCGTCGCTGGCGTCGCTCGGCACCCTGGTCGCGACGCGTGTGGAGGACACGCGCGCCACCGGAACCGGCACGGCCGTGCGCCCGGGTGTCGTGGTCACCGACTCTTCGGCGGACCTGCCCTCATCGTGGGTGCGAGAGAAGGGCGTCGAGGTCGTCCCGCTGCGGCTCATCGTGGGCGATGAGACGTATCTGGACGGTCGCGACCTGGAATCCGGGGAAGTCCTTCGGCTCCTCCTCGACCCGAACGCTCCCCAGCCCACCACGTCGCAGCCCCCGGCGGCAGACTTCGAGCGGGCCTTCCGCGGGGTACTGGAGTCGGGCGCCGATGGCTACCTGGGGATCTTCCTGAGCTCGGCCGTCTCGGGCACCTTCGCGGCGGCGCGCACGGCGGCCCGGGCCGTGGGCGAGGGTCGTGGGGTGCTCGTCGATTCTCGGAGCGGTTCGCTGGGTCTCGGATTGCTGGTGATTCGGGCGGTGGAGCTGCTCGAGACGGGGCTCCCGGTGCCGCGCGTGGCCGAGGAGCTCGAGCGCATCCGGTCCCGGTCCAACCTGCTGTTCACCGTCGACAAGATCGACTGGCTGCTTCGCTCGGGCCGGCTGGGTCGCGGGCAGGCCTGGATCGCCCGGCTCATGGGCATCATCCCGGTTCTGCAGCTCGATCCGGCCGGGAACGTGGTTCCCCGGGCCCGGGTACGGGGCCATGAGGCGGCGCGCGAGGAGATCTTCCGTGCGCTCGACGAGGGGCTCGCGGGTGCGCGGCGCTACCGCATCGGCGTGGTGCACGCCGGGGTCCCCGATCTGGCCGAATCGCTGGAACGCGAGGTCCGCGAGCGCTACGATCCGGTGGAGACCTACTGCCGTCCGATCACGGCCGTGCTGGCGGCCCACGCCGGGCCCGGCGCGTGGGGAATCGCCTACCAGGTGGAGAGTTAGTTTCGTGAGGCTGCCGTTCGTGACCGTACGTCCGGGAGGGGCATGACCGAGGGGGGGGAGCGAAGCACGCAGGTGGTCTCCGGGGACGAGCTGCGCCTGGGCGATCCGGGCATGCCGCCAGAGCTCTCCCTCCTCGTCGATGCCGGCCTCGAGCGGCACGCCCGCGAACCGGTCATCCTGGATCTCCGCGGACTGTCCGACGCCACCGACTTCTTCTTCATCGTGTCCGGCGACTCGGACGTCCACACACGCTCCATTGCCGAAAACCTGGTGCGGCGCCTGGATGAGCACGGCTTCGAGCCGGTCGGAATCGAGGGTCGGTCGAGCGGGCGCTGGATCCTGCTCGACTACGTCGACGTCGTGGTGCACGTCTTCCTGCCGCGGGTGAGAGAGTTCTACCGACTGGAGCAACTGTGGGGCGACGCGCCACGCACGACAGTCGAGGCATGAGCGGGTCGCGCCCGGCCCGGACCGGAAGGGCCGTTCTCGCCCTGGCGGTGCTGGCGCTGGCGGGTTGCGGGGGCGGGGCGGGCGGTCCGACCTCCCGCTCGGTCGGTGACACCGGCGCCCTGCGCGGCGTGTCTCTGGTGGTCGGAACCGAGGTCGGCGACTGGTCCCTGTTGGTGGTGCCCGGCTCGGGGGGCAAGGCCACGTCGCGGGACGTGAGGGACCCGACGCGGGTCCTGTGGACCGGTTCGACCGACCTGCCCGCTGCTCGCGAAGTCCATGCACTGGAGGGTCCGGTGCTGGTCCTCAGGACGGCGGATGGCGCCGTCTACCGTTACGACCCCACCACGGACAGCCTCGGTCGTGTGGGCCACGTCGCCTCGGATGCCCGGTGGGATGCGTGGGGCGCGTACGGCGCCTACCTGGATCGGTCGGACGGGCGCGTCCTCGAGATCGGACCCGAGGGGGCCTGGGAGTTCGCACTCTCCGGCAAGCCCCGCTGGGCCAGCCCCGTGGAGGACGGTGGTCTCGCGGTCCTGCACGATGAGGACGGCCAGGCGGCATCCGTGTGGCTCGTGAACCGTGGTGACTCCACCCCCTCGAGCCGAACCGGCCCGGGCTACGCGGGGCCGGGCCTCACGACGGCGTGGGGCAAGCGTCTGGTGCTCACGGCGGCGGGCGGGAACGGGGTCCGGGTCCTGGCCGTGCCGTCCCTGGCCGAGGCCGAGGACATCGATCTGGGAGGTTCGGTGTCCGCGCTGGCGGCGTCTCCCTCGTCGCACGACGTGTACGCCGCGCTCTCCGATCCCCCCCGCGTGATCAGCGTCAACCGCTTCAGTCGGGAGACGCGCGTCCTGGCTCGCGGGGACACGTCGATCACCGCGCTGCGTTCGGCGGTGCTGGGTCAGTTCCTGCTGGGGCGGGAGGGGCGCCGCGTCGCCTGGATTCCGCTCGGTGGCGCCCCGCCGAAGACGACCGAGGCCGATTGGCGCGAGGACCTTCCGCTGGGAACGCCGTCGGGGGACGTCCTGTTCGTCCGGGGGGACAGCCTCTACTCCTGGACCCCGGCGACGGGCCTGGCGCCCGTCGCGGTGGAGGCCCCAGCGGACGGCTGGTGGTCGGCCGTGCGCTGGAACCCCGCGCCGCCGCCGGTCCGCATGGCGAGCGTGGACTCCGCCTCGGCGGGTCCGCGGGGTGCGGCGGTCGACAGCTCCGCCCGGCGGATCGCCGTCGACACGGGCGCGACCGACACCTCGCCGCGGACCCCGCCAGCGGCTCCCCGGACCGCACCGGCCGATACCCTCGCCGCCGGGGCCGGGGCGCAAGCCGACAGCGGCACGACCTCCACGCCCGCCCTCCATCCCGAGGCCGGGATCTACGCTATCGTCACGTCCGCCCAGGCGATGTCCGGCGTCCGGACGCTGCTCTCCGAGCTGTCCGCGGCCGGCTATCCCACCGCCATCCAGCGGTATCTCGACGACGCGGGTCAGGTATGGTACAGGGGCATGGTCGGTCCGTACCCGTCGCGAGATGCGGCCGAGGCGGCCGCACGGCAGCTGCGCCGGGAACGCTCGCTCAAGGTGTGGGTGACCGAAGTCCGCCCCGGCTCGTTGTCGCCGGAGAACCCGCGCTGACCGACCGGTGACCCCGCCGCCGGACGACCGGGTCGCGGATCGCCTCGGGGGCCTCCCCGACGGAGGCGCGGTGGTCCTCGTCGTGATGGATTCGGGCGACGACGCCCGCGCCGCGGCCGAACGGGCGGTCGGCGTCGCGAGGACGCTGGCGGCTTCCCGTCCGCACGTCCTGCTCGCCGGCATCGGTGGCGCGGGCGTCGTCCTGGACCGCGTCCGGGCCGCGTCCGGCGCGGGTCTCGAGGCGGTGTTTCGGGGCGAAGCGTCTCTCTCCGAAGTCGCGGTACGGACGGGCCACGGCGAGCCCATCTACCTCCCTTCCGGCGTGCCCGAGGCCGGCCGAGCGCCGAACCGGGAGGAGGCCGTTCGGCGCGCGAGGCGGCTCGGAGCCGTGCTGCGGAAGGCTCGTGGCACGCTGGTGCTGCTCCTGGATGCCGAGGTGGCGACCGCGGATGGGCTGGCCGAATCCGTCGACCTCGTGCTGCGGGGCGCCGGGCCCGAGGGGGCGGGCCCCGAGGTCGCGCCGGCGGCAAGGGTCGGTCCGCCGGTGGCGATCGACGCGCAGGAGGAGGCGCGTCGAAGCAAGCGAGGCCGGTGGCGTCGCCACCGCAAGCGCGGTCAGACGGCCGTGGCCCGGGCGGTCGCCGCGATCACGCTGGTTGCGGCGGCTGTGGGAGGGTGGTGGATCACCATCGAGATCTTCGGCCCCGAGCAGCCGGCCACGACGGAGCTCGCGCCCCGGGCCGCGGGGGCCGAGACCACCGCGGTGGGAGCGGGCAAAGGGTCCGACCCCGGCCCCCGGTCGGGCCCGACCGAGTCGAGCCGGGCGCCGAAGGACGCGAAGGAGGCGGCGCCCGCCGCCGCGAACCGCGTCGCCACCCATGGAGCGTCGCGGCCGTCCGGCACGACCCCGGCGGCCGGCCCGGCGGCCCCGCTGCCGGCTTCCCGCGTGGCCGATCGGGCCCCGGCCCTCCCGTACTCGGTGCTCATCGCGAGCTACTCGAGGCGGGGCGACGCCGTGAGCCGGGCCCGCCGGTGGTCCGCCGCCGACGACATCCTGTACCTCGTGGCTCCGACGCCGGTGCAGGGCCGCGTGTACTACCGCCTGTTCGCCGGCGCGGAGGAGAGCCGGGACGATGCCACGCGGCTCATGAACCGCCTGGTGCACCGGGGACGTAAGGAACAATCGAGCACGTGGGACGTGCGGCCCGTCTCGCTCGCCTTCAGGCTGGCTCTGCGGGCCACCCGAAGGGCGGCTGCCGCGCGGGCTGACTCTCTGGCCACACGAGGGTTCCCGACCTACGTGATCGCGGCGGTGGCCGCGGACGACACGGTGTGGCAGGTGTACGCCGGGGCGTTCGAGTCGGCGGACGCGGGCGCCGTGCTGGCACGGGCGCTGGCGAAGTCGGGACAGGAGGCGAACCTGGTGACGAGGCGGGGAACGGGGGGACGATGAAGATCCAGAAGCTCACGCTCCAGGGGTTCAAGTCGTTCGCCGACCGGACCGAGGTGAAGCTCCACGACGGCATCACAGCGATCGTGGGTCCCAACGGATGCGGGAAATCGAACATCTCCGATGCCCTGCGCTGGGTGCTCGGCGAGCAGCGGCCGTCGGCCATCCGGGGTGCCCGAATGGAAGAGGCGATCTTCGGCGGTACCTCCCAGCGCAGCCCCATCTCCCGGGCCGAGGTGTCTCTCACCATCCTCAACGACGATGGCGCCCTGGCCCTGCCGTACAGGGAAGTCGTCATCGGACGCACGGTGTACCGGGGCGGAGAGGGCGAGTACAGGCTCAACGGCGAGGTCGTCCGCCTTCGCGACATCCAGGACCTGTGCCGCGACACAGGGCTCGGGGCCACGGAGTACTCGGTCATCGAGAGCCGCATGGTCGACGCGATCCTGAGCGATCGGGCCGAGGAGCGGCGTGCCCTGTTCGAGGAGGCCGCAGAGATCGGGCGTTACAAGGACCGTCGTCGGACGGCATTGCGGCGGCTGGACCAGGCGCAGACCGACCTCGAACGGCTCGAGGACGTCATCGGCGAGGTCGGGACGAAGGTGCGGTCGCTGGCCCAGCAGCGCGGGCGCGCCGAGCGTCACAGGGAATACCGTGACCGGCTCCTCCGGCTGGAGGTCGCGGTAGCGGGCGCCCGCCTCGAGGACCTCACCACCAGGATCGAGTCCCGCGAGGCGGAGCTCGATGAGCTCCGGCGCCGCCAGCCGGGCGAGGAGGGTCGGCTGCGCACGCGGGAGACCGAGGCGGAGGCCCTTCGGGTGCGCATCGCGGAGGCCGAGCGCGCGCGCGGCGAGCGGGCTCGGGATCTCGAGCAGGTCCGGAGTCGCATCGAGGAGCAGGAGAGACAGCGCCTCGTCGGCGCGGAGCGGTCCGCCGCCGCCGAGCGCCGCATCGAGGCGATCGGGGAGGAGCTCTCGGATCTGGCATCCCGCCGCGAGCGCCTCGAGTCCGAGTCGGGGCGGCTGGAGGAGCGGACCGCGGCCGAGGAGGCGGATCTCACCGGCCTGCGCGAGCGCGAGGCGGAGCTTCAGGCACGGTCGGAGACCCTGGCCGGTGACCGGGACGCGGCCCGTAGCGAGGAGGAGGCGGCGGAGGAGCGGGCCGCCTCCCTCGGGCGGGACATCCGGCTCGGGGAAGCCGAGGAGGAGGCTCGCGAGGAGCGCATCGCCGAGCGGGCCGCGGAGCTGGAACGCCGCCGGTCCGAGCTTCGCGACCTGGGCGAAGCCGCGGGCCGGCGAGCCGAGGAGCTGGAGTCGGCCCGGCGGGAGGCCGAAGCAGCGTCCAAGCGGGCGGCCGAGCTCGCCCGCCGGCACGAGGAGGCCGAGCGAGAGGTGTCGGCTCGGCGGGAGGACCTTCGCGGGCTGCGTGAGAAGCTGGCGTCCCTCGAGGGTGAGCTCGCGTCGGAACGAGCCCGGGCCGCGGGCCTCGAGAGCCTGCTGGCTTCCGGCGGAGATGTCCCCGCTTCCGTGGCCGCGCTCCTGGAGCGGTCGGACGAGATTCCCGGGTTTCGTGGCCTTCTGGCGGACTCCATCTCCGTGAACGCCGAGTTCGCGCCGGCCGTGGAGGCGGCGCTCGGCGCGTACCTTCACGGTCTCCTCGTCGACGGGTGGGACGGAGTGCGCGTGGTGCGGCGGTTGCTGGACGAGGACTCCGAGGAGGGCGTCCTTCTCCTGCCGCTGGATCCCGGACCACGCCGTTCCGCCGGCGGAGCGAAGGCGGGCCGGGGTCGACCCCTGGTCGACGTGGTCCGGCCCCATGGAGCCGGTGCCGCCTGGGTCGAAGCACTCCTGGACGGCGTGCGGCTCGACGCGGACGGAGAGCTCGCCTCGCGGGGCGGGAGCTGGGTGGCGCCGGACGGGAGCGGCGAGGACCGGTGGGGTGCCGTGCGGCTGGGACAGCTCGCCGCGGCCCGCGGCACGGTGCGCCGACGGGCGGAGCTGGAGGAGGCACGGGAGGCGGCCGCCAGAAAAGGGGAGCGGGTCGAATCGCTACGGGGAGACGTCGCCGAGATGGGAGCCCGT
This sequence comes from Candidatus Humimonas hydrogenitrophica, assembly GCA_947581615.1. Taxonomy (GTDB): domain Bacteria; phylum Gemmatimonadota; class Gemmatimonadetes; order Palauibacterales; family Palauibacteraceae; genus Humimonas; species Humimonas hydrogenitrophica. Next base: position 51,159 of record CANPVD010000094.1, read on the forward strand.
CTGGCGTCTGCTGCCGGTCGGGCCTCCGAGCTGGCGGAGGAAGCCACCGACACGGCGCGGTCGTCCCGGGAGGCGACCGAGAGGGCCGAGGCGTCGGCGGCACGGCTCGAGCGCGCGTCCCGCGAGCGCGAAGAGGCGTCGGCGCGGATCGCGGAGCTCGAGGGCAGCCTGGCGGAGGCACGGACCCTTCGACGGCAGGGTGACGAGCGACTGGAGGAGCTCCGGGCCGAGCTCGACCGGGCGTCCGAGGGCCTGGCGGGCGTCCGGGAGCGCTCCCGGCAGGCGCGGGGCGCCGCGGAGGAGTCGCGGGGACGCCTGCACGAGCTGCAGCTCGAGCTGGCCCGGCGGGAATCGGAGCTCGCCGGAGCCAAGGAGCGACTGGAGCGGGCGCGGACGGCGACGCGCGAGCTGGACGATCGGCGGCGTCGCCTGGAGGAAGAGCGGGCCGCCGAGGGAGAGGCCCGGGACGCCTCGGTCCGCCGCCAGGAGGAGGCGGGAGAGGCGCTGGCCGACCTGCTGGAGCGTCGGGCCGAGATGGAGGCGCGCCTCGGCGAGGCCGAGCGGGAGCTGGCGTCCCGCCGCGAGGCACTGGAGACCCTGGAGCGGGGCCTGCGCGAGGTGCGGCGGAGCGAGCGAGAGCACGCCGAACACCGCCACCGTCTGGAGCTCGAGCTGGCCGAGATGCGAGGCAAGCGCGGCTCGATCCGGGAGCGGATCGAGGCGGAGTGGGAGGAGACGCTGGAAGCGCTGCTCGAGCGGATCGAGCCCGTCGAGGATGGTGGGCCCGACACCTGGTCGCGGGAGCTCGAGGAGATGCGACGGAAGCTCGCGCGCCTCGGGCCCGTCAACCTGCTGGCAGCCGAGGAATACGAGGAGGAGAGGGAGCGCCTCGACTTCCTGACCGCGCAGCGCGACGACCTGGTCGAGGCGCGCGACGACCTGCACGCGTCCATCCGGCGCATCAACACCGAAGCCGCCCGCGCCTTCCAGTCCACCTTCGACCAGGTGCGCGAGAACTTCCAGCGGACGTTCGCCAGCCTGTTCGAGGGCGGCCAGTGCGACCTGTGGCTCGAGGATGCGGAGGACCCCCTCGACTCGCCCATCGAGATCTCGGCCAGTCCGCGCGGCAAGCGGACCCAGCGCATCCACCTCCTCTCCGGCGGGGAGCGAGCCCTCACGGCACTGTCCCTGTTGTTCGCGATCTACCTGGCCAAGCCCAGCCCGTTCTGCATCATGGACGAGGTGGACGCGCCCCTGGACGAGACCAACATTGGACGCTTCGTGCAGATGCTGGCCCGGTTCAAGGGTGACACGCAATTCATCGTGATCACCCACAATCCGCGCACGATCGAGGCGGCGGATTGGATTTACGGCGTGACGATGCAGGAGCCGGGCGTTTCCTCGGTGGTCGGCGTGGAGTTCGGGAAGCTCCCGGCCGGGCAGGTCGCGTGAGCCGCCTGGTCGTCGTCGGAAGCGGGACGGTCGTGCCCGAGGCCGACCGCGGCTGCTCCTCCTACTACCTGGAGCTCGGCGGGGGCCGCATCCTCCTCGACTGCGGAGCCGGGGCCGTCCAGTCTCTCGCGCGACTGGGGCTGCCGTGGAGCGGGATCTCGGACCTCGTGATCACCCACTTCCACGCCGATCACGTGGGTGCGGTGCCGGGCCTGTTCTTTGCGCTCAAGCACGGCATCACGCCCCCCCGCCGGGACGACCTGGCGGTGTGGGGTCCTCCGGGGACGCGGCTCCTGTTCGAGCGGTTGGCGGCCGCCCTGGGCGACTACCTGCTGGATCCGGGCTTCCCGTTGGCCTTCCGGGAGCTGACGCCCGGCTCGCGCGCGGAGCTCTCGTGCGGCGTGGCCCTCTCCGTCCACGAGACCGCACACACCGAGGAGAGCCACGCCGTGCGGATGGACGGTCCGGAAGCTGCTGTGGGTTACACGGGTGACACCGGGCCTGTGGCGGGACTCGGGCGCTTCTTCGCGGGCGTGGACCTGCTGGTGAGCGAGTGCTCGCTGACCGACGATCAGGTCGGTGACAACCACCTCTCGCCGACGCGGGTGGCGACGATCGCCGCCGAAGCCGAGCCCGACGTGTTGCTTCTTTCGCACATCTACCCGCACGTTCGGGAGCGACTCGACGTGCCGGCCCTGGTGGCCGCGGCCGGCTGGACGGGTCCGACGCGGGTGGCTGCAGACGGGATGTCGGTGGCGCTCCCCGTGGAGTGGGGGCGGAGCGCGAGCGGGAGTTGAGGGAGCCTTGAGCTCCGTCACGAAAGAGTCTCCAGGAGTCATACGAGCATGCTGGTCGTAATGAAGCACGGCGCGAGCCGGGAGGACATCGACCGGGTCGCCGACACGATACGAGAGATGGGCTACCAGGCGGAGCCGATCCCCGGACGCCAGCGCACGGCCGTGGGGCTGGTCGGAAACGACGGCCGGGTGGAGGACGGCCGTCTCCTGACGCTTCCGGGAGTGCTGCGGGTGATCCACGTCTCGCAGCCCTACAAGCAGGTGAGCCGGGAGTGGAAGCCCGACGACACCATCTTCGAGCTGGCGAACGGGGTGCGCGTAGGGGGCCGGGACGTCGTCCTCATCGCCGGCCCGTGTTCGGTGGAGTCCGAGGAGCAGATCCTGCGGACGGCGCGTCGCGTGCGTGCGGCCGGGGCCACGATCCTGCGAGGTGGCGCCTTCAAGCCGCGGACCTCGCCCTACTCCTTCCAGGGGCTCGGACGAGAGGGCCTGGAGCTCCTGGCCCTGGCGCGGCAGGAGACCGGCCTGGCCGTGGTCACCGAGGCCCTGGATGCCGAGGGTGTGGAGCTGGTGGCCGAGTACGGAGACATCATCCAGATCGGCGCGCGCAACATGCAGAACTACGCACTTCTCCGGGAGGCGGGCCGGGCCGGCAAGCCCGTCCTTCTCAAGCGGGGCATGTCGGCCACCATCAAGGAGCTGCTCCTCGCCGCGGAGTACATCCTGCTCGAGGGGGAGTCCCGGGTGATCCTGTGCGAGCGCGGCGTCCGGAGCTTCGACCACCACGCCCGCAACCTTCTCGACCTGACCGCGATCCCCAGTGTCAAGGAGCTCTCCCACCTGCCGATCATCGCGGACCCGGCACACGGTACGGGACGCCGGGACAAGGTCCCGCCCATGGCCCGGGCCGCGGTGGCCGCCGGCGCCGACGGAATCATGGTGGAGGTGCATCCGGACCCGGCCTCGGCCCTCTCCGATGGGGCCCAGTCGCTGACCCCGGACCAGTACGACGACCTGGTCGTCGAGGTCACGGCCATCGCACGCGCCCTCGGGCGGAGCATCGCCCGGCCGGCCGAGTCGGCGGTGGCCGAGGGCTGATCGCTCCCGTGGTCGATCCGGCCCGCCGGGCTCGTGAGCGGGCCGTCCGGGGCGAGGCCCTGGCGGTCGAGCACCTGCGGGCCGAGGGTCTCGAGATCCTCGCCCGGAACTGGCGTTCCGGGCGGTGCGAGATCGACGTGGTCGTTCGCGAGGGCCCGGTCGTGGCGTTCGTGGAGGTGAAGACGCGGGGCGAGGGCCCGCAGGCTCCGCTGGAGGCGGTCGACCGCCGCAAGCGCGCCCGCGTCCGTCGCGCGGCCGAAGCCTGGATTCACCGTCATCCGGGGATCGGAAGGGAGTTCCGGTTCGACGCCGTCGGCGTCCTTGTCGGCCCCGGCGGCCGCGTTCGTCTCGAGCACGTGCGCGATGCCTTCAGGGGAGAGGACGCGTGAGCCGAGGCACGGCTCGCGGGATCCGCCAGAGGGCCCGTACTGACCGGCCTCCCGCGAGGGCCGAACGGCCGGACCGCCCCGTCGGAGCGCTTGCAGGGCCCGCGTCCGATCCGTACCATGAAGGGCGCCCCAGGCCCGTGGGACTCCGAACGCGTGAACCCCGTCAGGACCGTGAAGGTAGCAGCGGTAAGCGTGCGAAGGTCGCTACGGTGAGCCTGGGGCGTTCTTGCATCCCGCCGGTCCAGACCCTCGCCTCGATGAACGGCTAGAATCGTGTCGCGCGCCGCCCTCGCCCGAACGCACCGTCCCCGACGCTTCGAGGAGCTCGTCGGCCAGGACGCCGTCGCGCGCACGCTGCGCGCCGCGGTCCAGGGCGGTCGCGTCGGGCATGCCTACCTGTTCTGCGGTCCCCGCGGTGTCGGCAAGACCACGGCCGCCCGCATCCTCGCCATGGCCCTCAACTGCCCGAACCGGGAGGGCGGCGAACCGTGCGGGACGTGCGAATCGTGCGAGCGCATCTGGTCGGGTCGAACGTCGCTCGACGTCGTGGAGATCGACGCCGCCAGCCACCGGGGCGTGGATGACGCGCGCGAGCTGCGGGAGAGAGCCATGTACGCTCCCTCCGACGAAGAGCGCTACAAGGTGTACATCGTGGACGAGGCGCACATGCTCACCCGGGAGGCGTGGAACGCCCTCCTCAAGATCCTGGAGGAGCCGCCGTCCCGGGTCATCTTCGCCTTCGCGACCACCGAGCCCCAGCGCATCCAGCAGACCGCGGCGCCCGTGCTGTCCCGCTGCCAGCGTTTCGACTTCCGGCGCGTTTCCGTCCGGGACATCCTCGGACGGCTGGAGATCGTGCTCGAGCGCGAGGGCGTGGACGCCGAGGAGGGGTCCCTGCTCCCCATCGCCCGGCGGGCCGAAGGAGGAGTGCGGGACGCGCTCTCCCTGCTGGACCAGGTGCTATCCTTCTCGGACGATCGGATCGGGGCCGCGGACGTCCGCCGCATGTTGGGCCTGGTGGACGAGGACCGCTACCTGGCCTACTTCGAGCTGGCCGCGGACGGCGATCGTTCCGGCGTGCTCCCCTTCGTGCAGGAGCTGCTGGACGCGGGCTACGACCCCGTTGAATTCGTGCGTGGGCTGGCGGAAGGCCTGCGCATTCTCCTGGCCCTGAGCATGGACCCCGCCGCCGACGTGGAGGTCTCGCCGGACTCCAGGCCTCGCTTCGTGGCCATGGCCGAACGTTTCGAGGAAGTGGACCTCCTGCGGCTCCTGATGGCGGTGTCGGATTTCGAGACGTCGGGCCGCTTCCGGCGCAGCGCCCAGCAGCGGATCCAGCTCGAGGTGCTGTTGCTCCGGCTCGTGTCAATGGACTCCGCGGTGGAGCTCGAGGATCTGCTGCGGGCCGCGGGCGGAGAGATCTCGCCCGCCGGACGCCGCCCCGGACGTCCGCAGGGCTCATCCCACCCCACCGCCACGGGCCGAACGAGGCCGCCGCGTTCGTCGGCTGCGGACGCGGGTGCGGATGCGGACGAGTCGAGCGCAGGATCGGGCGTCCCGCCATCTGCGGCCGGGCAGGCGGAGGAGTCGCCCGGACGCCGCCCGGACGAGCGTCCGGTGGGCGGCGCCGGGGGAACGGTCGGGCTGCAGGAGGCGTGGCGAACGGCCCTGGCCGGAGCCACCAACCTGTCCGGCATCGGCCTGGCGCTGCGGGGCACGCGCCTTCGGGAGACGGATCGGGGGGCCTTCCTGGTGGAGGCGCCCGCGGGCCTGGCCGACGACCTGGACGCCTATCTGGCCGACGACCGCTCTCGGCCCGTGCGGACGGCGCTGGCGAAGGCGCTGGGCCGCCCCGAGACCGACGTCGAGCTCCGGGTGCGTGAAGCCGGTCCCCCTCGCCGAATGACGGCGGAAGCGGCGCGTAGGCAGCGGCTGGAGGACATGGCTGGCATGGACCCAAGCCTCCGGGAAGCGGTAGAAGAACTCGACCTGTCGATCAAGGAGTGACACCGCCGTGGATTCTATGAAGAACCTCCAGCAGCTCTTCCAGATGGGCCAGCAGATGCAGTCGCGCATGAACGACCTGCAGAAGCGGTTGGCCAGCGAAACCGTGACCTCGCGGAGCGGGGGCGGGATGGTGGAGGTGACCGTCGATGGAACGGGGGAAGTCAAGCGCGTCAAGCTCGACCCCTCGGTCGTCGATCCGGGGGACGTCGAGATGCTGGAGGACCTGGTGCTGGCCGCCGTGACCGAGGCGCAGCGCCGGGCGAAGGAGAAGCTCGAGGAGGAGATGCGGGAGGCCACGGGCGGACTTCCGATGCCGGGCCTCTCCCAACTCCTGGGCGGTTGACGGCTCGGAGCCCTCTCCCGCCGCGGAGGCGACCGTGTCCGCGATCGAGGACCTGATCACGGAGCTGGGCCGGCTTCCGGGCGTCGGTCGCAAAACGGCGCAGCGGCTGGCCTACCACCTCCTGAAGACGCCACCGGGGGAGGCACGGCAGCTGTCCCGTGCCATCGATCGGGTGGTGGACGAGGTGCACGCGTGCTCGACGTGCGGCAACCTGAGCGACTCCGATCCATGTGAGTTCTGCTCCGACGCCCGACGCGACGGCGCGGTGTTGTGCGTGGTCGAGGAGGCCTCGGACATCACGGCCGTGGAGAAGTCGGGTCACTTCGACGGCGTGTACCACGTCCTGGGCGGACGGCTTTCGCCTCTGGACGGCATGGGGCCGGACGACCTCAACATCACCGCTCTCCTGACGCGGCTTCGTGGGGGAGTGCGGGAGGTGATCCTGGCCACCAACCCGAGCGTGGAGGGCGAGGCGACGGCGACCTACCTCCACCGCCTCCTCCGGGACCTGGAAGGCGTGCGGATCACGCGTCTGGCCCGGGGGCTGCCGGTCGGCGGAGACCTCGAGTACGCCGACGGCGTCACCATCGCGGAAGCGTTCACGGGCCGCAGAGACATGTAACGCGGGAGCACCGGATGCCGACCTGGATCTCGTTGGATGACTCGGAGGACCGTGCGTGGCGTATCCTCAAGGTCGCGGGGCTCGCGCTTCTGGGCGCCGGGGCCGTGACCGCGCTGGGCGCCTGGCTGGCGCGTGACCAGATGGTCCGTCACCGGAAGGACCTGTTCAGTCCGCACCCGCTCCGCCGCCTGGCCGCGCTGGGATATCTTAGGTCGCACCCGGATGTAGACAACGTCCTCCTGCTGAGAGATTTTCTCGCCTGGGAGGAGCGCCCCCTGTTGCGCCGTAAGGCATCGGGCATCCTCGAGGCGATGGAAGACGACCTGGCGGCGGCCGCGGAGTCGGCCGGGGGCGCCTGAGCGCGTGCGGGCCCGTCCGGCCCCGTGGTTGCGGGGAAGGAGGGGTCGGGCCGACGCCGCGCGGGCGGCGTCGTGGAGGCCTCGACACCCTGGACGCGGGTGAGTCGTGATCTGGAACCTGCCCAACGCCATCACCACCTTGCGGGTGCTGCTCGCGCCGCTCCTGGCGTTTCTGCTCCTGGAGCCCGGCGCCACGGCGCGAGCCCTGGGTTTCGGCGTGTTCCTGGTGGCGGCGATTTCCGACCTGTGGGACGGCTACCTGGCGCGGCGCCGTCACGAGATCACCGACTACGGTCGGCTGGTCGACCCGGTGGCCGACAAACTGCTCCTCGCGGCCGCGCTGGTGCCGCTGTACCTCCTCACGCGGCGGTCGGCCGATCTTGCCGGCATCCCCGTGTACGACACGGTCCCCCTGTGGGCGGTGCTGGTGCTCCTGGGACGCGAGCTCCTCATTACGGTGCTGCGCTCCGTCGCCGCGCGCCGCGGGCGTGTGGTCGCCGCCATGCGATCCGGCAAGTACAAAGCGTTCGTGCAGAACCTCTTCCTCGGAGGCGCCATGCTCTGGGTCATCGCCCGCACGGCCGGGGCGGATCCCGGCGGTGCTGGAATGGACCTCCTGGGCTGGGCCACGGCCGTGACTCTGTCGGGTGCGATACTCCTCACCGTGGGCTCGCTCGTGGAGTACCTCGCCGCCTTCGCACGGGTGCTCGAGAGGCGTCGCGCGTCGTGACCGAACCGGCGGCGGGACGGGGCCGGACCGGCCGCGTCCTCGTGCTGGTGGTGGGCGACGAGATCGTGGATGGCTCCGTGCGAGACCGGAACGGCGCCCGGGTCGCGGCGGCGGTCAGCGCACGCGGGGGGTCGATCGTGCGCATCGAGTCGGTGGGGGATGACCTCGACTCGATCGCGCGCGCCGTACGTGACGGCGTGAAGCTGGGTGCCGTGATCGTGACCGGAGGGCTGGGACCCACCCGGGACGACGTGACTCGGGAGGGGGTCGCGGCGGCGCTCGGTCTCCCGCTGGTCGTGGACGACGGGTGGACGGAGCGAGCGGCCGCCCGACATCCGATCGTCCGTCGGCTCCCGGGGATGGAGCGACAGTCACGCATCCCGGAGGGCGCCCGCGCGGTGGACAATCCCGCCGGCACGGCCCTCGGTTTCCTGGCCGAGACCCGGGAGGGGGGATGGGTGCTCGTGCTTCCCGGCGTGCCTTCGGAGATCTCCGCGATGCTGAGAGGCGAGGCGGGGAGCATCCTGGACGATCGCCTGCCCGGCTGCGTGGGGCCGGTCGTTCGCGCGGCGATCGCGGGAGTGCCCGAGTCGGTGGTGGCGGCGCGTGTCGATGAGGTGGCGGAATTGCGGGGTCTTCGCCTGGCCAGTTACCCGCATCGCGGCACCGTCGACCTGCTCGTACGTCCCTCCCCCGGCCAGGAGGGGGACGCGGCGACCCTGGCCCTCGAGGCGGCGGTCCGGGGCCTGCGGCGACGCTTCGGAGTGGACCTGTACGAGGTGGGTGATCGCCGGTTGCCGGAGACCGTCGTGGACGAGCTTCGCTCCCGGGACATGACGCTCGCCGTGGCCGAGAGCTGCACGGGTGGAGGGCTGGGCGCGACGGTGACCTCGGTGCCGGGCTCGTCCGACGTGTTCTGGGGAGGCGCGATCGTCTACGCGAACGCGGCCAAGCAGCGGCTTCTCGGCGTGCCCGGGCCACTGTTGGAGCGCGAGGGCGCCGTGTCGGAGGCCGTGGCCCTCGCCATGGCCCACGGGATGCGGGAGCGTGCGGAGACCAGCTGGGGCGTGTCCGTCACCGGCGTCGCCGGACCGTCCGGCGGCACGCCGGAGAAACCGGTGGGCACGGTGTGGATGGCCGCCGTCGGCGAGCGGGAGGCCGTGCGGCGGTATCGTTTGCCGGGTGACAGGGCGGAGGTGCGGGACCGGAGCGTCACGGCGGCCCTCGATCTCCTCCGCAGGATCGTGATCCACTCGGAGTGAGCCGAAGACTCAACAGGAGCCGGGTCCGACGTGAATAGACGAGACAGGGAGAAACTGGATCGGGAGGACGTCGAGCGGCGGGATGCCGACGGGGAGGAGCGTGCCCGAGCGCCCGAGGGGCCCGACGCCACCGACGGCTCCACGGCCGCCTCGGGGACGGACGCGGGCGCGGACGACAGTCAGCGCCTGTCGGACGAGATCCGAGAGGAGCTCGCCGAGCTCGAGGCGCTGCGGGAGCGCCACCTGCGGCTTGCCGCCGAATACGACAACTATCGCAAGCGCACGCGCCGGGAGCTCGGCGAGGCTTCCGAGCGGGCGCAGGGCGAGCTCATGGTCCGCCTCCTCGATGGCCTGGACGACCTGGAGCGAGTGCTGGCCACACCGGCGGAGGCGACCACCGTCGAGGCCTTGCACGAAGGCGTCGAGCTCGTGGAGCGGAAGCTCAGGAAGGAGCTCTCCGACGCCGGCCTCGAGCGCATCGAGGCCGAGGGCGAGCCGTTCGATCCGCGCATGCACGACGCTCTCCTCACGGTCCCCGTCGGGGACCCGGACCGCGACGAGGTCGTCTCGCGAGTGCTGGTGAACGGATACCGGCTCGGCGAACGGGTGCTGCGGCCCGCCCGCGTGGAGGTCATGAAGTACCAGCCCGGAGCGGGGGACGCCGCGAGGGACGGAGCCGGCGACGGAGTGGCTTGATGGCCACGCGCACCAAGGACTACTACGACGTCCTGGGGGTCCCGGAGAGCGCGACGGCCGACGACATCAAGAAGGCCTACCGGAAGCTGGCCAAGAAGCACCACCCGGATGCGAATCCCGATGACCCGGGAGCCGCGGAGCGCTTCAAGGAGATCAGCGAAGCGTACCGGGTCCTGTCGGACGCGGACCAGCGAAAGCGGTACGACGAGCTCCGGCGTTATGGGGGTGCCGGTCCCTTCACCGGACGGCGCCCGGGCGCGAGGCCCGGCCCGGCCGGCGGCGTGCGGTTCGAGGACCTCGGCGAGTCCGGGTTCGGCGGCATCGGCGACTTCTTCAGCTCCATCTTCGACTTCGGCAGGAGGGCGACGGGTGGCCACGAGCGGCAGGCTCGTCGAGGCCGGAACGTCGAGCTGGACGTCGACATCCCGCTTCGCGTGGCGGCCCGCGGGGGGAAGATCCGGGTCACCGTGCCGGTGCGGGAGGAGTGTGCGGCGTGCGATGGCACGGGCGTGGCTCCGGGCGCCAGCCTGGAGAAGTGCACGCGGTGTGGGGGGCGGGGGACGATCGCCTACGAGCAGGGCGGTTTCGCGGTCAACCGACCCTGCCCGGAGTGCATGGGTCGCGGAGAGATCCCCACGCAGGCGTGCAGCGTGTGCGGTGGTCAGGGGGAAGTTCGCAGCGCGCGCAAGCTGAACGTCCGCATTCCGGCCGGAGTGGAAGACGAGGCCCGCATCCGGGTGCCGAGTCAGGGGGAGCGCGGGCCGGGCGGCGGCCCCCAGGGCGACCTCATCATCCGCGTCCACGTGGGGAGAGACGCCTTCTTCAGCCGCGAGGGGCACGACCTGGTGTGCGAGGTTCCGATCAACCTGGCCCAGGCCCTGCTCGGGTCCCGGGTCCGCGTCCGGACGGTGGACAACAAGAAGGTCGTTCTCCGTATTCCGCCCGGGACCCAGAGCGGCACCGTGTTCCGGATCCGGGGCCAGGGAATCGGAGCGGAGGGAGAACGGGGCGATCAGCTCGTGCGCGTCCAGATCCGGGTGCCCGAGGACATGAGCGATCGGGGGCTGGAGCTGGCCCGCGAGCTGGCCGACGAGGAAGGGCTCCCGTATTGAGGCGGGGCCTCAGCGGACGATGACGCCTCCGCCAACGACGACTTCGTCCCGGTACAGCACGGCGCTCTGACCCGGGGTCACGGCCCGCCGCGGCGCCAGGAGCTCGAGCTCGAATCGGTCTCCGTCCATGGCGGTGACGACCGCCTCGACGACGGGCGCCCCGTGCCGGATGCGCACCCCGATCTCCTCGCCGGGGAGCGGCGGCTCGGCCAGCCAGTTGGCGCGTTCGGCTCGCAGGACCGAGGTCCGGAGCGCCTCTCGGGGGCCGATCACCACCTGGCGAGCCTCGGGCCGGATCTCGGCTACGTACATGGGCTCCGGGAAGCCCCCCGGAAGCCCCCGGCGCTGTCCGACCGTGAAGCCGGCGTAGCCCTCGTGGGAGCCCACCACCCTCCCGTCGTGGAGCACGACGTCGCCCCGCGACAGGGCCGGGTGGCCGGGCCCCAGGTACCGTCGCAGCACGCCCCGGTAGTCATTATCGGGCACGAAGCAGATCTCGAACGACTCGGGCTTGTCCGCCGTCGAGAGCTCCAGCTCGCGCGCGATGGCCCGGACCCGGGACTTGTGAAGCTCTCCGATCGGCAGGAGCAGGCGGTCCAGGGCCGCGCGGTCGAGGCCCCACAGGAAGTAGGTCTGGTCCTTTCGGTCGTCTTCGGCGCGGCAGAGGAGCGTCGGCTGGCCCGGCGATCGCCGGATGCGGGCGTAGTGACCGGTGGCCATGTGCTCGCATCCCAGGGCGTCGGCCCGCCCGAGGAGATCCCGGAACTTCGTGAAGCTGTTGCAGCGCACGCAGGGAATCGGCGTGCGGCCCGCGGCGTACTCGCTGACGAAATCGTCGATCACGTCCTCGGCAAAGTTCGCCTCGGCGTCGAACACGAAGTGCGGAATGCCGAGTCGCCCCGCCACCGCCTTGGCGTCGCCGATGCCCTCGAGCCCGCAGCACGTGTTGGAGGGGCCGTCGACCTCGCCGTAGCAGAAGGTCTTGATGGTGGCGCCCACCACCTGGTGTCCGGCCCGGTGGAGGAGGGCCGCCGTCACGCTGGAGTCCACGCCGCCCGACATGGCGGCCAGGACACGTCCTGGCGAGCTCACGGAGCCGGGGCGGCGTGGCGGGCCCCGGCCGACTCCATCGTCGCGGCGGCCAGACGGGCCGCGCTCCGCCCGGCTCGCTCCACTTCTTCGGCCGTGGTGTCCGGTCCGAAGCTGAAGCGGAGCACGCCGTACGGCTCGTCCGACCCGCTTCCCGCCCCCATCGCTTCCAGGACGTGCGAGGCGTGCTGACTTCCGCTGCTGCACGCCGAGCCGGCGGACAGCGCCACGCCCTCCAGGTCGAGGGTGACGAGCAGCTCGGCCGCGTCGGCCCCCGGGAGGCCGACGCTCAGGATGTTCGGAAGCCGTGCCGCGGCGCCCGCGCCGTGCACGCGTACGCCGGGGACCCCGGCCTCCAGGCGACCGACCAGCGCATCCCGGAGCTCCGTCCAGCGGGCGGCCGAGCCCGGGAGGGCCTCGACGGCCAGGCGTGCCGCTTCGGCGAAGCCCACGGCCGCCAGCGGATTCTGCGTCCCGGGCCACAGCCCACGCTCCTGGGAGCCGCCGAAGGTCAGGGGCTCGAGCCGGAGCCCTTCACGCACGACCAGGAGTCCGATTCCGACCGGACCTCCGAGCTTGTGTGCGGTCACGCTGAGGAGGTCGGCCGCCGAGGCCTCGCGGGACACCGGCACTTTGCCGAAGGCCTGCACGGCGTCCGTGTGGAGGAAAGCGCCGCGCGCGTGGGTCATGCGCGCCGCCTCGGCCACGGGCTGGATCGACCCGACCTCGTTGTTGGCCCACATGAGGGACACGAGGCACGGGGCTCCCCGGGCTTCGTCGAGGGCGGCTTCCAGCGCGGCGAGCCTGACGACTCCGTGGCCGTCGACCGGGAGGGGGACGAGGTGCGCCCCCTCGCGCTCGGCCTGGCGGGCGGCCTCCAGGACGGCCTTGTGCTCGATGGCGGACACGACGAGTGTCGGCCGGTCTCCAGCGTGCGCGCGCGCGAAACCGAGAACCGCCAGGTTGTCGGCCTGCGTCCCCCCGGCTGTGAACCGAACCTCCGAGACTGGCGCCCCGAGGAGGCCGGCGAGCCGTCCGCGCGCCTCCTCGAGATGGCTACGCGCCCGGCTCCCGAACCCGTGGGGGCTCGCGGCGTTGAAGTCGGCCTCGCCGAGCACGGCCTGCATGGCGGCCCACACCTCGTCACGCAGGGGCGAGGTGGCGGCGTGGTCCAGGTAGATTCGCTCGCCGTCGGCTCGGCGGTCGCGCATGGTGGCTCCCGCACCAGGGTTCACGGTCACGTGGGGACACCCGGGAATGCCGGCGCCCCGGTGCCCGTCCGGCCCTTCATATCCGGAGCCGCCGGTCGAGTTCCTGCAGCGGGAGGACCTTCCGACGTCCCCGAGGACGCGCTAGCTTCAGACTGCGGTTCATCGCCGCCGTCCGCCAGTGTGCGCCTCCGACCGTGCCAGGGAGGATCATGGACCCCGACGTCTTCTGCTCCGAGACCCTTCCGCCGCCCGCCGCCTCGCTGTTCCGAGCCACCGTCCACGGACTCGCCTTCGCCGGCCGCAGCCGACACCTGCTGACTCTGGACGGCGGGGACCATCTGCTGCTCATCCCCGATCCACCCGGCGGCCATCCGGAACAGGTGTGGGTCCACCTTCGGGAAGGGGATCCGCTCGGGCACCTCCCGGACGAAATCGGTGGCTGGCTGGTCCCCTGGATGCGGAGCGGAGGCCGAGCCCACGCTCGGGTGGTGCGCGTGGGGGACGAGAGCGTGCCCAGCTGGAAGAGGCTCCTGGTGGAGGTCGTGTGCGGGGAAGGGCGCGGGGGTCCATCGACCACCACCTGAGGCGGCGAGGGACGCCGGGTCACATCGAACGCACGCCCAGCGTCGTCACGTCGTCCACTTCCACCGTCTCCTCGGTCCAGAAGGGCTCGCCGTAGGGACGGCGGATCAGCGACCCGTAGTGCCGGTTCTGCGTCTCGATGAGGTCGTACAGGTCCTGTCCCGTGGGGAAGATCTCGCCGGCTGCGTCCTTCCCGTCGAACTGCGACGCGTAGCAGCGGATCGCCTCCATCTTCCGCTCGAACTGCCGGCCAATGTCCACCACGAACGTCGGCTTGAGAGGGTCCTCCCGGTAGCTGAGCGCGTAGAGGACCTTGAGCGGACGGTGCGGCTCCCCGTCCCCGTAGCGTGAGAGGCCCGCCAGATAGCAGGCATCGCGGGACAGCTCGGAGGCGATCCGGTGATCCGGGTGGCGTCCGCGAGGGAAGGGGAGGATGACGGTCCCGGGCCGCAGGCCGCGCAGGAGTCCCACCAGGCGGCGGCGGTTCTCATCGGTGTTGAACAGGCCGGCATCGGGCAGGCCCGCGTTGAGCCGGGCTACGACGCCGAGCACTCCCGCCGCCCGGTCGGCCTCCTGCCCGCGCAGCTCCGCCGAGCCCCGGGTCCCCATCTCGCCCAGGGTGAGGTCGACGATCGCGGTTCGGTGGCCCTGGTCGGCGGCGCGGAGGAAGGTGCCCCCGCAGGTGAGCTCCACGTCGTCGCGGTGCGCCGCCATCGCCAGGAGGTCGACGGGACCGATCTCCCGCGCCCGGGCGGCGAGCTCCCCGGCCCCCACCTTCTCCTCGTCGCTCATCGCGCGCCTCCCGCTGCCCGGCCCCAGGCGCGGCCCACGTGGCTGCCGGCCCTCACTCGTAACGCAGCGCCTCGACCGGGTCGAGGCGCGCGCCGCGGGACGCAGGGTAGAGACCGAAGCCGATCCCCGTCAACGCGGACACGCCGAGCGCCGCCAACACGGACCACAGCGGCACCGTGGCCGGGATCGGCGTCCAGTGGTCGATCGCCCAAACGATGGCGCCGCCGATCGCCATGCCGGTCGCGCCTCCGACCAGCGTCACCGTGGACGCCTCGACGAGGAACTGCCACAGGATGTCGTTCCGCCGGGCTCCCAGCGCCTTTCGGACCCCGATCTCCCGCGTACGCTCGGTGACCGAGATCATCATGATCCCGATGACGCCCACGCCGCCCACCATGAGCCCCACGCTCGAGAGGGCGAACATCACCGAGAACAGGGCCGTGGTGAGCTGACCCCACAGCTTGAGGATCTCGTCCTGGGTGATGATGGCGAAATTGTCCTTCTGGCCGGGGTGCAGCCTCCGGATCTGCCGCATCTTCCCCTCGACCTGGTCCATGGCCACGTCGATGGGCACTCCGTCCTTCGGGGTCACGATGAAGGTGATGAGCCGGTGCCAGAAGGGCACGTACTGCCAGGCGGACTCGAACGGTATGAGCATGTAGTGGGATACGAATCCCGCGAACAGGTTGTCGGCCCGGCGATAGGTGCCGACCACCTGGAAGGGGGTCGCGGTGCCCTGGCCCGACGGCGAGGCGATGGTGAACTGTCGCTGGAGCGGGTCGCGCCCCTCGTACAGGTCCTCTGCCACCTGAGAGTCCACCACGGCCACCGGCCGGCCACGCTTGGCCTCGGTCGAGGTGAAGAAGCGCCCGTCCTCGAGCTGGCCGTTGTCCGTCTCCAGGAAGTCGGCTCCCACGGCCACCAGCGCGACGCCGATGTCCCGGTCGCGGTGCCGCGCCTTGTAACCGCTCTGGCTCAGGTCGGCGATCGCGTCCGCGCTCTTGATGGCCGGGAGCTGCGCGAGCTGATCAGCCCAGCGCGGCTCCAGCGGCGGGTTCTTCATGAACGCGGACTCCTCCTCCTCGGTGCCGGTCTGTATGCCGCCGCCCTGGGGAGCGTGGGCCACGTAGAAGGTGGTGGGGCCCCGGGAGGAGATGAGCTCGGTGAAGCTGTCGTTGATACCCGTGATGGCCGCGGCCATCACCATGACGACCGTCACCCCGATCGTCACGCCCAGGATCGTGAGCCCGCTGCGCACCTTGTTGGCACGAAGGGAGTCCAGCGCGATCACGATGCCCTCGCCCAGGGCGACGAGCCAGCTCATCGGTCGATCCTCCTCACTCGGCGTGCAGGGCCACGATCGGGTCCAGCCGCGCGGCCCGGCTGGCCGGGTAGACGCCGGAGACCAGCCCCACGACGACGCCGAGCGCCACGGCCAGCCCCAGGGACCACAGCGGTGTGGACGCGGGCAGCGGTGTGAGCGCGTGCACGATCCGGGCGAGGCCCACGCCGATCCCCACCCCGAGGCCGGCGCCCACGAGGCTGAGGACCGACGACTCGGCCAGGAACTGGACGAGCACGTCGCTCTGACGGGCGCCGACCGCCTTGCGCAGCCCGATCTCGCGGGTCCGCTGCGACACGGACACGAGCATGATGTTCATGATCACGATGCCCCCGACCACGAGGGCGATGGACACCAGGCCCGGCAGCACCGTGAGGAGGACGTTGTTGATCTTGTTCCAGGCGCTCAGCAGTCCACTCGACGTCTGGAGCTGGAAGTTGTTGTCCCGTGCCGGGCGGAGCCTGCGGTCGGCACGGAGCCCTCCCTCGACGGCCGACATGGCGTCGTTCATCGCTTTCTCGGTCGGGGCCTTGACCGAGATCTCGTCGAGCTTGCCCGGATCGCGCGACAGCGTCTCGTCGTAAGCGGAGAACGGCAGGAGGATGGCCGCGTCCCAGATGCCTCCGAGCAGGCCGCCCCGCTTCTCGAACACTCCCACGACCTGGAAGCGATAGGGCCCGACCCGGATCTCCTTACCGAGCGGCGATTCGGCCGGAAAGAGCCTCTGGGCGATGTCCGGCCCGATCACGGCGACCTTGAGGCCGCGGCGCTCGTCCAGCGGCGACAGGCCCCGTCCCCGGGCCACTTCCCAGCCCTGCACCGTCGCGTAGCCCTCCGAGGCCCCGACCACCCGGATGTTCTTCCGCTCCCGCTCTCCGTAACGGACCTGGTCGAAGCCTCGGTCCGAGTCCCACGTCACCGTGACGCCCGGCGGCGCCGAGCGGCGAACCACGTCCACGTCGTGAAGGGTGAGCCGCGGATTCCGGGCGTAGCGGCGGCGCTGCTCCTCGGTCGTCCGGCCCGTCTGGATGGAGGGGCGCCGCACGACCGTGAAGGTGTTGATGCCGAAGATCGATCCGGCGAAGTCCTCCCGCACGTACCGGTTCATGCCCTCCACGATCGTGATCACCGCGATCAGGAAGGTGATGCCGATGATGACGCCGACGAGGGAGAAGAACGACTTGAGCTTGTGCGCCCAGATCTGGCTCAGCGCCAGTCGGAGTCCCTCGAGGAGTGGCACGTGCGTCGCTCGCGATCCGGGGCGCTACTGCGCCACGGCATGCGGGACCGTGATGTCGGCGTCGAGCGACTCGATCTGCCCGTCCCGCAACGTGATGACCCGCTCAGCGTGCGCGGCGATGTCGTATTCGTGGGTGACCATGATGATGGTCTGCCCGCTGTTCTTGTGGAGGTGCTCGAACACGGCCATGATCTCGGCCGACGTCGCCGAGTCCAGGTTCCCGGTGGGCTCGTCCGCCAGGAGGATGGAGGGGCGGTTCACCAGGGCGCGGGCGATGGCCACGCGCTGACGCTGACCGCCCGAGAGCTCGTTGGGTTTGTGCTCCATGCGGTCCCCCAGGTCCACCATGCGCAGGGCTTCCTCGGCCCGCTCACGACGCTCCGCGGAGCCCACGCCGCCGTAGATGAGGGGCAGCTCCACGTTGTGGAGTGAGCTGGCGCGCGGCAGGAGGTTGAACGTCTGGAAGACGAAGCCGATTTCGCGGTTCCGGATGCGGGCCAGCTCGTCGTCGTCCAGGTCCTGGACGGCCTGGCCATTGAGCACATACTCCCCGCCGCTGGGCGTGTCGAGGCACCCGATCAGGTTCATCAGCGTCGACTTGCCCGAGCCCGACGGCCCCATGACGGCGATGTATTCGTTGCGTCGGATCTCGAGGTCCACGCCACGAAGCGCGTGGACCGTCTCCGAGCCCATCTGGTAGTCCTTCGTCAGTCCCCGCGTCATGATGACGAGGTCTCTGGTCGCGTCCATCTCCGGCTCCTGTTCGGCCGCGCGTGTGCGCTGGCTCACGAACCCTCTGCGGTGTCGCCCCCGGTCGCCGCATGGCGGCGTCCGCCGGCGCTGTCCATGCTCGCGGTCCCGGTTCCCCGGTCGACCTTCTCGACCCGGACCGTGCCTCCGTCCCGGAGCTCCCGGATCGTCTTGTAAGGCCCCGACACCACCGTGTCCCCCTCGGCGATCCCGTTCAGGACCTCGAAGTAGGCGTCGCCCGCGATGCCCACGCGCACGGGGACGAAGTGGACCGCATCGCCGTGGAGCTGGAATACCCCCTCGGCTTCGTCCGGCTCCCCTCCTGATGCGCTGTCGGGCGCCGGCCCCGTCGTGGTCGTGTCCCGCAGCGTCAGCGCGATGATCGGGACGGCCAGCGCATTCCGTCGCGTCGCCGTCACGACGTCGGCCGTGGCCGACAGGTCGGGGCGAATGCCGGTGGGCGGCTCGTCGATCTGGATGCGCACCTCGAAGTCCACGGCCTGATCCGAGGTGCTCTGAGACGCCGTGGCGCTGCGGCTGCTCCGGTCCTGCATGGCACTGCTGGCGACCTTCACCACCCGGCCCGCGAAGGCCGAGTCGGGCCACGCGTCGATCTCGACCGAGGCCGAATCACCGACGTGGATCATCGGGATGTCGGTCTCGTCCACCTGGACCACCGCTTCCATCACCGACAGGTCGGCCACGGTGAGCAGCAGGCTGCCCGGGTTGTTCATCGTGCCCACGATGGCGGTCTCGCCCTTCTGGACGTTGAGGCGGCTCACGACACCGTCGATCGGAGCCCTGATGACCGTCTTGTCGAGCCGGTCCTTGGCTTCCGCCAGGGAGGCATCCGCCTGAGACACGCCGTGCTGGGCCGACTGCCACAGCGCGTTCTGGACCTCCGACTTGGTCCGCGTCTGCTCGACCTCCTGGTCGGTGACCAGGTCGGGCGTACGCTTCTTGAGCTCGCGCAGCCGGTCCCAGTCGCGCCGGTCCTGGTCGGCGCTGGCCTTGGCCTGCGCCGCGCCGGCCCTGGCCTGGGCGAGCTGCGCCTCGGCCTGCCGCACGGCGGCCTGGTACTGGGTCGGATCGATGACCAGGAGAAGGTCGCCCTCCTTCACGCGCTGGCCTTCCTGGACCGGGAGCTGCACGATCCGGCCCGAGATGTCCGCGCTGATGTCGACGGACTGCTTGGCCTCGATGTGGCCACTGGCGTTCACGTGCGACACCAGGTCGTGTCGCCCCACGACCTCGGCTCGCACCTGGGGCCCACTGCTGCGATTGGCCCCGATGGCCCGTATGACGAGTACGGCGACCACCAGCACTACGCCGGCGCCGATAGCGATCTTCCCTTTGCGACTCATCTATTCGGAGGTCCTTACCCTGTGCATTCGGGTGCAAGTCCAAGAGATCGAGGAATCCTACGGCTCCGGCCGCGGAAAGGTTTCGGAGAGCGGGCGCACGCGTCCCTCCTGGCACCCTACCCGGCACCGGTTGAAGGAACACCCCGGCTCCCGGACACGCTTAGACCGGTCGGGCGACGACCCCCGGACGCCCGTTCTGCGCCGTCCGGGGGTCCCTGGTCGCGCCTACCGCGCGAAGATGGCCGAGACGGCCTTCAGCACCACGTAGAGCCCCAGCACCAGCGAGATGCAGCTGCCGGCCGACCGTTTGGGGTAGATCCGGCTCAGGGCCACGCCGAGCACCACCGCGGCCCACACCCCGAAGATCCCCATGCCGTGCAGGAACCGGTAGGCGTAGCCGGCGTGGTCGAGGCCGGGAGCCAGCAGGTCGAGGGTGAGGCTCGCCTGGAGGTCCCTGGCCTTGATGACGACGGGCAGGGTGACGAGGCCGCCGATCGTCGGGATGAGGAACGTATGGCTCGTGGCCGAAAGGACGCTGCGGAAGCCGGCGTCGCCTCCCATCCCCATCTCGTAGATCAGGAAGAACACCGCGGAGACGACCACGATGACCAGCGGCATGAAGATGATGGGGCCCGCGTACCGGAAGATCCGTGCGACGGCCAGTCCCTTCTGGATGGCCTCCGCCGGCGCGTCGGGCCGGCTACGGAGCATCTGTTGCCGGATGGACTCGGTGATGATGCCGGAGGGAATGAGCAGGGACGTGACCAGCGACAGGACGACGACCAGGAGCAGCGCGCCCAGCCACCTGGGCTGGCTGCGGAGGGCGTCGAACAGCTTCCCGGGCGACACGAACAGCTGATAGATCCGGACGGCCAGGTTGGGGAGTCGAGGCTCCGTCGCCGGGCCGCCTTCGCCGCCCGACGCGGCCGTCCCCGTCGACCCTGTCTCGACACCTTCGATACCCACGTCGTCGCTCGCGGCCATGGCTCACCTCGTCATGCTGGATCGCGTGGCGGTCCACTGGTGATCCGGCCGTCGAACCTGGAGGACCCGCCCCTGGTCGTCGAGCCAGACCTGGATCCGCTCGCCGTCCAGCGTGACCTCGTATCGGGTCGCCGCCCGTTCCTGTCCCGCCGCGAGGATGCTGTCGGATCCCGCGGACCGGACCTGTACCGTCGCTTGCTCACCGAGCGACGGAACGACCACCGACGTGGACCAGGAGGAGCCGCCACTCCGGGCGGCGTGCTCACGGAAGAACACATAATACTCGTGAGCGATGCCTGGCTCCAGAAGGGCGAGGCCGGGGGAGGCGACGAACTGCCGGGAGCGGTTCCCTTCGTCCGAGGTGGTCTGTAGACGCAGGCGGGGTCCGTCCCGGTGTGCGACGACGTTGTGGACGTCCCCGGTGCGCGGCTTGAGCTGGAAGAGTTCCGGACGGAACATCGAGTCGGTCTGCAGCCACACCTGCTCGGGGACGAAGGGCGGTCGGGCGGAGTCCAGGCTGACGACTCCGACGGCCTTGATCGCGGCGCCCTCCCTCCGGATGACGAAGGTCTCACGGCCGGCGTGGCGGCCCGCGATGCTGATGTCGAACGATCCCTCGTCCAGCGTCCTGGCGGTCTGGGCGCGGCCCGGGACGGGGAGGGCGAAGAGGGCGACGGCGGCCAGCAGCGCGGCGCACGTCCCTCCGACCCGGGCCGTCGAACCAGGCGCGGCGTCCAGGATCGAGGCCCCTCGGCCGCCCGACTTTCGCTCAGTGCCCATGCTCCCCTCCTCCGTTCTCCAGAACGCGCTCCCCCAGGAACGCCACGAGATACTCGAACACTCTCCGGCCCTTGTCGGCCGACGCGCGCGAAGGCCGTCCCACCACGCCCGGTGACCCCGGCAGCGGGACGGGCTCCTCTCCGACCAGGAGCCTTCTGAGCTCTTCCTCCTCCACCGGTGCGTCCCGCACGAGCGTCGCGTGCACGAGGTCCGGAGCGAGGTGGAGGAGGAGCGACGTCTCCAGCTCTCCGGCGTGCTCCTCCACGTGCGGGGTATCGAGGAAAGCTCGCAGGTCGACCGCGTGAAGGTCGACCGCCCGAATCCGGGCACGAGCGCTCACCACCGTGCCGATGGCCTGAAGGTGGGCTCCGAACCCGTGAGCCGTCAGCAGGTAGATCTCTTCTACCCCCTGTCCCTCCCAGTTTTCCACCAGCTCGTTGAGCACCCGGTGCAGGGTCTTGCCCCTCAAACAACCCGATCCGGCGTAAGCCTGCTCCGTCTCGGAGCCCACCCCATAGGGCAGGGTGGGGGCCAGCACGACCCCGTACTCCTGAGACAGTCGCTCGGCCAGGCGGGTCACGATCACGGCGTCCGTGCTCAGCGGCAGGTGGGGGCCATGTTGCAGGAGGGTCCCCACCGGCACCAGAAGACGGGGATCGCGCCGGAAATGCTCGTTCGCCTCTCTCCACGAGAGGTCCGCGAGCCTGACCGGTCCGGCGGAGGATCCGCGTTCGGGATTCGTGTCGTCGGTCATGAGCCGGCTCCGAGGCTCGGGAGGTCGGTCGGGGGTCCGCGAGCGACACCGTACGCGGCGGGGGTTTCGCGGGGCAACCGGCCCGGGGTCGGCGAGCCGCGGCACGCAGCCTGCCTGTAGCAGGGTGATCCACCTTCAGGAGGGAGGCCGATCCGGGCCTGGATCCGAACGACAATCTACCGGGAGGAACGATGGTACGAGAGGGCGAGCGGGCGCCGGAGTTCGAGCTCGAGTCCGACCGCGGCGACACGGTGCGCCTCGAGGACTTCAGGGGACGGCGCGTCGTACTGTACTTCTACCCGAAGGACGACACGAGCGGTTGCACCAGGGAAGCGTGCGGATTCCGGGACGCGATGCCCGAGCTGGAACAGCTCGAAGCGGTCGTGCTCGGCGTGAGCCCCGACGGCGTAGCCTCGCACGTCAAGTTCCGGGAGAAGTACGACCTCAACTTTCCCCTCCTGGCCGATCCCGATCACGAGGTGGCCAGCGCCTACGGCGTGTGGGGCAAAAAGAAGATGTACGGGCGCGAGTACGAGGGCATCCTCCGCACGACGGTCGTGATCGGTACCGACGGCACCGTGGAGAAGGTGTTCGAGAAGGTGAAGCCGGCCGAGCACGCGGAAAAAGTCGTCGAAACCCTCGCGACCTGAGGCGCGAGTCGCTCGGTATCGGCGGCGCGGGCCGGGGCCGGATCGGCCCCGGCTCGTCCACCATTGACAATTACCCTCATCGATAGAGATTCCGACCGACTTACCGGACACGGGCGGTGAAAGCGCGCCTCGCGGGCCCGCCTGGTCACGAGCGTGATGGCGTGCCTCACATGAACATGCGATGGCCGGCCTCTGGACCGGATGTCAGGTTGACGGTGATTCGGCCCGTGGGCTGTCGGCGATCGCGACTTCGCGCGATCCGCCGAGGTCTTCGGGATCGTACCTGCACAATCGGGAGTCGTTATGCGTGTCCGCGCCGCGCTCGTGTCGTCGAAGGTGAAACCCGCCGTACGGTCCATCGCGTTGTTCGCCGCCTGCGGCCTCGCCGCCGGCGCCCTCGCCTGCAACCAGGAGCCCGCAGCGCCGGGCGGCCTGTCGGGTGGGACCTTGAGAGCGGCACGATCACCCCAACCGGTCGGCAGTGTGCTCGTCACGGTCTACCATTCGAACGGAACCGAAGTCGCCTCCAACTACTCGGTGGGCGTGATCGACGCGGCGTCCGGCCAGGTCTATGCCGGCATCACGAACGTCTCGGGTCAGGTCGCTTTCGACACGCTCCCGGCGCCGGGTACCTACTGCGTCGACGCTCTGCCGGTCGGATCGAGCACGCTGACCGCGAAGGGCTCCGAGGTCCCGCCGCCCGACGGTTCGAGCCTCGGCACGGTGTCCAGCACGGACGCCGCCGTGTTGTCGGGTCCCGGTGGCACGTCCGTCCAGCTCGACAAGGCGAACTTCGTCCAGTACTGTACGCAGACGCCGCCCGTGGAGCTGAAGAACCAGCATACGGTGGATGTCTCGTTGACCCTGTCGGACGGAACGCTCGTGTCCGGAGACATCCTGAGCCTCTCCGGAGGCGGCGTGTCCGCCTCTGACGCCTTCGACCACGGGTACCTGGGCATCGCCCTCACGTGGGGCGACCTGCCCGAGGCGTGGAAGCCGAAGGGGCTCGCGCCGGACCAGAACCCGCTGATCCTCCTGGCCGCCAATCCGGCGTCGCCCGACGTGTCGCTGCCGGTCGACAAGCAGCTGACCGACCCGCTCGTGTTCGAATCCGACTTCATCCCGTCCAACGGCGTGCGGCTGACGGGGACCTACAAGGGATTCACGCTGGCCGACCTGCAGAGCGGCGTCACGCCGGGGAGCTTCAGCGTGCTCACCGAGCCGCTCATGTGCAACGTCGACAAGGTGCCCGAGAGCTCGACGGATGGGAATGACGGCAAGGTGGAGCTGCAGCCCGTCGTGAAGTCCGGCTTCCAGGCGGACGCCGATCTCGATCGGATCCCGGGGGCCGTCGCCATCTGGTGGCACCAGACCGGCAGCGGCGACGTGACCTTCAGCCTCAGGGACCGGACGAACGGCGGTACGCTCACCTACCAGTCCACCCTGAGCTGTGACGATTCGGGCTGCAACGAGAGCAAGGTGACCGGGAGCCTGGCGGGCACGGTCCAGGCCGACTGGTTCGCGGGCCCGGACGCGGGCAGGCTCCGGGTCACGTATGTGCTGGAGGGCTTGCCGTCGGACGACGTGGAGTGGTCGGTGAGCACGTCGGGCGACCAGATTCCGGATGCCTCGAAGTCCAACCAGAGCAGCGCCTTCGTCGCCATCTCGATTCCGAAGCACGGGTGCCCGGGGCAGAGCAACGACGATCGGTGGATACTCGGGAACTGAGCGCACGGCGGGCGGGGCGTTCGCGTCCCGGCTCCTGAGACCCGGAGCTCCCCCGTGAGCGCCTTCGTCGGACGCAGCCGCGAGGTCGAGCACCTCCTCGGCCGCCTCGACCGGATCCTGTCCGGTCGGGGCGGCGTCGTCTTCATCACGGGCGACGCGGGGGCAGGAAAGAGCACCCTCACCGAGCGCTTCCTGGTCGAGGCGGCTCTACGCGCCCCCGAGGGGCGCATCCTGGTGGCCAGCTGTTCGGAGCAGTTCGGCGCCGGCGAGCCCTACCAGCCCTTCATCGAGGCCTTCAAGGCCCTGCTCACGGAGGGCCCGAGCGAGGCCGGTCCGAAGGGCCGTTTCCTCGACATGGCCAAGCGGGTGGCGCCCTACTGGCTCTCCGTCATCCCGGTGGCTGGCAACGTGATCTCGGCGGCGGTGCACACGGCCACCGAGGTGCGCCGCTCGCAGGTCGGGACCCAGGCGGCCGAGGCTCCCAGCGAGGAAGCCCTCCTGTTCCAGTACACCGAGCTCCTGCTGGCGGCCGCCGACGAGGCTCCCGTCCTCCTGTTCGTGGACGACCTCCACTGGGCGGATCGGGCCTCGGCCTCCCTGTTCGGCCACCTGGCGCGAAAGATCGGCGACCGACGTGTCCTCATGCTGGGGACGTACCGTCCCTCCGACGTGGAGGTGTCGCAGCATCCCATCCGCGACGTCCGGGCCGAGCTCCTGCGCTATGGACTTGCCGAGGACCTGGCGCTCGAGCCCCTGGACGAGGCCGCGCTGGCCGAGTTCATCCGTGAGGAGCTGGGCGGGCCAGGCACGCCTCAGCTGCGGCGCTGGCTGTCACAACGCGCGGGCTCCAACCCGCTCTTCTTCGGCGAGCTCCTGCGGTGGCTGGTCGAACAGGGTTACTGCACCGAGCGGGAAGGGGAGTGGGGCCTGGTCCGCCTCCCCGACCAGGTCGACATCCCCGCGTCCGCCGAGGGCGTCATCGGGAAGCGGCTCGGTCGACTGGACCCGGAGCTTCGCCGTGTCCTCGAATACGCCAGCGTGCAGGGCGACGAGTTCGATTCGACGGTCCTGGCCCGACTGCTAGAGGCGGACGAGCTCGCCCTGGAGGAGACGCTGGAACGGCTGGAGCGCGTGCACAGGCTGCTGCGGCTCACGGGCACACGCGACCTGCCCGACGGGGACATCAGCAGCGTCTACCTCTTCAGCCACAGCCTCATCCAGGACGTCCTGCACCAGGGTCTCCAGGGGAAGCGACGGATCCTTTTGCACCGGAAGGTCGCCTCCATCCTGGGGGAGATCTACGCGGGAGACACCTCGGCCGTGGACAACGTGCTGGCCGTCCACTTCGACGAGGGGCGCCAGCCGAAGGAGGCGTACGAGGCGGCGCTGAGGGCCGCGGAGAAGGCCAGCCGCGTGTACGCGCACGAGGACGCCGTCGAGCTTCTCGGTCGCGCGCTCCGCAATGCCCCGGGCGAGCCGGAGCGGGCGCGGGCCCTGACGCGGCGGGCAGCCGAATGGCAGCGGGCGGGACGGTTCGCCGAAGCGAGGGACGACGTGGGGGAAGCCCTCGGACTGGCGCAATCGTGCGGAGATCGGGCGCTGGTCTTGCACCTGCGTCGCCGGCGCGTGGACCTGGAGATCGAGCAGAGCGTTCGGCCCGCGACAGAGCTGGTGGCAGCGCTGGCGGACCTGGCCGGTGAGGCGCGGGAGGCGGGTGACCGCGAGGAGCTCTGCCAGATCCTATGGAGCGTCCGGGTCCTCCCGGCGGCCGAGGCGGCCGAGGCGGGCCTCGCGATCGCCCCCGCGCTCGAGGAGGCGCTCGGCTCGGCCGAGACCCTCGGTGACCCCGAGCTCATTGCCCGCGCCCACTTTTGCGTGGGCACCGGACCGGCCCGCGTGCTCGAACCGTCCACGGCGCTCGTGCACCTGGAGGAGGCGCGGTCCCGTTACGAGGCCCTCTCGAACCGCCTTCGGGTCGGGTACTGCTCCAACGCCCTCGCCGTGGTCGCGGTGCTGCTGGGCGACTATGGTCGTGCGAGGTTAGAGTTCGAGCGGGCCGAGGCTGCCTTCGAGGAGGTCGGCGACCCGGTGGCGGTGGCCTCCGCCCGGAACAACCGGGCCGTGCTCCTTACGCGCGCCGGTGAGTTCGAGCAGGCCGAGACGACGCTCCAGTCGGCCCTCGGCACCATTCGCCGGCTGGGGGCCGGGGCGCGCGAGTTGGCCGTGCTGCAGAGCCTCGCGGAGCTCTACGTGGCGACCGGGGACCTCGAGCGCGCTGAGGCGTGCTGGCGAGAGCTGGTCGGTGGCGCGGCCCGGGCGGGATATCCGGACACCGGGCTCGTGGCGGCCTGCGGCCTGGCGCTCGTGCAGGTCGAACGGGGCGAGCTCGAGGCCGCCGCGGCCGGTCTCGAGGAGGTCACCAGGCGCCTGGAAGCCGAGGCGGACTCGTGGACGGAGGGTCGCGAAGCCATGCTCCGCCTCCGGGCCGGAATCGCCCTCGCTCGCGGACGGTCCGATGAGGCGGCCGTCGCGGCCGGCGACGCCGCGGCGGCCCTGGAGGGCCGAGACGCGTACATGCGGGCCTCGTTCCTGCTCTTGCGGGCCGAGGCCCTCGTGGCGGGCGGGTCCGGCCCGGCGGTCGTCGAGGCCCGAGCCCTCCTCGAAGAGGCCCGGACCGTTTTCGGTGGCCTGGAGGCGAGGCCCGCCCTGGACCGGGTCGACGAGCTCCTGACACGCATGAGCCGAGGAGTGTGACGGTGCGATTCCGAGCGACCCGGGCCGATCGCACCCACCTTCCGGCGCTACTCATCATCGGAGCGCTGTCCCTCTCCTGCGGCGGCGAGTCACGTTCCGCGGGCGGCGACGCGGGGTCGACGCCCATCCGGGGCGGCACGGCCATCGTGTGCCTGCAGGCGGCGCCCCAGAGCCTGGATCCGTTCGTCTCCCCGGATGGCGCCTCGGTGGAGCTCGGCGCACTCCTGTTCACGCCCCTGGTGCGCTACGGCCCCCGAGAGTCGATGCGACCCTACCTGGCCCGGTCGTGGAGCTGGGGGCCGGGGCACCGCGAGCTCACCTTCGATCTGCGGACCGATGTGTCCTGGCAGGACGGGACTCCGGTCACGGCCGCCGACGTGGCGTTCACGCTTCGGCGGGCGGCGGACTCGACGTTCGGATATTTTGATCGCGACGACTTCCGAGACCTGGATTCCGTGACGATCCCGGGAGCGGCCACGGTGAGGCTGACTTTCCGCCGGCCCCTGGCCGCCGGGCTGGAGCCGTTCGCCGCGCTGCCCATCCTGCCCAGGCACCTGCTCGGAAGCCTGGATGCCGAGACGTTCCGCCATGCGGCGTACCACCACGAGCCCGTGGGCAGCGGGCCCTACCGGCTGACGGCGTGGCGAGCGGACGGCACGATCGAGCTGCAGCGCTCGCCCGACTATCCGGAGGTGCTCGGGGCCGACTACCTGGACCGGATCGTGTTCAGGGTCGTACCGGAGGCGTCCACGAGGCTGGCCGAGCTCCGGACCGGTGAGGTGGACGCCTGCCGGGTGGGCGCCTCCCAGGCGGGCGACGTGTCGAAGCTCGAGGGCGTCACGGCGCTGCCGATCTTGCCGGCTCCGACGCAGGTGATCGTCCTGGACACGCGGCAGGCGCCGCTCACGGACCTCCGCGTGCGCCGCGCCCTCTCGGCGGCGCTGGACCGGGCGGAGATCGCCGCCGTCGTCTCGCCCGTGGCGTCGCCCGCCCGCGCCCCGCTGGCCCCGGACCATCCGTATGCGGCGCCCGGCGTCCTGCAGCCCGACGCGAACGTGTCCCTGGCCGACTCCCTGCTGGACGCGGCCGGGTGGCGCGTGCCGACCGGCGGTGGTGTGCGCGTGGGACCCGCGGGCCGACGTCTCGAATTGACGCTCGCCGCGCCGCCCCAACTCGAGAACGTGGTGACCGTCCTCCAGGCGGAACTGGCCCGCGCGGGCTTCGAGGTCAAGCCCGAGGTCATGGAGTTCGCCGCGCTCATCGGCCGCATCCAGGATCCGGCCCGGCGTCCTCCAGCCGTGCTGCTCGCCTTTTCCTCGGACAAGCGTCTGCGTCCCGATTTCTACACGAGTCTGGTCACGGGCGGTCCGACCAACATCTCCTCCTACTCGAGCCCGGCCGTGGATTCGGCGGTCGCGCGCCTCCGTTCCGCCGAGGATTCGGCGGCTGTGGCGATCCAGTACCGGATCATCGAGGAGCGGGTGGTCGCCGACCTGCCCCTGGTCTACCTGATCCGGGTGCCCCCCGTGTTGGCGGTGGGCTCCCGGCTCAGGGACGTGGCGGTCGGACCCGACGGTCCCTTTGCCTCGGTTCCGGAGTGGTGGATTCCGGCCGGGGAGCGGCGCTGACGGGGAGGTCCAGCGCGGACGAAGGCTCGTCCGCATGCGCCGGCCGGCCGCCGCGGGAGCTCCGGATGCGAGATCCGGGGCGCGGCCGGACCCGCCGCGAAGCCACGCGGTGCACCCCACCCGGGTTGAGACCCGGTTCACGCTCAGGTCGATCCTCGGGCATGCTCGCCACCATCCCTTCCGCCGCCCTCGTGGGCCTGGAGGTCGTCCGGGTCCGGGTCGAGGTGGCCATCACCCGGGGCACGCCCATGATCCAGGTCGTCGGGCTCCCGGAGAGCGCCGTGCGCGAAGGCCGCGAGCGCATCCGGGCGGCCGCCGGGCAGGTGGGCCTGCACGTACCGGGGCTCCGAATCACCGTCAATCTGGCGCCGGCCGCATTGCGAAAGCACGGCGCGGCCTTCGATCTCCCGATCCTCGTCGGGATCCTGGCGGCGTGGGGCGAGCTACCGGCCCAGCGCTGCGCGGGCTGGCTGGTGGCCGGGGAGCTGGGCCTGGACGGGAGCCTGCGGCCGGTGTGCGGCGCCCTTCCCATGGCGCTGCACGCCCGGCGCTCCGGGGACCTGGACGGGATCGTCCTGCCCCTCGAGAACCTGGCCGAGGTCCGCCCCGTAGACGCTCGGTGGGAAGCGACGGAAGGACGGCCTCTCCGGGTCCACGGCGCGGCGGATCTCGAGCAGGTGCTCGCTTTCCTGCGTGGCGACGCCGACCTGCCCCGGGCCCGCGATGCGGAGGCGGCCGCCGGGGGCTCCCGGGGGGACGGGGAGAGCCCCGGCCCCGACCTGGCCGAGGTGCGCGGTCAGCGCCACGCCCGCCGGGTCCTGGAGGTGGCTGCCGCCGGGGGGCACAGCCTCCTCCTGCGCGGCGAGCCCGGCGCGGGCAAGACGCTGCTGGCTCGCTGTCTGCCGTCGCTGCTGCCGCCGCTCTCGCTGGAGGAAGCCGTCGAGGTCACGGCGATCCACAGCGTGGCGGGCCGACTGCCGCGCGGGGCCGGGCTGATCGAGGACCGCCCGTTCCGTGCCCCCCACCACACCGTGAGCCCGGCGGGCCTCCTGGGCGGCGGGTCGTCGCCCCGTCCCGGGGAGCTCTCCCTGGCCCACCGCGGCGTCCTGTTCCTGGACGAGCTTCCCGAGTTCAGCAGGCCGGCGCTGGAGGGGCTCCGCCAGCCGCTCGAGGACGGCCGCGTGAGGCTCGTGCGAGCCCGGGCGGCCGTGTCCTTTCCCGCCAGGGTGCAGCTCGTGGCCGCGATGAACCCCTGTCCGTGCGGCCGGATGGGGAGCTCCGACGGCGCCTGCACCTGCGATCCCGCGGCGGCCCGTCGCTACGCGCGGCGGGTGAGCGGTCCGCTTCTGGACCGCATCGACCTGCAGGTGGACGTGCCCCGGGTGCCGTGGCGCGATCTGTCCCGTGACGGGGCAGCCGAGTCCTCCGAACGGGTACGGGCGCGCGTCACCGCGGCCCGGTCCCGGGCGGCGCGTCGCACCGGAGGCCGCTCACGCTCCAACGCCCAGCTGGCCGACGCCGAGCTCGACGATGTCTGCCGCCTGGACCTCCGCGGGAAGGAGGCCCTCGGTCGGCGCGCGGACATGCTGCGCCTCAGCGCCCGGGCCTGTCGCCGCGTACTGCGGGTGGCTCGCACGGTGGCGGACCTGGACGGGGCGGACAGGATCGCGGCCGAGCACGTGCTGGAGGCGGTCCGCTACCGCAGCCTCGACCGGGTGGAGGAGGTCTGAGGAAACGGAGTCCGCCGCCCCCGCGGCATGGCCTGCCGACCAGGGCTCAGGAGCCGGGATCCAGCCGGTACACGGTCCCGTTGGCCGAGAGGACGTAGAGCTCGCCGGCCGCGTCCTCGCCGAATGAGAGGACCTGGCCGAGGGAACCCACGTCCCAGCTCCGCTCCTCGCCGACGGCGGTCCCGTCGTAGCGCAGGCTGCGCAGCCAGCCGGAGCAGTAGTCCGAGTAGAAGTAGGTCCCCTGCAGATCCGGCATGGCGCTCCCGCGATACACGAACC
>CANPVD010000095.1 GCA_947581615.1 Candidatus Humimonas hydrogenitrophica
GGATGAAGTCCACCCCCACGTCCCAGTTCATGTCCACGGTCCAGCCGCTCCCGATCTGCCGATGCCATTCCCCGCTCAGGGCCGGCCGGATGGTGGTCTCGGCCTGGCCCACGATGATCCTGGGAAAGTCGGGTAGGGCTTCGTCGGGTGGCCGGAGGACCCCGTGGAAGTCACCGGTGCCCTTCTCCTGGATGTCGATTCGGGGCTTGAGGACGAGGCCGCCGACCCCGAACCAGCTCGCCTCGATCGTGCCGAGCCGGAGGTCCGCCTTGTCCCAGCCGAGTCCGACACCGTTCACAGTGTACTGCTCCCACGGGTGGTTCGTCCGGTACAGGAGGCTCTGCATGGCCGTTCCCTGGATGCGGAGGCTCCAGCCGCGCGCGATCCCGGGAAGCTGGACGCCCACCGTCGCGCCCATCTGGCAGCAGGCCACATCGGTCTTCCGCAGGGAGCTGGTGTTGTCGGCCAGGAGGCTCCCCCACAGGACCAGGCCACTCGCCGGCCTCCACCACACGTCGGCCTGCCCGACGTTGTTGCGTTCCTTGTGGGACTCCTTCGTCGTGAGCGCCCACGGACCGATCGGGTTCACGACACGGAAGTCGAGGCTGGCGTTCGGCCCTCCCTCGATGATGGACTCGGACAGGCTCAGCATCACCTTGTCGCTCACCCTCCATTCGAGCCGGTGGACGGCGAAGTAACGCGCCGTGTCACCCGGAAAGTCGTTGAACGTGGCGAACAGCCCGGTGGCGAAGAACTTGTCCGAGCCCAGCCGCCATCCGACCTGGTCCCAGCTGTAGGCGTAGTCGGACAGGAGGAAGCCGAGCGTGTGCGGAGGCCCCCAGTTCCGATCCATGCGTCCGACGAACAGCCGGGCGTACCGGGTCTGGAGCTCCGCGTAGGTGTCCTCGGCCCGGAGGCTGGCCTCGTTCAGAAGGAACAGATCCTGCCGCGGGGTGACGCGCCCGTTCGGGTATTCCGCATCATTCCGGTAGATGCCGTCCCGGACCAGTCGCAACGCTCCCACGACGGGCCCTCCCTGCGCGTCGAAGCCCAGGGACGCGCGCTCGAGGATCCGGTTCCGGGCGAATTGTCCGTGCAGCTCCGGCCGCAGCGGGTCGCGGCTCGTCTGCGTCCAGTCGGCCGCGCCGCCGCTGGCTCTCATGCTCGCGTACGCCGTCTCGCGGCGGTCGCCGTCAAGAATGGCCAGTTCGGGCCGGAACTCGGCCTCGAACCGCTCGAGCCATCGCTCCTCGAACGGCTTGAGGTGCTGACCGCGCAGGGAGCGGACGGCCCTGGCCACGTCCATGCGGCGGTAGGGCCGCGTGAAGGGGGAGAGGCGGTTGATGCGGCCGGAGGCGATCCAGTAGTCCAGGATCTCGTACTCCCAGCTACCAAGCTCGAGGTAGGGTGAGGCGCGGAACGTGGCCGCCGGGTCGGGGCGCTCTGGCTGCTGGGCGCGCGCGCTCGTCGGGGGGCTCGCGAGTGCGACGAGCAGCATCGCTACGACGGCGGCGGGATGGGCGGCGGCGCGTCCGGTCCGCGTGCTCGCGAACCGGATGGCGTCCGCCACGGGACTCTCCTTGATGTGTCGCACGCTCGTCGGCTCCGGCGGCGGGGTTCGGTGTGCGGGCCTCGGGCCGCTCGAGCCCCGCGGCCCGAACACCGGGTCGAGGCAAGGTAGGCCGGACCCATGGCGCCTTCAAGACGCCCGCCCGGGGAAGCGTCCGGCCCCGGCTCGGGGAAGCATCCGATCCCCGTTTCGGGAACCGCCCGACGGGTCGATCGTATAGCATCCGTGGCTTGACGAAATCGGCTGCCCGAGCTACGATGGCTGTCTTGCGAGCGGGCTCCGTATCACGGTCCCGCTCGTACGTTTCTCGGGCCGTGGCGAGGGGCCGTAGCTCAGCTGGCTAGAGCGCTACGTTGACATCGTAGAGGTCACTGGTTCGAGTCCAGTCGGCCCCATTCAGCGAAGAGAGACGCGAGGTTGGCGCCGGCGGCGGTCATTCGGGGCTGTAGCTCAGTTGGTCAGAGTGCCGGTCTGTCACACCGGAGGTCGCGGGTTCGAGTCCCGTCAGCCCCGCTCTGACGATCTCGTTGTTTGAAAGAGAGCCGTGTGCACGACCCGCATGACCCTTCCCGGGGGGCCGTAGCTCAGTTGGGAGAGCGCTTGAATCGCACTCAAGAGGTCGCGGGTTCGAATCCCGCCGGCTCCACTGATGACGGTGTCGGGCCGGCCGCGCCACCGTAGCTCAGCGGTAGAGCACTCGATTCGTAATCGAGCGGTCGTCGGTTCGATTCCGACCGGTGGCTCTCGCGGGTGTAGCTCAGCTGGCAGAGCGCAACCTTGCCAAGGTTGAGGTCGCCGGTTCGAACCCGGTCACCCGCTCTCGACACGCAAGGGATGGAGTGCAGGGTCGGTAGCACACGGTGAGGACCACAGGTTCTTCGGGGCGTGGCTCAGTCCGGCAGAGCGCTGCGTTCGGGACGCAGAGGTCCCCGGTTCAAATCCGGGCGCCCCGATTGGAGATCCTGGAGGACGGGGCGTGGCGCAGTCCGGCAGCGCGCGTGAATGGGGTTCACGAGGTCCCGGGTTCAAATCCCGGCGCCCCGATTCGATCGGAGAAGGCCCCGCTAGCCAGCGGCTAGCGGGGCCTTCGTGCATCCGGGACTTCCGCCCACGGGGCCGTCGTCGCGTCGAACGGGCCGCGGGGGGGCGCGGGGAGGGTGTGACGGGGTTCTTCAGGGAGGGATGACAGACATTGGCAATGTATGTCAGTCTTTGACATTCCTTGCCAAAGTTCGACATTCGGTCGCGGAGGACCCCCTGAACGTCTCCCTCACCCCCGAACTTGTCGCATATGTGGAGGCCAGGGTGGCCTCCGGGTCCTTCCGAAGCCGTAGCGAGGTCGTGCGGCATGCGCTCCGCACCCTGGGGATGAGAGAGCCCCTGCCCGGGCCGTCACACGGTTCCCCGGTTCCGTCTGACGTGTCCCCGGGTCCGCCAGCTGCGGGCGGGGCGTCCACGGTCCCCGGCGGGCCCGGCCGGCCGGACCCTGATCCCGCGCTGGATGCGAAGATCCGTGAGCTTGTCGAGCCCGCACGTGCGGTGCGGGACCGGATCCGGAAGGTCGTCTTCGGGCAGCGGTGCACCGACCCGCGGATCCTCGTGCGCAGGCTGCGCTCGTCATCGGATCTCCTTCCGGGTCCGAGTGAGCACGCTCCGGGGTCCGACCTCACCGCCGACCTGCTGGTGAGGTCGATCGGGGCCCCGCTGTTGGGAGGCTTGCAGGAGATGGAGTTCGAGATCCAGGCTCGCCTCGGACTGCACATGTTCGTCGAGTTCGAACACGTGTGGCTCGAGCGAGGGCACCCGGACGACGTCGTCGTAGTGCTTCCCCTGTGAACGGGGTCGACGGGCGGTGCCTCCCTGCCGAGCCCCCGGACCCCGGGCTCCTGCCCGACAGCCGGCAGCGGCCGGTCGTGTCCTAGGCAGGTCGGCTGCCGGTGGGTCGGGAGGCGAGGCGCGCCACCGCCTCCTCGGCGCCGAGGCGGTCCAGGCTGACGGCCTTCCCCTCGGGCGCCCCCTCCTGCAGCCACCGGCTCACGATGAGGCTCGGCACCAGCTCCTCGGGCGGGAACACGGGCTCGGCGCGGAGCTCCGCCACCCGCACCGCGTAGCACGCGTCGCGGATCGCCTCGGGCAGCGGCGCGACGCCGTTCCCGCCCTCGATCCTGGCCTCCCTCCGCTCGAGCACGCGGCCGCGGGCCACGGGCACCAGGACGCGGAGGTCGGGGCGCGCGTGTGGGAGCAGGATGAGCCAGGAGCGCTCCAGCCACGGCTTGTGGCTCGCGCCGCGCAGGAGCTCCAGCTCGTCGAGCCATCCCAGGCGCCGCTGCGCGTCGGCCGCCGCCTCGTAGTCCAGCTCCGAGGCCCGCCGGTCCCGCTCCTCCAGCAAGCCGGCCCGTACGGCTCGCGCGTGCGCCGCGTCGTCCAGCGTGCGCTCCGCCTCGCGCACCTGGGCCCTGTAGCGGTTCAGCCCGGCCTCCCCGATGCAGGGGGCCGTGCACAGGCCGATCCCGAGCTGGGCGCAGGGCGAGCCCCCCGGATCGGGCCGCAGGGGGCCCTTGCAGGCCCGGAGCCGGAAGATCTTGCGGGCCAGCTCGGTCATCTCCGTGGGGAGGCGGCGGCCCTGGAAGGGACCGAAGTAGCGCGCGCCGGGCTTCCGGGCCGAGCGCACGACGCGCAGCCGCGGGTAGGGCCGGGACCAGTCGATCTCGATGAACCAGCCGTTGGAACGGTTCTTCAGGGCGCGATTGAAGCGCGGCCGCCCGGAGACGATGCGCTCGGCCTCCTCGAGCCGAGCCTCCAGGTCGGTGCCCGTGGGCCGCACGCGGACGCGCCGCGCCAGGCGGACCATCTGCGCGATGCGCTCGTCGCGGGGTCCGCCTCCGTAGAAGTAGCCACGCACCCGCCGGTGCAGGTTGACGCTCTTCCCCACGTACAGGAGGGTGCCGTGCCCGTCCTCGAACTGGTAGACGCCCGGGCGCTTCGGGAGATCTTCGGGGACCCAGTCGGGGACCGGCGATCGGCGGGGTGACATGCGTGCGGGGTCTCGGCCGGAGTCAGAAGGTGCGGTCTTCGGCCGGCTCTTCCGCCGGCGTGCCACCGTTCCCGATCTCCTCGTCCAGGAGGGTGGCGGGGTCCCAGCGCTCGATCATGCTCACGAAGGGCTCGACCAGGTCGGGGTCCAGGTGGGTGCCCGCGTTCTCGCGCAGGATCCCCACCACCCTGTCGGCGGGCAGGGGCGCCCGGTAACGGCGCCGGGTGCGCAGGGCGTCGTAGAAGTCGCACACCTGCACCACGCGGCTGGCCAGCATGGTGGTCCGCGGGAAGCGGGTGCGCGGATAGCCCCCGCCCTCGGACCCGATATGGTGCTCGTAGGCGACGACGGCCGGCAGGGCCATCTCGTCGCCGCTGTCGAGCAGGATGCGGCAGCCTTCGACCGGATGGCGCTCGATGACGGCGCGCTCCTCGTCGGTCAGTCGGCCGGGCTTGTTCAGGATCTCGGACGGCACGGTCACCTTGCCCACGTCGTGCAGGAGCCCGGCCGCGCCGATGCCGCGCACGGCCACGGCCGGAAGCCCCATCTCCTCCGCCAGCGACATGGCGAGGATGGCCACGTTGATGCAATGACCCGCCGTGTACTGGTCGGTCTCCTTGAGGGTGAGGAAGGGGGCGATGAGCCGCTGCGCCCCGTGCATCCCGACCGCCAGCGACTGGACGATGGCCAGGGTCTCGGCCACCGGGACGGCGCCGGTCCCCTCCGCCTCCTCGTGCAGCCACTCCAGGGCGCCGGCTTCCTCGGCGAGCTCCACGCCGCCCAGGTCGCGCTGGCCCCGGCCCTCGGCCTCCGGGTCTCGGAAGCCGAGCGGTCCGAAGCGCGCGTGGGCCAGCTGGAAGGTCGGGGCGTCCGCCGGCGCGGCGCCGGGCGGGGCCCCCGCGGCCTCGGCGCCGTCCCCGCGCAGCCGCTCCTCGATGGCCTCCAGGAAGGCGGCGACCTCCTCGCGCTCGATCCCGCGCCGGAACTCCAGGCGGCCCACGTCCGCCTCCTCGAGCCGGGTCGGCCACCCCGCCGCCCTCAGCTCCCGCAGCGGGCTGTTCGCGTACACGACCTCGCCCTCCAGGATGGAGAAGGAGGGTTGGGGGTCGCCGCGCAGGAGCTCCGTGAGCGAGCGGTGTACCTCGGCCACCAGGGCGCGGCGGTGCGGGTGGTCGGACCGGTACAGGCTGGCCGCCGAGAAGTAGCGCCACAGCGTGGTCAGGAACTCGGTGGCCTGCCGCGCCGCGCTCACGAGACCGTTCCCAGGTCAGGGTGCGACAGGAGCTCGCGGACGACCGGGTCCTCGGGCCAGTGGCGCGCCAGCCCGGACGCGGCCTCGCGCACCACGGGCGAGTCGGGTCGGGGGCGCCGCCGCCAGAACAGGATGGGGTGACGGCGCAGGCTCAGGTCCAGGAGGGTGCGCTTCGCCGCCGGGGCGTCCGACAGCGACAGGGCGCGAGTCGCCGTCACCCGGAGCTCGCCCGGCAGCTCCGCGTCGCCGGCCAGGCGGGCGAGGCGGGGGATGAGCCCGGGCTCCAGGGCTCGCGCGCCCTCCAGGGCACCGAACCCCAGGCTCAGGGTGCGGGGGTCGGTCTCCTGCAGGCAGAGGTCGATGGCTTCGGCCCGTGTGTCGGGGTCGCGGAGCAGATGCTTGTACGCTTCGCGGCGCACGTGCGCGTTCTCGTGCACCGCGAAGGGCCGCGCGGAGAATCCCGCGGGTGAGCCGATCTCGTAGAGCAGAGCCAGCATGTTGCGCTGCACGAACCAGCGCTCGTCGCCCAGCCGCGACATTACGAGCCCGCCGATGTCTTCGCCCAGCGCGGCGAGGATCGAGAACGCCTTGCCGCGGACCGACCGGTCCTGCGACTCGATCAGGATGTCGAGGAAGGGCTCGGTGACCAGTCCCGGATCGTGCGGCGCAAGGCGCCCCAGGGCCTCGAACTCGGGCGGCTGGGTGGCGAGCAGCTCGCCTACGACTTCCGGGCGGGCCAGCCGGTCCCACAGGTCGGCGGCGACCTCGCTCCCCGCGGGGGCGCCGTCCACGATCTCGATGATCTCGACCCAGCGCCCGGCCGTTTGCAGGGAGGCCACGGCGCGCTCGCCCGCCGAGCCCAGTCGGTCCACCTCGATCGACATCTGGAGCACGCGCAGCGCCTCGGGGGCGTGCTCGGCGTCGACCAGCGGCAGGCCGCCCAGCTCTCCGGTGGGGTCGCTCATGCGGCGCAGGGTCTCGGCGTAGGCACTGTCGCTGGAGACCGGCTCGTCGCCCCATCCCGTGATGGCCCTGCGCACCTGGTCGCGCAGGGAGTGGTCGGCCTCCTCGCTGGAGAGGGCGCCCTCGACCTGCGCGTGGCCGGAGAGCTTGACCAGGATGCGGAGCATCCAGTGCGACACGTCGACGTCGCCCAGGTCGGAGGAGGTCTCCACGAGTCGGACCAGGAGGTCGGAGGGGAGCCAAGCCGTGGTGACCTCGAGGAGCTCCTTGCGGTCGGGGGAGCGCAGGCCGTTCTCCAGGACGCGCCGCACGTCGGGCCGGGCCAGCACCCGGAACAGCCCGGTGAAGCGGTCGCGCAGGTCGAACTCCCCGTCAGGGTGCTTCAGCTCGTGCGCGATCTCGAGCAGGATCCGGCCGATGTCCTCCATGCCCTCCTGCTCGCCGAGGGAGGTGATGGCCCGCGCCACCGCGGCGGGGTCCACCCGGCGGGCGGTGGCCATGACCTCCTGGGTGGGCTGACGCTCCCAGGATCCGTCGGCCAGCTCGGCGGGCAGCGCCCTGGCCGCATCGCCCAGGCCGAGCCACAGGCGGGCCGCGCGCCGGTCCCGGTCCTCGAGGGCGTCGTCCGGGGAGACCTCCTCCAGGGTGAGGCGTTCGTAGTGCCGGGGCTCGATCCACAGGTGGGGCCAGCGGGCCGCCATGCCGGCGCGTCGACCCAGCCGGTCCTCGTCGCTGGCGGGGCGCTCGCGGACGGCGGTCAGGAGGGCGCCCAGCTCGGAGCGGCTCGTGCCCGGATCGAAGCCGAAGGAGGACAGGTCGTGCTCGTGCAGCCGGCGGGCCAGGCCCGGGAGGTGGGAGGAGCCGATGTCGGTCCAGGCCCCATCGAAGAGCAAGCGGTCCGGAGCCACGGTGAACTGAAGCGCTCCACGCTCCTCCAGCAGGGGCGCGAGGCGCTCGTGCAGGTCGGCCGCCAGGTCACCCAGGGCGGGGTGGCCGGGAGGATACAGGCCGTACCGCTGCATCGCGCGCGCGAGCGCGACCAGCCACTTCTCGATGTGTGACGGTACAGCCTGGGCCGGCTCCCGGGTCACGGTCACCTCGGCCGGTGGATCAGGGGTGGAGGGCGCGCTCCCGCTCGACGACCTTGAGGGCCGCGTCGACGATGCGCGGATCGAACTGACGGCCGCGCTCCCGGCGGAGCTCGGCGATGGCTTCCTCGGCCGACTCGGCCTCGCGGAAGGGCCGGTCGTGGGTGATGGCCTCGAACGCGTCGGCCACCGCCACGATGCGACCGTGCAGGGGGATGTCCTCGCCGGAGAGCCCGCGCGGATAGCCCGACCCGTCCCAGCGCTCGTGATGGGTGTAGGCGATCGCTCGCGCCAGCTGCATCACCGGCAGGTCGCTGGCCGAGAGGATGCGCGCGCCGTTCGTGGCGTGCGTCATCATGATCTTGCGCTCGTCGTCGTCGAGCTGGCCGCTCTTGAGGAGGATGCGGTCCGGGACGACGATCATGCCCACGTCGTGGAGCGGCGCCGCGTCCCGGATATGGCCCACCTCGTCGTCGGACAGCCCGAGCTCGGTGGCGATCCGGGCCGACAGCTCGCCCACGCGCTCGGCGTGCTGCTCGGTCTTGAAGTCACGGTACTCGACCAGCCGGGCCAGGATGTGAAGGACGCTGAGCTCGGCCCGCTCGGCCTTCTGCCGCAGATCCTCCATGGCTCCGCGGTCGGCGCGGGCCTCTTCGGAGCCCTCCTCGAAGCGCAGGCGCCGGGTCTCCAGCACGTGGCGGACCCGGAGCCGAACCTCGACCGGGTCCAGCGGCTTGCGGAGGAGGTCCTGCAAGCCCGCCTCGACCAGGCCGACGCGGGTCCCCGCGGACTCGCTTCCCGAGAGCCCCAGGACCGCGGGCCGCGGGAAGTCGGCTTCC
>CANPVD010000096.1 GCA_947581615.1 Candidatus Humimonas hydrogenitrophica
GCCGCGAAGGCCGAAGCGGAGCAGGCCGAAGCGGAGCAGGCCGAGGTCGAGGACGCCGAGGCGGGAGACGAAGAGTCTTCCGTGGAAGCCGAGGCCGAGGTGGAGGAGCCGGAAGCCGAAGTGGAGGCCGAGCCGGAAGCCGAAGCGGAGGCCGAGCCGGAAGCCGAAGCGGAGGCCGAGCCGGAAGGCGGAGCGGAGGCCGAGCCGGAAGCCGAAGCGGAGGCCGAGCCTGAAGCCGAAGCGGAGGCCGAGCCCGAGGACGAGGCCGACGAGCCCGAGGACGAAGCGGACGAGCCCGAGCCGGAAGAGGCTGGGGAGACGGAGGAGTCCGAAGAGGACGAGGAGCGGGACGAGGACTGAGCTTCCCGCCTCGAGTCCCGTGATGGTGGGCGGGCGACCGGGAGGGGCGCTCCGCGTGGCCTGGCCGTTCGCCGTGGCCGCGCTGGTCGCGTGGCTGATGGGTGGATGCGCGCCGGGCGCCGTCGGCGGGGGGCCTCCACCGGGCCCCTCCGGGCCGGCCGGGGCGGGCCCTCGGGCGGAAGCCGCGCCACCGCCCGCCGGGTCTCTCGAACGCGTCGATCGCCTGTTGGCGGCCGGCCGAGCCGATTCGGCCGCTCTCCTTGCCGATTCCCTCTACTTCGTGTGGCGTCCCCATCCCGACATGGCCGATCGCGCGGCTTCGGCCCTGTGGCGCGAGGCCGGGGCGCTTCAACGCGCGGGACGACCCCGCGCCGCGGCCGCACGCCTCCGCGAGATCCTGGGCCGGTATCCCCGCGCGCACGAAACCCGGGACGCCGTGCGGCTGCTGGCGGCCCTCGATGTCGACCTCGTGCGGGATCCCTCGGCGGCCGCCGTTCTCCTGGCCCACCCCGACGCTGTCGACGACGCTGCCCGCAAGCTCCTGAGGACGGCAGCGGGCCACATGTCGGGGGCGGAGCTGGAATCCATCCTCGAGGGTGGACGGCCCGTTAGAACCGCGGAAGACGCGGGGCGAGCCACCCCGGGTCGCGAGCGGGACCGGGCGGTACTCCTCGCCGCTCTGGCCCGGGACCTGGCTCGCTCGGGCCGGACCGATTCGGCCGGCCGCGTGGCGGCCGCGGTGCTGCGTGGCTCGGCCGACTCCCCGGAGCGGGACGTGGCGAGTGCGGTGCAGGAGGGCCGGATCGCCGCGGTGCATGGCCCCCTCCTCCTCGGCGCGCTGTTCACGACCTCCGGTCGATTCGCCGCCGTGGGCGGCTGGCTTCGAGAGGGCGTCGACCTGGCCCTCGAGGAGGCTTCGGCGAGCGGAGGCCCGGAAGTCCAGGTGGAGAGCCTCGACGAGGGCGACGATCCGGCGGTCGTGCCTGGACTGGTGCAACGGCTCGAGGGCGCCGGTGTCGTGGCGATTCTCGGCCCCGTGCGCTCGCGGGCCCTGGCGGCCGCCGCGGCCGCCCGCCGCGACCCCGGACTGCTTCTCCTGAGCCCCACCGCCACGGACGCCCTTCGGGGCTCGAACGGTGGGTCCGGCCTGGATGCCTATGCGCTGTGGGACCGGACCCGTCGCCAGGTGGACGCGGCCCGCGACCTGGGCCGGTGGATGGGCTCGACCGTGAGGCTGGGCGTCTCGGCCACCCTGTACGCTCGGGATCCTGAAGGCATCGAGGCGGCCCTGGCGTATCGCGCCGGGCTGGGAGCCGGCGCCGGAACGGTGGCCTCGGAGGCCTTCGACCCGGATTCGACCACCTTTCGGGGTCCGATCGCGCGCGTGGGCGCGTTCGAGCCGCGCGGCGTGTTCGTGGCGGGGGGAGGGCCGAGCACGATCCTGCAGCTCGCGCCCCAGCTGTCGTATTTCGGGGCCCGCGACGTGCTGGTCGCGGGCGGCCCGACGTGGGCTCAACCGGAGGTCGTGCGGCGCCTCGAGCCCAGTCCGACGCAGGAACGCATCGTGGCCACCTTCCTGGACTGGACGGACCGGGAATCCGGCTGGAGTCGATTTCGAGCGGCGTATGAGACGAAATACCACAAGTCGCTTGGCAACAACGTTGTACCGGCTCTTGGATACGACGCGGCAAAGCTGGTGCTGGCGGCTCTGCCCGACGAGCCCGTGCCGCACCCACGCGCCACGGCGCGGGCGCTGGCCCGGCTCACGAGGCTCGAGGGCGCGACGGGGACGCTGACGCCGGACGCGACCGCTGGCACCGTGGCCCGCGCCACGCTGATCCGCCGGCTGGACGAGCGCCGGCTGGCCCCGGCCGACCCGGACTCTGTTCGGGCGTGGCTGGACAGGAGCGGCTTCCTGGAGGCCGCCGGTCTGCGGCGGCAGCGCGCGGCGGCCAGGGAGGCGGTCCGGAGGTTCGCCGCCGACACCACGAGGGGAGGCAGACGGCCGTGACGATGCGCGAGAGGCTCCAGGAGCTCGAGGAGCGCCGGCGGGAGGCCGAGCGGGGAGGCGGGGAGGCCCGGCTGGAGCGACAGCACGGGAAAGGGAAGCTCAGCGCCCGGGAGCGGCTGGACGTGTTGCTCGACCCGGGCTCTTTCGTGGAGTTCGACAGGTTCGTCGAGCATCGCTGTCACGACTTCGGTCTCAACGAGGAGCGCTATCCGGGTGACGGGGTGGTCACGGGCTACGGCACGGTGGACGGCCGGACGATCTACGTGTTCAGCCAGGACTTCACGGTGTTCGGCGGGTCCCTGTCCGAGGCGCACGCCGAGAAGATCGTGAAGATCCTGGAGCTGGCCACCCGGAACGGGATACCGGTCGTGGGCCTGAACGACTCCGGGGGAGCCCGCATCCAGGAGGGCGTGGCGTCGCTGGGCGGGTACGCCGACATCTTCCTGCGGAACACGCTGGCCTCGGGGGTCGTCCCGCAGATCAGCGCGATCCTGGGTCCATGCGCGGGGGGGGCGGTGTACTCGCCGGCCATCACCGACTTCATCTACATGGTCGAGGGGATCAGTCACATGTTCGTGACCGGCCCCAGCGTCGTGAAGACGGTGACGCACGAGGAGGTGAGCTTCGAGGAGCTGGGTGGGGCGGGCGTGCACGCGTCGAAGTCCGGCGTGGCCCACTTCGTCCATCGGACCGAGGTGGAGGCACTGCGGGGAATCCGTCGCCTGCTCTCCTTCCTCCCGTCCAACAACGCGGAGGCGCCGCCCGCTCGCGCCACGGAGGATCCCACGGACCGTGCCGAGGAGGAACTGCTCGAGATCGTCCCCGACCGCCCCAACCAGCCCTACGACATGCACCGGGTCATCGAGCGGATCGTGGACGACGGGGACTTCCTGGAGATCCACGAACGCTACGCGGGCAACTTGCTGGTCGGCTTCGGGCGCCTCGGCGGCCGAGCGGTGGGGATCCTGGCCAACCAGCCAGCGGTACTGGCGGGCGTGCTGGACATCGATGCGAGCCTCAAGGGCGCGCGCTTCGTGCGCTTCTGCGATGCCTTCAACTTTCCGATCGTGACCTTCGAGGACGTCCCGGGCTTCCTGCCTGGCGTGACCCAGGAACACGGGGGGATCATCAAGCACGGGGCCAAGCTCCTGTATGCCTACTGTGAGGCCACGGTGCCCAAGCTGACCGTGATCACCCGCAAGGCCTACGGCGGGGCTTACGACGTCATGGCCTCCAAGCATATCCGGGGCGATCTCAACCTGGCGTGGCCGACGGCCGAGATCGCCGTCATGGGTCCCAAGGGCGCGGTGGAGATCCTGCACCGCAGGGAGATCGAGGAGGCGGCTGACCCCGAGGCCCGCACGGCGGAGCTGGAGGGGTCGTTTCGACGGGCGTTCGCCAACCCGTATCTGGCCGCGGCCCGCGGCTACCTGGACGACGTGATCGACCCGCGGGAGACGCGGGCCAGGCTCATCTCGGGGCTGTCGATGCTGGCGGACAAGCGTGATCGCAATCCGCCCAAGAAGCACGGCAACCTGCCTCTGTGACCCGGGTCGATGCCGGGCTACCACTGGGTCCCCGCGTCCCTTCAGGGACGGCTCCTGGACCGGGAAGCGAAGCGGGACCGTGCGCGCCTCGAGCACGACGTGACGGAGCTGGCGGCGGCCCTGGACTCGGTGCGAGAGACGTCGGCCGAGGTGGACGCCACCTACCGCAGCTTCGTCGAGCTTCCCGAGGCGGACCCGGTCATGGCCGCCTCACCGGAGCTGGCCCGCTTCCTCCTGGCCTGGTGCCGCTGCCGACGGCCGCGGCGCATCGCCGACCTCGGCTCGGGCTTCAGCTCCTGGCTGTTTCGCTGGTGGGCGGCCGCGGAGCCGGACGAAGTCACGGTGGTGTCGGTGGACGACGACCCGGCCTGGCTCGAGCGCTCGCGCGCCTTCGCGGCGGACCGCGGGCTGGAAGGAGGCGACTTCCGGGGCTGGCGAGCGTTCAGGGCGGGCTCGGAGGCCTTCGACCTCGTCCTGTGGGACTACGGCGACATCCGCACCCGGGCCGAGCGACTTCCGGAGGTCCTGAGGCGCGTGCGAGAGGGCGGCGCGCTGGTGTGTGACGATGTCCACAAGCACCGGGTGTGGAGGGCGGCCCGAAGTTGCGCCGGGGCGGCCGGGATCGAGACGTACAGCCTCAGGGCGTACACGCTCGACCGCTGGGGCCGCTACGCGTGGCTGGCCCGGCTCGCAGAACGGGGCGCGGGCGGGATCGGAAGGAGATCGGCGTGAGCGGCCTGCGGCGTGTCCTCATCGCCAACCGCGGGGAGATCGCGGTGCGGGTCATCCGGGCTTGCCGGGAGCTCGGCATCGAGACCGTGGCCGTCTACTCCGACCCGGACCGTCTGGCCCCCCACGTGCGGCTCGCCGACCGGGCCGTGCTCGTCGGACCGGCCCCGGCCTCGGAGAGCTACCTGGACGTCGGGAGGCTGCTCGAGGCGGCACGGCGGACGGGCGCCGACTCGGTGCACCCCGGCTACGGATTCCTGGCCGAGAACGCGTCCTTCGCGGGCCTTGTCGAGGACGCCGGTCTGGTGTGGATCGGACCGCCGCCGAACGCCATCGCGGCCATGGGCGACAAGACGGAGGCGCGCGAGCGCATGCGTTCG
This sequence comes from Candidatus Humimonas hydrogenitrophica, assembly GCA_947581615.1. GTDB lineage: Bacteria > Gemmatimonadota > Gemmatimonadetes > Palauibacterales > Palauibacteraceae > Humimonas > Humimonas hydrogenitrophica. Next base: position 5,028 of record CANPVD010000096.1, read on the forward strand.
GCTGGCGTCCCCGTGATTCCCGGATCGGAGGGTGCCCTGGACGACCCCGATGCGGCGCGGGAGGCCGCCGATCGGATCGGCTACCCCGTCATGCTCAAGGCCGCGGCCGGAGGCGGCGGCAAGGGCATGCGCGTCGTTCGCGCGGCGGGCGAGTTCGAGTCCGCCTTCCGCGGCGCTCGCAGCGAGGCCGGGCAGGCCTTCGGCGACGAGCGCGTCTACCTGGAGCGGTTCCTGGACGCCCCGCGGCACATCGAGATCCAGGTCCTGGCGGACGCCCACGGCCGGACGGTGCACGTTGGGGAGCGCGAGTGCTCGATCCAGCGTCGGCACCAGAAGCTCATCGAGGAAGCTCCTTCCCCCGTGGTGGACGCGGAGCTTCGGGAGCGGATGGGCCGCGTGGCCGTGGCCGCTGCGGAGGCGGTCGGCTACCGTAGCGCCGGAACGGTGGAGTTCCTCTTCCAGGATGACGAGTTCTTCTTCCTGGAGATGAACACACGCATCCAGGTCGAGCATCCGGTGACCGAGCTCGTCTGGGAGGTCGACCTCGTGCAGGAGCAGCTCCGTATCGCGGGCGGTGACCCCATCCTGTGGCAGGCACCGGACGAAGCGCCGCGTGGACACGCGGTCGAGTGCCGGATCGGTGGGGAGGATCCGTTCGCCGGCTTCCTGCCCTCGGCGGGCCGGGTGGTCGACCTGGAGGTGCCGTCGGGACCGGGCGTGCGCTGGGATGGCGGCATCGAGCCCGGCTTCGAGGTCGGACTCCACTACGACCCGCTGCTCGCCAAGCTCCTCGTGCACGCTCCCACGCGCGAGGAGGCCATCGATCGGATGGCCCGGGCACTCGACGAGCTCGAGGTCGTGGGTCTGGCCACCAGCGCTCCCTTCCACCGGGCGGTGATGAGGGAGCCCGACTTCCGGGCCGGCCGGCTCTCGATCCGCTACGTGGAGGAGCACGCGGACCTGCTGCGCGAGCCGCCGAATGCCGATACCCTGCGGGCGGTAGCCGCCGCCGCGGCCCTGCTCGAGGAGGAGCGTCGGCAGGGGGCGCACCCTCGCACCGCCGCTGGTACGGGATCGGCCGACGGTGCGGCTGCGCGCTCGGCGTGGCAGCGGACGTTCGATCCCCTGTGAAGACCACGGGGGGCGAGTCGGCGGTGCATCGGCTCCTCGATCTCGCCATCGAGTCGGTGGCCGCCGGCGGAGACGGCGTGGCCCGCGAGCCGGAGGGTCGCGTGGTCTTCGTGCCGTCCGCGGCCCCGGGCGACCGGGTGCGCGTCCGGGTGATGGAGGACCATGCGTCGTACCTGCGAGCCCGGCTCGAGGCGGTACTGGAGCCGGGCCCGGGCAGGGTTTGGCCGTCGTGTCCCTACTATGGGGCGTGTGGCGGGTGTCGGCTCCAGCACCTGGCGCCGGCGACACAGCTCGAGGCCAAGCGGGTCATCGTCCAGGACGCGCTGCGCCGGATCGGGAGGCTGGAGCTCGAGGTGCCTCCGGTGTGGGCCGAGGGGCCCCGCCTCGGCTACCGCAACCGTATCACGCTGACCGTTCGCCGTGAGACGGGTGGACGGGTGCGGGCCGGATATCATGCCCAGGGCGCCCCGGAGGTCCTGGTGGACGTCGCCGACTGCCCGCTGTCCGAGCGGGCGGTCGGTGACGCCTGGCGCGCCGTGCGCTCGAACTGGGGCGCGGCCGCCCGACGCCTCCCCGGCGGCGAGGAGGTCCGCCTGACGGTGCGGGCCTCGGCCCGCGGCGGCACGGCCGTCGTGGTCGACGGAGGTCGACCCGATTCGCCCGGGGATCCGGCGGCACTCGCGGAGTCCGTTCCCGGCCTGGTATGCCTGGCGTGGCGGCCGGCGGGGAAGAGGCTCCGTGTCGTGGCCGGCGAGCCCGTCTTCGACGAGCGGTGGCAGGGCTTCGATCTGGAGCTCGGTCCCGAGACCTTCCTGCAGGTGAACCGGCGCGCGGCCGAGGCCATCGAGCGTTCGCTGGACGAGGGCCTTGGGGAGGTGGCCGGTCTCCGCATCGTGGACCTGTACGGCGGCGTCGGGACGAGGGCCATGCGCTGGTCCCTGCGGGGAGCGGAGGTGGCCTCCTGCGACGCCGACCGGAATGCCGTGGCGGCGGGCCGTGCCGCCGCGGCCCACTACTCCGCCGAGGTGGACCTGCGCGCGGCGAGAGTCGAGGAGGTGGTCGACGCGCTCCTGCCAGCCGACGTCGTGGTGGTCAATCCCCCACGGCAGGGGCTGTCCCGTGAGGTGACCGGGATCCTCCGGGAGGTTCGTGCCCGCCGTCTCGCATACGTCAGCTGCGACCCGGCCACGCTGGCCCGGGACCTGGTCCGTCTCGGGGAGGGCTGGCGGGTCACGCGGGTGGAGGCCTTCGACGCGTTTCCGCAGACGGCCCACGTCGAGACGCTGGCGTGGCTGGAGGCCGCATGAAGTACTTCGTCACCATCGGGGAGGAGAGGCTCGAAATCGAGCTGGGCTCCGGGGGCGCGACGTTCGGGACCGGAGAGACCGTGCCCGTCGAGCTCGCCGCCGTGCCCGGGACGGCCCTGCGGCACCTGCTGCTCGGCGATGAGGGGTGGCGACTCACGGCCGTCCGGGAGGAGGACGGCTGGACGCTCAGCACGCGGGGGCGACGCTTCCGGGTCCGGATCGAGGACGAGCGCACCCACGCCATACGGGAGCTGTCGGGCGTCGAGGGGTCCGACGAGGGGCCGAAGGAGCTGCGCGCGCCGATGCCGGGCCTGGTGGTGAGGGTGCTGGTCGAAGCCGGACAGGAGGTGGAGCGCGGGGACGGCCTGGTGGTCATGGAGGCCATGAAGATGGAGAACGAGCTCCGGGCCGACGCGGCGGGCCGCGTGTCCGAGATCCGGGTCCAAGAAGGCGCCACGGTCGCGCAGGGCCAGGTCCTGGTGACCCTCGAGGCCGAGGGCGCATGAGCGCGTCCGGCCGATCCGGGGAGGGCGAGGGGCGCGCGGCGTGGGAGCGTCGCACGCTGCGGCCTTTCCTCGAACGTCACCCGGAGCGCCGCGAGCGGTTCCGTACGCCGTCTGGCCTCGAGGTACGGCCGCTCTACACGCCCGCCGACGTGGCGGCGCCCTACGGGGATTCCCTCGGCTATCCGGGGGAGCCACCGTTCACGCGCGGGATCTACCCGACCATGTACAGGGGTCGGCTGTGGACCATGAGGCAGTACGCGGGCTTCGGCACGGCGGAGCAGACGAACGAGCGCTTCCGGTACCTTCTCGATTCGGGCCAGACCGGCCTGTCGGTGGCCTTCGACCTGCCGACGCAGATGGGATACGACTCCGACCACGCCATGGCGGCGGGCGAGGTGGGTCGGGTCGGGGTGGCCATCGACACGCTGGACGACATGGAGCGCCTGTTCCGGGGCATCCCGCTCGACCGGGTCTCCACCTCCATGACCATCAACGCCACCGCGGCCATCCTCCTGGCCATGTACGTGGCCGTCGGCGAGGACCAGGGCGTGGACCGTTCCGCCCTGCGGGGCACGGTCCAGAACGACATCCTGAAGGAGTTCGTGGCGCGCGGCACCTACATCTACCCGGTGGAGCCCAGCCTTCGGCTGGTCACCGATGTGTTCTACTTCTGCTCCCACGAGCTCCCATCCTGGAATTCGATCTCGATCAGCGGCTATCACATGCGGGAGGCGGGATCGACGGCGGCGCAGGAGCTGGCGTTCACCCTGGCGGACGCGCTCGAGTACGTCGATCGGGCCCTGGCGCGCGGACTGGACCTGGAGGCCTTCGCCCCCCGCCTCAGCTTCTTCTTCGCTTCGCACAACAACCTGTTCGAGGAGGTGGCCAAGTTCCGGGCGGCGCGCCGCCTGTGGGCCCGCCTCATGCACGAGCGGTACGGCGCGTCGGAGGAGAGCCGGCGCCTCCGGTTCCACACGCAGACGGCGGGATCCACGCTCACGGCGCAGCAGCCCCGGAACAACATCGTGCGGGTCGCGGTACAGGCGCTGGCCGCGACCCTGGGAGGGACGCAGTCCCTGCACACGAACAGCTTCGACGAGGCCCTGGCGCTGCCGTCGGCGGATGCGGCCCGCCTGGCGCTGCGCACCCAGCAGGTGCTGGCGTCCGAGTCGGGGGTCGCGGACACGGTGGATCCGCTGGCAGGCTCCTATTACGTGGAGGCCCTCACCGACCGGATCGAGTCGCAGGCGCGCGACTACCTCGAGACCATCGAGGCGGCGGGCGGGGCGGCGCGGTCGGTCGCGTTCATGCAGGAGGAGATCCACCGGGCGGCCTACCGCTTCCAGCGGGACCTGGAGGCCGGCGAGGAGGAGGTCGTGGGCGTGAACCTGCACCGGGACGAGCAGGAGCCGCAGCCGGAGATCGAGCTGCCCGATTTCGAGGGCCTCGCCCGCGAGCAGCGCGAACGCCTGGCCGAGGTGCGGTCGCGCCGGGACGAAGAGCCGGTCCGGGAGGCCCTCGAGGCGCTGGGCCGGCTCGCCCGGAGCGACGGCGAGCTGGTGGGCCCGATCCTGACGGCGGTCCGGCGCCGCGCCACGCTGGGTGAGATCAGCGACGTCCTGCGCGAAGCGTGGGGGGAGTACAGAGGGAGCTAGGAGCTCATGCCGACCTACGAATATCGTTGCACGGCGTGCGGACACGCGTTCGAGCGCTTTCAGAAGATCAACGACCCGCCGGTGAGGGTCTGCCCGGAGTGCGGGGAGAAGGCCGTGGAGAAGCAGATCTCGTCCGGTGCGGGCCTCCTGTTCAAGGGCCCGGGCTTCTACGCCACCGACTATCGGTCTCCCGGCCCCGGCGCGAGGCCGGGGACGAGTGACTCGGAGGGGAAGAGCAAGCCGTCCGAATCCGGGGGCGCGACCCCGAATGAGTGAGGCCCGGCCGGGCGGCCCCGTCATCGACCCGATGGCGGAACCGTGGCGGCGGCTGGCAGAGGCCGTCGGCCGTGCCGCGCGCGCCGTGGGCGCCCCCGACGACTTCCGTGCCGCGCTCGAGCGTCCCCGGGATCCCGCACACGGCGACGTGGCCTCCAACGCCGCTCTCGTTCTCGGCGGTCGCATGGGGAGGCCGCCCCTGGACGTTGCCGAAGCCATCCGCGCCGCGCTCCACGACGCGGGGGCGCCCGTGGCCTCCGTCGAGGTCGCCGGCCCGGGCTTCCTCAACTTCCGCTTCGACGACTCCGTGTACTGGGATGGGCTCGCGGCGATTCTGCGGGCGGGCCGGCGCTTCGGACGCCGGTCCGCCGCCGAGCCCCTCAGAGTCAACGTGGAGTTCGTGTCGGCCAACCCGACCGGTCCGCTACACGTGGCGCATGGACGTGGCGCCGCGCTGGGCGACGCGGTGGCCAGCTTGCTCGAGTGGACCGGACACGAGGTCGTCCGCGAGTACTACGTGAACGACGCGGGCCGCCAGATCGATCTGCTGGGTGCCTCCGTCGAGGCACGCTACCAGGAGCTCCTGGGCCGGGACTCGGCGATCCCGGAGGGGGGCTATCACGGGGCCTACGTGCGGGAACTGGCCGTGCGACTGAGGGACGAGGCCCAGCCAGGTGCGCTGCAGGCGATGGGTCCCGACGAACGTGCGACATGGTTCGCGGAGCGTGCCTCGGCGCTACTGCGGCTCGAGCACGAGGAGGACCTGGCCGCGTTCGGCGTTCGCATGGAGACCTGGAGCCAGGAGAGCCGGCTGTACGCGGGGGGCGCCATCGAAGGTCTCCTCGATCGCCTCGCCGAGGCCGAACTCACCTACGAGGACGACGGTGCCACCTGGCTCGCCACCAGCCGCTTCGGGGACGAGAAGGACCGGGTGCTGGTGAAGAGCGACGGCAGCTACACCTACTTCCTGCCCGACATCGCGTATCACCTGGACAAGGCGGAGCGCGGCTTCGATCGGGCCATCGACGTGTGGGGGGCCGATCATCACGGTCACGTCGCCCGGATGAAGGCCGCCCTGGAGGCCCTCGGACTGCCGCCCGACTTCCTCGAGGTGCTGATCCTGCAGCTCGTGACCGTGATGCGGGGAGGCGAGGAGGTCCGCATGAGCAAACGGGCCGGGACGTTCGTGACGCTTCGCGAGCTGTACGATGAGACGGGGCCGGACGTTGCGAGGTACTTCTTCCTCATGCGACGCGCGGAGGTGCCGCTGAGCTTCGACCTCGACCTGGCCCTGGACCGTTCCGACGCGAATCCCGTCTACAAGGTCCAGTACGCGCACGCCCGCATGTGCTCGGTGTTCGCGCGTGGCGGCGTCGACCCGGGCGGGATCGATCCTTCGTCCGAGGATCTGTCGCGACTCGGAACGGAGCACGAGCGGGCCCTGGCCCGTACGCTCGCGCGCTTTCCCGAGGTCGTGGACGCGGCCGCGGCGGCCCGGGCCCCCTACCAGGTGTGTGGCTACCTCGAAGAGGCGGCGGGGCTCGCCAACGCCTGGTATCACACTGGGAACCAGGACCCGTCGCTCCGTGTGCTCGCCGAAGGCCCGGCGCGTGCCGGTCGACTGGCGCTGGCCCGGGCCGTCCAGGTCACGCTCCGCAACGGACTGGAGCTCCTGGGACTGTCGGCCCCGGAGCGCATGGAGCGTCAGGACGACGACGAAGAGGAGGAGCGGTGAGCGGCAGGGATGAGCGCGGAGAGCGGGGAGGGGTGGAGGCTCCCGGGGGAATCCTGGTCGTGGGGAGTGTGGCCCTCGACACGGTCGAAACGCCGTTCGGGAAGGCGGAGGAAGTCGTGGGTGGATCGGCCGTGTACTTCGGTTCGGCCGCGTCCCTGTTCGGCCACGTCCAGCTCGTGGGGGTCGTCGGGGACGACTACCCGCTGGACCGACTGGATTTCCTGCGGGCTCGGGGGGCCGACCTGGAGGGCCTCGAGGTGGCCGGCGGCCGCAGCTTCCGGTGGTCGGGGGTCTACGACTACGACCTCAACGCTCGTCGCACCCTCAGCACCGAGCTCGGGGTGTTCGCGGACTTCCAGCCCACCGTGCCCGACACCTTCCGATCGGCCGAGTGGGTCTTCCTGGGCAACATCGATCCGGCCCTGCAGCACGGCATCCTTGACCAGATCGACGCGCCTCGCCTGGTGGCATGTGACACGATGAACTACTGGATCGAACGGGACCGCGACACGCTGCTGGCTCTCCTCCAACGCATCGACATGCTGGTCATCAACGACTCCGAGGCCCGGGAGCTGTCGGAGGACCACAACCTGGCGCGCGCGGCCCGCTGGATCCTCGACCGTGGGCCCCGGCACGTGGTCATCAAGAAGGGCGAGCACGGCGCCGTGCTCTTCCACGAAGACCGCGTGTTCTTCGTGCCCGGCTTCCCTCTGGAGGAGGTGTTCGATCCGACCGGGGCCGGGGACTCGTTCGCCGGCGGCATGCTGGGGCAGCTCGCCCGGGCCGGCCGGGTCACCGAGCGGGAGCTTCGCCGGGCGGTGGTGTTCGGGTGCGCGCTGGGCTCGTTCGCGTGCGAGGCCTTCGGGCCGGACCGGCTCCGGGACCTGTCCCTGCACGAGGTCGGGTCCAGGGTCCAGGGATTCCTCGAGATGACACGGTTCGAGCACCAGATGCCGGTCGGGCCGTGAGGGCCGGGTGGAGCGGGAAGGCCGGAAGGAACCGAGGGACGGAGAGGCGGTGAGCGAGGGCGGCTTCACCTACCGGGATGCGGGCGTGGACCGCGGAGCCGCCGATGCCGTCAAGGATCGGCTGGGCCGGCTCGTGGAGTCGACCCGCACCGCGGGCGTGCGGTCGGGGTTCGGGTCCTTCGGAGGACGCTTCCTGCTCGAGGAGGGCGGCGAGCTGGTGGCCAGCGCCGACGGCGTGGGCACCAAGCTGCGGGTGGCGTTCCGCGCCGGCCGACACGACACGGTCGGCGAGGACCTGGTCAACCACTGCGTCGACGACATCCTGACCGAGGGGGCGGTGCCCCTCTTCTTCCTCGACTACTTCGCATGCGGGCGGTTGGATCCCGAGATCCCGGTGGCCGTCGTGGCCGGCGTGGCGCGGGGATGCCGGGCCAACGGCTGCGCCCTGCTGGGTGGCGAGACCGCGGAGATGCCCGACTCCTATCCCGATGGGGAATACGACTTGGCCGGCTTCATCGTGGGCCGCGTGGCGTACCCGGCAGTCGCCCGGCGCGAGATTCGGGAAGGAGACCGGCTGCTCGGGCTGGCCGCGAGCGGCCTCCACACGAATGGATACAGCTTCGCCCGGGGGCTGCTGTTCGGAGAGCTGGGCCTCGACGTGGACGACCCGTGGCCGGGCCTCGGCGGCTCGGTCGGCGACGTCCTGCTTCGGGTGCATCGCTCGTACCTGGAGCCGCTCCGCGGTCCGTGCGAGGCGGGACGGGTGCACGCCCTGGCCCACATCACCGGAGGCGGCATCCCCGGCAACCTGGCCCGGATCCTCCCGGAGGATCTCGACGCCGTGGTGGACACGGGCTCGTGGCAGGCACCGGCCGAGTTCCGCTCGCTGGCCGAGCTGGGGCGCACGGACCGGGACGAGATGTTCCGGACCTTCAACATGGGCCTCGGCATGATCGCGGTGGTGCGTCCCGAGCAGATGCGAACGGTGTGCGAGGCGATCGAGTCGGCCGGCTGCCCGGCGTTCGCGTGTGGGGAGCTGGTGCGCGGGTCGGGCGAGGTCCGGCTCGAGGACGCCGGGTGACGGGGGCCCGGACCGACGACGGACGGCACATGCTCCGGGCCGTGGCCCTGGCCCGGCGGGGCTGGGGGCGCGTGGCGCCCAACCCGATGGTCGGGGCCGTCCTGGTCCGCGACGGGGACGTGGTGGGCGAGGGGTGGCACGCCGGGTTCGGAGGCCTCCACGCCGAAGTGGCGGCGCTCGATGCGGCGGGCCCTCGGGCCGAGGGTGCCACGCTGTACGTGACGCTGGAGCCGTGTACCCACACCGGCAAGACGCCGCCGTGCACGCCGGCCGTGATCGAGGCCGGGGTGCGGCGCGTCGTCGTCGGCTGCCGGGACCCGGACCCCGAAGCCGGCGGCGGAGCGGACGCCCTGCGCCGGGCCGGGCTCGAGGTCTCCGTGGGCATCGAGGGGCCGACCTGTGCGCGCCTCCTGGCCGCCTATCTATGGGGCCGGGCCGGCCGCCCCCCGTTCGTGGCGCTCAAGCTGGCCCTGTCGCTGGACGGGGCCCTGGCGCGCGAGCCCGGTCGCCGGACGGCGGTCACGGGGCCCGAGGCGGAACCGTGGGTGCATCACCTCCGGGCCGGATTCGACGCCATCCTCGTGGGCCGCGGGACGCTCGAGTCGGACGATCCGCTGCTCACGGTCCGGGGAGACGTCGAGCCGCGGACCGCGCCCGTTCGCGTCATCCTCGACTCCGGCCTGTCCGTGTCGTCGGAGGCCCGGGTCCTCACCACCGCGGTCGACGCGCCGACCTGGGTCCTGTGCGGACCCGACGCGCCTGCGGAGCGGCGTGCCCGCCTCGAGAAGGCGGGCGTCCGGGTGATCGAGCTCCGCGCCGGCCCGGCGGGGGTGGACACCGGGGCGGCGCTCGAGCGGCTGGCCTCCGAGGGCGTCGGCACGGTGCTCGCGGAGGGAGGAGCGCGCGTGGCCCGCTCGCTGCTGGAAGGAAGGTGGGTCCAGCGCCTCCACCTCCTGTACGCGCCGCTCCTGTTCGGTGCGGGGGCCCCGGCCGGATTCGGCGGGGCCATGGCCGAACGGGGCGGCTGGCACGTGTACGACCGGAGGGCGCTCGGCGAGGACACGCACCTGGCCCTGGAGAGCCGTGAGCTCGGCGAGGTCCAGCGGCGATGGGGGAGGCCCGACGGCGTACCGTGAGCCCGGCGCCGGGCGAGTGGCCCGAAGCGAGGAGGGGGCATGTTCACCGGTCTGGTCGAGGAGGTGGGGCGCGTGTCGTCCCGTGAGCCGCACGAGGAGGGTTTGCGGCTCCGCGTGGCGTGCCGCTTCGCGGACGAGCTCCAATCGGGCGACTCGGTGGCGGTGAGCGGCGTGTGCCAGACCGTGACCGGGGTCGACGGGTCCGGATTCGAGTTCGAGTCGATCCGCACCACCCTGTCGAGGACGACGCTGGGGCGCCTGGAGCCGGGCGACGCCGTCAACCTCGAGCGCGCCCTGCGGGCCGGCGACCGTCTGGGCGGCCACCTGGTCCAGGGTCACGTGGACGGGGTCGGGGAGCTGGTCGAGCGACGGCCCGCCGGCGAGACGTGGCTCCTGCGCATCTCGATGCCGGCGGACATCGCGGCCGCCACGGTGCCGCACGGATCCCTGACCGTGGACGGGGTCAGCCTGACCGTGAACCAGCTGGAGGGCTCGGTCGCGGAAGTGGCCATCATTCCCTATACATGGTCCCATACGACGCTCTCGGGGCTCGCGCCGGGCGATCCGGTGAACCTCGAGGGTGACCTCGTGGGTAAATACGTGCGCAGGCTCGTCGAGCCATACCTCGAGAGCCTGCCCGCGCGAGGTCGACGGGCAGGAGGGCCCGGCGCCTCCGTCGACGTCGATCCCTCCCGTATCGAGAGCTGAGGCATGGGCTTCGACAGCGTCGAAGATGCCATCGCGGCGATCCGTCGCGGCGAGCTGGTCATCGTGGCCGACGACGAGGACCGCGAGAACGAGGGTGACCTCGTGTGTGCCGCGGAGCTGATCACGGCCGAACAGATCAACTTCATGGCCACGCACGGGCGCGGGCTGATCTGCCTCACGCTGGCACCCGAGCTCGCCGATCGGCTGGACCTGCCGCTCATGGCCGACGGGCGCAAGTCCGATCCCAACGAGACGGCGTTCACGGTCAGCATCGACGCCCGCTCCGAGTTCGGCGTGTCCACGGGCATCAGCGCCCACGACCGGGCCCGCACGATCCAGGTGGCGCTCGACCCGGACACGCGCCCCTCGGACCTCGCCCGTCCCGGCCACGTATTCCCACTGCGGGCCCGGCCGGGAGGCGTGCTTCAGCGGGTCGGACAGACGGAGGCCTCCGTCGAGCTGGCGCGCATGGCCGGCCTGCAGCCGGCGGGTGTCATCTGCGAGATCCTCAACGAGGACGGGACCATGGCGAGGCGCCCGCACCTCGAGACGTTCTCGGACCGGCACGGGCTGCGCTTCGTCACCGTGGCCCAGATCGTCGCGTACCGCCTTCGCCACGAGCGGCTCATCCACCGGGTGGCCGAAGCGCGCCTGCCGACTCCGTGGGGCGAGTTCACCATCGTGGGCTACCGCAACGACGTGGACGACCGCGAGCACGTAGCCCTGATTCGAGGCGACGTGCGGGGGCGCGAGGGCGTGCTGGTGCGCGTGCACTCCAAGTGCCTCACGGGGGACGTGTTCGGGTCGCTTCGCTGCGACTGTGGCGACCAGCTCCACCACGCCATGGAGCTGATCGTCCAGGAGGGCGCGGGCGTGATCGTCTACCTGGACCAGGAGGGACGGGGCATCGGCCTCCTGAACAAGCTCAGGGCGTACGAGCTCCAGGACCGGGGCCACGATACCGTGGAGGCCAACGAGGTGCTCGGCTTCCCGGCCGACCTCAGGAACTACGGGATCGGCGCGCAGATCCTCGCCGACCTGGGGCTCCACTCCATCCGGATCATGACGAACAACCCCAAGAAGCTCTCCGGACTCCAGGGCTTCGGCCTCGAGATCCTCGATCGGGTGCCCCTGGAGACCGACGCGACCAGCGAGAACGAGAGCTACCTCGACGCCAAGCGAGACAAGCTCGGGCACCTGCTGAGCTCCTCGTGAAACGCTCGAATCCGGGCCGGGCCGCCCGAGGGGCGGTCCCCGGCGCGGCGGGACGGCGCTACTGCCTGGTGGTGAGCCGCTACCACGGTGACGTCACCGAGCGGCTCGAGTCCGGGGCCCGCCAGGAGCTGGTCGACCTGGGTGTCGAGGAGTCGGCCGTGGACGTGGTGAGCGTTCCGGGCGCCTGGGAGCTGCCGTGGGCGGTCCGCCGAGCGGCCGCCACGGATCGCTACGACGGCGTGGTGGCGCTGGGCTGCGTCATCCGAGGAGAGACGCCCCATTTCGACTACGTGTGCCGGGGCGCTACCGACGGCCTGGCCCGACTCGCGGCGGAGGGGAGGGTGCCCGTGGGGTTCGGACTGCTGACCTGCGACACGCTCGCACAGGCCGAGGCCCGGTCCGGCGGTGCGGTGGGCAACAAGGGGGCGGAAGCGGCGCGGGCCGTGGCGGAGCTGTGCGGGCTGGCCCCCCTCCTGCCCCCCGTCGGCGGCAGGGAGAACGGAACGTGAGGCGACCGGCGCACGTGCGCTCCCGGGCACGGAGCTGGGCGCTTCAGGTCCTGTACGGCTGGGACATGGCCGGCGGCGGCCGGGACCTGCACGGGTACGCGGACGAGGCCCTGGCCCGGCGGCGCGTGTCGCGACGGTACCGCCCCTACCTCGATCGGCTGCTGGATCTGGTCGCCTCCCATGCATCGGAGATCGACGCCACCGTGCAGGAACACATGCCCAACTGGCGACTGGAGAGGCTCTCCGCTGTCGATCGAGCCATCCTGCGCATCGCGACCGCCGAGCTCCTGTACCAGGAGGACGTGCCGGGCAAGGTGGCCATCCACGAGGCGATCCGACTCGCCGAGCGATACGGCGGCAAGGAGAGCCACCGCTTCGTCAACGGCGTCCTCGACGCCGTCTACCAGGATACCCTCGTCGCTCCCTGACGGCCCCGGCGGCCGCGGCCGTCTCGATCTCCTGGTGGTGAACTGGCAGGACCGCCGGAATCCCCAGGCCGGCGGGGCCGAAGTTCACCTCCACGAGACCTTCGGCCGCCTGGCGGCGGCCGGACACCGGATCACCCTCCTCGTGTCCGGTTGGCGGGGAGCGGTCCCGCGTGAGAGCCTCGACGGCATGGACGTGTGTCGTGCCGGCGGGCGCCACAGCTTCCCTCTCGTCGTGCGGGGCGCGTATCGCCGGCTGCGAAGGGAGCGTAGCTTCGATCTCGTGGTGGAGAACATCAACAAGCTGCCGCTCCTCACGCCGCTGTGGATGGACGAGCCGGTGGTCGCGCTCGTGAACCACCTGTTCGGGCCGACGGCGTTCCGAGAGGCGGCATGGCCGGTGGCGGCGGTGGTGTGGTCGGCCGAGCGGCTGATTCCCCGGGCGTATCGGGACGTGCCCTTCCACGCGGTCTCGGAGAGCACGGCCGAAGACCTCATCCGCCGCGGGATCGCCCGGAATCACATCGAGGTCATCCCGGGCGGCATCGACCACGCGCTGTTTCGCCCGAACCCGTCTGTCGAGCGGTTCCCCCGGCCCACGTTCGTCTACGTGGGCCGGCTCAAGCGCTACAAGGGACTGGAGGTCGTGTTCGAGGCGCTCGCACGGCTCGAACGCAGCGGCGTGGAGGCCCACCTGCTGGTGGCCGGCACGGGAGATGACAGGTCGAGGCTGGAATCGGCGGCCAGGGACCTGGCGGTCGAGACCCACGTTCGGTTCCTGGGGTACGTGTCGGAGGAGGAGAAGGTGGAGCTCCTTCGCCGGGCATGGGCGACGGTGTACCCGTCGCCCCGCGAGGGATGGGGGCTCACCAACATCGAGGCCGCGGCGTGCGGGACGCCCACGGTGGCGAGCGACGCCCCCGGGCTGCGGGAGTCGGTGCTGGACGGTCGCACCGGCTTCCTGGTCCCACACGCCGACGCGGAGGCCTGGGCCGAGCGCATGGCCCGGTTGTGCACGGACGCCGCGTGCCGTTCCACGTTGTCCGAAGGCGCCATCCGGCACGCGGCCCGCTTCTCCTGGGAGCGGACGGCCGACCGCACCGCAGCCGCGCTCCGCTCGATCGTGGAGGTCCGAGCCACGGATGGGTCGGAGCACCGAGACGAGCACGAAGGCTAGGAGGAGGAACGCATGGATATCGTCGTCGCGGCCCGCCACGGCACGCTTCCCGAGCACGTCGCGGAGCTCGCCAGGGGCCAGTTCGAGCGGCTGGGTCGGTTCGAGTCGCGCGTGTCACGCGTGGAGGTCACGGTCACGAACGAGAAGAACCGCTGGGAGGTGGAGGCGCACGCCAGCGTCGACGGTGACCCCCCGGTGCACGCGCACGGTGAGGCCCGGGACGCGCGCTCGGCCATCGATCAGGCGGTGGAGCGCATGACACGACAGGTCAAGCGGCTGCGGGAGCGCCACCGGGACCACCAGGCTCCCGCCAAGGAGGTGGAGCCGGCCACGGAACCGACGGAGGGGCCTTGAGCGGACTCACGGTCGGCGACTTCCTGGATCGCAAGGGGGCCTCCCTCTCCCTCGAGGTGCTGACGGGGGAGGAGGGATTGGGGCGGCGGATTCCCGGACCGGAGGTCTCGAGCCCGGGTCTCGTCCTCAGCGGCTACACGGAGCGCTTCCCGGGCAGCCGGATCCAGGTCCTGGGCGAGACCGAGGTGAGCTACCTGCGGTCCCTGGATCCCGGGGACCGCCAGCGGGCGGTGGCGACCCTCCTCCGCTTCGACGTCCCCTGCCTGGTCGTCACCAAGGCCATGGACCCGCCCCGGGAGTTACTGGAGGCCGCTTCGGCCTCGGGAACGCCTCTGCTCCGATCCGGGCTCAAGACGGGCGAGTTCTACCGGAGGATCAAGCCGTATCTCGAGGACGAGTTCGCCCCCCGGACCGCCGTGCATGGCTCGGTGGCGGACGTCTACGGGGTGGGGCTCCTGTTCGTGGGCAAGAGCGGCATCGGCAAGAGCGAATGCGTGCTCGACCTGGTCGAGCGCGGCCATCGGCTCGTCGCGGACGACGTGGTGATCATCACCCGGCGGGGCAACGACGTCCTCATCGGCAGGGGGCACGAGCTGGCCCAGCACCACATGGAGATCCGGGGCGTGGGCATCATCGACATTCGCACCCTGTTCGGTGTGCGTGCCACGCGGCAACAGAAACGCGTGGAGGTCGTCGTGCAGCTCGAGGAGTGGAGCGAGCAGGCGTCCTACGACCGTACGGGGCTCGACGCAGACACGACCGGGATCCTGGGCGTGCCGCTTCCCAAGGTCCGCATTCCGCTCAACCCCGGAAAGAACATCACCGTGATCTCAGAGGTGATCGCCATGAATCACCTCCTCAAGTATTCGGGGGTGGACACGGCCAGGTCTTTCGACCAGAAGCTGCGGCGACGTCTGAGGCCGGTCCGGGAATACCTCGAGGAGGACAACGAGTGACGGCCCTCGCCCGCGGGGTCGTGGTGGCGCACGATGGGGTCGCGGCCGCGCTGGTGCGCGCCGTCGAGCACATCTCGGGCGTTCGGGGCGTGTTGTCGGCCGTGAGCAACGAGGCGTGCGCGCCGGAGGAGTTGCGCGCCCGGGTGGCCGATGCCGTGTCGGGGGGGGAGGGCCCCGTCATCGTCTTCGTGGACATGTCGAGCGGGAGCTGCGCGTTCGCGGGGCGACAGGTGCTGCGCGGCCGGCCCGGGGCGGCCGTGGTCACGGGAGTCAATCTCCCGATGCTCCTCGACTTCGTCTTCCATCGCGAGATGGAGCTCGCCACCCTGGCCGAGCGCGTGGCGGGCAAGGGAAGGACCGCGGCCCAGGTGCACCTCCCCGAGGCACGGGACGATGATGCCGATCGAGCTGTTCCGGATTGACGAGCGTCTGCTCCACGGCCAGGTGGTCGTGGGGTGGGGTGAACGGTTGGGCCTGTCCTACTACGTCGTGGTCGACGACGACCTGGCGGAGTCCGACTGGGAGCAGGAGCTCTACGCCGGTGGCCTGCCCGCGGGCGCGGAGGCCTACTTCCTCTCCGAGGCGGAGGCGGCGCGCCGCTTCCGCCAGCTCGACGGCCGCCCCGGGGCCGGCGCGCTGCTGGCTCGAACGACGGCGGCCATGCGCCGAGTGGCGGAGACCGGCGTCCTGTCGGGTCGAACGGTCAACGTGGGGTGCCTGGGAGCGACCCCCGGCCGCAGGCGGTCGCTGGACTACGTGTACCTGAGCCCGGCCGAAGCCGCCGACCTTCGTGCGCTCGCCGAGCGGGTCCTACGGGTCGAGGCCCGGGACGTACCCTCCGCACAGGCGGTCGCCCTCGACCGCTTGCTCGAGGACTTCGATGCCTGAGCTGGACGCCTGGACGTACCTCGTGGCCGTGCTGTGCGGCGGACTGGTCGGCGTGGATGCCGTCTCATGGCCGCAGGTGATGATCTCCCGTCCCCTGGTGGCGGCCACGCTCGGTGGTTTCCTGCTGGGAGACCCGGGTGCCGGACTCCTGGTCGGGGCCGTGCTCGAGCTCCTCGGCCTCCGCCATCCGCCGTTCGGTGCGGCACGGTACCCCGACACGGGGCCGGCGGCGCTCGTGGCGGGGGCGGCGTTCGCGGTCTCGGGCGGCGGGGTGACGTCGCTGGCCGTCGCCGTGTCGACCGGCTGGCTGCTCGGATGGGTCGGTGCTCACACCGTGCACCTGCTGCGCGGCCTGAACGGACGCCTGGTCGGCCAACCCGCCCCCCTGTCGGTGGCTCCCGGGAGGCTCGAACGGCGTCAGCGCCTGGCCGTCGGACTGGACTTCGCACGCGGGGCGCTGCTCACGGCGGCGTTCCTGGTGCCGGCCGCGCTGGTGATCCGCGTGGTGCCGGGGTCGGCGGGTGGACCGGCGCCCTCCGTCGCGGCCGCCGTGCTCGCGGCCGTGGTGGGCGGCGCGGCCGGCGCGGCGGCCGGCGGGCTGTTCGGTGGCCGGAGGGGCTGGCTGCTGCTGGCGGCCGGTGGACTGGCATCGGTGGTGGCCCTGGTGCTCGCATGAGGCTCGCGCGCAAGGACTTCGCGAGAGCTCTGGCCCGGACCTTCGCGGCGCAAGGTACGTGGAACTACGGGTCCTACATGGCCGGCGGTCTGGCGTTCTCCCTGCTGCCGTTGCTCGAGCGCATCCACGCCGGCGATCCGGTCGGGCTCAGGCAGGCCATGGACCGTCACCTGCGTCCGTTCAACGCGCATCCCTACCTGATGCCCCTCGCCGTGGGGGCGCTGGCTCGCCTGGAGTTCGAAGGCGAGGACCCGGAGAGGATCGAGCGCTTCAGGACGGCGCTTAGCAGCAGCCTGGGCGCCGTGGGTGATCGACTGGTGTGGCAGGCCTGGCGCCCGTTCTGGTTGCTGGTCTCGGTGCTGGCATACAGTTTGGGACTCGGGCCCTGGGCGGCGGTCCTCCTGTTCCTGTTCCCTTACAACGCGGGTCACGTGGTGCTTCGCGCGTGGGGCCTCCGACGCGGGTGGGAGGAGGGTCTCGGCGTGGGCCGGACGATCTCGGCGCCGTGGATCCGGCGAACGGCACGACTTCTGGCGGGCGTCGATGTCGTGCTCCTCGGGGCCGTCACGGTCGCCCTGGTCGCGAAGCTGCAGGGCGGCGGTCTGCCACTCGCCGCCCGTGCCCTGGTCGCCGCCGCGATGGCGGCCTCCGGGATCGCCTGGCCGGGCGTCGTGGGAGCGGTCACGGGTGCGCTGGCCGCGCTGGCGGGCGTCGTCGCCTGGCTGCCGGGTTGAGGGAGAGGTCGTGACGAACACGATGCCGGAGATCGAGGGAGAGGGGATGCCTCAAGCGCAACGTGAGGTGACGGTTCGTAACCGTAACGGGCTCCACGCGCGCCCGGCGGCGGCCTTCGTGAAGCTGGCCTCCCGCTTTCATGCCGAGATCCTCGTGTCGCGAGACGACCTGGAGGTGAACGGCAAGAGCATCATGGGGGTCCTCATGCTGGCCGCCGAGCCCGGCGCCTTGCTCACCATCCGCGCGGTGGGCGAGGACGCCGAGCGGGCCGTGGCCGCTCTCGTGGGACTGGTGGCCGAGGACGAGGGCGAGCCGGATCCGTTCGAGGACTCCGACGGCCTCGAGGACGCTATCCCATGAGCCGCCACCTCCAGGGCATCGGTGCTTCGGCGGGCCGCGTCCTGGGTAGCGTGCGCTTCGTGCGACTCACGGTCCCGCCGGTGGCCCACAGGACGATCGCGCCGGAGGATGTGCCTTCCGAGCTGGTCCGGTTCGAGGAGGCGAGGCGCTGGGCGGTGGATCGTACCCGGACCCTGGCCGAGCGGACCCGGGAGCGCATGGGGGAAATCGAGGCCCAGGTGTTCGATCCGCAGGTTCTCATGCTGGAGGACCCCGACCTGGTGGAAGGGACGCGGGCCTACATCCGCGAGAACTACCTGTCGGCCGAGCGGGCCTTCGATTGGCGGCTCCTGGAGATTCGCTCACGCTTCCTCGATTCGGCGCACGCCATGGTGCTGGACCGGCTCGCCGACCTGCAGGACATCCGCTTCCGCGTCCTGTCCAGACTCGAGGGCGGCTCCGACACGATGCCGTGGGAGGACGACGGAGAGCCGGCCGTTCTCGCGTTTCACGACCTCGTGCCCAGCGTGGCGGCGCGACTGGAGCCGGAGGGCGTGCTGGGGCTTCTCACCTCCGCGGGCTCGCGGACATCGCACAGCGCCGTCCTCGCACGGTCGATCGGCATTCCCGCCGTGGTCGGCCTCGGCGACCGATTGGACGAGATCGACGATGGCACGACGATCATCATGGATGGCTCGACGGGACGTATCGTGGTCGATCCCGGCCGCGACGCGGTCGAGGGCTACCGTCGTTCGGTGGCCGAAGACAGCACGCGCCGGGCCCGCATCGAGGCGCTGGCACGGCGGCCGGCCGTCACCACCGACGGCGTGCGGCTCACGCTGCGCGTGAACCTGGACCAGCCAGACGAGGTCCGCGAGGCGACCCGCGTCAACCCGGAGGGCATCGGCCTGTTTCGGTCGGAGTTCCTGGTGATCGGGCGTCGGACGATACCGACGGAGGAGGAACAGTACCGGGCCTATCGAAAGGTCGTCGAGGCCTTCCCGGAGCACCCGGTCACCCTGCGCACCTTCGACATCGGTGGCGACAAGTTCCCGATCTTCCTGGACGCGCCGTCCGAGGTGAACCCGTACCTGGGCTGGCGGGCGATCCGGGTGTGCCTGGACCGTCCCGATCTGTTCCGGAACCAGTTGCGGGCGGCTGTCCGCGCCGGGGAGCACGGGCGCATGCGACTCCTGCTCCCGTTCATCGTCTCGGTGGACGAGATCCGCCAGACGCGCGACATGTTGCGCGAGGTGTGTGATTCGCTGCACCTGGCCGCGGGCGGACGTGGCATTCCGCTGGGGGTCATGATCGAGACGCCGGCGGCGGCGGAGATCGTGGACCTGATCGCGCCCCACGTCGACTTCCTCAGCCTGGGCACCAACGACCTCACCCAGTACGTGCTGGCCGTGGACCGGGGGGCGGCTCACCTGGCCGACCGATACGACCCCCTGCATCCAGCGCTCCTGCGCATCTATCGGAGGCTGCGGGGCAGTGCCGACGAGCACGGGCTCGAGCTCGGCGTGTGCGGGGACCTGGCCACCGACCCGGTCGGGCTGGCGGCTCTCCTCGGACTCGGCTACCGGACGTTCAGCCTGCCGCCTTACGTGTTCCCCGAGATCCGGGAGTGGATCGCGGCCGTGTCGGTCGCGGAGCTCGAGGCGATCGCGGAGGAGACGGCGGGGGCGGAAACGGCCGGGCAAGTGCGGGTGCCCTTCCTGCGATACATGGAGGCCGCCGTGCCCTCCGAGGCGGTCCCCACGGGGCTGCTGTCCCGCCCGGAATGAAGGGCCCGCGCGGCTTGTCCGATCCGGGGCCCCCGGGTAGCTTCCCTAGCTTCGCGAGCCTGCCGGATGGCCCGCTCCCGGGCAGCAGCAGGGGCCGGGCGCCGACCAGTCTCCACACGATATCCCGGAAGCCGACGAGGGTCACGTGAGTTCCTCGAGAAGTCATCATTTCTTTACCTCGGAGTCCGTGACCGAGGGCCATCCGGACAAGGTCGCCGACCAGATCTCGGACGCGGTCCTCGACGCCATGTTGGCGGAGGACCCCGATGCCCGCGTGGCGTGCGAAACCCTGGTGACCACGGGGCTGGCGCTCCTGGCCGGGGAGGTCACGACGAGCGCCTACGTCCACCTGCCGGAGGTCGTCCGCGACACCATCCGGTCGATCGGCTACGATGATCCCAGGATCGGCTTCGCAGGTGACACCTGTGCCGTCCTGACGTCCATCGACAAGCAGTCACCCGACATCGCCATGGGCGTGGACCGCGGGGGAGCCGGAGACCAGGGCATGATGTTCGGCTACGCCACGGACGAGACGCCCGAATTCATGCCGCTTCCGATCTCCCTGGCTCACCGGCTCACGCGCCGCCTCGCGACCGTTCGGCGTGACGGCACCCTCCCGTGGCTCCGGCCGGACGGGAAGGCGCAGGTCACGGTCGAGTACGACGACGGTCATCCGGTCCGGGTGAGCACGGTGGTCGTATCCGCGCAGCACACGACGGACCCGGACGACGCCACCATACGCGAGGGCATTCGTTCGTGTGTCATCGACCCGGTTCTCCCCGTTGACATGGTGGATCCAGACGTGCTCGTGTGCCACATCAATCCAACGGGCCGGTTCGTGATCGGCGGACCGCAGGGCGATGCGGGCGTGACCGGGCGCAAGATCATCGTGGACACCTACGGCGGGGTGGGCTCGCACGGCGGCGGAGCATTCAGCGGCAAGGACCCCTCGAAGGTGGACCGCTCGGCGAGCTACGCTGCCCGCTGGGTCGCTAAGAACCTGGTCGCGGCGGGCCTCGCCCATCGGGCCGAGATCCAGATCGCGTACGCGATCGGCGTGGCCGAACCCGTATCGGTCATGGTCGACAGCTTCGACACGGGCGAGGTCTCCGACGAGGACCTCGTCCGGGTGGTGGAAAGCGTGTTCGACCTCAGGCCCGCGGCGATCATTGCCGAGCTGGACCTCAAGCGTCCCATCTACCGGCGGACGGCCGCCTACGGACACTTCGGGCGTCAGCCGGAGGCCGATGGCGGCTTCAGCTGGGAGCGCACGGACCGGGTGGACGCGCTGCGCGAGGCCATCTGACGGAGGGGCGTCCGTGGTGGGGTTCGCCCGCTTCGTGCGGGGCGCCCCGCCGGGGATCGACATAGAGACTCGAGGCAGGAGAGGGATTCGATGAGCGAGCGGAGTTCCAGGACCCAGGTCCAGCACGACATTGCCGATCCAGGGCTGGCCGAGAAGGGTCATCGCCGGGTCGAGTGGGCGGAGCGCTTCATGCCGGTCCTCGGTCAGATCCGGGAGCGATTCGAGCGCGAGCGGCCCCTGGAGGGAGTCCGGCTGTCGGCGTGCCTGCACGTGACGACCGAGACCGCCAACCTCATGCGCACCCTCAAGGCGGGCGGCGCCGACGTCGTGCTGTGTGCCTCGAACCCTCTCTCCACTCAGGATGAAGTCGCGGCGTACCTCGTGGAGGAGTGCGGCATCGGAGTGTTCGCCGTCTGCGGCGAAGACGACGATCGATACTACGAGCACGTTCATGCGGCGCTGGCGCACCGTCCGCAGCTCACCATGGACGACGGAGCCGATTTGGTGGGCTCCCTGCACATGATCGCGCTCGAGCGCTTCGACGACCTGGCCGGACCGGTTCGCGAGTGGGCCGTGGGGCTGGACCCGGAGGACCGGCGCTCCCTCGTGGAGGATGTGATGGGCTCCACCGAGGAGACGACGACCGGCGTGATCCGTCTGCGGGCCATGGCGGCGGACGGGGTACTGCGCTTCCCGGTGATCGCCGTCAACGACAGCCACACCAAGCACCTGTTCGACAATCGCTACGGGACGGGTCAGTCCACCCTGGACGGGATCCTCCGGAGCACCAACATCCTGCTGGCGGGCTCGACGGTCGTGGTGGCCGGCTACGGATGGTGCGGTCGCGGCGTGGCCGTGCGAGCGCGCGGGGCCGGGGCGCACGTCATCGTGACCGAGGTCGACCCGCTGCGTGCCCTCGAGGCGTCCATGGACGGCTTCCGGGTGCTCCCGATGGCCAAGGCCGCGCCGGAGGGGGACCTGTTCATCACGCTGACCGGGGACACAGGCGTGATCCGGGAGGAGCACTTCCGGGCCATGAAGGACGGAGCGGTCGTGGCCAACGCCGGACACTTCGACGTCGAGATCGACGTCGACCGACTCGAGGAGATCGCCGACGAAGGGCCGCGGCTACTGCGAGACCTGGCCGAGGAGTATGTCGTGGATGGCCGCCGGATCGTGCTCCTGGCGAGGGGTCGGCTCATCAACCTGGCCGCCGCCGAGGGCCATCCGGCCAGCGTCATGGACATGTCCTTCGCGAACCAGGCGCTCGCGGCGGAGTATCTCCTCAGCGATGAAGGGCGAGTCCTGGACAACCAGGTCCATCGGATCCCGCTCGACATCGATCGCCGGATCGCGGAGCTCAAGCTCCGGGGCCAGGGGATCGAGATCGACCACCTGACCGAGGAGCAGAAGCGCTACCTCGCGTCGTGGCATCTGGGCACCTGACGGAAGGGTGCTCGTCACTCGGACGGACGGGGCGGACGCGGGGAGGATCCATGGGGGAGCCGATGCACGAAGTCACGGTCGCGAGCCTCGGGCTGGACAAGGCCTCCAACACACCGGTCGTGATCCTAAAGGAGAAGGAGGGCGACCGTGTCCTCCCCATCTGGATCGGTCCGGGCGAGGCGAGCGCCATCGCCATGAAGCTGGCCGGGATCCAGTTCTCGCGTCCCCTGACGCACGATCTCTTGAGCACGGTGGTGCGGGGGCTGGGCAGCGAGCTGGTGCGGGTCCTGATCACCAAGGTCGTCGAGAACACGTATTACGCCAGCCTCATCTTCCGGCGCGACGGGGAGCTCATCTCGATCGACTCGAGGCCCAGCGACAGCATCGCGCTGGCCCTGCGAGCCGAGGCGCCCATTTTCGCGGACGAGGACCTGCTCGAGCTCACGGCGCTGGAGATCGAGGAGGCCGACTTCGAGCCGGGCGAGGGAGAGGCCGAGTTCCTGGGCACCGGAGGCCAGATCGCCGAGTCCGAAACGACGGGCGCCGAGGAGGGTCCCCGGGGGGAGGGTCTCCGGGAGTACCTGAAGGGGCTCAACCCGGAGGATTTCGGACGATTCACGCCCTAAGGCGCCCGGCCGAAGCGATGAGCTGGGTGGATCGGACTCTCGCGGGGGCCTTGCGGAGGTTCGCGGCGGCGATCGCCGCCTTCGGGGCCCTCGTGGTCGCGGGAACCCTCGCGCCCCGGGCCGTGCTCGCCCAGCAGGCCAGCGCCGTCCTCCACGGCCGCGTCGTGCTGGGCCGGGACTCGGTCCCGGTGTCCGACCAGCTCGTCATGCTGCACGGGATCACCGGCGACAGCGGGGCGGCGCTGGACAGTGCCGTGACCGATCGTAAGGGCGCCTTCAGCTTCACTCTCCAGGGGGATACGGCCCGCACCGTGTTCCTCGTCGCGGTCCGCTATGACGACGTGCTGTACTTCGGCGATCCCATACGGGAGCTGTCGCCCCCGGAGCCGTACGTCGTGCCGGTGTTTCCAGCGCGTCCGATCGCCAGTCCGGACACCGTGCCCCTGACTCGCAGGAGCCTCGTGATCACCTACGAGGGTGGCGGGGCGCACGTCCTGGATGCGATCCAGTTCGACAACGCGGGGGACACGGCGCTCGTGGCCTCGGGATCGGGCGGGGGTGCGTGGCGCGTGGCGCTGCCCGAGGGTGCCGAGGACCCGCAGGCCCTGTCGGGGGACATGTTCCCGGGTGGGATCCGGTTCGAGAGCGGCTTCGCGCTCCTCGATCCCTCGCTGCGGCCGGGGACCTCGCAGATCTTGATCCAGTATCGACTCCCCTCGGACGGGGCGCCGTCGCTCACGCCGCTCCACCCGGTGCAGCGGCTGGAGGTGCTGTGGAGCGGAACGGATCGAGATCTGATCGGGGCGGGCTTCCAGCCCGCCGAGCCCGTGTCTTTCCACGGCCAGACGTATCGTGCGCTGGTCGCCAACTTCGTACCCGCCGGTACCGGTCTCACCCTGGCCCTCACCGGCGGATCCTCGAAGTCGGTGGCCTGGTTGTTCATGCTGGCGGGCCTCCTGCTGGCGGCGGCCGCGTATGTGACCTGGCGGCGGACCGGTGGTCGGGGCCCGGGCGCGGGGACCGTCGCGCTGGCGATTCTCTTCGTCCTGGGACCGTGGAGCCGCGCGAACGCCGCGGAACGACCCTGCTGTCGGGAGGCTCCCCGCCAGGATTCCTTCCAACTCCAGGACGATCTCGGACGCACGGTTCGGCTCGCGGGTCCGCCGCGGCGCATCGTGTCCCTGGTGCCCGCGATGACCGAGCTCCTGTTCGCCGTGGGGGCCGGGAATCGGCTGGTGGGCAGGACGCGCTACGGAGTCCACCCGCCGGAGGCCCGGAGCGTCCCCTCCGTGGGCCAGGGCGTGCATCCGTCGGTGGAGACGGTCGTGGCGCGCCGCCCGGATCTCGTGCTCGTGTACGCGGGTTCGGACAGCCGCGCGGTGGTGAGAGAGCTGGACGGCCTGGGCGTGCCATCGATGGCGGTCCGACACGACGACTTCGCGGACCTGTACAGGAACATCGGCCGACTGGGGGTTCTCACGGCTCGTCCGCGGGCCGCCCGGGCGCTGGCCGCTCGCATCCGCTGCGAGCTCCGCACGGTGGCGCTGGCCACCGCGCGGCGGCCGCGCCGTTCGGTGTACCTGGATGTGTGGGAGGATCCGCCGTACACGGTCGGCTCGGGCAGCTATCTGGACTCGCTCATTCGCGTAGCGGGCGGACGCGACGTGTTCGGGGACCTGCCGCAGGCGTCCCCGAGGGTGAGCCTCGAGGCCATCGCCGCACGGGATCCGGACGTGATCATCGTGCCCCGCAGCGCCCGGGCCCGGGTGGATCCGACGCTCAGGCCGGCGTGGCGCGCGATTCCCGCCGTGGCGGCCGGCAGGGTCCGGGAGGTCGACGGGGATCTGCTCGACCGACTGGGGCCGCGGGTCGGGGAGGCGGCCGGCGTCCTGGCCGCGGCGATCCACCCGGAGCTGGCCGGGGACCCGTCGGTCGGCGACCCGGCGCATGCCTGCGGCGGAATCGGTCCTCCCGGCTGGAGTTCGGGCCGGGCGCGGGACGACTCCGGCGGGAGGATCTGAGGCGGCCGGTGCCCATCGTCACGACCCGGGCCGTGGTGCTGCAGACCTACGCTTACAGCGACACCAGCAAGATCCTGCGTCTCATGACGCGAGAGCACGGTCCGCGCTCGGCCATTGCCAAGGGTGCTCGCCGTCCCGGAAGCCGCTTCGGAGGGCTCATCGAGCCCTTCGCCGAGGGAATGGCCACGCTGTACATGCGCGAGGGCCGTGACCTCCACACCCTTTCCGCGTTCGACCTCGTCCGGGAGCGACAGGCCCTCGGCCGCGACCTGGAGCGGTTCACGGGCGCCTCGGTGCTGTGCGAAATCGTGATGCGACTGGCGCCCGAGCACCGAGATGATCGCCTGTTCGGGGCCCTGGTGCGCGGTCTCGACGAGCTCCTGGCTGCCCCCCGGGAGGCCGTTGAAGGCACGGCGCTGCGCGCCATCTGGCGACTCGTCGCGGTCCTGGGCTTCGCTCCCGATCCGGCGCAATGCGCGACGTGCGGTCGGCCGCTGGCGAGGGGGCAGGGGGCCCGCTTCGACTTCGGGGCCGGGGGCCTCGTGTGCGCCTCCTGTGGAGGGCAGGGGCCCCACCTCGCGCCCGAGGAGGTCGAGGTGCTCCGGAGCCTCCTCGCCCGAGGCGAGCCTCCGGCCCGACCCGGGCGCCGCCACCGCCGACTCGTGGCCGACTTCATCCGCTACCACGTGGCGGAGGGCACGCACCTTCGATCCCTGGCGTTCCTGGAGCGAGGGGAAGAGGGCGCGTGAGGGCCTTCATCATCGGGACGGCGGGCCACGTGGACCACGGCAAGACCACGCTCGTCAGGGCCCTGACCGGCGTGGACACGGACCGGTGGCGCGAGGAGAAAGAGCGGGGCCTCACCATCGACCTCGGCTTCGCGCGGCTGCCGACGGGAGAGGGCAGCGACCTGGAGATCGGGATGGTGGACGTGCCCGGCCACGAGGACTTCGTCAAGAACATGCTGGCCGGCGCCACCGGGATCGACCTGCTGCTCCTCGTCGTGGCGGCCGACGAGGGCCCCATGCCGCAGACACGCGAGCACCTGGTGATCGCGCGTCTGCTCGGCGTGAAGGCCGGGGTGGTGGCCCTCACCAAGGTGGACCGGGTCGAGCCGGAGTGGCAGGAGCTCGCCGCCGAGACGGTGCGGGACGAGCTCCGCCTCGTCCTCGGACGCGACGACTGGCCGGTGATCCCGGTGTCGCCTGTGAAGTCGGTGGGCGTCGAGGATCTGCGCGAGGCGCTCGTTCGCCGTGCCGGCTCGCTGGAGCCGAGGCGGCAGGACGATCTGTTCCGCCTCCCGGTGGACCGGGCGTTCAGCGTCAGGGGGGCGGGTACCGTGGTCACGGGCACGACGTGGAGTGGTCGCGTTCGGGTCGGCGACGACGTCCGGCTGCTGCCCGGCGGGATCACGGCCCGGATCCGCACCCTCCAGGTCCACGGCCAGGACCGCCAGGAGGTCGGGCCCGGCCGGCGGTGCGCCCTGGCGCTGGTGGGTGTCGACGCCGACGCGGTCTCCCGTGGCACCGTCGCGGTCATCGGCGCGGGCTGGTCGGAGGCCGCGACGATCGGCGCCCACCTGACCGTCCCCTCCTGTCTCGATCGACCCATCGAGCCGGGTCAACGCGTGCGGGTCTACCTGGGGACGCGCGAGGTCATGGCTCGGGTGGACCTGGCCCACGGGACGCTGGAGCCGGGTGCGGAGGGATGGGCGAGGCTTCGTCTGGAGCGGCCTATCGTGGCTCGCACGGGCGACCGCTTCGTGGTCCGGTTCTACTCCCCGGTGGCCGTGGTCGCCGGCGGGCGCGTCGCCGAGGTCGATCCCCCCGGGGACTGGCGGAGCCGGACGGACCCCTGGCTAGCGCTGCTGGAGGGCGAGCCGGCGACGGCCCTGGCCGCCGCGACGGCCCTGCGGGAGGGTCGGGGCCTGACGGCCGCCGAGGCCCCTCTGCTGACCGGCCTGGCGCCAGCCGAGGTGACCCGGGCCGCGGAGCGGGCACCCGGGGTCCTGCGCGTGGGCGACCGCTGGTTCGCCGTGCACACCGAAGAATCGTGCAGAGCGGCGCTGCTGGAGGACCTCGCCGAGCTCCATCGGAAGGCACGACGCGCCCGGGCCGCCTCCCTGGCCGCGTTGCGGCGCGGCGTGCAGATGAGCTTCGCCGGACCGCTCATCGATCACTGCATGGCGACGCTCGTTGGGCGCGGCGATGTACTCGTGGAAGGGCCCAGGGTGAAGCTCCCGGGCCATCGGGTACAACTCACGCCCGCCGAGGAGGAGGCTCGAGAGGCCATCGTGGAAGCGGTCGAAGCCGGAGGGCTCGAGCCTCCCATGGTGGCCGATCTGTCGGAGGGCGTCGGGAGGGACGCGGGACTCCTCCACGACCTCCTGGAGCTCCTCGTCGAGGATGAGCGCGTCGCGGCAGTGAACCCGGACCTGTACCTGTCCCCTGGAACGGAGCGGGATCTGCGCGAGCGTGTGCGTCGGGTCCTGGCCCGCACCACTCCGGCCCAGGCGTCCGAGTTCAAGGAGGCCCTGGGCGTCAGCCGCCGCTACCTCATCCCGTATCTCGAGTACATGGACGCCCAGGGGGTGACCCGGAGGACGTCCGAGGGCCGGGTGCCCGGCCCCGCGCTTCAGTCGAGGTGATACAGGAAGCAGCCGCAGTTGTCGCACACGTCGAGGCCCTCGTTTCGCTCGATGTCCGAGGCCCAGGCCGTCGGCACGGCCATGAAGCAACCGTAGCAGATCCCGCCGACGACGGGCACGACCATCCGGTCGCGGGCGCCCTTCAGGCGGTCGTAGCGGTTGCGGACACCGGTGTCGAGCCGATCTTCGAGCTCCCCCAGCTTCTCGTCGATCCGCAGGACCGCCTCGTCGGGCTCGATGTCGAAGAGCTCGGACTCCACTCGGCCGAGGTCCTGCTCCGCGAGCGCCGCGCGCTGCGACCGGAGGTCCTGCATCTCCAGGAGGATCTCGAGCTGCGCATGCACGGGCTCAGGCTCCCCTGGCTTCGAGGAGCTCCATGAACTCCTCCGGGCTGTCGAGCTCGTCCAGGCGCTCGGCGATGTCCGCCTCCTTGCTGAACTGGGCGATCTTCCCGAGGACCGGAAGGTACTGGTTGGACACCTCGAGAGGGGGGGCGACGATGAGGAAGATGTGGTGGACGGGCTTCCCGTCGATGGCCTTGAAGTCCACCCCCTCCTTCTTGCGACCGAAGGCCACCCGGAGCCGGTTCACCACGAGCGATCGGCAGTGGGGGATGGCGATCCCGCGTCCGATGCCGGTCGAGCCCAGGTTCTCCCTTCGCTTGAGCATCTTGAAAAGAATGCCCTCGGACTTCTCGTCCAGGTCCAGTAGACCTACGAGTTCCTTGAGCACGTCGTCCTTCGTGTCGCCCTCGAGCTCCAAACGGATGGCGTCGGGGCTGAAGAAATCACGCAGCTGCATCTATCGACTCCTCCCCACTGGGGGCGCGGTATGCGTTCGCGGATCCTCTCCGGGGAACGGGTCGCGCCCGTCCCGGGACCGCGCCAGTATATTCCGGTGCCAGAAAGGGTGTCAAAGGCGCGCGGGACGCCGACCCCGGTTCCGGAGCGGCCCGCGGGCCGCTCCCGGACGGTGCGAGGCCGGCTCTGGCGTGGGTCCCGCCAGCGACTCAGCTTGGGTGAACATGCAGGAAGTGCACCGCTTCTCGGGTCTTACACGGGCATGACGGTTAGACGAGAGCGTCTTCGAGAGCTGCTGAATGCGTTCGCATGCGGTGAGATCTCCGGCGAGGAGCTCCTCCGGGTCCTCGACCGGGACCCGGTCGAGCGTCTCCCGTTCGCGGTCGTGGACCATCATCGATCGCTGCGCCTCGGGCATCCCGAGGCGATCCTCTGCGAGGGGAAGTCGACGGAGCAGGTCATGGAGATCGCCCGGAGCATGGCCGACCGGGGTGAGGGTTTCCTGGCCACCCGGGCGGGGCAGGACGTTCTGGAGCGGCTCGAGCGAGCTTTCCCGGAGCTGGAGGTCTCGCGTCCGGGCCGTATCGCCCATCTCCCCGCCGCGGACGGACACCGTCCGCGAGTCCTGGGCACGGTGCTGGTGGTGTCGGCCGGCACGGCCGACATCCCGGTCGCCGAGGAAGCGGTGGTGACGGCACGGGCACACGGAAATCCGGTCGAATGGCGTTACGATGTCGGCGTGGCCGGGCTCCATCGGATCCTGGAGGTGCAGGACGAGCTGCAGGAGGCCGCCGTCGTCATCGTGGTCGCGGGCATGGACGGGGCCCTGCCCTCGGTGGTGGGCGGCCTGGTGGGCACGCCCGTCGTGGCGGTGCCGACCAGCACCGGCTACGGTGCGGCGGCGGGTGGCGTGGCGGCGCTGCACGCCATGCTGTGCTCGTGTGCGCCGGGAGTGTGCGTGGTGAACATCGACAACGGATACGGAGCGGGCTGCGCGGCCACCCGCATCAACCAATCGGCTCTGGCTCGGACCGACGTCGCCGGGGAAGGCTGACTTGGAGCGTCCCGGTTGGTGGCCCGCGAACCTGTGGTCGTCCGGCGGTGGCGACGGAGCGCCGGTGAGCGGAGGAGGGCCGAGGCTGCCCGAGCGCGCACCCACGCGCATGGCGAGCGATCCGGGCCGGGAGCCGCCGGCCCGCAGCTTCCTGCGAACGCTGCTCGCCATGCTCGGCGCGGAGCGTGCATCGGTATGGGTCTACCGCCGGGACGAGGGGACTTGGGACCTGGAGCGTGAGGTGTGCTCCGAGGACGGGCTCCGGCCGGAGGGCGGTGGTCCGGTGCCGGCCGAAGGGCACCCGTTCACGTGGGCGCTGCGCGAGGGTCTCGTGCTCCAGCTCCCCTCCGAGCGGCTGGGATCCATGGCGCCGGGAAGCGGGTGGACGCTACTCGGCGTGGTCCCGGGCAGCCGACGTGCCCTGTCGCTCGAGTTCGCGGGCTCGCCGCCCGCGGCCGCGCGTCGAGGACTCGAGGCGGCCCTCTGTCACCTGGCCGACCTCGAGCGGGCGGGATACCTGCGACCGACCTGAGCTCCGGAACCGTGGGATCGATCCCCGGACCCTTCCGCGGTGGCACGTGTATCCGGAAAGCGTGAGGCGGGTCGGCAGCTGGATGCGGGCCCGCCGGATGATTGACAATCTGGGGGCGACCTGGCTTCGACGTGAGCGTCGGAAGTCGTGGGAGCGTGCCGAGGTGCTCGGGTCCTCGTAAAACACCGGGAAACGCTTCAACTGCCAACGACAACTTGGCACTGGCTGCGTAACTTAACGTAGCCCGTCTTCCGATCGGCCGGGCCCGAGGCGGGTCGGTTGACGACGGCGTATCGGGCTGGTCCTGGACGTAGGCCTCGAGCGTTCAGGATGAGAGGGCGAGAGCCTCTTCGTGGCTGGCTGGTGACGGGTCGCCTGCGGACCTGGATCCGGCGAGATTCCCAGCGCAGGCTACGCACGTAGAGACCACGTCGGATGGGTTCGCGGACGCGGGTTCGATTCCCGCCGCCTCCATGCTTCCGTGATGCCGCCGGCCGGCGACATCACGGAATTTTTTTCATCGACGTCGGGACACGACTTCACCCACTCTCCAGACCGGCCCCCCTCGAGCCGCCCATGCGGCCGTGCGGGACCGTGCAGGCAGGAGGTACACGTGCTCGAGGATCTCAAGAAGAAGCTGAACGACGAAGCCGAGCAGCTCCTCCACGAGCTCAACGTCACGTTGCCGGCAGAGATCGAGAAGGCCGTGGCGCAGGGCGATCTGCGCGAGAACTCCGAGTACTCGGCGGCCCTGGACCGTCAGCAGTTCGTGCAGGCCCGCCTCGGCTACATCTCCAGACGCATGTCCGAGCTCTCCGAGCTGGACCTGGAGACGATTCCGGACGATCGCGTGGGCTTCGGCTCGCGCGTCCGGGTGCTGGACCTTTCCGACGAGGTCGAAGAGGTGTTCACCCTGGCGTTCGGTGACTTCATCGATTTCGAGAACAGCGAGATCTCCATGGCCTCGCCGATCGGCAAGGCGCTCCTGGGGAGCTTCGAGGGGGAGGAGGTGTCCGTCACCACCCCCGGCGGCCAGCTCCGCTACCGGATCGTTGAGGTGACCACGATTCACGAACTGGCCGACGAGGACGGGGACTCCTCCGACTAGAAGACCTTGACCGGCGGGATGTACTTCTTGGGGTGTTCCCGGACGTCGGCCAGCATGGCGTTGAGGTCGACCAGCGACTTGAGGACCTCCTCGTAGAGGGAGTCCGAGACCACGGCCCTCCCCATGCTACCTTCGCCACGCACCAGCTTGCCGAGTAACTCGTTGGCCCGCGCGGCGGCCCCGTGCAGCTCGGCGTAGAGAGAGTCCGACGCCACCATCCGGCCCAGCGTGCCCTGGCCCGAGGCCACCCGGCTCGTCAGCGTGTCCAGTCCGGCGGTCAGTCCGACGAGATTCCCGTAGAGCGTCGAGTCCGTGAGGAGCTGCCCCAGGGCGCCCTGGCCGGCGTTCACGCGGCGCAGAAAGCGGTCCAGGGACAAGCTCAACCGGGACACGTTGCCGTACAGGGAATCGTCGACCAGCATGCGGCCCAGGCTTCCATGGCCGGCCAGTAGCTCCCTGGTGATGGAGTCGAGCCTGGCCGCGAGATCGCCCAGTCCGGTCACCGCGTCCGATCCCTTCCGCAGGATGGCCTGGTAGTCCAGGGGCTCCGCGGCCGCCAGCGTGTCCCCCTGCTCGAGGATCGGGCTCCCCTCCGAGCCCGGTACGATGTCGATGACCCGATCGCCCAGGAGCCCCTGGGTTCGGACCTCGGCCTTCGAGTCCGCCCGAATCTGTTCCTGGACCTCGCGATTGACCGCCAGCCACACGGCCACGGCCTCCCCCGTCCGCGCGCGTTGAGCCGGCGCGAGCCATTCGACCCGATCCACCTGTCCGACGTTCTGGCCGGCGAGCTGGACGGCGGCTCCCGGCACCAGCCCTTCGGCCGATCGCATGAGCGTCACCAGTTCGTAGCGGCGCCCGAACACGTGCCCCACCTGGCCGATGTAGAAGGTGCCCATGGCCAGGATGGCGAGTCCTACGAGGAGCAGGATGCCTACCCTGAGCTGGTCCCAGGTCACCGCGCGCGACCGCCTCATCGCCGCCCCCCGGGAAGACGCCGATCGACTTGCGGGGCCGACCGCCGGTCAGCGAAGGAATTCACGCACATACTCGTCGTCCGAGGCACGCATGGCCTCCGGGGTTCCGATGAACACGATGCGCCCCTCGTGAAGGAGGGCACTCCGATCGGAGATCGTGAACGCCGAACGGATGTCGTGCGTGACCACGACCGCGCTCACGTTCATCTCCCGCCTCAGCTTCAGGATCAACTCGTTGATCGTCCGGGTGGTGATCGGATCCAGTCCCGTGGTCGGCTCGTCGAACAAGAGCAACTCCGGCTCGTGCGCGATGGCTCGCGCGAGGCCCACCCGTTTCTTCATCCCCCCGCTCAGCTGGGCGGGCAGGAGCTCCCCCACCTCGTCGGGGTCCAGGTCCACAAACGTCAGGACTTCGCGGACCCGCTCCCGGATGGCCTCTTCGGAGAGCTCGGTGTGCTCCTCGAGCGGAAAGGCCACGTTGTCGTACACGGGAAGGGAGTCGAAGAGCGCCGACGCCTGGAACACCATGCCCATGCGTCGCCGGAGGGACAGCACCTCTTCGAGGGGAGCCTCGGTCACGTCCACACCGCGCACCAGGACGCGCCCCGAGTCGGGCAGGGTGAGACGCAGGATGAGTCGGAGGATGGTGGACTTCCCGGCGCCCGATCCACCCAGGATGCTGAACGTCTCGCCCGCCCGGAGCACGAAACCGACTCCATCGAGGACGATCTTCTCCCCATAGGCGAGCGTGACCTCGGTCAGCTCCACCTCCGGCGTTCCATCGTCCGACGGCTGCGCGGGCGTCACTCGATCAGCGTGGCGATGATGAGCTGGGTCAGGATGTAGTCCGCCGCCAGCACCAGCACCGAGGCCGTCACCACCGTACGGGTCGTCGCCCGTCCCACGCCCTCCGTGCCACCCGAGGTGCGCAGCCCGAAGTAGCAGCCGGTGAGTGCCATGATGCCTCCGAAGACCAGCGGCTTGACCAGCCCCCCGAACAGGTCCACCGGGATGAAGCGGAACAGGAAGCCGTTCTCGGCAAGCGTGAGGTACACCGAGCGGAAGTAGAGTTCCGCGGTCAAGTGGAGCTTCGCCAGCGCGATGATGGCGCCGCCGAGGATGGCCACGACATCCGTCACAAGTGTCAGGACCGGCATCATGGCGATGCCGGCCAGCAGCCGGGGCACGACCAGCTTGCGCACGGGATCCACGCCCATCGTGGTGAGGGCGTCGATCTGCTCGGTCACCCGCATGGCTCCCAGCTGCGCGGCCATGCCCGATCCGGCCCTGCCCGTCACCATGAGGGCCGTGAGAACCGGTCCGAGCTCGCGGATGGTGCTCGCGCCTACCAGCCGACCGATGTAGATGGTCGCGCCGAACTGGCGCATCTCGACCGCGGACTGGAGCGCCAGCACCATCCCGGTGAACAGCCCGGTCAGCACCACGATCCCCACCGAGGAGACGCCGATCGTGTCCATCTGCTGGACCAGGTCCCGCACGTAGAAGGGTCGGCTGACCGCCGCGCGAGCGGCGTGGGCGAGGAGCACGAAGTACTCCTGCGTCCGCAGCGCCCATCCCTTGAGAAGGTCGTCGATCCAGCGGCCGACGCGCCGCGGACCGGAGCTGGATTCCATGGACGGGTTCCTTTGACACTCCGGAGAGATCGTCCGTATGTTCGCCGCCGGTCGCGGCTGCGTTCGGGAGGGAAATCATGGCTCGAGGCGGCCGGCGCCAGGCCGTCCGGCGCCCGCGCGACCGTGAGATCCCGTTGGCCCCGGACCGCGCCGGGAGGTTACGCCTCGTCACCGGGCCACGCAAGCTGATTGCCCTACGGACTACGTGGACGATCCCTCTCCGATCTCCGATTCCTCACGGGCCGCTCGCTGGCTTGGGCGCGCCGCCGATGCGCGCGTCCTCGTGGTGGGCGACGTCATGCTGGATCGTTACCTCACGGGCGCGGTGGACCGCATCTCTCCCGAAGCTCCCGTGCCGGTCCTCCGAGTCGAGGCAGAGCACGCCGCACCGGGGGGCGCCGCGAACGTGGCGGCCGGCATCGCGGCCCTGGGCGCAGCGTGCGATCTCGTCTCGGTGGTGGGGGCCGACGTCGACGCCGAGGAGCTGACGACGCTCCTCGGACGGTCGGCGGGCGTTCGGCTGGATCTACTCCAGGATCCGGAACGCCCGACCACGGTGAAGACGAGGGTGCTGGCTCGTCACCAGCAGATGCTTCGCGTCGACCGGGAGTCGACCGGTCCTCTTCCGAAATCGGTTCGCGAACGCGTGAAGCGGCACGTGCTCGACCGACTGGAGGAAGCGTCCGCCGTGGCCCTGGTCGACTACGACAAGGGCGTGCTCGGAGCGGACTGGGTCGCCGAGATTCTCGACGCCGCCGGCCGACGGGGCGTCCCGGCGGTCGTGGATCCCAAGCTCCGGAACTTCTTCTCCTTCCGTGGGGCGTTCCTGTTCAAGCCGAACGGGCGCGAACTGGCGGCCGCCATCGGAGCCGAGCGGCCACCGCGGGATCCGGTCGAGCTCGCGGCCGTCCGCGAGCGTCTGGGGTGCCGGCACCTGCTGGTCACCCTCGGTGAGCGGGGGATGACGCTTCTCGCCGAGGGCGCCTCCACGCTCCGGCACATCCCCTCCCGGGCCCGGGAGGTGTACGATGTGTCGGGAGCCGGCGACACCGTGACGGCCGTCCTGGCCGTGCTCCTCGGGGCCGGCGCGGACGTGGGCGAGGCGGCGGTGCTGGCCAACGTGGCCGCGGGCGTCGAGGTGTCGCACCTGGGAGCCGTCCCGGTGCGGGTAGAGGAGCTGCTGGCGGCCGTACAGGAGCTGAACGAAGGCCCCGCGGCCCCCGGAGCGCCCCGGGGCGGGTGATCGATGCGTGGGCCCGCGGGGTACCTGGAGACAACGAGGGAGAGAGGATGAGCAAGACACGCGATCCGATCCACACGGACGGAGCGCCGGAGGCGATCGGTCCCTACTCGCAGGCGGTGCGCGCCGGACGGTGGCTGTACACGGCGGGGCAGATCGGACTGGATCCAGCCACCGGCGAGTTCGCGGGCGCGGACGTCGAGAGCCAGGCGCGCCGGGCCATGCAGAACCTTCGGGCCGTGCTCGAGGAGGCGGGGGGGTCCATGCAGGACGTGGTGAAGACGACGATCTTCCTGGCCGACATGGGCGACTTCGCGGCCGTGAACGAGATCTACGGCTCCTACTTCGAGCCGCCCTATCCGGCCCGCTCCACGGTGGCCGCGGCGCAACTCCCGAAGGGAGCTCGGGTGGAGATCGAGGTCGTGGCCCGCATCGGAGGTTGAGGCACCGCTTCGGCGGGCCGATCGGGATGGGAGCGGATGGTGACTGGTGTCGCCTGCGGTCTTCAAAACCGTCAGAGGGCGTGAGAGCGTCCCCGGTGGGTTCGATTCCCACACGTTCCCGCCATCCCGGCCGCGCCCGGACCGGCTCGCCGGCTCCGGGCGTCGGCCGCCCCTCCGGTCGGAAGGTGAGCGCCGTCCTCGGGCTCGCGGTGGCCCTCCTCGTGTCGGCCGCTCCCGGAACGGCCTTCGCCCAGCAGCCCGATTCGGCGTCCGGGGCGAGCCGGGAGCCAGCGCCGGACACGACGCCCCGAGCCCCGGCGGACACGGCCCGGACCGATAGCGCGGGCCGCCGGCCCAGTATCGCACCGCTCGGCGCCCTGGCGCGGTCGCTGGTGGTCCCGGGTTGGGGCCAGGCGTCGGTCGGGCGTCCGGTGCGCGGCGCGTTCTACTTCGCGGCCCAGGCGGGCAGCCTGTTCATGGTCGTCAAGTCGCAGCAGAAGCTCGAGGCGGCCCGCCGGGCCGTCGCCGCTGGCCGGGCGGATTCCTCGCTTGTGGAGAGCCGGGTATCGCAGCGTGAGGACTGGATCGTCCTGTCCGTGTTCTGGGCGGTCCTGAGCGGCGTCGACGCATGGGTGTCCGCCAACCTGTCGGACTTCCAGCATCCTCTCACGCCACCTCCGGATGGTTCTCCCGGCGCCGCCATCCAGATCCGCGTGCCCGTGGGAGGACCGTGAGAGACGCCGCGAGGGCGAGCGCTCCGATCGGTGTGTTCGACTCCGGCATCGGCGGACTCACGGTTCTGCGAGCCCTGCGCCGGAGGCTGCCCGCCGAGGACACGGTGTACCTGGGTGACACCGCCCGCGTGCCCTACGGGCCCAAGTCCCCGGAGACCGTGCGGCGCTATGCGGCGGAAGCGGCCGAGTTTCTCCTCGGCCAGGGGATCAAGCTGCTCGTGGTGGCCTGCAACACGGCCACGGCCCGCGCGCTCCCCGATCTGTCCGAATCGCTCCCCGTTCCGGTGATCGGCGTGGTGGAGCCGGGCGCGCGCGAGGCCGCCCGCCGATCGAGTTCGGGGCGCATCGGGGTGATCGGCACGCAGGGCACGGTCGACAGCGGCGCCTACGAGGCGGCGATCCTGGCCCTGCGACCCGAGGCGGTCGTGGAGGGGCTGGCGTGCCCGCTGTTCGTCGCCCTCGTGGAGGAGGGCTGGACGGAGGGCGAGGTGGCGCGGCTCACCGCGGAACGCTACCTGAGGCCGCTTCTCGGTCGGGGCATCGACACTCTCGTCCTCGGCTGCACGCACTATCCCCTGCTCCGTCCGCTGCTTCAGGAGGTGGCCGGGTCGGCCGTGACGCTGGTCGACTCGGCCGAGGCGACGGCGGACGCCGTGCAGCGGGAGTTGGAGCGGCGGGGCCTGGGGGCGCCGGTAGCGGCGGGGCAGGGGGCGGCCCGTTACTTCGTCACCGACGACGCCGGCCGATTCCGGCGCCTGGCCGCTCGCTGGCTCGACGAAGAGCCCGAGTCGCTCGAGACGGTCGAGCTGGCTCGGACCGCGGGCGGCCCCCGGCCCGGGGCCTCTCGACGCTAGGCGTCCGCCTCCCAGCGCTTCAGCTCGACGGCCTCCGGCCGCACCTCCGCGTATGTGAAATGACGGATCCAGTCTCCCGCGTTGAGGTAGTACCGACCGGTCTCGACCTCCGTCAGCTGGGGCCGATGCGTGTGTCCGAACACGACCAGGTCCAGGGACGCGTCGCGTTCGAGGAGGTGGCGTGCGTGCTCGGCGAGACGGTCCGCCCGGCGCTCTTCGTGCGGCCGGAGCGGACGCGGTCCCTCCGGCGTGCGGCTGGCTCCGCGGGCCAGCCAGTGGCCGAGGTCGGGATGGATCCACCGGAAGGCCCGGCGGGCCGCCCGGCTCCGGGTCACGGCCTTGAGGAGCCGGTACCCCCAGTCGCCTCCGGCCAGCCCGTCGCCGTGCGCCAAATAGGTCCGGCGACCCCCGATCTCGGTGATCAGGGGACCGTCGATCAGCTCGATACCGAGCTCCTCGGTCAGGAAGGCGCCGCCCCACGCATCGTGGTTTCCGCCCACCCAACGCACTCGCACGCCGGCGTCTCGCATGGCCGCGAGCCGGCGCAGGGCCGGGAAGTTCCGGCTGGGGATCACGCTGTGGTACTCGAACCAGAAATCGAACACGTCGCCGGCCAGGACCAGGTCGTGGGTGAGGTCGGGCACGGCGTCGAGGAAACCCAGGAAGGCGCGCTCGGCCCGCGGGGACGTGGCACCCAGATGGGCGTCGGAGGCGATGAGAGCGGGAGGTGCGGGCATGGGCCGAAGATAGGTCGGGAGCGGCTGCCGTCAACGCGCCGAGGCGGGCGTCGCCGTCGTTTGACACCGCTCGGGACCGCCGGTAACCTCGGGCGATTCCCGTCGCGACACCCGGATCGATCGCGCTCCCCGGCGGTCGACCGCGGGCCGCTCTCGCACCGCGTGGAGATATGAGCACGAGCACGATTCGGCTCCGGGTCCGCTACGGCGAGACGGACCAGATGGGCCGGGCCCACCACAGTCACTACCTCCTGTGGTGCGAGGAGGGTCGGACCCAGTGGCTCCGGGAGCGGGGAGTCTCGTACGCCGAGCTCGAAGCCGACGGGGTCCTTCTCCCCGTGTCACGCGTCGCCGTCGCCTACCGCGAAGCCGCCGGGTACGAAGAGGAGATCGAGGTCGTCACACGCCTCGAGGAGGTTCGGAGCCGCTCGGTGACGTTCGGCTATCGGGTGCGGCGGGCCTCGGACGGCGCCACGCTGGCCGAGGCCCGGACGGAGCTGGTGTGCATGGACAGGAGCGGCCGGGTGCGACGGCTCTCCGAATCGCTGCGTGAGTTGCTGTCGGAGGCGGTCGTGGAAGGGCGAACCCGATCGGGGGACGGACGTTGATGGGGCGCCGAAGGCCCGGGAGCCGGAGCGGCAAGCGCGTCGTGCGCACGGGATCCTTGGCCTGGCTGACGCTGCTGGCCGCCGGCTGTGCCGCCCGTGCGGCCTCGGGTCCTCCGCTCGAGGACCCGGCGAGCGCGGCGCACGACCTGGCCATGGCCTCCGTGCCGTCGGGGCCCGCCCGCCTGAGCTTCCACTGGGAGTACTCGGACCGCCGCGGTCCCACGCGGGGCGAGGGCGTGGGCCGCTACAACCCGCCCGACAGCCTCCGGCTGGACCTGTTCGGTGTGGGGGACGCCAGCATGGCGGTGGCGCTCGCCGGGGATGGGCTCCGGAGCCTCGGGACGCTCGAGAACGTGCAGTTGCCTCCAGCGGCCTTCCTGTACGCCACGGCTGGGCTGTTCATCCCCCCGGCCTCCGTGCCCGCACGTGGCTTCCGGACCGAGCAGGGCGACGTTCTGGTATACGATGTTCCAAATGGGGTCGAGCGCCGATATGTTGTGCGCGGCGATCGGCTGGTGCAGGTCGAGGACGTGCTCGACGGGCGCACCCTGAGACGCCTCGAGCTCTCATGGCCCGATGGGCCCGCCCGGTGGCCTTCGGGCGCCGAGTACAAGGACCTGGTCACGCCGAGCCGAGCCCGGTGGAGCCTGGACGAAGTGACGAACGAGAATGAGCGGTACCCTGCGGAAATCTTCGATCTTCCCGTCCGCGGCTAGCCTGCTGCTGGCCGCTCTGGCCGCGGGCTGTCTGTACGGGTTCTCCGGCGGCGGGGGCCTGCCGTCGGACATTCACAGCATCTACGTGCCGCCGGTCGACAATAGCACCTCGCGGTTCGAGCTCACGCAGCAGCTGACCCAGGGGCTGATGGATGCGGTCCGGGGTCGGCTGGGTGCACAGCCGGGATCTCAGGACAACGCGGATGCCATCATCCGAACGAACATCACGAACTACTCGGACCAGGCGGTGAGCCTTCAGGGCCAGCAGAGCGTGGGGGCCAAGGTGTTCCAGCGCAGAGTCACGATCAGTGCGTCCGTGCAGATCGTGGACCTGCACAAGAACCGGACGATCTGGAGCTCCACGGTGAGCGGGACCGGCGAGTACGCGCCGGACCAGGAATCCGATCAGCAGGCCATCAAGCTGGCTCTCGACAACCTCATCCAGAAGGTCATCGACGGCGCCCAGTCCCAGTGGTGACCGTCGGCTGGCAACGCTGGATTCTGACGCGGATGGAGGAGCCTGAGGCGATGAACACGGCAGATGGGATGAAGCTGGAGGGCGGTCGATGAGCGTGGCAGACATCACGAGGCAGGATCCCGTCACGTTGAGCCCCACCGACACGGTGGAGCGCGCGGCGCAGGTCCTGGTCCAGGAACGGGCGCTGGCGCTGCCGGTGGTGGAGGCCTCGGGGAAGCTGGTGGGAACGTTCGGGGTCGACGACCTGGCCAAGCTGCTGCTGCCGCGGGCGGTGACGCTCGACGTGGGTCTCGAGGAGCTCACGGACCTGGACTTCGTGGTCGACAGCCTCGAGGAGCTCCGGGAGCGCATGGACCGCGTGTGCGAACAGCCCGTGAGAAGGTACATGGACACGGAGACGCGGCGACCTCTGGACCCCGACTCATCGTTCACCGAGGCGCTGTTCCTCCTGCACCGGCTGGGCGAAGACCTTCCGGTGGTGGACCCGTCGACGGGGAAGCTGGTGGGGATGGTCTCGCCGTGGGACGTGCTGTCCAGGCTCGGCTGAGGGGAGAGCGGGGATGCAGGAAGGGATGACGGGCGCGGGACACGTGCTGTTCGGCTGGAACATGCTGTGGGTGGCCTCGATCCTGTTCGGGCTGACGTACGTG
>CANPVD010000097.1 GCA_947581615.1 Candidatus Humimonas hydrogenitrophica
CTGCGCAGCGACCTGGCGCTGGACGCCCTCGAGCAGGCCCTCTACGAGCGCCAGGACGAAGCGACCGAGGCTCTCATTCATCATAGCGATCGGGGCGTCCAGTACCTATCCATCCGCTACACCGAGCGGCTGGCCGAGGCCGGGATCGAGCCCTCGGTCGGCAGCCGCGGCGATTCCTACGACAACGCCCTGGCCGAGTCCGTGATCGGCCTCTACAAGGCCGAGGTCATCCGGCGCCGCGGACCCTGGCGCTCGCGCGAGGACGTCGAGTTCGCCACCCTGGAATGGGTCTGGTGGCTGGGCTACCATCGCCTCCTCGGACCCATCGGCTACGTGCCCCCGGTCGAATACGAGGAGGCGCACTACCGCGCTCAGGAGACTCCGACCGAACTCCTGAGACTCAACCCCACGGGTCTCCGATAAATCCGGGGCGGTTCACCGGTGTCCTGCGGCGCCTTGAGTTGCCCCTCGAAAAGAGAGATGGAGTCAACCAGCGACCGACCCCTGAACAGGTACACACCGTTAGCAGCCCGCCGTCCGGGGCTGGGCGGCAGTGTGCCTGCAACTGTCAGGCGCAACATTCTAAACTCGCGCTTCTCGTATGCATCAGGGCTGCGGGTCAGGACAAGGACAAGCCGTCGGCTCGACGGCGATTGCCACGCGAGCCACTCCGGTAGGGGCGTCTTGCACTTCAACGCGGTTGCTGGATCCAGCACCACGACGGCAGTGAGGAGCCGGGCGTGAGGGGACGTCGAATCCGCAGTCTGCGGGACAACAAGCCGACTGAGTTGACTGGGATCAAAGCCGTCCTTTTCGGAATCGGGAGACCGGCACGCTGTCAGAATCAAAGTGAGTCCTGCGAGCGCCACCAGCACGAGAGTACGCTCGAAGAGACGCATGGGATCTGTCCTGCATTGAGTTGCGTATCCCGATGAAGCGCTTCACAAATCGTATTTTGCTCGTACGAAAGTTTGCCGTGTTTGTCAAGACGATGGAGCCGTTCGTGTCGTCACCCTGGAGCCCGTGCAAGCCGCCGCCACGCCGGCCTCTGCTCTACCACGTTGCCGGCCGACGGGGCTCAGCGCATCGGGCCGGGCGACACCCAGTCCGCGACGTGGCCGCCTAACTTGCCTGACCGGGTCCCGCGCGTTTGTGTTGCGATGTCCTCTTGACGACGGCGTAGGCCGGAAGACCGGTCCGTGGCAGGCGCCTGCGAACAGCGCGTCCAGCCCGCCCGCGTGTCAGTCCCTCAGGAGAGCCGGCGTGATGAACCACGCCAGGCGCCAGTGGCGGCCGTCGTCGGCGCTCACCAGCCGCAGCACGGCGCCGGTCGGCACCTCGACGACCTCGGCCTTCTCGTCACCGGTGAGCAGGAGCGACACCAGCCGCTCCACGTGCGGGAGGTGGCCGACGAGCAGCAGGGGCCCGTCGGATTCACGCTCCCTCACGGCCTCCAGCACGCCGGTGGGGTCGGCGAGCGGCACCAGGTCCGGGCGCTCCGCCAGGTGCGCGCCGCCCCCGATGGCGCCGGCCAGGAGATCGGCCGTCTCGCGGGCTCGCAGCTTGCTCGAGTACCAAACCTCGGCGACCTCCACGCCGGCCGCGGCCAGCGCGGCGCCCACCCTGCGGGCGTCGTCACGCCCCGCCTCCGTGAGCGGACGATCTCCTCCACGGCTCTCCTCGACGGCCTCGGCATGACGCGCCACGTACAGCTCCATCCGCTTCTCCTCCCGGCGGGTCCGGCCCCGCGCTCGGTTCTGGTGGTCAGGCGGCGTGACCCGAGGTCAGCCGCTTCTTCATCCAGGCGATCTGCCCCCCTTCGACCAGGAGCTCGATCTGTCGCTCCGACAGATCGTGGCGCGCCGCGTACGTCTCGCCCTTCGTGACGTTCCGGACCTCGACCTGCGGACCCTCGCCCAGGGTCGTGTGCAGTCTCTCCACCCGCAGCACGTCCCCCTGCTCGATCCGGTCGTAGTCGTCGGGATCCTCGAAGGTGAGCGGCAGCACCCCGAAATTGACGAGGTTCTGCCAGTGGATGCGGGCGTATCCCTTCGCCAGGACCATGCGGAGCCCCAGGAAGCGCGGTGCCAGCGCTGCGTGTTCGCGGCTGGACCCCTGCCCGTAGTTGGACCCGCCGACCACGGCATGCCCCCCCTCGTCGCGGGTGTGCATGGCCTTCCGATAGTAGTTCGGGTCGACCACGTCGAAGGCGAACTTCGCGATCTCCGGGATGTTGCTCCGGAAGGGCAGGACCTCGGCGCCGGCCCGGAGGATCTCGTCCGTCGAGATGTTGTCGGCGGCCTTGAAGTTCACCGGCAACTCCAGGGCGTCCGGGAGGCCCTCCAGCTCCGGCAGCGACACGATGTTGGGGCCCTTTCGGAGGGAGACCTTCCTGGACGCCTCGGGTGACGGCGGCGCCTGGAGCGACTCGGTGTTGAGAATGGGCTCCGCCGGATCCGAGACCCGCGGGTAGTCGAGCCCGAGCTCCCGTTCCAGCGTCCTCGGGTCCGTGATCACCCCCATGAGCGCCGAGGCCGCCGCCGTCTCGGGACTCACCAGGAAGACCCTGTCGTCCTTGGTGCCCGAGCGATCCGGGAAGTTCCGGGGCACCGTACGCAGGCTGCGCGTGTTCGTGGCCGGCGCCTGCCCCATGCCGATGCAGCCGTTGCACCCGGCCTGGTGGATGCGGGCCCCGGCGTGGATGAGCGAGAGCAGGTGGCCGTCCCGGTCCAGGTTCTCCAGGATCTGGCGGGAGGTCGGGTTCACATCGAACGACACGTCCGGGTGCACCTGCCGGCCCTTCACGATCTCGGCGGCCACGGCGAAGTCCCGGTAGCCGGGATTGGCCGAGGAGCCGATGTAGGCCTGGGAGATCTCCTGTCCCGCCAGCTCGGACACGGGCACGACGTTTCCCGGACTGGACGGCTTCGCGACCAGCGGCACGAGCTCCCCCAGATCGATCTCCTCGCGGACGTCGTAGTCTGCGTCCTCGTCGGCCACCAGCTCGGTCCACGCGTCCTCGCGCCCCTGCGACGCCAGGAAGCGGCGCACCTCGTCGTCGGAGGGGAATACCGTGCTCGTGGCGCCGAGCTCCGTGCCCATGTTGGCGATGACGTGCCGGTCCATGGCGGAGAGCGC
The DNA here is from genome assembly GCA_947581615.1 of Candidatus Humimonas hydrogenitrophica. Taxonomy (GTDB): domain Bacteria; phylum Gemmatimonadota; class Gemmatimonadetes; order Palauibacterales; family Palauibacteraceae; genus Humimonas; species Humimonas hydrogenitrophica. The sequence continues at coordinate 3,139 of CANPVD010000097.1, forward strand.
GGCGAGGCCGGGACCGAAGTACTCGAGGATCCGACCCACGCCCCCGTCCACGTCGTGCCGGCGCAGCATCTCGAGGATCACGTCCTTGGCGCTCACCCAGGCCGGCAGCTCCCCCGTCAGCCGCACGCCCCAGATCTCCGGCATCTTCACGTAGTAGGGCTCGCCGGCGATGGCCATGGCCACGTCCATGCCGCCCGAGCCGATGGCCAGCATGCCGATGGCGCCGGCGGCCGGCGTGTGGCTGTCCGAGCCCACCATCGTCTTGCCCGGCGCCCCGAAGCGCTCCTGGTGCACCGGGTGGCTCACGCCGTTGCCGGGCCGGCTGTACCAGAGCCCGAACTTCCGGCAGGCACTCTGCAGGAAGACGTGGTCGTCGGGGTTCTTGTTGTCTTCCTGGATCAGGTTGTGGTCCACGTACTGGGCGGAGAGCTCGGTCCGGGCCCGCGCCAGGCCCATCGCTTCCAGCTCCAGCATGACCAGGGTACCGGTGGCGTCCTGCGTGAGGCTCTGGTCGATCCGGAGGCCGATCTCCTCGCCGGGCGCCATCTCCCCCTGCACGAGGTGCGACTCGATCAGCTTCTGCGCGACGTTCAGACCCACGGGCGTCTCCCTGTCCGGTCCCCACTCGGCGCCGGGGCCGGACGTCCCTCTTGGACGGCGGCCGCGGCGTGCCTGCCACCGCCCGACTCAGGCAAGGGCCATACCGACGGCCTCTGGCGGGGAGGGGCGGGCGGGGAGCGGGGAGGCGAGGACCCTCAGCGCCGGCCGCCCCCCGCGGCCGAGTCGGACGCCGCCTGATCCGTACTCTCCGTCGGGCGGCGGTCGGGCGCCGACCAGTGGCGCTGGCCGCGCACCCAGCGCTGGAACCAGCGCAGCTCCTCGACGATCCGGGTGCGCTGGTGGTGAGGCTCCCGGAAGCCGTGCGGCTCTCGCGGCATGCGCAGGAAGCGGTCGGGCACCCCGAAGTGACGGAGCGCGGCGTGGAAGTTCATGGACTGCATGGGCGTGTCCGTGCGATCCCGGTCGCCGTGGAACAGCAGCGTGGGCGTCTTGACGTTCTCCATGTGCCAGAAGCTGGAGCGCTCGCGCCAGAAGGCGCCGTTGGACCAGGGATCTCCACCCAGGTACCAGCGCGCGACGTCGAAGTGGAAGCCCGGCCCATACTCGGCCGGCCAGTCGGTGACCATGGCCCCCAGGCTCGCGGCCTTGAAGCGGGTGGTCCGGGTCAGCGTCCACCCTCCCAGGATCCCCCCGTAGCTCCATCCCTTGATGGCCAGTGAATCGGGGTGCGCGACGCCCTGGCGCACCATGGCGTCCACGCCGCTCATGAGGTCCTCGTAGTCCCCGCCGCCAATGTCGCGCATGTTGCCACGTAGCCACGCGTCCCCGTAGCCTGACGATCCCCGGACGTTCGGCTGCAGGACCGCGTAGCCGTACGCCGCCAGCACCTGGGCGTCGGCGTCGAAGCCGCGTGTGAAGCTCCCCGCCGGCCCTCCATGCACCTCGAGCACGAGCGCTCCGGGAGCCTTCCAGCCCGATTCCTCGGGCGGGCGGTAGAGAAGCCCCTCCACGTCGCGACCGTCGGAGCTCTTCCAGCGGACCACATGGGGCCTCGCCAGGTCCTTCTGCTCGACGTCCACGTTGGAGCGGGTGAGGCGCTGCGGCCGGAAGGGCCGGATCGTGGCCACGTAGACATCGCCCGGCACGCCGGGCGTGCTGAGCTCGTAGGTCACCCGGGCGTGGTCCCGCGACCAGGACGGGGCTCCCACGACTCCCTCGAGCCGGCTCACCTGCCGGACCCGGCCCGAACGAGGGTCCAGGTGGTACAGGTCGGCCGTGGTCCGAACCTGCGCGGAGAAGTCGATCGTTCCGTCGGGGGCCCAGCCGTAGTCACCGATCGCGCCAGCGAAGTCCGGGGCGAGCTGCCGCACCGAGTCCGTGGCCAGCTGCAGGGCGTACAGGTTGCCCTGATCCAGCGTCCACGTGGCCGTGTCGGGGGCCATCCAGGTGAGGGTGCCCCCGTCCGGAGACCAACCCGGATCCGACTCGGGAGCCTGGTCGTGCGTGATCCGCCGGATCTCCCCGTCCCCGGCGTCCACCAGCGCGATCTCGGACCGGTACGCGTCGTTCCGATGGTCCTCGGTCCGGTAGGCGAACGCCACGTGCCGGCCGTCGGGGGCGACGGCCATCTGGTCGATGATGCGATGTCCCGTGGTCAGGGGATGCTCGGTCGCGGAGTCCGGGTCCGCCTCGATCCGCCACAGGTTGGACCAGCGTCCCCGGCGCTGCCCGTTCGGGCCCTCGTCGACGAACACCGCGTCGTAACCCGCCTGCAACGAATCCCGGGCCGCGCGGGTCAGGCTGTCCGCGGCCACGAAATAGAGGACGCCAGAGTCCGGACCCCAGGCGTAGCGCTGGATCGAGGTGGCGTGGTGGGTCAACTGGCGTGCCTCGCCCCCGTCCGAACGGATGAGGAACAGCTGCCGCCCGCCTTGGTCGTCCTCGTCGTCGCCGGAGACGTCCTGATCCGTGCTGCGCAAGAACGCGATCCAGCGGCCGTCTGGCGACCAGCGCGGATCTCCGTCGCCCTCCTGCGACGTGAAAGGCCTGGGGTCGGTGCCGTCGGCCCGCACCAGCCACAGGTGGCTGTCCCGCTCGTTGTCGTTCCAGTCCAGCGTCTGTCGGGTATACAGCACCCGGGTCCCGTCGGGCGAGATGCGGGGGTCGGTGACGCGGACGAGGTCGATGGCGTCATCGATCGTGAAGAGGTCACCCTCGACCGCGGCCGTGCCCCGGTCCGCGGATTGCTGCGCCGCGACGGGAGAGACCATGAGCAGGACCGCGAGGGCCAGGCTGGGACCCGGCAGCGCCGGGACCCGGAAGGTCGGTCGGATCATGGAGGCTCCGTGAGCGTCGGGTGCCCGGTACGTTCCGGCCCGAGCGTGCAGCCGGGGTGGCTGCAGGATAGGAATCGAGACGGGCCGCTCGCAACCGCCTCCCCGCCGGGAGCGGGGAGACCGCCCACGGAACCAGGCATGGAAGCGGCACGACGGCCCGCCGCTTGCCGGAGCATCGGGAGACGGGGTAACCTTCGAAGGTCCCGCGCCCGTCGCCCCCGCAGGTCGAAACGCCGTAGGACGAACTTCAAGAGGAGCTCATGACACCTGTATTCGAGGGACTGTCGCGGAAGGGAGCCGACTCTCCGTCCGCCCCGGAATCACGCCCCACCTCGGCCACGCCCAGCGTGATCGGAGGCGGGATGGAGCTCGAGGGTCAGCTCACGGCGCGGGGCGACCTGCGCATCGAAGGACGAGTCAAAGGGTCCATCCGGACCCAGGGCGAGGTCGTCGTGGCCCGGGAAGGAGTCGTGGACGGAGACATTGAGGCGGCGGAGATCCACGTCGGGGGCCGGGTGAGCGGCACCGTGATCGCGACGGGAGCGGCTCGCTTCATGGAGGGCTGCCGGGTGGACGCGGAGGTTCGCGCCCCGGTCGTGTCCATCGAGGAGGGAGGCACCGTCAACGGCCGCCTGGTGATGGAGACTCGCTCCTCGGGCGGGTCCTCCTCGTCGGGGTCCTCCGCGGGCGGCGCCTCGTCGAAGTCGGGTTCGGGATCGGAGAAGTCATCCTCGGGTGGCAGCTCCTCCGAGAGCGGTGCGTCGGGCAAGTCCGGAGGCGGCAAGTCGAGCTGATCGGCGGCCGGGCCGGGCTCGCTCCTACCCACTCCACGTACAGCGGCCGCACGACGGACCTCCCCGGGTCTCGTCGTGCGGCCGCCATCGTTGCCCTACCCGCCCGTCGGCGCTCGCCCGATCCGACGGTCGGCGCCGACGAGCCGGGCTTCGGGGCCCCCGTACCCTAGGGGAAGTGAACCTGGATTCCGCCCCACAACGGCAGGGTCCAGGAAGTGCTCGTCCCCAGGGGCTGGAGATCGGGGCTCCCGTTCACACGCTGGAACAGATCGTCACCGTTGGTGAACGCGAGATTGAGCTGCGCCCCGCCGAACAGGTCGACCTGAGGACTGACCGGAAAGAGCAGCCGGGCTCCGCCCGTCAGGCTGAAGTAGGTGTGGGACGGCCCCGAACCCGAGAAATCGAGCGTGGTTGCGCCAAGGCCCCCGTTCACGGTGAACTTCACGTTCCCCGACACGGGCGGAGCCAGGTTCGTCTCGAGCCCTACCGTGTAATGCCACAGGTTGAGGCTGCGGAAGTCCTGGGCCGCCGGGATCGAGCTCCCGTTCAGGGCCTCCAGTCCCCAATCACCCCGGACCGCGAATCGCGGATTGAACCAGTAGGCGCCCCCGAGGTCGGCCGCCAGGCCGATGTCCTCCAGCTTGCCGATCCCGCCGAACGGGAGAGCCAGACCCAGCCGGCCATCCACTTCGAAGCTGGGTTCGAAGGGGCTCTGCGCGCGGACCGGGGTGGCCCCCGCCGCCAGCAGCACGATCACGGCCAGGGCGGCCGTCCACCCCCCCATCACACGAGCCTTGTTCATGCATCCTCCTTAAGGGCCATCTCTCGCTTTCGTCTCGAGCGCCGGTCCCGCAACGAGCGGGGCGACGGTTACGTTCCCATGGACGAACGGACCCGCCTCCGCGTCACGTACCCCGCGTCACTCCTCGCCCACAAGATCCACTCACGGCAGGTGCAGCGCCACGCCCGCCTGCACGGGGAACGACCAGGCACGGTCACCGATGGGCGACGTCTGGCCCAGGGCCGCGAAATCCTCGGGACTGGTGAACATGAGGTACGCTCGCCCCTGGACGAACACGTCGAGAAGCGGCATGGGGCTGTAACCGGCCCGCACGAAGCCGCTCGTGGTCAGATACGTCTTGGAGCTGGCGCTCTGGTCGAACTTCCAGGTGGTCGCCCCGACCCCGACTCCGGCCGACACCCGCCACGGGATGACGATCGGCCTGAGGAGCTCGAGCTCGAGCCCGGCGCCGTAGTGCCACAGCTTCAGGTCGTCGTAGGACGTGAGGGTGTTCGGGACCGTCGCGCCCAGCAGCGTCTCGAGATCGGCGTCGGCCCGCAGCCGGAGCCGATTGGCCACCCGGTAGGAGACGCCGACACCGGCGGAGAAGCCCGGGTCCTCGACGTTGGCCAGGTCCCCCCCGGGAATTCCGATCCCGGCCCGCCCCTCGACCGAGAGATTGCGGGCCACCCCGATGGCGGTGCCGACCTGGGCCCGCCCGGCGAGGGGCAGGGCGAGCAGCAGAGTGGCCGCCCCGAGCGCGGCGTGGAGCGTCGAACCACGACGAGACATTGTGTCCTCCTGGTCCATGCGGGCAGAGTCGCCGGAAGTCATCCGCAGCGGTGCGCACCGTGCGGCTGGGAGAGGTGACTTGGCCCTCGGCGGAGCGCGTCGGGCATGTGACCTGGCCGTTGCAAGATGCGGTCCCGACATCCCGGGTCCACCGCTCGGGCCCGGGTCGGGATCAGCGCAGGATCAGGGCACGCGCGACGAAGGGGGCCAGGAAGAGCAGATTGTGCAGCTCCGCCACCACCGACGCGCCCAGGTGCTCGTTCACGAGCTCGAGGTTCGGGTCGAAGGAGCCGCGCGGGAGCCAGCGCGGGATCTCGGCCAGGAAGCGCCCGTACGGCTCCCCGTACAGCTCCTCCAGCACGCCCTCCTCGTACCGAACGACCACGGCGTACACGGCCAGGAACCAGACCGCCGTCGGCACGACGAGCCACAAGAGGCCCGAGGTGGCCACCAGCCCCGCCCCGATCAGCGTGTTGCCCCAGTAGATCGGATTCCGGATGCGGCGGTAGGGACCCGAACGGGTCAGCGTGGTGTCGATCCGCAGCCGGTAATGCAGGTGCTGCTGGGCCCATACTCTCAGGAACACGCCGCACGCGAACAGGCCGAGCCCCAGTGACCAGCACAGGTACGGGCGCTCCACCTTGCCTGCCGTCGCGAACAGCGCGAACAGCAGGGGCGGAGCCACGAGCCAGCCTCGGAAGCGGTAGAAGAAGTGTTTCACCCTGGGTGCTCGCCGGAGGTCTCTCGACGGAGGGACGCGTGGACGACTAAGTTGCGCGCCAAGATGGTCACCCCGGAGCCCGAACGACAGAGCCGCTTCCTGGACCGGCTGAGGCAGCCCGAGCCGCTCGTGGCCGCCGAGTTGCGTCCGCCGCCCGCCGATCTCTCCTCCGCCGACGGCATGGAGAGCTGGATCGATCTGCACCACGCCCTGCGGCGTCTGGTGCGGCGGGACACGGCGGTGTTCCTCACCGACGACGCGATCGGCGAGCGCGAGGAGGAGAACCTCCGCCACCTGGTCACGAATCTCGCGGGAGACGTTCCGAAGCAGCGCCTGGTGCCCTTCCTGACGTGCAAGCACCCGCTGTCGTACTGCCTGCGCTACGCGGACCGGGCGGCCTCCCAGGGGATCGAGGCCCTGGTGGTCCTGGGCGGGGACACGACGGCCGGTCCGCCGCGCTGTCTGCCGCACGCCTTCCTCCTCCGCCAGGAGATCCGGCGTCGCGTGCCGGGACTCACGCTGGGAGGATGGACGAATCCCCATCGGGATCCGGCCGAGCAGGTGCGATTCCTCCTGGACGGGGCATTCACGGGAGAGTTCTACCTGAGCCAGGTGGTGTCCCACCACAGCGCGCGCCGCGTGGAGGCCTTCGTCCGGGAGGCGCTCAGACGCGGCCTCGAGCTTCCGGGCGTGTTCGGGGTGTTCTACTACCGGAGCGCCAATCCCTCCACCCTGTCCGCGCTGTCACGGTTCTTCCCGGTGCCGGCCGAGGAGGTGACGCGGGAGTTCCAGCGCGGCGACACGGCCGAGGAAATCTGCGCGCGGTCGATCCGAGCCCTGCGCGCCGCCGGTGCCCGGCACGTATACGTCAGCAATCTGGGCCATCGCAGGGCGCCCGAGCGCCTGGAGGGAATCCTGGAGGCGCTGGGAGCGGACTGAGGCCGTGTCCGCCCCCCCTCCCTCCCCTCTCCGGCGACCTCCGACGCCGCTACGCTCCGGCCGCGCCGTCGCCCGCCGAATCCACGACGCGGGCCGAGTCGATCGCATCCAGCTTCGGGAAGGAATCCTCCAGGTAGCGGTTGCCCTCGCGCTGAATGAGGCCCTGGTCGGGCCCCTGGCCGCGCGGGGCGCCCTCCCCGTATCCAGCGTACAGCGAGTCGACCGCCGCCATGCCGTCGACCACCTCTCCGAAGGGGGCGAAGCCCATGCCGTCCAGGCGGCTGTTGTCGGTGAGGTTCACGAACACCTGGGTCGTCCGGGTGTCGGGCCCCGCGGCAGCGAACGCCAGCGTCCCGCGAGTGTTGCTCTTGCGCACCGGGTCGTCGCGGATCGGTCGACCGCGCCAGCGCGCCGAGACCGCCGGGTCTCCCGAGATTCCGAACTGGGCCACGAAACCTGGCAGGACCCGGAAGAACCTGTTCCCATCGTAATAGCCGGCCCGCACGAGCTCGTAGAAGCGGTCGGCGCCCCTCGGCGCCCAGGCCCGGCGGACCTCGACGATGAAGTCGCCGGCGCTCGTCGCGAACCGTACCCGGAAGCTGTCCGGGGCCGAGGCGCGCGCGCCCGCCCCGGTGTCCGCCGAGCCCTCGCCGGCCGAGGCCTTCCCACCGGCGCCCCGGCACCCCAGCAGCGTGAGGCCCACCAGCCCGCCCAGGCTTCCGATCACCCGCCATCGTCGTGTGGCTCGCAGCACGTTCGCGCCTCCATCCGTGGATCCGTCCGTTCGATCACCCGGTCGTCGCCGAGCCTCAAGCTGGAGGAGGCCAGCCTCGCCGTCCAGGGTCGGCGCGCCCCGGGGAGACCAACGTCCGGCGCGGGCCCGCTGTATGTTCGGGAGAGGAGGACCGGCACGCATACGGAAGGGGCTCGCGCACAGGAGGCGCCACCACGTGGAGCACGCCGGCGACGGCCGTCGGCCCCCGTCCGGGGACGCGCCCGACGACGGGCGGCTGGTGGCGCGGGTCCAGGAGGGCGATGGAGACGCTTTCGACACGCTCGTGCGTCGCCACATGCGCCGCGCGTTCTCGATCGCTTTCCGGCTGCTCGAGAACCGGGCCGATGCGGAAGACCTCGTCCAGGAGGCCTTCCTGGCCGCCCTGAAGGGCATCGACAGCTTCGAGCCCGGACGCCCCTTCGGCCCGTGGCTGTTCCGGATCGTGGTGAACCGCGGCCTGAACGCGAGGAAGGCCCGCTCCCTCCGTCGGACGGAGGCCCTGCCGATCGACGTGATCGCGCGCGCGCCGCCGCCCGACCGCGACGCGGAGCGCGCCGAGCTGCACGACGCCCTGGCGGGGGCCCTGGAGCGGCTGGACGGGCAGCGCGGAGCCATCGTGCGGCTCCACGAGCTCGAGGGTTTCACCAGCCCCGAGATCGCGGCGATGCTCGAGCTGGCCGAGGGCACCGTGCGCTGGCACCTGCACCAGGCGCGCGCGGAGCTCCGGGAGGTGCTCGGAGCGTTCGGGCGGAACGCGGCCGGGGAGACAAGCATCGAGGAGAGGAAGCCATGACCGAGGAGAGGGAGACCGGTACGGGGAGCGGAGCCGGCCGGGCCATCCGCGGTACCGTCGACGACGAGCTCCGTGGCCACCTCCGGCAAAGTGTTCCCCCGCCACCCATGGACGCGGTGGCCTGGAACGACCTCGCGCGCACCATAGGATCGCGAGCCGAGTCCTGCCTGCGGGCCCGGCGCCGACTGCCCTGGTGGCGGCACGCCTCGCGCTGGGCCCGCGCCGGCATCCCGCTCGCGGCGGCGGCGATCCTCGCCCTGGCACTGCTCGTGCCCCGGGCGGCGCCGCACGTCGTGCGCCCCACCGCGGCGCGCCTCGGCTCCGCCGCGACATCGACGCCCGTCGGCGCCGGAGTGGCCGCGAGCGACACTTCCGTGGATCCAGTGCTGGCCTTTCTCTCCGCCGCCGACGACGGAGAGTCGCTGCTGATGTCGGCCCTCGAGGAGGAGTAGATGGATGAGCGCGTCCCGGGCGGCGACCGTGCCGCCCCCGCGAGCGGTCGGGAGTCGCCGCGTCGGGACGGCCGCGGTCGAGTGGTGGCCGGGCTGTTCCTGGCCCTCGCGGTGCTGGTGGGCCTCCTGGGAGGCATCGTCATCGACCGCGCGCTCCTGGCGCCGCCGGTCGCGGCGGTCGCCGCCGGAACGCCCCTTCCTCCCGCCGACACCGGCGCGACGGCTCTGGCCCCGGACACGGCGGGTCCGGCTCAGGCAGGCGACACGGCCGTGGCGCCGGAGGCCCCGTCGGGCGGTCGAGTGCTGGCGTGGATGGCCGACAGCCTGGACCTGAGCCCCGAGCAGAGGGTGCGCATCGCGGCCGTGGTCCGCGACGAGCAGCGGCGGGCCCGCGAGCTCACCGTGCGCGTCAGGCCCCGGTATCAGCAGGTTCTTCGGCGCACACGGCTCCGGGTGCTCGCCATCCTGACCTCCGAGCAGCGGATCCGGCTCCGGCACCTCCTGGCGGAGCGGCGGGCGGTTCGAGGTGGCCGGGACTCCACGGCCCGGCGTCGCCGGCCCTGACCGAAACGCGCCCGGGCGGAGCGGGTATCCCTCGCCCACTCGTTCAACAAAGGGGCGATTCCCGGGCACGGAGGCGGCCGGATGCCGGATGAGGGCCAGCGCGAGTCTTCCGACGTTGTGACCGTCGAGAGCCAGCCGATCTTCGACATCGTCGAGGACACGCTGCTCGACCTGTGGAAGGCGGTGGACGACCTGGCGAGAATCCACGCCCCGCGCCTTCCCTACTACCGCGTCACGATCTTCGGGTCGTCTCGCATGCGGGAGGGAGACACCATCTACGGCAGCGTGCAGGACCTGGCGCGCGAACTCTCCCTGATGGGCTGCGACATCGTCACCGGGGGCGGACCGGGCCTCATGGAGGCGGCCAACCGGGGTGCCGAGGAGGGTGACATCGACAACCGTACGCGATCCTTCGGCCTCAACATCGAGGTCCCGCACGAACAGGAGATCAACCCCTACGTGGAGAAGGCCTACGTGCACCGAACCTTCTTCACGCGCCTCCACCACTTCGTGCGCCTGTCCAGCGCGTTCGTGGTCGTGCCCGGCGGCATCGGGACCACACTCGAGGCCCTCATGGTGTGGCAGCTCATGCAGGTCCGCCACATCACCGACCGACCGTTCATCATGCTGGGGACGATGTGGCGCGAGCTGGTGGCGTGGGGACGACGGTTCATGCTGGACGGCGGCACCCGCCCCCTCGCGGGACCGGGCGACCTGGACCTGCCGCGGTGCGTGGAGAGCGTCGACGAGGCCGTGGCGATCATTCGCCGCGACCTGGCTCGCGTTCGGGGGGAGGCCGGGACCGACGTGGCGGGCGAGCAAGCTCCGGGTCCCGGGGGAGGGTGAAACCGTGCCCCCCTCGATGCCGTAGGAAGGGACGGGCGAGAAGCCGGAGGCAACCCTTTCCGCCCGATTTACGTCCAACCTTCGAATGGGGGCGGGAAACCGCCCGCGACATCCGATCGACGGCACACAGCATGGCGAGGTGGACTCGCCGGCGCGCGGCACCCTCCTGTGGCAAGGAACCCAAAGCCACTTCAACGTGGCCAAGTCCGCGCGCCGGTGGTCCCCTCGTTCCTCTCACGCTCCTCCTCGCCGATCCCGGCGGACACCCCGGCACCGGAACGTTGTCTCGATGGCCCTCGAGGCGCCCGGCATCCATCCTGCGGCTGCGGGGGTGGCTCCGACCACGGGAGCCAAGCGGGCGAAGCGTCTCGAAGCCGATGGGGACGGCATGAGCGAAGAGGACGGTGGCGGAAACGAGGGCATCGGCTTCCTGGAAGCCACCTCGATTGGCGTCGGGGGGATGGTGGGCGGCGGGATCTTCGCCGTCCTCGGTCTGGCGGTGGAGCTGGCCGGCGGGGGCACCCCGGTGGCGTTCGTGGTGGCGGGCCTCGTGGCGCTGTTCACGGCCTATTCGTACAGCCGTCTGGCCGTCACTTTCCCGAGCTCGGGCGGCACCGTCACCTACCTGAACCAGGCGTTCGGGACCGGCACGTTCACGGGCTCTCTCAACGTCCTCCTGTGGATCAGCTACATCGTCATGCTGTCGCTGTACGCCTTCGCGTTCGGCAGCTACGGCGCCACCTTCTTCCCCGAGGCCTCCAGGGGCCTGTGGACCCACGTCCTGATCAGCGCCGCCGTGGTGGGCATCGCCGGACTCAACCTCCTGAGCGCCGGCGTGGTGGGCGAGATCGAGGACTGGATCGTAGGCATCAAGGTGCTGATCCTGCTGTTCTTCGTGGCGGTGGGCCTGGGCGGCATACAGGGGGCGCGCCTGGCCCCGGCTACCTGGAAACCTCCCCTCCAGCTCGCCGCGGGCGGCATGATCATCTTCCTCGCCTACGAGGGCTTCGAGCTCATCGCGAACACGGCGGGCGACGCGCGTGACGCCGAGCGGACGATCCCGAGGGCCCTGTTCGCCTCCGTCGGCTTCGTGATCATCCTGTACGTGCTGGTGGCGGCGGTCACGGTCGGAAACCTGCCGGTCCACCAGATCGTGCAGGCCAGGGACTACGCCCTCGCCGCGGCCGCCCGGCCCTTCCTGGGCCAGTTCGGCTTCACCCTGATCGCGGTGGCGGCCATGCTGTCCACGGCGTCGGCCATCAACGCCACGTTGTACGGATCGGCCCGTCTCAGCTACATCGTGGCCAAGGACGGCGAGCTGCCGAAGGTCCTGGAGAAGAAGGTGTGGCAGCGGCCGGTCGAGGGGCTCCTGATCACGGCCGTTGCCACGCTGGTGGTCGCCAACCTGCTCGACCTGTCCAGCATCTCGACCGTGGGAAGCGCCGGCTTCCTGCTCGTGTTCGCCGCAGTGAACGCGGCCAACCTCAGGCTGTCCGACAGGACCGGGGCGCGTCGCTGGATCGCGTGGACGGGGCTGGCGGGTTGCCTGGCGGCCCTGGCAGCGCTGCTGTGGGAGACCCTGACCACCTCCCCCGCCCACCTGTGGATCCTGGCCGGCCTCGTGGTGCTGTCTGTGGCGATCGAGACGGGCTACCGGGCCGCCAGCGGCCGGACCATCCACATCCGGCTCGGCGGCAGCTGAGATCGCCCACGGGGGCCCGCCCGCCCCCGGTTCTGGAGAAGCGTCAGATGTAGCGGTCGACGGCCGGAAGCAGGGCACGAACCGATGCCGGGCGCGCGCCGGGCGCCATCAGCTCGCGCACACGGTGGGGAGCCGGCCAGGCCTCCGGAGCGTGCGGCGCCGCGATCCAGCGCATGCGGGGCATCGCCGGAGCGGCGGGAAGCGCGGGCGGCGCGAAGGTGCGCGCCCCACCGTCCCGCACGCGGAACCAGCGCGCCGACCGGTTCCCGGACGCCGACCGTTCGGGCAGGTCGACGGTGACCGTCTGCCGCTTTCCCTTGCGAATCACGGTCACGGCGAGCGCTCCCTTGTCGGCGGAGTGGACCGCCTCGACCACGTCGCCGGGATCCTCGACCGGCTTGCCCGCCACCGAGACGATGACGTCGCCGGCCTTCAGCCCCGCCTTCTCCGCCGCCGAGCCTTCGGTCACCTCGCTGATGAGCGCGCCGTGTCCGTCGCTGACCCCGAAGTAGTCGCCCAGCTGTTTGCCGAGGGGCTGCAGCAACACGCCCAGCCGGCCCTGCCCCCCGAACGAGAACAGCAACTCCCGACCTCCGCCCGGAGCGCTGAAGACCTCGCCGCGTAAGCTTCGCCGCATCTCCCGTCCGGCGCTGTCCATCCTGACCCGCACGCTATCCATCGTCTCGCGCAGCCTCTGGCGGGTGCTGTCGTCGATGACCTTCCGCATGCGAATGCGGATGTCTCCGTCGGGCCCGCCCGACCAGCTGAAGCCGGGCCGCTCGCCGATGCGAACCCGGGCCTCGTGGGACGAGCCGTTGCGCACGTAGGCGAGCGTGACCTCCCGCCCGGGGGGCGTCTCGCCCACCATCCGCGTGAGGGCCGCGACGCTCTCCACCCGCTGTCCATCGAACGAGGTGATGACATCGTCCTTCTGGAGCGCGGCGGCCTGGGCCGGCGAGCTGTCGGCCACCGATTCCACCCGCGCCCCGCGCACGGCGGGCAGGTGGAGCCGGGCGGCCGAAGCGCTGTCCACATCCGCGACCTGGACGCCCAGGAAGCCGGCGGCCTGGGGGGCGGGGGCGGCGCGAACCGCCTTCGGAGCCAGAACGGCGGCCACGAGGGCGAGCGCGAGAGCGGTGTCTCTGGCGAGTCTCATCGGCATCCTCCGGGGTGAGCGCCCGCGCCACGCGGTCCGGAGCGGCTGGCGGGCCAGGCTGTGCTCGCTGCTTCCGGACGTTCGACAGGCCCCGGGCGTGGAAGGGTTGCCCGCCTGTTCGGTCGGCGAAAGAACGACCGGGCCCGCTGCCGACCCGCCGCGCCCGGGCGTCGGAGACTCGCGGTCAGGCCGCCGGAGACCCCGCCGCCAGAGCACGGAGCGGAAGCTGCACGTCGACGGCGGCGGCCAGCGACTCGAAGCTGGCGGACCCGGTCCCGAACAGCTCTCCGTCGCCGTTCCAGGGCAGGTCCGGCTCCGCGTCCACGTCCACCCGCCGGCCCCGGGTCCACCTGACGGCGGGGTCATCCAGGTGGCGCCCCCTTAGCGCTCGCACGATCACGCGCAGGAGGGCCGGGAGCGGGACGGCGTCCAGCACGAGCACGTCCAGGAGACCGTCGTCGGTCCGGGCGCCCGGCGCCATCGGGATGCCTCCCCCGAAGCGCGGCCCGTTGGCCACCAGGACCGCGAGCCCCTCGCGGATCGGCAGCCTCGCTCCGTCGACCGTCACCTCGAGGCGCCACCCGCGTCGGGCGACGATCTCGTCGAGGGCCGCCCGCAGGTACACGTGACGCCCCCACACCCGGCGTCGGCGCGGCGTGATCCGCTCCGCGATCCGACCCGCGAACCCGCCCATGGCGAAGTTGGCCACCCGGAATCCCTCCAGGCCCGTGACCCCGACGAGGTCGAGCGGGCCCGGCGCGCCGCCGTCCAGCAGCGCCAGGGCGGCCTCCGGATCGGACGGGATCCCGAGCGCGCATGCCAGGTCGTTCCCCGTGCCGAGCGGCACCAGCGCCAGACGCGGCGCCGGTTCGGTACCGCCTCGTCCGGCGAGCCCGTTCACGGCCTCGTGGAGCGTGCCGTCGCCGCCGGCGATGATGAGCGTGCGGGCGCCGGCCGTCGCGGCATCCCGCGCCAATCGGGCGGCATCTCCGGGTCCGGAGGTGACGAGCACCTCGTCCGCTCCGGCCCGCTCGAACGAGCGGGCGAGATCGAGCCGCCGGCGTGCCCCGGGCGCGACCGGGTTGAGGATGGCGACCCTGGGATGGGGGGCGGGAGACCGCCCTCGGGTCACTCGCCGACCTCGCGCACGGCGCCCGGCACCAGGAAGACGAGGCGCGCCTCTAGGGCGGCCGCGTCGAGGCCGTACATCGCCGCGACCGCCTCGCGGTAGGCCTCGATCTGGGGGCGATAGAAGTCGGTCCGGGCGGCGAGCGCCGTCTCGTCCCCCTCGGCCAGCTCGTCCGTCTTGAAGTCGAGGACCTCCGCGGCCACCACCGCGCCGGCACCCGGACCGCCCGAACTCCCCGACCCGGACCGCACGAGCACCAGGCGGTCGATGACGCCCGACATCACCTCGCCGTCCAGACGGCACGCGAAGGGACGCTCGCGGTGGAGCTCCGGCGTGCCCTGTCCCCCGGCCACCTCTCGGGCCCGCGCCCGGGCTGCGTTCCGTGACAGGGCGCCTCGCACCTCCGGCCGCTCCATCCACGATCGGAAGCGGGCCGCAAGGCGGTCCACCTCGGCCGTGGGCATGTCGGCGGCCACGTCGCGCACCAGCTCGCGGAGAGCCCCGTCTCCCGGAATCCCGTCCTCGATCCACTCGATCGCCTCGCACCAGCGGTGGACGACGGTTCCCGCCACCCGGGCCGCCGACGTGTCGAGCCGGAGCAGGCGCTCGAGGTCGATCTCGCTCCCGCTCTCCAGCTCGGACGGCGACCGCCGCGCCAGGATCCGCGTGCGTGGCGCGGCCGCGTCGACCCGCACCCGCGGCTCGGCGGACGGCCGGGCCTCCGGGCGCTCCGACATGCCGTCCACGGTGCGGAACCAGTCCGCATCGCCCCGCTCGTACAGGATCTCCCCTTCCGGCGTGGGCGCCCCGTCGGCGCCCACGACCGCCCGGACGATGCGGGCAAAGGTCATCGCCGTGCTGCGCCGCGGCCCCTCGTCGGCCGCCACCAGGAGGTGCAGCTCGAATCGCGCCCGTGTGACGGCCACGTACAGCCAGCTGAGCTGATCCCGGAGTCGACTGGCCCGACGCTGCCGGTAGGCCTCACGGAGCTCCGGGAACAGCGGGCGCAGGTCGGCCTTCACGTAGGGGAACACCCGGCGGATCCGTCCGGAATCGGGGTCCCGCTCGGGCACGGCGGTGTCGGACCCGCGGGGCGCCAGCCCCACGTCGAGCTCGGGAAGCACGACGACGTCGAACTCCAGGCCCTTGGCCTGGTGTACGGTCATGACGCGAACCGGGGCGGAGAGGGGGTCCTCGACCCGATGGCTCTCCACGTACCGGACGAAGTCTGCCGGTCGGAGGGTGGCCCTGCTCTCCCAACGGAAGCCCAGCTCCACGAGCTGCTCGAGTCGCCGGAGCTCGTTCTCCTCCACCGACCCCGCCAGCCGCTCCGTCCACTCCGAGAGCGTAGCGCCGTACCCGTCCCGGAGGAGCCGGGCACGGATCCGCGCGGCCAGCCGCCGGGCGCCGAACGCGTCGCGAAAGTCCCGGTATCCGACCACTTCCCCCAGAGGCCCCGCCGCCACGTGGTAGCGGGCGATCGTGTCGCCGGGGTGGTCGGCCAGCCTGAGCAGGGACAGGAGGGCACTCACCGGCGCGGCATCGTCCACCGGCGTCCCGCCTTCCTCGCTGGCCAGCACGCCCTTCCGACGGAGCTCGTGGATGAGACGGGCCACGGTCTTGTTCTGGCTGACCAGGACGCCGATCTCGGCGCCGGGGATCGTGGCGTGCAGGCCCGCCACCCGCTCCGCCGCCCGGGCCATGAGGCGAGGCCGGTCGGTGCCTCGTCCGGGATCGTCGGGGCCGACCTCCACGATCACGTGACCCGGACTCTCCCGCCGCGAGGGCGCCGCCTCGTGCTCCTCGAAGGTGGCACCCCACTTCGCAGCCACCTCGGAGCCCCCTTCCAGCTCCGCCAGGACGGGGTTGGCGGCAAGGTCGTCGAACAGCTCGTTCACGAAGCCCAGCACCACGGGGCTCGAGCGCCAGCTCCGGTGGAGGTCCCGCGTCGGCAGGCCGTAACGGCGCTCTACGCGGTCGACCAGGTCCGGGTCCGCGTTTCGCCAGCCGTAGATCGACTGCTTGGGGTCGGCCACGACCACCAGCGAGCCTTCGGGGGCGATCTCGTCGGCCACGGGCTCCAGCGCGGCCCACTGGGCCAGCGACGTGTCCTGGAACTCGTCCAGCAGGAGGTGCTCCGAGCGGCGATCGAGCCTGTGGTGCACATCGGGCCGGGCCCCGATGGGGCTCGAGCCGCCCAGCAGGAAGGCCACGTCCGCGAAGCGGTAGGCCCCCGTCCGGCGCTGGAGCGCCGACAGCGCCGCGTCGTACCGCCCCGCGATCTCGCCCATGGCGCGGGCCTGCCGATCGTACAGCGAGCCGAGCGCGGCCCGCGAGAGCTCTCGGGCCGCCTCCAGCAGGACCGGGAGCCCGGGCGGAAACGGCTTGCCGTAGTACTCCGACTCTCCCCCCAGCCACTTCGCGCCGAAGCCCTTCGTCCACAGCCCTTCCCATGCCCCATCGCGAATGGCCGCGACGGCGGCGGCGAGGGCCGAGCTCCAACCCGCGTGCTCGGAGCCGTTCTTGTTGCGAGGCGGCCGGACCTCCGCCAGCCGCGCGGCCAGGGCCGCCCGCTCCGCTACCGGGTCCCCGCCCTTCGCCGGGGTCGAGAAGGGCGACCAGGGAGAGGTCGCGGCGGGATCGAGCTCGCGGAGCACCTCCTGGAGATCGTCCACGTCCTCGGCGAGGCGATCGTGGACCCGGCGGCCGTGCTCCCCGCGGCCGATCATCCGCAGCAGCTCCACGAGCCGTCCGACGTCGCCGTCGTCCAGGAGCGCCTGGATGGCCTCCGATCGAGTCTCCTCCTGGTCGGCCGTCTCGGAGATCTCCCAGGTCAGCGGCAGTCCGAGCTCCGGTCCGAAACTCCGGGCCAGGCGCATGAAGAAGGCGTCCAGCGTGCCCACGTCGAGCCGGTGGAGCTCGCGCACCAGACTCTTCAGCAGGTCACCCGCCCTGGCCGCGTCCATGGGGGCGGGTGGGGCGTCGTCCTCCGGAAGGGAGATGTGTCCGGCCAGGGCGGCCGCCTCGGTCGGTTCGAGAGCCGCGTCGGCCAGCCGCAGGAGAACGCGGTCGAGAATCTCCCCGGCGGCCTTGCGCGTGAAGGTGGATGCCAGGACTCGCTCCGGCTCCACTCCACCCGCCAGGAGGCCCAGGATCCGGTTGGAGACCTGGAAGGTCTTCCCCGTCCCCGCCGACGCGCGAATCAGCTCGTGCGGCCACCCCCGTCGACTCACGCGTCCTCCCCCTCGTCGCCCTCGTCCGCGGCGCGCAGACGGCCCCGTCCGAGGAGGGCGGCGAAGAGGCTGCGGCGGTCGACCGGTTCGTCCTCGGTGAAGGCGAACGTTCCCGCACGGAGGAGGCGCACGCACGCACGCGCGGCCTCGTCCGCCGATGCCAGCTCGTCCTCCGTCCACGATGCCATGGAGGCCTCCGTTCCCTCCCGGGAGACGTTCACGTACCCGAGGCGGACCGTCGTGCCGGTCGCGGCGAGCGCCGCGGGGACCTCTCCGGCCGCCACCATGGCGGGCAGCAGGTGCCGGTACAGGGGTAGCTGGAGATCCACCCACCGCCGGCTCGCTCCCCGTCCGCTGCGGTGCGTCGCGTCCGGGCTCGATGGGACGGCCGAGGTCTTGTAGTCCAGGATCGCCCACTCCCCGCTCCGCACGTTCCGGTCGATCCGGTCGATGCGGCCCGTGATGGGAAGGGGCTCTCCATCCACCACGAGGGGCGCGCCGGTACCGGGCGTCGACACCTCCACCGCGGCGGTCTCCCAACCGGCGCGGACCCGCTCCACGTGCCAGGCGCCGAACGTCCGCAGTCGAAGCCGGAGCTGCTCGACCTGGAGCCGTACGGCCGGGAGCGCGGTCGCCCCGAAGCGATCGCCGCTGACCCGGTCCAGGACCTCGTCGAGCGCAGAGCGGACGAGGTCCGGGTCCTCCGAACGCGCCGCCTCCGACGCTCCGAACGAGTGGAGTACATCGTGGGCCAGCGTGCCGAAGCCCAGCCCATCCAGCTCCCGGGACCGATCCTCGAGCTCCTCGAGCTCGAGGAGTCGGGCGAGGGCGAACTGGTAGGGTCGCACCAGCAACAGCCGGAAGTCCGTGACGCGCAGGTGATCGCGGGGCGCCGCCCGGATCGTCGGCTCCGGTGGGGCCCGGAACGCGCTCCTGGGCGCGGCTTCCACCCCCGGACGTGGCAGACGGGCGGCCGGCCCCGGAGGCTCTCCGAACAGGCGGCGGACCCGGCGCGCCAGGGTGGCTCCGGAGGTAGCGAGCAGGAGGCGGCTCGGCCGCACGGGATCGCCTTCGGCCGTCGACCTCCCGACCACGAAGTGAACCTCGTCCCGCGAAGCCAGCATCGCCGAGAGCAGGTAGACGTCCCGCGCGTAGCGACGGGCGTTGTCCACCAGGCCCAGTCGGCTCCGCAGGGCGTCGGGCAGGAACAGGTCCGCGTTCACGGAGCCCGGGACGTGGCTCTCGTCCAGGCCCGTGAGGACGAGCGCCGGCGCGTCGTCCAGGTGGAGCTCGAGCCAGCCCAGGAGCTCGACGGCCGATCGGTCCGGCATCGGCGGCACCGAGGCCCGCTCGACCTCCGACAGGAGGAGGCGCATGGCCGCCGGCGCGTCGCACGGCACGTCGAGGTCCGCGTGCACCCTGGCCCACCCGGCCGCCGCGTCCCGCAGAATCTCGCACGCTTCGACCAGGCGTCGATCCCCGGGTCGCGACCGGTCCAGAACCCGTCCGTCGTAGACCCGGGCGAGGAGGGCCAGGATCGCGGGCATCCACTCCGACACCGTCCGCCGGCCCCGCAGGCGCCCGAGCCCGAGCAGGGAGTCGAGGTCGTCCGGGATCCGACCCTGGCCCTCCGCCGCCGGGCGCCCACCCCGTCGGCCCGCATCCACTCTCGCTGGCAGGTGGACCCGGTAGTGGCGATCGGCGCGCTCCAGCAGGTCGGGGACCCCGAGCCGTCGGGCGACGTCAGGGTGCCGGAGGAGGCCGGCGAACGCGGGATATCGGTGGTCGCCGAGGTAGGCGGCCGCGGCGGCCAGGAGACGGTAGGGGTCGGTGCGCTCGATCGGTGTGCCGGCCGCATTGCGGTGAGGGATCCCGAACATCCGCAGCCGCTGCTCCAGGTAGGGCACGAGCTCCGGGTCCGGAACGCCGAGCGTGACCTGGTCCGGGCCCAACCGTTCCCCCGGACCGGACAGGCGGCGCACGACCTCGTCGGCCTGGGCCGGTGGGCGACCCACGACGGAGATCCCCTCGTCGGGAATGTCGATCTCCCGTCGGCCCCAGACCTCCGGCAACACACAGCCCAGCTCGTCGAACGCTTCCCCACGGTCGGGCGGGGCGTGCACGATGGCCGTGACGCGGGCCCCGGTCTCATCGAGGCGGCGCAGCAGGTCCCGCAGGACCGCCGGCATCTCGACCACGCCGACCAGCACGATCTCCCGTTCGGATTCGACCGGACCCCGCTCCACCGCGAGCCAGCGCGCGGCGTCCCGGTCCACCCGGTCCAGCGCCGCGAGCTGCCGGTGATAGGACCGCTGGGCGTCGGCGAGCACCTCCCACCGGGAGCTGTCGTCGAAGCCGGGGCCGCGGCGGCACGCCCGCGCCACGTCCTCGAAGGTCACGCCCTCGGCCGCCGTCACCTCGTGCAGGTCCTGAACGACCGCGGCCAGGTCCATCCAGCCGGCGACGTCAGCCGGCTCCGGCGGGGCCGGGAACACGCGCGCACGTCGCTCGGGGGCCAGGGACCGAAGCACCGCCGCCCAGGCACTCCGGGCCAGCAGCCGCCCGGCCAGGAGTTGGTCGGAATCGTACAGCCACTCCGGGAGCTGGCCCGTGGTGCGCGTGTCGGGGGGCGTGAGCACCAGGCCGCGCGCCGCCCCCTCCTCGATGAGGAGCTCCGTCAGACGCCGTCCCGCCCGGGCCGCCGGCAGCGCCACGAGCACGCCGCCCAGGGCCAGCGCCCCGTCCTCCGCGAAGCGCTCGGCCAGGAAACGGGCGACGGCCGGGAGCGCGGGCCGATCCCACGTGAGAAACACCCGCTCGATCATCGTGTCGGCGCCCCCCGACGGCAGCTCGGGAGACGGTCGGCTTCTCCTGTGCTCACGTCGACACGGGGCATGGCTCTCGGTGCGGAGGGTGGGTGCCGGCTCGGCGACCGCGCCGCCATCGACGCGCCCCCACCCGGCTTCATCGCCCCCATCCTACGGAACACATCGTGCGCCCGCACCCCGTTGAACCCGCACGGTGCTCCGATAGAGTTGCACGTGAGCGTACAATAGTAGGTACGTTGTACTATTTCGTGCGGGGCTTTCCGACGGACACGGAGAGGACGAGCATGGCCTTCGAGAGCATCAACCCGGCTACCGGCGAGCGGCTGCAGCGCTTCGACCCGACGCCCCCCACGGACGTGGAGGCGAGACTGGAGCGCGGGGTGGAGGCGTACCGCGCCGGGAGGGCCGCCGACGCCGCCGACCGCTCCGCCGCGTTCGAGGACCGCGCCGAGAAACTCGTGCGCGCGGCCGAGATCCTCGAGCGGGGCGCCGAGGCCTTCGGCCGCATCATGACGCTGGAGATGGGCAAGCCGATCGCCCAGGCGGTCGCGGAGGCGAAGAAGTGCGGCCTGGCCTGCCGCCACTACGCCGAGCGCGGGGCGGCCTTCCTGGCCGACGAGCCGGTGGACACGGACGCCCCGTCCAGCTTCCTCCGCTACGAACCGCTCGGCCCCGTGCTCGCGATCATGCCGTGGAACTTTCCCTTCTGGCAGGTCATCCGCTTCGCCGCTCCCGCGGTCATGGCGGGCAACGTGGGGCTCCTCAAGCACGCGCCCAACGTCCCGCAGTGCGCGGTGGCGCTCGAGGGCATCTTCCGCAGGGCCGGGTTCCGGGAGGGGACGCTCCAGAACCTGTTCCTGGAAACGGACCGGGTGGTCAGCCTCATGGGCGACCCGCGGGTTCGCGCGGTGACGCTCACGGGCAGCGTGTCGGCGGGGCGGGCGGTGGCCTCCGGGGCGGGCGCCCACGTCAAGAAGACGGTGCTGGAGCTGGGCGGGAGCGATCCCTTCATCGTCATGCCCAGCGCCGACCTCGACCGGGCGCTCGAGATGGCCGTGCGTGCCCGTCTCCAGAACAACGGAGAGTCCTGCATCGCGGCCAAGCGCTTCATCGTGGCCGAAGAGATCGCCGACGCCTTCCGGGACGGCCTCGTGGAGCGGTTCGAGGCGCTCACCCTGGGCGATCCCCTGGACGAGGCCACGGACGTGGGCCCCGTGGCCCGCGAGGACCTCCGGGATCACCTGGCCGACCAGGTCCGGCGCACCGTGGAGGCGGGAGCGGAGATCCTCATCGGCGGCGAGATCCCGGAGCGCACCGGGTGGTTCTACGAGCCTACGGTCCTGGACCGGATCCCGGAGGCCTCCCCGGCGCGGGACGAGGAGCTGTTCGGGCCGGTGGCCAGCCTGTTCCGGGCGCGGGGTGCGGAAGAGGCGCTCCGACTGGCCAACGACACCACGTTCGGCCTCGGGGCCTCGGCGTGGACGAACGACGAACGAGAGCGCAGGTTGTTCGTCGAGGGACTCGAGGCGGGTAACGTCGCCATCAACGGAATGGTGGCCTCCGACCCGCGCATGCCCTTCGGAGGCGTCAAGGACTCGGGCTACGGCCGCGAGCTCGGTCGCGAGGGCATCCGCGAGTTCGTCAACGTCAAGAGCGTGAAGGTCCACTAGAGGCGCGGCCGACCGGAGTCGACCGGCCCGACACGAGGAGCGAGACAGCCATGCAGCGATCCCCTGATCCACGGGCTCCCACGCCCGCATCCCTTCGCGTCGCCCTCCCGGTCGCGGTGGCGGCGGTCCTCGTCGCCGCGGCGTGCGGGGGGGGAAGCGGTGGCTCCGAGGGCGGCTCGGCCAGGCCCGCGGACTCGGCCTTCGGCGACTGCTCCGCCGCCGCCCACTACGACAGCACGGCCATGCAGAGCACGTCCGACGGGCTTCAGTTCCAGGACTTTGGCGCCGGCAACGGACCGGCGGCCGCCGCGGGCGACAGCCTGGAGGTCCACTACACCGGCTGTCTCACGAACGGCAAGAAGTTCGACAGCAGCCTCGACCGAGGGGTGCCGTTCCCCTTCGTGCTCGGCACAGGTAGCGTCATCCCGGGCTGGGACGAAGGTCTGAAGGGCATGCGGCCGGGCGGCAAGCGGCGGCTGGTGATCCCGCCCGACCTGGCCTACGGGCCCCGGGGGGCCGGTGCGGTCATCCCGCCCAACGCGACCCTCATCTTCGACGTCCAGCTGGTGTCCGTGAACGGCGCCACCGGACAGGCGGCGGACTCCGCCTCCGCTCCGGGGACGGCGAGCGGAGATACGGGGGCGGGCTCGTGAGAGAGACGCCGCTACCGTTCAGCGAATCATGACATAGGACTGGGATACCGGGCTCAGGACCCGGAGTCGGATCTGGTCCCCGGGCCGGGGGAACAGGTCCTGTGACACGTACTGCCCCCCACCGCCCGCGATCGGGTTGGCGATGAGCCGGATGGCTCCGTTCCCGATGATCAGGGACTGGGGCACCACGTAGCTGGCGCTGTCCTGGCCGGCCAGGACTCCCAGCGAGTGGGTCAGCGTCGCGTGGGCCACGTACACGTGCACGGCGGGCACGCCCTGGTTGTAGACCCACACGCTGACGGGCTCCGGCGCACCCGTGGACTGCTTGGACAACGTGGCGCACGCCCCCGAGGCCAGCGCCAGCACCACGAGCCCGCCCAACCACCGCCGGGCGCGGACCGCCGCGCGCCTCACGACCTGCCTCCGGAGCCGCTCTCTTCATCCTCGATGTCGGCCGTCCAGGACACGACCACCGCGCCGCGCAGGCTCTGCGCCGTCGGGCACCTGGACTGGTGCCGCTCCAGCGCCCGCTCGACCCGTTCCCGCGTGCCGGCCGGAATGCGCAGCCGGTAGTGGATGCGGATCTCCGTGAGCACGGGCACGCCGTCTCGAACCTCGTTCACGCCCTCGACCTCCGCGGTGATCGCGTCGGGATCGAGCCGGACCTCGCGCACCTCCAGTGCGCCGTTGAGGGTTCCCAGCATTCACCCACCCGCGGTGGCGACCAGGAAGTCCACGGGGAGCGGGAGGTCCTCCGCGTCGATTCCGTAGTGCTCCTTGATCGGGCCGTGCACGCCCATGTCGAATTCGTGCCCCGTCGCCAGCCGAGCGCGGCGATGCACTCCCCGCACCTTCCGGACGGTGCACCGCGACACGTAGAAGGGATCGGTCATCCTGGTCTCCCGGTTGGAATCCTGGCCGGTCCGCCCGTCACCGGACGCTGATCACGGATTGGCTGAGCGCGTTGTTGATCGTCCATTCGATCCGGTCTCCGGCCGACACGAACACCGGCTCCGAGATGTACGCCTGGACGGATCCGATCGGGTCGGCGATGAGCCGCACGCTCTGATCCGACGCGAGGATCGAGCGGGGGATCACGTACGTGGCCGTGTCCATGCTGGTCAGCTGACCCAGGGACAGGTTCTGGCCGGCGCCCATCACATAGACGTGCACGGTGTTCCAGTTGTAGTTGCGTACGAACAGGGTCACGGGCGCGTCCCGCATGGACGTGTCGCCGGCCGTGCCCTTCCCTCCCATGCTCGCGCACCCCGCCACGACGAGCCCCATCAGGAGCAGCAAGCCGAAACGGGGGGCGTGCCTGCGGGCCAGGTGGCGGCTAGGAGCGACCGGCGAGGCGAGGCGTAAGGTACCCATGGCTTCCTCCGGCTGGGTTGGGAGGTGGTGGTGCACCGCCTCCCCAGCAGGTCAACTTCCGTGCCCGCCGGCGCGTCCGCGCTCGGCGGAATCCAGCAGATCGAGGATCGCGTCCGGGGCGTCGACGTTGAGCCAGTGTCCGCCCTCGACCCTGTGCAGGTAGACCCGGCCGGTGGCCGTCCCCGCGGCCTCGATGCGCTCGCACGCCTCTTCCGACAGGACCGGAGACCGTGTGGCCTTCACGAAGTGCAGGACCATCCCGGGCGGCGGCTCCTCCACGACGGCCCACAGGTCCACGTGGAAGAAGTCCGTGAGGAGGGCCTCCATCCCGTCCAGGTCGAGGCGCCACCGCCAACCCTCCCCGGTCGGCGCGAGATTGGTGGACATCCACCGCGCGACCGGCTTCGGGAAGCCGTGCGCGCCCAGCGCCCTCTCGGCCTCCTCCCGCGAGCCGAACGGGCCGCGTTCGGCCCTCAGCGCTTCGAGCATGCGCACGGCGCTGCCCTCGGGCGCCCGGGCGGCCGGCGTCGAGTCGATGACCCACACCGTGTCCAGGCCCTTCGCCCCCGAGGCAAACGCCAGGGCCACCTTTCCGCCGAAAGAGTGACCCAGGATACCCGACGGGGCTGGGCCGGTGGACCGGGCGAGCCGGGCCACGTCATCCGCGCAGGCCTGGATGGTATGGGGAGGAGGGAACCCCGTCGAGTCCCCGTGCAGCCGGAGGTCGACGAGGACGCCCCCCCGGCCGCCGTCGGCGTCTACCCAACGACGGGCGACCGACCTCCAGTTCCGACCCGCTCCGAAGATGCCGTGGAGGAAGTAGATCCACCGCTCGGTACCCGGGGCCCGCCCGGCCCGCGATCCGGACGTCCGCTCCGCTCCGGCCTCCACGAGCTCGTGGGCGAGGACGGGATCGCTCACGGCTGTGCCCGGCGAGCGAACGGCCCCATGATCGCCTCGATGTGCTCGAGCGTCTCCGGCTGGAGCTCGATCCCGGCGGCCGCCACGTCCTCCCGGACTTGCTCGGGCCGGGTGGCTCCCACGATCGCCGAGGCCACGCCCTCCTGGTGCAGGATCCAGGCGAGGGCGACCTGGGCCACGTTCAACCCTCGCGGTTCCGCGACCTCCGTTCGCAGCCTGTCGACCGCTTCGAGGACCTCGTCGGCCAGCACCGCCCTCATGAAGCGGCGGTCGTTCTCATCCGCCCCGCGGCTTCCGGAGGGGGCCGCCTCGCCGGGCCGGTACTTCCCGGTGAGCGCGCCGCCGGCCAGGGGACTCCACACTACCTGGCCGAGGCCCTCGCGTCGGCAGAGCGGCAGGACGGCTTCCTCGATCCGACGGGCCAGGAGAGAGTACTGCGGCTGGTTGCTCACGAGGGGCCGCAGCCCGAGACGCCTCCCCGTGCGCAGGGCGTCGTCGATCTGGTCGGCGCTCCACTCGCTTACCCCCGCATGCAGGACCTTGCCCCGCACGACGAGGTCGTCCAGAGCCCGGAGCGTCTCGTCGAGCGGGACGGAGGTATCGTACCGGTGGCACTGGTACAGGTCGACGTAGTCGAGCCCGAGGCGACGGAGCGAGGCCTCACAGCTCTCCAGGATGTGCTTGCGTGAGAGGCCCCGGTCGTTGGGGCCGTCCCCGGTGGGGAAGAACACCTTGGTCGCCACGACCACGCTGGGGCGGGGCACCTCCCTCAGCCAGCGGCCCAGCGACTTCTCGGCTTCTCCCCCGGCGTACGCATCCGCCGTATCGAAGAAGTTCACCCCGGCCTCGTACGCCGCCCGCAGGCAGGCTCGCGCCCTCTCGTCCTCCACGCGGCGGCCGTAGGTGAGCCAGGACCCGAGGCCGATCGCGCTCACCCTGAGCCCCGATCGCCCCAGTGTACGGTACTCCATGTGCCCCCTCCCTCGCATTTTTCGAAACCTGGATCGGCCGCGGGCGTCCCGTGCCCCCGCACCATCCGTGCGACCGCTTTCGGACGCCAGCCGGCGTGGCTATCGTGGGCGGCCATGCCCCTGAAGACCTCCCGGACGCCGCCGGGCAGACGGGGGAGCTCGGCTCGCGACCGGGAGAGCGATGTCCAGGACCCTTCCCCAACTCGGCTCCGGCGTGCTGGCGGCCGTGGTCCTCGCCATGGCCCTGGGATCACGCCCCCTGTCCGCCTCCTCGACCGCCCTCGGCGCGCGTCCGGCCCGCGCCCGCGCGGCCGGGACCGTGCGGGTCGACACGACCGCCCTCGTGTTCCGCGGCGACCGCGGCCAGACCGACGTGCGGGTCCCGCGGCTGGACGCCTCCGTTCGGATCGACGGCTCCCTCGACGAGCCCGGCTGGAGCCGGGCCGCCCTCCTCACGGGCTTCACGCGCTACCTGCCGCAGGACGGCCTCCCCGCCCAGGACTCGACGCAGGTCCGCCTGTGGTACTCGGCCGACGCCCTGTACGTCGGGATACGGGCGTTCGAGGTCCACGGTACCGTGGGCGCCAGCATGGCGGCTCGAGACAAGATCGGCAACGACGACCGCGTCCGGATCCTGCTCGACACCTATCACGACGCGCGCCGCGCGTTCGCATTCGGCGTCAACGCCTTCGGGGTGCAGGAGGACGGCGTGCGCATCGAAGGGCAGGGGAAGACGGCCGGCCTGTTCACGGCCGACCGCTCCGTGGACCCCGCCGACCTCACGCCCGACTTCGTGTACCAGTCGCAGGGCCGGCTCACGGAGGGCGGCTACGAGGTGGAGATGCGGATCCCCTTCGCCAGCCTGCGCTTCGCCTCGTCCCACGACCAGGTTTGGGGGTTCAACATCGTCCGCCGCGTTCCCCACTCCGGCCGTGAGCTTACGTGGGCGCCCGTGCACCAGGGCGAGACGTCCTTCCTGGCCCAGGAGGGCACGCTCCGGGGCCTCCGCGACCTGCGTCGCGGCGCGACCATGGACGTCAACCCCGTCGCCACGGCCCGCACGGAGGGCGCCCCGGGGGCCACGGGCTGGCACTACGACTCGCCGTCGCCGTCCTTCGGCCTCAACCTGCGCTACGGCGTCACCTCGGACCTCAACCTGAACGCGACGGTCAATCCCGACTTCTCCCAGGTGGAAGCCGACGCCGAGCAGCTGTCCTTCGATCCACGCCAATCGCTCTACTACGCCGAGAAGCGTCCCTTCTTCCTGACGGGCAGCGAGCACTTCTCGGTGCCCAACAACCTCATCTACACCCGGCGCATCGACAATCCGGACGTGGCCGCCAAGTTGAGCGGCACGATCCGGGGGCTGAGTGCCGGGGTGCTGACCGCCGTCAACGCGCCCGAGCCGGGGCAGACGGGCCGATCCCTGTTCGACATTTTCCGGCTGCAGGGGAACGTGGGCTCGGAGTCCACCGTCGGGCTCCTGTACACGAACCGCATCCACGACTCGGACTACAACCACGTCGTCGGCACCGACACGCGACTGGTGCTGGGTGGCGCCTACGTGGTCTCGGCCCAGGGCGCCGCCTCCTTCAGCGGCGATAACGCCGGCTCCACCTGGGGCCCCCTGTGGAACCTCAAGGTGGAGCGCTCGGGACGCGTGTTCGGGGCCGTCGCGAGCTTCCAGGCCATTCACCCGGACTTCCGCACCGACGCGGGCTTCCTCAGCCGTACCGGGGTCGTGCACGCCGCCTTCCAGCCGCGCGTGACCCTGTTCGGCTCGCCGGAATCGGCCCTGGCGAGCGTCACCAACAGCATCTCGCTGTACGGCGACTGGCTGTACGAGGACCTGTTCGGCGGCCGCGGCCCCGAGTCGCTCAAGATGCACTTCACGTCCAACGTGGCCTTCCGGAGCGGGTGGCAGGCGGGCGCATCCGTGCTCCTGGAGCGGTTCTACTATCCGCCCTACCTGTATCGAGACTACGCCCTCCTGCGGCCCGGTCCCACGGGGTCCGACACGGTCCCGTTCACCGGCACGCCGTCCCTGGCCAACCTCGACTTCGTCGTGCTGCTGGCCACCCCCAAGTGGGACCGGTTCGACGCCAACCTGACACTCATCTTCGGGCGGGATGAGAACTTCTACGAGTGGGCGCCGGCCGACGTGCTCATCGTGCAGGGCGCCCTGAACTGGAAGCCCACCGACCGCCTGCACTTCGAGGCTACCTACGCACGCCAGCAGTACATGCGCCCGGACGACCACAGCAACGTGGGGATCCGCGACATCCCGCGCCTCAAGACGACCTACCAGATCACGCGCGCCATCTACGTGCGCCTGATCGGCCAGTACGACTCGAACTACCAGGATGCGTTGCGGGACGACACGCGCACCGGTTACCCGATCGCGATCCGCGACCCCTCCACCGGCACCTTCGTGCGGACCACGCAGATTCGGAGCGGCCAGCTGCACGGCGACGCCCTGTTCGCCGTGCAGCCCGGCCCCGGGACGGTCCTCTTCCTGGGCTACGGCGCCGACCTGCAGGAGCCTGCACGGTTCGGGTTCGGGGGCCTGAGGCGGTCCGCGGACGCCGTCTTCGTGAAGCTGAGCTACCTGCTCAGGATGTGAGGCCGGCCCGGCCCGGCGCGCCGGGCGTGTGGGGATAACCCCCACGGATCCGTGGGGAGAAGTCCGCGACGGCGCTCCGGGGCATGGCCCGGCCGCCCGACACGATCGTATTCTGCATACCGTCCGCGATTCGAGCCTCCCACACGGAGCGTGTGGCCATGCGATGCATCATCCGGAGGAGCCTCCTCGCCTCGGCGCTCCTGTGCGCCGCTTCCCTGGTCCCCGCGAGCTCGCCGGCGGCCGCGCAGGTCCGGCTGCGGGGTGACGACCGCCTGCGCGCCGAACGCTGGAAGACGGAGCACGCGCTCGACTCGATCGCCGTCATCGACCGCAAGGTGATGGTGCCGATGCGCGACGGGGTGCGGCTGGCCACCGACGTCTACCGACCCCGGAATGCCCGGGGACCCGTCCCCACGATCTTCGTGCGCACGCCCTACAACTTCAACTACTGGGACATCCAGCTCGGTGCGCCGCGTGACATGACGCGGATCCTGGACGCGGTGAAGCGCGGCTACGCGTACGTGGAGCAGAACGAGCGCGGTCACTTCTTCTCGGAAGGCAACTACGACATCCTGGGCCCACCGCGCACGGACGGCTACGACATGCTGTCGTGGATCGGCGAGCAGCCGTGGTCCAACGGCAAGGTCGGCCTCCTGGGCTGCTCCTCCACCGCGGAGTGGCAGATGGGCGTGGCCGCCACCGGCAACCCCCACCTGGCCGCCATGAACCCGCAGGGCTTCGGCGCGGGCGTGGGCCGCGTGGACGGGTGGTACGAACAGGGGAACTGGTACCGTGGCGGCGCGGTTCAGATGCTGTTCATCGCCTGGATCTACGGGGAGCAGAACCAGGTACGGCCGCTGTTCCCGTCCAGCACCCCGCAGGCCGACCTCGTCCGCGAGTCGAAGTCGTTCGACCTGGCCCAGCACCTTCCCCCGGTGGACTGGTCCCGGGCGCTCCGGCACCTGCCCGAGGAGGACATCATCAAGGCGGTGGATGGACCCCGCGGGATCTTCGCCGACTCGATGCCGGTGGCCACCGGCGGCCGCATGATCCAGCGGACTCCCGACGATCCGGCCTGGTACCGGGGCGGGCTCTACAACGACAGCCTGCCGTTCGACGTCCCGGGACTCTGGTTCATGTCCTGGTACGACGTGTCGATCGGCCCGAACCTCGCCATGTTCAACCATGCCCGCCGGGTAGCGAGCCCGGAGGTGCGCGACGAGCAGTGGGCCATCATCGCGCCCACGCTGCACTGCTCCTACACGCGGGCCACGGAGAACACGATCGTCGGCCAGCGCAGCGTCGGTGATGCGCGCTTCGACTACGGCGACCTCACGTACGGCTTCTTCGACCGGTTCCTCAAGGGACAGCAGGCCGGCACGGTGCTCGATACGACCCCGAAGGTCCGCTACTACCTGATGGGCCGGAACGAGTGGAAGTCCACCGACACGTGGCCGCCGGCGGGTTCGAAGCCCGTCACCCTCTACCTGTCCAGCGCCGGCCACGCGAACACCCTGTACGGTGACGGGGCACTGGGCTCCGCCCCCCCGGGGGCCGACGCCCCGGACCGTTTCGTGTACGATCCCCTGAACCCGGTGCCCTCCCACGGCGGAAACGTGTGCTGCACGGGCAACGCGGTCGACGGAGGCGCCTTCGACCAGCGCGGCATGGAGGCTCGAAACGACATCCTGGTCTACTCGACCGAGCCCCTGAAGGAGGGGATGGAGGTGAGCGGACCGGTGGCGGTGACCCTGTACGTTTCCTCGGATGCGAAGGACACGGACTTCACGGCCAAGCTGATCGACGTCTACCCGGACGGCAGGGCCTACAACCTGGACGAGACGATCCAGCGCATGCGCTACCGGGACGGGTACGACAGGCAGGTGTGGATGGAGCCGGGCAAGGTCTATGAGGTGAAGCTCGGCCCCCTGACCACGAGCAACTACTTCGAGGCCGGCCACCGCATCCGGATCGAGGTGACCAGCAGCAACTTCCCCCGCTTCGACCGCAACCTGAACACGGGCGGCCACAACTACGACGAGGCGAACGGCGTCACGGCCCACAACGCCGTTCATCATTCCAAGCGCTACCCGTCCAGCGTCAGCCTCACGGTGGTCGAGGGTTCCTGATCGAAGCTCACCGCGCGGAGCTGGGGCGGTCGCGCCGAGGGCGCGCCGCCCGGCTGGCGCCTCGCTCGGACCCCGGGTAGCTTGGCCAGCCGCCGATCTTCGGGCCGGCGGCCGCGTGGCTCAGCGACGTCTCCAACCCGTGGGGAAGCGATGAACCTGGCCTCCCGCACCGCCCTCCTGGCCCTGACGGCCTCCGTGTCTCTGGCTTCTCCGGCCCTGTCCCAGCAGCTCGCCACCGCCTCTCCGGACTCGGCCGCCGAGCTCAGCGGACGCGTGTTCTCGGCCACGACCGGTGACGTGGTGCGCGGCGCCCAGATCCTGGTCGAAGGCACCGGACTCGGAGCCCTATCCGACAGCGCGGGGCGGTTCCGCATCGCGGGTCTGCCGGCCGGCGACCGCACCATCCAGGTGCGGCGGATCGGGTTCGCCTCGGCCCGGGGCAAGATCCACCTCAAGGGCGGTGCGAGCGTCGACGCGACGTTCGTGCTCGAGGACACGGTGGTCGAGGTGCAGGGCATCCGGGTCACGGTGCGCCGCGACCTGGCGTCGGCGTTCGGGGACAAGCTCGAGCGCGTGGGCTACTTCCGACGAAAGCTGCGGGGACTGGGCGTGTTCCTGGACCCGGCGCGGGTCCAGGAGCGGGTGCAGGACTCGCGCGAGACCTCGGACCTGCTGCGAAACCTGCCCGGCGTGTCGGTCAGCCGCACGATCCTCGGTCACAGCGACGTGCGGCTCTCCCGCGGTGAGTCCAGCTGCAGCCCGGTCCTGTACGTGGACGGGAAGCCATCACCCGACCTGCAGATGGACGACCTCAACCGCGAGGACGTACTGGCGATCGAGGTGTACCGCGGCGCCTCGGAGACGCCGCTCGCCTACTCCATGCAGAAGAGCGGCTGCGGGGTCATCCTCATCTGGACCAAGGAGGGTGGGGGCCGGTCGTAGCCTCGATGCGGAAACGGGCCCGGAGGCTCCCGCGGCCCCCGGACCCGCCGGCCCGTCGTCGTGCCTCTCGACCAGCCCCGGCTCAGGAGCCGGGCACGGGCTGACAGCCGGGATCGCTGTTCATGCCCCGGGCGTCGCACTCGTCGTCCGTGTACGGATAGCGCGTGAACACCTTGTCGAACGAGCGCGCCCGGGGGAGCTCGTCCGGATTGTCCCCCATGCGGTCGTACTGCCGCGCGTCCAGGTAGGTGAAGCCCCCCTTGAACATCAGGGAGTAGCGCTTCTCGTACAGGATCTCCTTGAGCAGGTCCCCGCTGTACGGGTCGGGGATCGGGTCGAGCCCCCCGTCCTGGGTGCGGACCACGTTGAGATCCTGGATCGCCTGGGAAGTCTGGCCCAGCCCGTACTCCGCCTCGGCCTTGATGAGAAGCAGCTCCACGTTGGTGATGAACGGCACGGGATCGGAGAGGCCGATGTAGTTGTTGAACTCCTCCGTCACCGTGATGTTGTCCAGGGTGTAGGGCGAGACGGACGTGAGGTTGCGCTGGGCACGGAGGTCCCTGGATCCGTCCGACCGCAGCTGGGCGTCCCGCCACAGCCTCGGATGAGCGAAGTAGTTCGAGCCGCGCGCCTGAGCGAGCGGGTTGACGGCGTCTCCGGACTGGGTGGTGTAGTCGAAGTACGGCCCCATCTGGAAATCCGCCGAGGCGTCCATGAAAGTGGCCGGCAGCGTGGACATCACGTCGCTCCACCGACCCATGTACTTGAGCACCCGGACCTTGATGGCTCGGTTCACCATTAGGAACGTCGACGGTGTGTCGAAGCCGGCGAAGCCGGGCGGCAGGGTGAAGGGGAAGCTGTTCCCCCCGGACTGCAGGTTCTGAGCCGCCTCATCCAGCAGGTCGAGCACGTGCTGGTACGAGTCGGCGCTCGCCACGAGCGGCGCCAGGTCTCCGGCCGGATCCCGGTCGACGTCGATGGGCATGGCCAGCGGATCGTGCATCGTGATGGCTTCCCAGTACGCCTGCGCCATGAAGGTCTGCGCGAATCCCTTGGTGGCCGATTGCTCCGCGGACGAGAGCGTCGTGGCTGCATCGGCCGCGTGCACGAGCGTGAAGCCGTTCCGAATCAGGGCGTACGGGGCGTCCCAGAAGTTGTGGTAGGTGGACAGCAGAGGACCGACCAGCGCGTTGGTGATCGTCCGAGGCTCCTCCGGACGGAGGTTGTACGCCTCACGCCCGAACACGCCCAGACCTGCGATGAACCCGCCCTCCCAGTTTCCACGCTCCGACTGGACCAGTCCGATGGCCGCGCCGGCGATCGCCGCCCGGTCGGGCGCGCTGGTCAAATTCTCCACGCTCGGATCGTTGAACGAAGGGGCGTCCAGGCTCTGGCAACCCGCGAGCGTCAGAGCGAGGAGCGCGAATGCGGTCAGGCTCGTGCGCCTGGCGTCACTTGCGAACGACATGATCGCCCTCCTCCTCAGAAGCTAAGGTCCAGGGTGAGCCACACGCTGCGGCTCGGCGGGTATGGCGCCACGTCCTGCCCGGTGCTGATCGACTCCAGTCCCCAGTCCGTGACTTCGGGGTCCATCCCGCTGTAGCCGGTGAAGCGCAGCAGGTCGCGGCCACTCAACGTGAGGCGGGCCGACCGGAACTGCCTCCAGATGGACTGCAGCAGCGCGGTGGGCACGTTCCAGGAGAGCGACAGCTCGCGGAGCTTCAGGAAGGAAGCGTCCTCGAGCCAGATGAGCGTGGACTTGCTCGGATAGAGCCGCAGGCGCATCTCGCCCAGCGTCTCCCCGGGCTGGCAGGCGGGGTCGTTGCACGGATTGGCGTAATCCCAGCGGTTCTTGCTGAGGTCGAACAGCCAGCCGGTGAGGTTCGCGACCCGGAACCCCTGCTCCCAGTCCAGCAGGGCGTGGAAGGTGATGTCCTTCCACCGGATGTCGTTGGAGAAGCCCACCTGGAAGGACGGCCGCGAGCGCCCGAGCCGCACGTTCTGCTCGATGCTCCCGTTCGACGTCGTGTCGTTCCCCACCCACGCGGTCGGATCGAAGCCCTGCTCGATGCGGTAGGACCCGAGGCCGCCGAAGTTGTTGGGCGGACGGAAGGGCGGGACAGTGAGCTCGGTGATCTTGGAGCGGTTCATCGAGAAGGTGGTGCGCGTGCTCCAATTGAAGCTCCTGCCCTTCACCGGCACCGCGGTGAGAGCCGCCTCCAGCCCCCTCTGGCGCATGGAGCCGCCGTTGAAGTACAGCAGGCTGTACCCGGTCGAACCCGGCAGATTTCGCTGCACCAGAAGGTCCGAGATGTCCTGCTGGTAGACAGTCACCGACAGCTGGGCACGCTCGTTCCGGAAGGTGAAATCGAGCCCCCCCTCGTACTCGGTCTGCTTCTCGGGCCTCAGGTCGCTCGCCGCCGTGGAACCGGAGATGGTCAGCGATTGGAGCCCATTGTAGTTGGCTCCACTCAACAGGCTGAACTTCTGCCCGAATTCGGGCTCGTTGCCCGACTGCCCGTACGCCGCCCGCACCTTGATCTCCGCGAAGGGATCCGGCAGGCCCGTGATCCGGTATGAAGCCGAGGCCTTCGGGTACCAGAAGATCTTGGTGGGATCCGCGTCTCCGCTGCTCTGGTCGCCCCGGATGCCCGCCGTGACGAGGAGCTTCTGGGAGATGAGGACCTCCTCCTGGCCGTAGAAGCCGAAGTCCTCGGTTCGGGACCGATACTCGGTGACCGAGGTGTTCGTGCCCTTGTCGACGTTGGAGAGGCCGTCGATGAGGTTGTTGGCCGTGTTCAGAACGTTGTCGGCGTCCCGGCGCTGGTACTCCGCGCCCGCCGAGGTCGTGGCCTGCACGTCGCCCATGTAGAGCGTGTGGATCGCACTCAGACCCGCGTTGGTGAACAGGCTCGTTCCATCCGCGTTCGACGACGTTCCGGGCTGGCCCAGGGTCTGCTCATACTGCAGGTCCGGTGGCGAGTACAGCTTGCCCGTGTGGGCGAACCAGTCCAGACCTCCCGTGAGCTTGACCTGCAAGGTCTGCTTGTCGTTCGTGATGGGCGTGAGATCGAGCGAGCTCGATCCGATGAACCGGTTGACGAGCTCGTACTGGTCGACCAGCGCCGCGGTCTGCAGCGGGTTGCTCCTCGAGAACGGATTGTCCGGGAAGCTCCCATCGGCGTTCGGACGCAGATCGACGAAGGACGGCGCGGACGGCATGGCCATCCAGTAGCTGATGCTGTAGTTGTCGTTGTTGGTGAGACCACGGCTCGTCTTGGCGCGCACGTAGTTGGTGTTCACGGACAGCTGGCCGAGGCTGCCGAACTTCTTCCCCAGGTTCAGCCGCGCACTCTCCTTCTCGTAGCCCGTGTTGGTGACGATGCCTCCGTCGTACTTCCCGAGACCCGACAGGTAGTACGAGGTGTTGTCGAGCCCCCCGGCGACGCTGACGTTCGTCTCGAAGC
This sequence comes from Candidatus Humimonas hydrogenitrophica, assembly GCA_947581615.1. Lineage (GTDB taxonomy): Bacteria > Gemmatimonadota > Gemmatimonadetes > Palauibacterales > Palauibacteraceae > Humimonas > Humimonas hydrogenitrophica. Next base: position 38,291 of record CANPVD010000097.1, read on the forward strand.
TGAGCGGCTTGTTCCCGGCCAGCTCCTGCTCGTGGTCGAAGAACGCACCCTGCTTCCAATAGGTGGCCGCATCCGGGCCGAAGGCGTCGACGGCCGCCGCCTGGGAGCCGAACTTGCGCAGGCCGACCTTGTTGGCGATCGACGGCACGCCGGCCGACTGGGTCAGGTGCCAGCGGGAGCTCGCCCCGAACTGGCCGTGTTTGGTGGTGATCAGCACCACCCCGTTGCTGGCCGCCGCGCCGTAGATCGCCGCCGCCGACGGACCCTTGAGGATCTGGATGCTCTCGATGTCATCCGGATTGAGGTCCGAGATGCGATTGGCGGAGTTGTCCTCGTGCTCCTGCGGACCGCGGTCGGCGGCCCGGACCAGTCCCGCCTGACCGGAGGGGAGCTGGGCATTGCTCACGACGACGCCGTCCACCACGTAGAGCGGCTGCGACGTCCCGATGATCGAGCTCACGCCGCGGAGCTCGATGCTCATCCCTCCGCCGGGCGCTCCGCTGAAGCTGCTCACCTTGGCGCCCGCGACTTTCCCATGCAGGGCGTCCTCCATGGTCGAAGCCGCCGGCGCGTCCTTGACGAGCTGGTCGGACGTGAGCGTCGAGACCGCGTTCGCCAGGTTGCGCTTCTCGACCCCGGTGGCGCGGCCGCTCACCACGATCTCCTCCATGCCGAGCACGTCCTGGGTCAGCGTGACCTGGACACTCGACTGGCCCTCGGGGACGCTCACCACCTTCCGCCGGTAGCCGATGAGCCGGAAGACCAGCCGCACGTCACCGGCGGGGACGCGGAGCCGGAACGTTCCGTCCGTCTCGCCGATGGTTCCGAGCTGGGTTCCGACCACGCTGATCTGCACGGAGCCGATCGGCTGCGCGGACGTGGCATCCACGACTTTCCCGGTGATGACGCGGGTCTGCTGCGCCACGGCCCGTCCGGGCAGGACGGCCAGCGCCGCCGCCAGGAAGAAGGTCGTGACGATGCGCCTGGGATCGAACGATTCTCGCATGCTGCGTCCTCCGCTCTCGGTGTTCACCCGTTCCGGACCGGGGTCCGGCGAGCACGCCTCACGGATGCTGCGGTACGGGCGCTCCGCCGACGCGGCGGGCGCCCGAGGACGGACTACGATCCAGCGGATCGCGGGCTGGAGAGTCGAGCTGAGCCCGGCCGCAAGCCTTGCGCGCCGGAGACGAGGAAATGGCCGAGCTCTACCGCGAGGCGAGGATTCGGCCGCTGGCGGCCGCGGACGGCCGCTCCGAAGTGCGGAGACGAAGAGCGAGGGCTCGAAGGTGTATACCGCATGTCGCGCAGGGTATACCGCATAACGTCGACTGTCAAGCCCGCGGATCCGCCGTTCGTCGCATCCGGCCGCCGGGACCGGAGGGACCGAATCGAGAACCCCTGGAGTCCTGCCCCGCCCTCAAAGGACAGGGGGTTAAGCGGGTTGGCGCTGCGCTTGACGCCCGATCCGGGGAAATCTAGGTTTGGCATACCGTGTACGATCGTCCCCTGGCCTTCGCACCCGGTGGTCGCGGGGACTTGTCGGCCCGACGCGAGTGCCCTAGGATCGGGCTTCGTCTCATGGGAGCCAGAATGCCGAAACGGTCGATGTCACTCCACTGCGCAATCGCGCTGATCGTGCCGCTCGTAGCGGCCGGCGGCCCGATCTCCATCGGCGGTGGACGCGCGGTCGCGCCGCGGCCGATGGCCGGCGGCGCCAGGGCCCCGAGCTTCCCCAGCGCGTGCGCCGCGGCCCGGTCCCTCCGCCCCCCGCTGTACGAGATTCCCCTCAAGCCGGCGGGTTCAGTGGCCGGGGCCGAGGGCACCGCGATCCTCCACCCCGCGTCCACACTGTTCGGGGTGTCGGTGACGGCGGACGGCCACGACGCCTTCCGGGTCGAGGTCACGACCCGGGGCCTGCCGGCCCCCGGCAAGCTCGGCGCGTTCTCCACCTACGTGGCGTGGGCCGCTCGAGCCGACCTGAGCCGGATCGTCAAGCTCGGAGCCCTGGACTCGGACGGTCGTGCCACGGGCGAGGTCAGCTTCGAGAAGTTCCTGGTGTTCGTGACGGCCGAGCCCTCCGGGGACGTGAGCAAGCAGGCGGGCCCGATCGTGCTGCGCGGCCTGTCTCCGAGCGGCCAGATGAAGAACATGCTCACCGAGCCTCTCCTGAACGGCGGCATGCCGCCGTGCTGAGGTATGCCAGGCTTCGTCCGGCGACGTGACCTCGAGGAGTCCCTTCCTGCCCCATCCCCACCCATCGCGTCCGTGGCTTCCGCTGCTCGCGGCGGTCTCCTTCGCGCTCCGGCCGGCCGGCCTACGGGCGCAGCAAGCCGCTCCGAAGGCGCGCGACGCGCACTCCGACACGGCCGGGGTCATGGACCGCATGCCACCGATGCAGAAGGGCATGAACATGCGGCTCGGCCTGGAGAGCGAGCGGCCCTCCGTTCAGCCCTGGCTGCCGGGACAGGGTGTCGACCCCTCCACCCTCCCGGAGGCCGAGCCCAACCACACCATCCGCATGTCCGACGGCGACACCCTGGACCTCACCGCCGGCCTCGTCCGGAGGACGCTCCGGGGCAAGACCGTCATCATGTACGCCTTCAACAACCAGTATCCCGGGCCGCTCATCCGGGTGAAGCGCGGAACGACCATCGTCGTCCGCTTCCACAACCGGCTCGATCTCCCCTCGACCGTGCACTGGCACGGCCTCCGGATCGACAATCCCTACGACGGCGTTCCGGGGGTCACCCAGGACCCCGTGCCCCCGGGCGGCGACTTCGTCTATCACGTCCACTTCCAGGACGCGGGCGTCTACTGGTACCACCCGCACGTCCGGGGTGACATCGAGATCAGCGCCGGCCTGTACGGGAACGAGATCGTCGACTCTCCGATCTACGGCTTCAACAATCCGGTCAACCGCGAGCAGCAGCTCATGCTCTCGGATCTCCTGTTCGACAAGGACGGACTCTTCCCCTACGGGAAGACGACATCCGACTTCGCGATCATGGGTCGGTTCGGGAACCTCTTCCTGGTGAACGGCGAGCCGGACTTCAGGATGAAGATCCACCGCGGAGACGTGGTCCGGTACTACATCACGGACGTCTCCTCGAGCCGCTCCTACAACGTGGTGTTCGCCGGCGGCAGGACGAAGCTGGTGGGGGCGGACATGGGCGCGTACGAGCGCGAGGCGTGGGTGCCGTCCATCCCGATCGCCGTGGCCCAACGCTACGTGGCGGAGGTGCGCTACGACTCGGCGGGCACCTTCCCGATCCTCAACCAGGTGCAGGCCATCAACCACGTGAAGGGGACCTTCTTCCCCGAGGTCGACACGCTGGGAAGTGTGGAAGTGTCGCCGCAGCCCTCCGACAGCGACTTCGCCAAGTCCTTCGCCACGCTGCACGACCGGGACTCGGTCACGGCCGACATCGCGCGCTACCGGAAGTACTTCGACGAGCCGGTCGACAAGCACCTCGAGCTGACCGTCAACATCCAGGGCCTCCCCGGACGCGTGCAGACGCTGATGGCGTCGGACACGATGTACTATCCCCCCGTCGAGTGGAACGACGGCATGCCCAAGATGAACTGGATCTCGACCGGTCACGAGGTCCGCTGGATCCTACGGGATCCGGACACGGGCAAGGAGAACATGGACATCCACTGGCACTTCAAGACCGGGTCGGTGGTGAAGATCCAGATTCACAACGATCCACTGTCCATGCATCCAATGAACCACCCCATCCACTTCCACGGACAGCGCTTCCTGGTGCTGTCGCGGGACGGGGTACCGACCGAGAACCTCGCATGGAAGGACACCGTGCTGGTCCCGGTGGGCAGCACGGTCGTCATTCTCATGGACGCGACCAACCCCGGCACCTGGCTCGCGCACTGCCACATCGCCGAGCACCTCGACACGGGCATGAAGATGACCTTCACCGTCGGGCCCTCGCCCTGAGTCGGCGCGGCGTCCTGCAGGAGGCGCGGCCAGCGACGGTCCGCGTCACTTCCTTCTCCCACGAACGAGAGGCTGAACGATGAGAGGAGCTCTACGCAGCGCGGCGGCGGTCCTGGCCGCGGGCCTGTGGATCGGGGCACCCGCCATGCTCGCGGCCCAGGAGGCCCATCCGGACATGGGCTTCAAGAGCGAGGTCAAGGCCGGGGGCAGCCCCAACATCCATGTCCTGAGCCATCTGCCGGTGGGCGGCTATTTCGCCGCGGCCGACATCGAGATGGAACAGGCCCCCGGACGCCCATTCGTCTACGTGTCCATGATGGTCGGGACGCCGGACGGCCCGGGCACGGACATCGTGGACGTGAGCGACCCGAGCCACGCCAGGGTCATCTACAAGTACCGGATCCCGAACCCCTCCCTGCACCAGGGCTCGGGAGGCATGGACGGGAAGTACTTCAAGCTGAACGACCACTACTACTACGTGCAGTCGTTCCAGTTTCAGCAGGGGACGCCCGACGCGGACCTCGGCGCCGTCGTCCTCGACGTGACCGGACTCCCGGACCCCAAGAAGGTCAAGGTCGTGGCCGAGATCCGGAACCCGGACGAACCGGGCGGTTTTCACAACATTTTCGCCTACAGGGCGTCGGACGGCCGTGACCTCCTGTTCACCACGGTCTCCGGCGACCACGCCAACATCTACGACCTGGCCAAGGTCGTGGCCGGGCACCCGGACCAGGCGCTCATCGGTAAGATCCCGGATCCGGTGGGGCAGGCCCAGCGCGCCTTCTACCACGACTTCTACGTGGGCTACGACCCGGCCACGCAGCAGGACAAGTTCTACGGCGCCGGCGGCGGCGGCTACTTCGTGTACGATGTGACCAAGCCGGAGAGTCCCAAGCTCCTCACCTCCATCCAGGGCGTGGCGGGCGTCACCTGGGGTCACACCTTCACCCCCGACCCCAACGGCCGCTTCGCGGTCACGGAAACCGAGTACCAGTACGCGCCGCTCCGCCTGTTCGACCTGCAGCCGGGCCTCGAGGGCAAGACGTCCACGATCAACCACGCCATCAGCGCGTGGACGGCCGACTGGCGCGACCTGGCCCACAACCACGAGGTCCGCTGGCCGTACGTGTTCGTCTCCGGGTACGAGGACGGACTTCAGGTGTTCACGATGTACGACCCGTACCACCCCAAGACCGTCGGCTGGCATTACACCTGCGGCTGCAAGCACGCCGACGGGTACGGTGGGTGGCAGATCCTGCCCAAGCACGGCACCAGCGTGATGCAGGGCGCCTTCGGCGTCGACGTGCGCAACCGTGACGGCCTCATCGTGCTCAGCGACTCCAACAGCGGGCTGTGGGTCTTCCGCATGGACGGGTTCAGCAGCTGGGACGGAAATGACTGGGGCATGCCGAACATCTCCAGCGTCCAGGACTGGGATCACGGTCCGGCGTACCAGGCCACGCACTAGCGAAGAGGCGAGCCTCCGGACCGCCCGTCGGGCGGGAGGACGCCCGGAGCGCCGTGTCCGACCGCAGGGGTAGCGGCGGTCAACCGGCACCCGGGAACGCCGAAGATCGTGGCCGCGAGGCCGCCGCGCCCCGTATCGGGGCCGCGGCGGCCTCGTCGTATCGCCCCCTCCCCTTCCGTCCGGCGCCCTGGCTCCCGGGCCCACACGCGCAGACCCTGGCGGGCCGGCTGCTGCGTCGGCCCGGGGCGACCCCCTACCGCCGCGAGCGCCTCCAAACGCCGGACGGCGACTTTCTGGACCTCGATCGTCTCCGCGACGCACCGGCGGCCTTCGACGTTCTGGTCCTGCACGGCCTCGAGGGCTCCTCGGCGTCGGGGTACGTGCGCGAGGCGGTCGTGCGCCTGCGGGAGCGCGGTCTGCACGCCGCCGGCCTGAACTTCCGCTCGTGCAGCGGCGAGCCCAACCGGGCACGCCGCTTCTACCACGCGGGGGAGACCGGCGACCTGTCCTTCGTGCTCGAGCGGATCGTCGAGCGGCGGCGGGGGCGTCCGGTGGGCCTCGTGGGCTTCTCCCTGGGCGCCAACGTGCTGCTCCGCTACCTGGAGGAGCGCGGGGCCGCCGCGCGCGAGCTGGTGCGCGCCGCCGTCGCCATCTCGGTGCCCTTCGACCTGTCCGGGGCCGCCGACCGGATGGAGCGCGTCCCGGGGAGACTGTACGGCGCCACCTTCCTCCGATCCCTCCGACGTTCCGTGGAGGCCAAGGCGCGGCGGCGCGACCTGGAGCTTCCCCTGGCCGCCGTCCGGGCCGCCCGCACGCTCCGCCAGTTCGACCGGGCGCTGACCGCCCCGTTGCACGGCTTCGAGAGCGTGGAGGCCTACTACGCGCGCTCCAGCTCGGGACGAGCACTCGACCGGGTCAGGGTGCCCACCCTGGTCATCCAGGCGCTGGACGACCCGTTCCTCCCCGCCGGCGCGGTGCCCGCCCCGGCCCTGTTCGACAACCCCTGGATCCATCCCGTCCTGCACGAGCGCGGCGGGCACGTGGGCTTCGTGGAAGGCCGGACACCCTGGAGCGCACGCTTCTGGGCCGAGCTCGAGGCGGCCCGCTTCCTCTCCTGCCCGCCGGCGCTGTCGATGAGCGGTTGTTCCGGTCCCGACGCCTGACTATCCTCCAACCGGACGATTAGCGACGCCAAACGACGGCCCGAGCCTCAGCACACCGGAGTCCAGGACTTGTCGACCCTGAATCACCCCCAGCCGCTCCGCAACGAGGTTCGCAGGATCGTGCTGGAACGGGTGCTCAGGGGAGAGCTGGCCCCGGGAGAGGACATCAACGAGACCGAGCTGGCCGAGCAGCTCGGCATCAGCCGCACACCCCTCCGCGAGGCTCTCCTGCGCCTCGAGCACGAGCGGCTGGTGGGCTCGAGCCAGGGCCGCGGCTTCTACGTGTGGCCGCTCAGCGCCCGAGAGGCGTACGACCTCTACGACGTGGTCGCCGGCCTGGAGGGTTTCGGCCTCCGCACGGTGAAGACGGTTCCGGAGGAACTCATCGAGGAGCTGCGCCGTCTCAACGAGCGGCTGGCCACGCTGGACGAGGACCCGAGGGCCATGCAGGACGTCGCGGAGCGCTGGCACGAGACCCTCCTCGGGGCGATCGATGACGTCCCCCTCGACGAGCTGCTCGACCTGGCCCGCAATCGCTTGCACCGCTACGTGCTGTTCGGCTTCGAGTTCGCGGTGGCCTACGGCACGGACGACAGGGACCGGGTGGTGCGGGCGCACCGCTCGATAGCGGACGCGCTGGAGCGGGGCGAGATGGAGCGCGCCGCCACCCTGCTGGAGGCACATCGCCGCCGGGGCATGGCGCTCCTGGAGCGCTGGCTGGAGGAGGCCCATGCAGCCGAGGCGACGAACCAGGGTCGGATGTGACGAAAGGGCCGGGGTGACCCCCGGCCCTTTCGTCGTCACGAGCACGGAGCGTGGGCTCCGGCCCGCCTCGTACCCTCCTGTGGCTCCTCTCTCGGAGCGCGCCCGTTACTGCCGAGCGTTCTGCTCGTCCAGCGGAATGGGATACGCCTTGTTCACGTAGCTCTCGCTTCCGGACTGCGGAAGGTAGGTCGGATCGTCCAGGAGGCCGTAGTGCCTCAGGTCGATCCAGCGGTGCCCCCCTTCGAACAGCAGCGAGTAGTGCTTCTCGTACAGCAGCGCGTCGAGTGCCGCGTCGTGATTGGCGAACGGCCCGAGCGCAGGCAGCTTGCCGGACCTGGTCCGTACCTCGTTGATGTCCTCGAGCGCCGCGCTGAGGTTGCCGAGCCCGATGTTGGCCTCGGCCCGCAAGAGCAGGAGTTCCTCGTTGCGGATGATCGGGACGGGCGCGGTGAGGCTCAGGTACATGTTGAAGCCGATGTGCGAACCCACACCGCTGAAGCTGCGGTCCTTGACCTCGCGGATCTTGGCCATGTAGCGAGCGTCCGGGAGCCCGTTCGTCTGGTACTGAACGTTCGTGGAATCGAACGGGTTGGCCCGAATGTTAGGGTCGTCGCTGGGCTGGTACATACCGTTGGTCTGGTCACCCGACCCGGTGCCGTAGACGTCGTACACGCCCAGGTCGAAGGACGCGGTGCTGTCCACGAACGAGTTGGACAGCGCGGTGAGCGCGCCGCTGAAGTCATCCGTGTACACGTCCACCCGAGCCTTGATAGCACGGTTGACGGTAGCGAAGGTGGCCGGCGTGTCGAAACCATCGAAGCCGGTGGTGAGGGTGAACGGGAAATCCGCACCGTCCCCGGCGGCCGTCTGGAGCTGCGAATTCGCATCATCCAGCAGCGTCTTGATATGCGCGTACACCGCGGCCTTGTTGACCGCCGGGGCCGGACCCGCGTTCACGTCCGTGCCCACATCGACCGGGCAGCCCAGGCTGCCGTCGCAGTTGGTATCGCGCGTCTCGACGATGACCAGGAAATCCAGCGCCTGGATCGTCTTCACGAAGCCGACCGTCGCCGCCTTCTCGCCGGCCGACAGCTGGTCGGTGCCGACCGAAGCCACTCCATCCAGAACGATGTTGGCCAGCCGGATGTTGGCGTACGGCGCGGCCCACAGGCCCGCCCCGAAGCCGCCCGCGTTGAGCGGACCCTGAAGCAGCTCGTTGACGAACCGCGGGTCGGCCACGTCCAGGACGTAGGACTCGCGCCCCAGAACGCCGAGCGCGGAGACCACGCCCAGCTCACCGTCCTGGTAGCCACGGTGCCCGATCTCGATCCCCTGGACCGCGGCCGCCAGCGAGGCCCGATCCGGCGAGGTCTGGAGGGCGTTGAGGTCGCCCCCGTTGTAGTTCGGTGTTTCCAGGTTCTTGCAAGCCGCCAGCCCCAGCAGCAGGGCCACGGCCATGACCTGGCTCGCGTGTCTACGCATCGAATGTCGCATTGTCGCTCTCCATCCCCCTGAAGTCGTCATCGCCTCATCGGATCCGCGCGTGCCGGTCCGCATGGCTCAGAACCCCAGGTCCACGCCGAACCAGAAGCTTCGGCTCGGCGGGTAGGGGGCCACGTCGATATTCCGACCGACCTGCTGGTTGCCGAAGTTGCTGACTTCGGGGTCGAGACCCTTGTAGGGGGTGAAGGTGAACAGGTTGCGACCGCTCGCCGTGAACCGGACGCTCTGGAAGGCTCCACCGAACAGGCTGTGCACGGCTGCGTCGGGGAGCTGGTAGGAGAGCGACACTTCCCGAACCTTCAGGAAGGAGCCCGACTGCGTGTAGCCTCGGGCGAACCCGTTGGCGTAACCCAGCAGCCGCTCGATGCCGTAGCAGTTGGGGAAGCACTCGGTGACCGGCCGGATGTTGCCGTCCGGCGTCGCGTAGTCGGGGCTGTTCCCGTACGCGTCGTAGAGGAGTTGGGTCAGGTTGACGATGTCCTGGCCCTTCCGCCAGTCCAGCAGCCCATACAGTCGCAGGCCAGCGTAGCGGAAGTCGTTGGAGAAGGACATCTCGAAGTCCGGCGTCGAGTTCCCCAGCGTCACCAGCTTCTGGGAGCCATCCGGGTTCTTGCCGGCCGTGCCGACGATCTGCGTGGCCGAGTGGCCCTGCTGGATGTAGAAGGCGCCCAGCGACGTTCCGAAGCCCGCGTTGGACGGAATGAACGCCGGCACGGGCAGCGACTGCACGCGACTGCGGTTGAACTGGAAGTTCGTGCGTGACACCCAGCTGAAGTTGCCGGTCGCGATCGGCGTGATGCCCAGCGAGGCTTCGCCGCCCCACGTGCGGAGCTCGCCGCCGTTGAAGAACTCGTTGGTGAAGCCCGTCGACGGCGCCACGCGCCGCTGCAGGATGAGGTCGCTGATCTTGTGGATGTAGCCGGTCAGCGACAGCGTGGCCCGGCTGTCCAGGCCCGTGATATCGGTCCCGAACTCGAACTCGGTCTGACGCTCGGGCTTGATGGCGGCATCGCCCACGTTCCCGGGGAGCGCGAAGCCCTGGATCCCCTGGATGTTGCTGGTCACGCCGAGTGTCGTGAATTTCTGCTGCGCCTGGGGCTCGTTCCCCGTCTGCCCGAAGGCGGCGCGAAGCTTGATCTCGTCGAACGGCCCGCCCAGATTCGGGAACCGGAAGGACGCCGACGCCTTCGGATAGTAGTACAGGTGGCTGGGATCCCCGTTGGCGCCGCTCTGGTCGGCCCGGACCGCGCCGGTCAGCAGGAGCCGCTGGTTCATCGCCAGGAACTCCTCCTGCAGATAGAACCCGAAGTCCTTGACCTTGACCCGGTTCTGGAAGACCGCGATCTGCGTTCCCGCGTCGATCTTCCGCAAGCCGCCATTCAGGTTCTGGGCCACCGTCCGGTCGACGTTCTGATCGTTGCTCGAATAGCTCGCACCGGCCGACGTGGTGGCCGTGAAGGAGCCCGAGGACGGCGTGTACTTGTAGACGCCGTTCAGCTGGGCGGTCAGGGCCAGGTTGTCCGCTTTGCTCAGCACCTCAGTGCCGGGCAGGCCGTCGGACGGCTCGAAGAAGATGCTGGGCGGAGAGAACACGTCGTCCGTCTGACCGAACCAGTCGGCCCCGCCGTTGAACACGAACTTGAGGTCGTTGTTGTCGTTGGCCACCGGGTGGAACTCGGCGTTGGTCGATCCCAGCAGGTGCCAGACGTTCTCGTCGTTCTGGAGCAGCGCCGCCGTCTGCAGCGGGTTGCTCAGGTTCCCCTGCGACACGTTGGGAATGAAGTTCCCCTGCGCGTCCTTCAGGGGCACGAAGCTCGGCGTGGCCGACAGCACCATGTAGTAGCTGGTCTGGCTGTTGTCGTTGTTGGTCAGGCCGCGGTTCGCCCACGTGCGGATGATGTTGCTGTTCAGCGTGATGTTGAACAGGTCACCGAACTTCTGGGTCAGGTTCACCCGCCCCGACTCCTTCTCGAAGCCGGTGTTCTGGATGATCCCCTTGTCCTTCCTGGCCAGGAGCGACCCGAAGTACTGCGTGCTCTCCGTGCCGCCGCTCACCGAGCCGGAGCCCTGCCAGGAAGGATAGTGGTGCCCGGCCAGCTCCTTCTCGTGATCGAAGAACTTGCCGCCGTTGGCCGTATACACGGCCCCGAGGCCCGTCGCGTCCTGGGCATCCTGGGCGGAGGTGAAGCGGCGGGCGCCGATCGTGTTGGACAGCGAGTAGGTCCCGAGCTGGCCGCCGAGCCGCACCCGCGGCTTGCCGGCCGAGCCGTGCTTGGTGGTGATGATGACCACGCCGTTGGACGCCTTGCCGCCGTAGATGGCCGCCGCGGCCGCGCCCTTGAGGACCTCGATGCTGGCGATGTCCTCGGGGTTGAGATCGGCCAGGCGGTTGACCGGGTTGTCCTGGTTGGACGCGTTCTGGCCGCCCGACGCCGAGGTGATCGCGTTGGCGTCGGAGGCGATGGCCGCGTCGCTGACGATCTGTCCGTCGATGACGAACAGCGGCGAGGCGGACGCGTTGATCGAGGAGATGCCGCGCAGCTGCACCTGCACGCCGCCGCCCGGCGCGCCCGAGTTGGAGGAGATCGTGGCCCCGGCCACCTTGCCGGCCAGCGCCTTGTCCACCGTCTCCTGCGGGACCTCGTTGAGCTGCTCGCTGTTGACCGTCGAGATCGCGTTGGCCGCGTTCTGCTGCGAGATCTGCGTGGCCTTACCGGTGACGACCAGCTCCTGCACCTGCAGGTAGTCGGTGAACAGCTTCACCGTGATCTGGTTCGTGCCGGCCGGGATCCGCACCTGGCGGCTCCGGTAGCCTATCCTGGAGATCTGCAGCGTGACCGGACCCGACGGCACGCCGTTGAGGACGAAGGTGCCGTCGGCCTCGCCGAGCACGCCGATTCGCGTGCCCATGACGATGACGTTCGGATTGGCCACCGGCTGCGCACTGATGCTGTCGACGACCGTTCCACGGATGGTGCGTTCCTGGGCGTGCGCGGGTGTGACCGCGAACGCCGCGAGAACGAGTGTCACGAGCAAACCGAGCTTGTACCTCACGTGCCTCCCCCTGTCCGAGGTTAGGCGGAGCGGGAGCCCGAAGGGTCCAGCGGCCCCAAGGGCCGGGACGGACGCGCGACGGGCGAGCGAACGGGACCGATGTCTATAGCGGAACCGCCCCGGCCCCCGGCAATCCGGGAGAGGCGGAGCGAGCCACACGTGCGGCCGCACCTCGACCGAGGGGATCGGCGAGATGAGTCACTGCAGGCCGTGTCGCCGAAGCGACGCGGCGCGGAAATGGACGGCACGAACATCAGCATTGCGTGTATATTGTGTTTCACTGGAGGTGTGTCAAGACTTCGTAACGGACCGACTGGGACATTTCGTCCTAACCGGTCCTCGGCGCCGGGGACGCTGATGCCGGGCGAATCGACTGCCATACCGAAGCCTACGGGAGAGGGTCGGGTCACGGTTCGCTGCGGGTTCTGCCGCACCCTGAACCGGGTAGAGCTCGCCCGTGCCGACCAACGACCCCGCTGCGCGGACTGTTCCCGGCCCATTCTCCTGGACCGGCCCGTCCGCCTGGAGGGAGAGGACTTCACCCGAACCGTCGAGGAAGCGGGCGGGCCGGTCCTGGTCGACTTCTACGCCGACTGGTGCGGCCCGTGCAAGATGATGGCTCCCGCGCTGGACGATCTCGCAAGCCGCCACGCCGGCTCCCTGCTGGTCGCCAAGCTGGACACGGATCGATGGCCCGGCGTCGCGGGCCGCTTCGGGATCCGCGGCATCCCCACCCTGATCCTGTTCGACGAAGGGCGCGAGGTCGCTCGCGAGACGGGCGCGATCCCGGCCGAGCGCCTCGAGGCGCTGCTCGCCGCTCACACCCGGATCGTGCCCTCCAGGTAGAGGACGGCGCGGCCGGAGAGGTGGACCCTGTCGGACTCCACCTCGCACAGCACCTCGCCTCCCCGCTTCGACAGCTGCCGGGCCCGCAGCCGGGTCCGGCCCAACCGGTCGGCCCACAGGGGCGCCAGCTCGCAGTGGGCCGAGCCCGTCACCGGATCCTCGGGCACGCCGAGGGCCGGTGCGAAGAAGCGGGACACGAAGTCGATCCCGGGCTCCTCGCCTTCCGCCGTGACGGCCACGCCGCGTCGATCCAGTCGGGCCAGCCCCGCCATGTCGGGCGCCAGGGCCCGAACGGCTTCCTCCGTGGGCACGATCGCCACGAAGTCGCTGGCGGCCAGGACCTCGAGGGGCGTGGTTCCGAGCGCCGCGGCCAGCCCCGCGGGAGGCTCGCACGGCTCCGGCCGCAGCGCGGGGAAGTCCATGACCAGCCGCTCGCCCTCCCGGTGCACCTCCAGCTCGCCGCTGCGGGTTCGGAAGCGGACACCGTGCAGGGACGGCTCCATGTAGCGCAGGAGCACGTGCGCGGTGGCCAGGGTCGCGTGTCCGCACAGGTCGACCTCGTCCACGGGGGTGAACCACCGCAGGTGGTACGCGTCGCCGTGTGGGTCGGGGACGAAGAACGCGGTCTCCGACAGGTTGTTCTCGGCGGCGATCGATCGCAGGAGATCATCGGCGGGCCAGCTCTCGAGCGGACACACGGCGGCCGGATTGCCCGCGAACAGCCGCTCGGCGAACGCGTCGACCTGGAAGATCCGGATGTCCACGTGCTCCTCCCCTCGGGTGGTGTGCGCATCGTCCCGGCGACCGGCGCCCGCGGCGCCGGGAGGCAAGCTACCGGTACGGCCGGCCGAATCAACCAGGGCGTCGCTGCGGCCGCCTCTGCTGAAACTCCCGGCGGCGTCCCATCGTAGGGAGGTTCGAGGCGGGCGTGCGTCCGCCCCGGGCGCGCGCCGTCACGCCGCGACGCCCGACCACCGACGTCCTCCAGCCCGAGGAAGGGACCATGGCGGAGACTCTCGCCGTATTCATTCCGATCGTGTTCATCCTCTCCGTCGCGGGCGTGCTCATCCTGCGGCCGCTCAGCAAGCGCCTCGGCACCCTGCTCGAGGCCTACGCTCAGGACCGGGTCGCCTCCCGTACCGAGGACCGCCAGCTCGATTCCATGCGGGACCGGTTCGAGAGCCTGGATCGACGACTGGACGTTCTGGAGGAGCGCATGGGCTTCACGGAGGAGCTGGTCGGTCGCCGGCCGTCCGAGCGGGTCCCGCTCCCCGAGGAAGGGGCGCGATCGTCGACGGCGGCCGCGCGCCTGGCGGGGCACGGCTGAGTCACACCGCCGCCCGACCCCCGGGGCGGCGGCCCCGCCACGGGAACGCTCCCCCTCAGCGCACCAGCGCCAACCACGCCACGCCCCAGCCCAGGGTGAGCAGCGTGACGGGGATCCCCGTCCGCGCGTACTCCCAGTAGCCGAGCCGCACGCCGCGCGCCTCGGCCCGCTCGGCCACGATGAGGTTGGCGACGGAGCCGATGAGGAGGAAGTTGCCCGCGAAGGTCGAGCTCATGGCCACCACCTCCCACACGAACCGCGGGTCGGGGAGCTGGGGAACCACGGTTCGCCACATGAGGACCGCGGGCACGTTGCTGACGAGGTTGGACAGCACCAGCATTGCGCCGCTCACCACTCCGGCCTCGCGCAGCCCTCCTCCCGCGCCCAGGACCCCGCGCGCCCCGCGCGTCACCACCTCCAGGATGCCGGTGGCCTCGAGCCCGCCGGTCACCACGAACAGCCCGGCGAAGAAGACGAGGAGGGACCATTCCACGCGGGCCAGCGTCGGACCCGGTGACTCTCCGGCGACGACCAGGGAGAGCGCCCCGGCGGCCAGGGCAACGAGCGGCAGGGACAGGCCCGCCACCCAGGCCACGACCGCCGCCCCGAAGAGTCCGAGGCACCAGCCGGCGCGCCGCGGATCGGAAAGGCCCGGGGCCTCGGCCGCGGTGCGCTCCTCGGCCCCGGTGCCCCCCCCGCCCGCGGCGCCCTTCCCGTCCGCGGGCGCCGCCGGGCCCAGTCGGTCCCGGTGAAGCCACCAGAGGACGGCGGCCGTGAGCATCAGTCCGACCAGCACGACCGGGGCCATGCGGAGCGCGAACGCCCCATAGCCGATGCCGCTCGCGACGCCGACCAGCATGTTCTGGGGATTCCCGGTGAAGGTCAGGGCGGACCCCACGTTGGCGCCCATGGCGAGGCCCAGGAGGTAGGGGACGGGCGGCTGCTCCAGGCGCCGCGCCGCGCTGAGCACCACGGGCGTGAACACGAGGCACACGGTGTCGTTCACGAACAGGGAGGAGAGGATCCCCGACACGAACACCACCGCCACGAGGAGACGGCCCGGCGTGCCCGCCCCGGCGGCCACCCGCCGCGCCGCCCACTCGAAGAACCCGGCTCGCTCGAGCTGTGCCACCAGCAGCATCAGACCGAAGAGGAACACCATGACGTCCATGTCCACGGCCCGGTAGGCCCCTTCGAGTCCCAGGCCGCCGACCACGACCATGGCCACGGCGCCGAGCAGGGCGGCGGCCGGTCGGCTCACCCGAATCCAGCGCAGGCGCTGTGTCGCGATCAGGACGTAGGTCACCGCGAACACGATGATGGCGGGTGCCAGAGCGACCTCCGGGTCCTTCGGGATGTAGCGCCGGCCCGCGGCGACGAGGAGCCGCCGCGCACGAGCGCGGGCCCTCCTCGCGGCGGGCACGGGAGACCGCTACGGTACCGGTCCGACGCGTCCCACGGCAATCGAGGTCCGCACGAGGAGGCGACCACGCATGGCCCGACGACACTGGCTCGTGAAGACCGATCCGGACACCTACGCCATCGACGACCTGGCGCGCGACGGCACCACGGAGTGGTGGGGTGTGCGCAACTATTTGGCCCGCAATTACATGCGAGATGAAATGAGCCCCGGGGACCCCGTGCTCCTCTACCACTCGAGCACGCCGGTGCTGGGCGTGTACGGCCTCGCCCGGGTGGTCGGCCCCGCCCATCCGGACTCGAAGCAGTTCGAGGAGGGCCACCCGTACGCGGACGCCGATTCGGACCCGGAGGACCCCACGTGGTGGTGCGTGGACCTGGAGCACGTCGACGCGTTCGACCCGCCGGTCACCCGTGATGCCATGAAGGAGGAGCGGGCCCTGGCCGACATGAAGGTCCTGCAGCGCGGCGTGCGGCACTCGATCCTGCCCGTGACCCGCGCGGAGTTCGAAGCGGTCCTGCGCATGGCCCGGCGCGCGGAGTGAGGCTTCGGCCCGATCCGCCGGGGTTTACACTCCTGCGGCTCCCACCTATGGTGTGGGCGCCGAAGATGGAAGACCGATCCGGTCGTCTCCCTCCGCCCAGGAGGACGTCATGTGGCTCCTGATCCTGATCGCCGTCATCGTCGTGGGCGGCATCGTCATGTACAACGGGCTGGTACGGCTGCGCGTTCAGGCCGACAACGCGTGGGCCGACATCGACGTGCAGCTCAAGCGGCGGCACGACCTCATCCCCAACCTCGTGGAGACGGTCAAGGGCTACGCGGGTCACGAGAAGGACACCCTCGAGGGCGTGATCGAGGCGCGGAACAAGGCGATGAGCGCCCAGGGCCCCGCCGCGAAGGGGCAGGCCGAGGGCCAGCTCACCAACGCCCTCAAGTCATTGTTCGCCCTGTCGGAGTCTTATCCGCAACTGCGGGCGGTGGAGAGCTTCACGCAGCTCCAGAACACCCTGAACCAGATCGAGGACGCGGTCCAGAACGCCCGCCGGTACTACAACGCGGTCGTGCGCGACTTCAACACCAAGATCTCCCAGTTCCCCTCGAACATCGTGGCCAACGTGTTCGGCTTCCACGCCAAGGAGTTCTTCTCGCTCGGGGATGAGTCCGAGCGCGAGGTCCCCAAGGTCGACTTCTGAGGCGATAATGGACGCGACGCCCGGGGTCGCGGGCGAGCGGCGCGGCGACCGCGAGAGGAGGCGGCCCCGGAGCCGCCTCCTCTCGCGGTGGGCAGTGCTGGGAACGGTCGCGGCCTGTCTTGCCGCCACCCCGGCGGCATCGGCGGCCGACGGTGTCTCGACTTCGGACCCGGTCACCGGCGCCGTCTCTCCGGGCCCGGTGGCGCGTACCGCCTCCCGCGCTCCCGCCGGGCCGTCCGTGGCGGCGGAAGCCGCGGCCCGGTCCTGGCACATCCGCGACTTCCACTCGGAGATCCGGGTATTCCGTACGGGCCGGATGGAAGTCGACGAGACGCTCCGCATCCAGTTCGAAGGCTCCTTCCATGGCATCTACCGGGACTTTCCGGTCCGCTACAACGGTCCGGGAGGCTTCGACTACCGGTTGTTCACGAGCGTCGTGGGGGTCGAAGACGGCCAGGGCCACGACCTCAAGTACGAGACGTCGAAGCACGGCGGAGACCTTCGCATCAAGGTCTACATCCCCGGAGCCGAGAACGCGACGCGCACGGTGACGATCCATTATCGGATCGAGAACGGGCTCCGGTTCTTCGACGACTACGACGAGCTGTACTGGAACGTGACGGGCGACCAGTGGCCCGTCCCGATCGATGCCGCGTCCACCACCATCCACCTCCCGGTCGAGGTCACGGGCGTGCGGGCCAAGGCCTACACGGGGGCCTTCGGCTCGAAGGCGCAGAATGCCGACGTCCAGCTGTCCGGCTCCATGGTTCGCATCACCTCCGCGCGACCGCTGGACATGCACGAGGGACTCACGGCGGACGTGGCCTGGGAGGCCGGTGTCATCCAGAGGCCCACCTTCCTCACGAAGGTCGGGTGGTTCCTGAGGAGCAACTGGCCCCTGGGTCTGCCGCTCCTGGTGTTCCCGGCCATGTTCGGCATCTGGTGGAAGCGGGGCCGCGATCCCCGGCTGCGCCCGATCGCGGCCCAGTACGAGCCCCCCGACGGCCTGACACCGGGCGAGGAAGGGGTCCTGGTCGACGACTCGCCGGACATGCGGGACATCACCGCCACCCTCGTCGACCTGGCCGTGCGCGGCTTCGTCACCATCGAGGAGCACGACAAGAAGAAGTACCTCGGCCTCGTCGGGACCGAGCGGGACTACGCCTTCGACCTGGCGCGTCCCAAAGACGCGTGGCAGGGACTCGCGGTCCACGAGGAGGCCCTGCTGAACGGCATCTTCGACGACGGTACGACGGAGCACGTCGGTCTGGAGGACCTCGAGGACAGCTTCTACCGGAAGCTCTCCGGCATCAAGGATGACCTGTTCGACGCGCTCATGAAGCGGGGCTATTACGGACGCCGCCCGGACCGGGTGCGCGGGATGTGGCTGGGCGTGGCCTTCGTGGGGACGGTCCTGTGCCTCATGGGCGGCCTCAAGCTGGCCAACCATTTCGCCTTCTCCGCCCTCGCCGTGGGCATCGGCGTGGTCCTGTCGGGTCTCGTCGTCGCGGTCATCGGCTGGTTCATGCCGGCCAAGACGGTGGCCGGGACGCGGGCGCTGGAGGCCGTGCTCGGGTTCGAGGAGTTCCTGAAGCGCGTCGAGGAGCCCCGCTTCCAGAAGCTCATCAAGGGCCCGAAGGACTTCGAGCGCTTCCTGCCGCACGCCATGGCGCTCGGGGTCGAGAAGTCGTGGGCCAAGGCCTTCGAGGGTATCTACACGGAGCCCCCCTCCTGGTACAGGGGCACGAGCCCGACCGGCTTCAACACCGGACTGTTCGTGGCCAGCCTCGGCAACATGTCCGCGCGCACGAGCTCCGTGATGACCTCGCAGCCTCGCAGCAGCTCGGGGAGCTCCGGCTTCGGCGGAGGCGGCGGCTTCTCGGGCGGGGGCTTCGGTGGAGGCGGAGGCGGAGCGTTCTGATGGAGCCGTGAGCAGCCGCAGGAGACACGCATGACCATGGAGAAAGGCGACCGCGCGCCCGGATTCGCTCTTCCCTCCGCGCCGGGGCACGAAGTCGATGTCGGCAGGCTGATCGGGAGCGAGACGGTCGTGCTCCTCTTCTTTCCTCTCGCGTTCAGTCCCACCTGCACGACCGAGCTGTGCGCCTTCAGGGACCGGTGGGACGAATTCTCGGAGCTGGACGCACACGTGTTCGCGATCTCGGTGGACAGCCCCTTCGTGACGGACCTGTTCCGGCGCGAGGAGAACATCCCCTTCCCCGTCCTGTCGGACTTCAACCGCGATGTCGCCGAGCGCTACGGCGTGCTGTACGACGAGCTCCTCGGGCTCGAAGGGGTCGGCAAGCGCTCGGTGTTCGTGATCGGACGGGAGGGCCGCGTCGTGTATCGCTGGGTCTCCGACGACCCCGGCGTCGAGCCGGACTATGACGTGGTGCGTGACGCGGTGCGCGACGCGGTGCACACCGGCTGAGACGGGCGCGGCGGAGCCTCGCCCGACCGCCGGGCCCGCCCCCGGACACCCGCCATCGTTCCGTCGCCCTCCGGAGAGGATCCATGGAGCTCGATCAGATCGTCCAGGCCCTCCAGGACCCCGCCGCCTTCCCGCATCCGGCCGGTGACCTGAAGCTCCACCACACCCACATCTCGGTCGTGGTCCTGGCGGGCGACTTCGCCTACAAGGTGAAGAAGCCGGTGGACCTGGGCTTCCTGGACTTCACGACGCTGGAGAGGCGCCGCCACTTCTGCTCCGAGGAAGTGCGGCTCAACCGGCGACTGGCGCCGGATGTTTACCTGGATGTGGTGTCCCTCACGCTCCGGGATGGCGGCCTGCGGGTGGGGGGCGAGGGTGACCCGGTCGAATACGCGGTCAGGATGCGCCGGCTCGCACCCGACGCCACGGCCCTGGCCCGACTGGAACGGGGCGAGCTCGGCCCCGGCGATGTCGAGCACCTGGCGGTCCGCATCGCCCGCTTCCACGACGAGGCGCCGGGCGGCGAGCGGATAGAGCACTTCGGACGCTACGAGGTGGTGGCGGGCAACGCCCGCGAAAACTTCGAGCAATCCAGGAGCCACCTGGGCCACACCGTCGAGGCCGGGGTCTTCGAGCGGGCCCGTGCCCTGACCGAGGCGGAGCTGGAACGACGACGGCAGCTCATCGAGGACCGCGCCCGGCGTGGAGTCCCTCGGGACACTCACGGGGACCTCCACCTGGACCACGTCTACTTCCTGCCGGGCCGATCCCCACCGGGCGACATGGCCATCGTCGACTGCATCGAGTTCAACGAGCGCTTCCGGTTCGCCGACCCGGTCTCCGACATGGCCTTCCTGGCCATGGATCTGGCCTACCGCGACCGCCGCGACCTCGCGGCGCGGTTCACCGATGCCTACCTCGAGGCCGCCGCCGATCCCGAGGGCCGGGCCCTCGTGCCGCTGTACCGCTCCTACCGTTCCGCGGTCCGGGCCAAGGTGGAGGGCATCGCCTCGCTGGACGCCGAGGTTCCCGAGGCCGCCCGCAGCCGAGCCGCGGAGCGGGCGTGCGCCTATTGGCTCCTCACGCTCGGCCAGCTCGAGATCCCGCCGAGGCGGCCCGGCCTCGTGCTGGTGGCCGGTCTGCCCGCCACGGGCAAGTCCACGCTGGCGGCCGGACTGGCGGAGCACGCGAGCTTCGAGGTCCTGGCCAGCGACCGGGTCCGGAAGGAGCTGGCAGGCGTCCCGCCCGGTCGCAGCGCCGCTGCGGCCCCCGACGAGGGCCTGTACGCGCCCGAGTGGACCGAGCGCACCTACGCGGCCCTCCTGGACCGGGCCTCCGCCATTCTCCACCGCGGGGGCCGCGCCCTGGTGGATGCATCCTTCCACCGTGAGGAGCGGCGCCGCGAGTTCGTGGCGCTGGCCCGCTCGCTGGCGGTGCCGGTGTGCGTGCTCGTGTGCCGGACCGACGCCGGGAGCGTCCGGAGGAGGCTGGAGAGCCGAGCCGGGGGACCCTCGGACGCGGACTGGGAGGTCTACAGGACCATGGCCGCCCGTTGGGAGGCGCCCGGCCCCGACACGGCCCGGCACGTGGGGGACATCGACACGACGGTGGAACCAGCGGACAGCCTCCGTGCGGCCCTGGCCGAGGTCGCGGGTGCGGGACTCGTCCCGGGAGCATGACCGGTTCGAACCCTTGCCAACCAAACCCCTTCTGCCCACTCTTCGGTTTCAGCGGTTTCAGCCGGCCGCGCACGGCGCGGCCGGGGAGTGCAGCCATGCGCCCCGGAGCGCAAGCTCATGGACGGCCTCGCCTCTCTTTCCGAACTGTACGAGGCGACCCGCGATATCGGACTCAGCGACGACCTCGACGGTCTCATCGACAGCATTCTCGAGCGCGCCCAGGAGTTGATCGGCTTCGAGCACTGCGCCCTCATGCTTCGCGATCCCGAGACCGACGAGCTGGCCGTGGTGCGCGTTCGAGGCTACGGCCCGCGCCGGGAGGACGTCCTGGATCTCAGACTGCGGTCGGGCGAGGGCATCTCCGGCCGTTGTGCCAGGGACCGTCAGGCCATCCGGGTCGGCGACGTGCGGGAAGATCCCACGTACGTGGTCGGGCTCGACAGCGCCCGCTCCAACCTCGCCGTCCCGCTCGTCCTCGGGAGGGACGTGGTGGGTGTTATCAACGTGGAATCGGATCGACTCGACGCCTTCACGAGGACGCACGAGGAACTCCTCACGGTGTTGGGCGCGCAAGCCGCCCTGGCCATCTCGGCCGCACGGGATCGCGACCGGCTCCACGACCGCATTCGCCAACTGGACGCCCTCTACCGTATCAGCCGGGTCTCCAACCTGCGGAGTGACCTCGAGGGGACGCTGCGGGCCATCCTCGAGATCGCGTGCGAGCTGTCCCCCGACAGCGACTGCCACATGGCCTTCCTGCTCGTCGACCCCGACACCGGCGACCTCCGGGTGCGGGCCGCGCGGGGCTACGGTCCGGGGCTCGAGGATCTCCGCATCCCCCTCGGGGAGGGCGTGACGGGACGGTGCGCGGCCACCGGTCGGGCGCTCATCGTCGGCGACGTCAGCCGGGAGACCTCGTATATCACCGGGGTGCCCGGGGGCAGGAGCGAGATCGCCGTACCGCTGGTCGTCGACGGCGAGGTGACGGGCGTCCTCGACGCCGAGTCCCGGCAGCCGCAGGCATTCGGGCCGGAGAGCGAACGCACCCTGACCGTGATCGCCCAGCAGGCCGCGGCCGTGATCCAGACCGTGCAGCTCCACGAGGAAACCCGTCGCCTGGCCGTGACGGATCCACTCACCGGCCTCCACAATCGCCGCTTCTTCCTGGATCGTCTCATCGAGCACCTGCAGCGGGCCGAGCGCTACGGCGAGAAGCTGGCGCTCCTCCTGCTGGACTTCGATTACTTGAAGGAAGTCAACGACTTCCATGGACACCAGGTGGGGGACCGTGCCCTGCGCGCCGTGGGGAGGCTCCTGGAGTCGTGCCTCCGGGAGAGCGACGAGGTGGCCCGCATCGGCGGCGACGAATTCGCGGCGGTGCTGCTGCAGGCGGACGGGGCCCTGATCGACACGGTCCACGACCGCATGCGCGCCGCCATCGCCGGGCTCGAGCTCAACGACGATGACGGGCAGCCGCTCCAGATCTCGTTGTCGGGCGGTGTCGCTTTCTTCCCGGACGATGCCGACGGCTCCGATCTGCTCCTTCAGCGTGCCGACGAAGCGCTGTACCGTGCCAAGCGACGCGGCCGGAATCAGATCGCCATATACGATCCCACCCGGGCGATCCCTCCGGCGGGAGATGGCGGCCGGGCCGCGCGGCTCCGAGCGGAGTGACGCGCGCACGCTCTCGACCGGACCGGAACTTGCTCCCGTGAGGCCGAGACGAGACGTAGCGACCATCGCGGGCCGCATCGATCCGGGAGGACCCATGGCGACACAGCTGGCACAGAAGGAATGCGTGCCCTGCAAGGGGGGCGTGCCTCCCCTCCAGGGCGATGAGCTTGCCGAGCTGCTCGAGGAGCTCGGCGGTGGCTGGGAGGTCATCGGAGAGCATCACCTCCAGAAGGAGTTCGAGCTCGATGACTTCGCGGGAGCCCTCGATCTCGTCGACCGCATCGGTGCCCTGGCAGAGGAGCAGGGGCACCACCCCGACCTCTTCCTGAGCTGGGGCCTGGTCAGGGTGCAGATCTGGACCCACAAGATCGACGGACTCACCGAGAGCGACTTCATCCTCGCCGCCAAGATCGAAGAGCTGTAACCGGCCCGACGAGGGTCCGCTGGCGTCTCTTCGCATAGCCTTCCTGGACTCCTGGCACGCCGACCCCGCGCGCGGTAGCGGTTCGGCGGTGGCCATCGGCGGACTGGGGCGCGCGCTCGAAGCCCTGGGCCACGAGGTCGTGGTGCACGCCCCGGTGCGCCGCACGGGCCGGATCGTGTCACGGCTTCGCTTCAACCTCCGACTGAGGCACTTCCGTGGCCACGGCTTCGACCTGGTCGTCGGCTTCGACCTGGACGGTTGCTGGCTGCCCGCGCTGCGGGGTCCCACCCGGGTGACGTCGCTCAAGGGCGTCATGGCGGACGAGATGCGGTTCGAGCGTGGCCCCACTCGCCTGGGGTTTCATCTCCTCTCCCGGCTCGAAGGGCGCAACGCCCGCGCCGCGGATGTCGTGCTCGTTACGAGCCGCTACAGCCGTGAGGCGGCCATCGTGGCCTACCGGCTGGACCCGGACAGGGTGAAGGTCGTCCCGGAGGGCCTCGAGCTGGGCCTGTGGCCGGATCTCGCCCCCGGTGGCCAGAGCTCGCAGGGGCACGGGGAGGAGCCCGCCCGCGGCGCGATCGAGACACGCCGTCCCGTGGTTCTCAATGTGGCTCGCCAGTACCGGCGCAAGGACACCGGCACCCTCCTGCGCGCCATGGTCCGAGTGGTAGACGCCCTCCCGAACGCGGAGCTCCGCATTGTCGGAGCGGGACCCGAGCTCGGGCGGCACCGAAGGCTGGCCCGCGACCTCGGCCTCACGGATTCGGTCCGGTTCCTGGGCGAGATGGCGGACCGCGACGCGCTGCGGCGCGAGTACGCGGCCGCCGACGTGTTCGCGCTCCCGAGCCTCCAGGAGGGGTTCGGCATCGTGTTTCTAGAGGCGATGGCCTCTCGCCTGCCGGTCGTCGCGGCCCGGGCGGGCGCGGCGCCCGAGGTGGTCCCCGACGGGGAAGCGGGCCTGATGGTCCCACCGGGGGATCCGCTGACCCTCGCCGAGGCCGTCACGCGACTCCTCGGGGATCCCGACCTTCGGGCTCGGATGGGCGCGGCTGGCCGGCGCCGCGCCGAGAGCTTCGACTGGGCGCCAGTGGCGGCACGATTCCTGGAAGCGACGGGGCTCGTGCGGGAGAGCGCCCCTCCCCGGCCCTGAGCGGCGGCCCCGCGTCCCCTGGGCTTGTGAGCGGGGTCCACGGCTCCGAGTTTTCGTGCACGGCAGACACGTTCCGTGAAGGGCGCTCTCGATCCGCCGATCCAGCCCCCGCACGCGAAAGATACGCCGATGGGCCAGGACGTCAGCGAAGTCACGGGCGGAGGCGAGGGCCTTCGCCGCTTCACCCGACACCTGCTCCGCGACATGGAGGCCCTCGAGACCCTCCTGGAGAGCGACCTGGTGGAGCGCGGCCTCAGCCGAATCGGCGTCGAGCAGGAGGCCTTCCTGGTCGATCGGCACTGGCGCCCCGCGCCGGTGTCCGATGCCGTGCTCGAGGCGGTGGATGATCCGCGCGTCGTCCCCGAGCTCGCTCGCTTCAACATCGAGTTCAACGCCGAGCCACTCCCGTTCGAAGGAGACTGCCTGCGCCGCCTGCACGAGCGGATGCGGGCGCTGATCGGGGAGATCCACCGTGCCGCCCACGAGGCGGGGGCCGAGGTGCTGCTCACCGGCATCCTGCCGACCATCAAGCGCTCCGACCTGACCCTGGAGGCGATGACGCCCCGGGAGCGCTATCGGCTCCTGAACGAGACGCTCACCCGGCTGCAGAAGGGTGCGTTCGAGTTCTACATCCGGGGGCCGGATGAGCTGCAGCTCCGGCACGACTCGATGATGGTGGAGGCGGCCAACACCAGCTTCCAGATCCACTTCCAGGTCGACCCGGAGAGCTTCGCACGCCTGTACAACGTGGCCCAGGCCGTGGCGGGTCCCGTGCTGGCCGTATCCGCCAACTCACCGCTCCTGTTCGGGAAGCGGCTGTGGATGGAGACCCGCATCGCCCTGTTCCAGCAATCGGTGGACACCCGCAAGGGCAAGCCGGACCTGCGGGAGATTCCCCCGCGCGTCACCTTCGGCAGTCGGTGGGTGGACCGTTCGGTCCTCGAAATCTTCCGCGAGGACATCTCGCGCTTCAAGTCGCTGTTCGGGACGGAGGTCGAGGAGGACCCGTTCGAGGCGATCGAGGCCGGCCGGGCCCCGGCCCTCGAGGCCCTGACTCTGCACAACGGGACCGTGTATCGCTGGAACCGGCCGTGCTACGGCCTCTCGGGCAACGGCCGGGCCCACCTTCGGATCGAGAACCGCATCCTGCCCTCAGGACCCACCCTGGTGGACGAGATCGCCAACGCGGCCCTGTGGTTCGGGCTGCTGAGGAGCGTGCCGGAGGAGTACGGGGACATCAGCCGGATCATGGACTTCCACGACGCCCGGGGCAACTTCATCGCGGCCGCCAAGCTGGGCATCGGCGCCGACCTGGCCTGGCCCGGCGGCGGGGGGGGCGCGGACGAGCTCATGCGCGACCGACTCCTCCCGATGGCTCGCGAGGGGCTGCGGGAGGCGGGCATCGACGCCGACGACGTGGACCGGTATCTGGGCGCCATCGCACAGCGCGTGGAGCGGAAGCGCACGGGCGCCTCCTGGCTCCTCGAGTCACTCGGCGGCATGGGCGGGGAGGGTACGTCCGAAGAGCGCCTGCGGGCCCTGACGGGCGCCATCTCGGCGCGGCAACGGCCCGACACGCCGGTGGCCGGGTGGGAGCCCGCGACCCTCGAGGAGGGAGGGGGTTGGCAGTCCGGCTTCCAGCGACTCGAGGACTTCATGACCACCGACTTGCTCACGGTGAACGAGCACGAAGCGGTGGAGCTTGTGGCTAACCTGATGGTGTGGCACAAGATACGATACGTGCCCGTCGAGGACGACGATCACCGCCTCGTGGGGCTCGTCACGGACCGCACCCTGCTACGCTTCCTGACCGGGGACGGCTACCGGCGAGCCGAGGGCTCGGTCGCGGTGTCGGACGTCATGCACGAGGAACTGATCACGGCCTCGCCCGACACGCCGACGCTGGACGCCGTCCAGCTCATGCGGGGCGCCGGCGTGGCCTGCCTCCCCGTCGTCCACGACGGGCGGCTGGTCGGCCTGGTGACGGAGCGCGACTTCCTGGGGGTGGCGGGCCAGCTCCTGGAGAGCGGCCTCGAGGTCGACGAGGCGAGTTGAGCCCCGGCCCGGGTGGCGCACGGAAGAGCGTGATCCGGCGGCCCCGTCGTACGACCGCTGTCCCAGCTCAGAAGCCGCGCAGCTCGATCGCCTCCCGCACCCGGGAGACGGCCAGATCGTAGGCCGCCAGCCGGTAGTCGACCCCCTCCTCCCGGGCCCGGCTGCTCACTTCCCGCCAGGCCCGCCCCAGGATCCGCTCCAGGTCACCGTTGACGCGCTCGACGTCCCAGCGCATGCGCTCGCGGTTCTGAACCCATTCCAGGTAGGAGACGATCACACCGCCCGCGTTGGCCACGATGTCCGGGATTACGGTCACGTGTCGCCCGACCAGGAGGGCGTGCGCCTCGCAGGTGGAAGGCAGGTTGGCGGCCTCGACGACCATGGCGGCTCGAACCTCTCCGGCGTTCCCTCCGTGAAGCACGCCCTCGATGGCGGCCGGGATGAGGATGTCCACATCCAGGGTGAGCAGCTCGTCGTTGGCAAGGGGCTCCCCGGGTGCCCCGGCCTCGGCGATCGGCTGATCCCGGTCACGAGCCCGAGCCTCGAACAGCGCGTCGACATCGAGTCCTTCCTCGCGATACAAGCCCCCGTGCACATCGCTGACCGCGACGACCCGCGCGCCGAGCCCGGCCAGAAATCTGGCGGCGTGGCTGCCCACGTTCCCGAAGCCCTGGATCGCCACCGAGGCGCCCTCCAGCTCCAGTCCCTCCTCCTCGCAGGCCCATGCCGTGACCATCGACACGCCCCGCCCCGTGGCCTCGGTGCGGCCGAGGGAGCCGCCGAGCTGGATCGGCTTCCCGGTCACCACGCCGGGCTCGTAGCCGTGCCGGACGGCGTAGGCGTCGAAGATCCATGCCATCTGCGGGGCCCCGGTGCCCACGTCCGGCGCCGGAATGTCGCGGTTCGGGCCGATGACCTCGTCCATCTTCTCGGTGAAGCGCTTCGTCAGCGTCTCCAGCTCCGCCTTCGTGAGCTCGTGCGGGTCGCAGTCGATGCCGCCCTTGGCGCCTCCGAAGGGGATGTCCGCGACGGCGGTCTTCCAGGTCATCACCGCCGCTAGGGCCCGGAAGTGGTCCATGTCGACCGAGGGGTGGAACCGGAGACCGCCCTTGAAGGGCCCGCGGGCGTTGTCGTGCTGGACCCGATAGCCGGAATACACGCGGAGTTCTCCGTCGTCGCGGACCAGCGGCAGCTCGACCATCACCTCGCGGTAGGGGCCGCGCAGCAGCTGGCGCATGGCCGGCGCCAGCTCCAGCCGATCCATGGCCGCATCGAGAAAGGTGTCGCTGCACTCCAGCGGCGAATGTATCCCGCGGTCAGGCATGGGCCAGGGCTCCTCGTCGTGGCGGAATCGTCCTGCGAACTCGCGGCGGGCTCAACCGTCCGTGTCCGTGCGAGGGGGAGCGTCGGGGCGGTCCGGCGCGCCGGGGCGCGGGCGTTCCGCCGAGAGCGCCCCTCCGGACCGGCGGCCCCTCCACAGCGCGGCCAGCACGGCCGCCAGCGCCGCCAGCGCCGCGGCCCACCCGACCACGTCTCCCCAGCGGTCGTACAGGGTCCGGCCGTCGGTGGTGAGCACGGTGCCGCGGAAGGCGGCGCGGGTGAACAGGGCCGTCGGGTGGCTCACCCTCCCCAGGGGGTCCACGATCTCGGAGATGCCGGTATTGGCCGACCGGACCGCTCCCATGCGGCTCTCGATGGACCGCATCACGAGGTGCGCCGGGTGCTGCCACAGGGCGCTGGTCCGGCTCCACCAGGGCTTGGCGCGCCCGAACCAGGCGTCGTTCGTGATGTTGACCAGGAAGTCGGCGCCCTCGTTCCTGTACAGCCGGGCGCGCTGGGCGAACACGTCCTCGTAGCAGATCAGCACGCCGAAGCGCCCGCCGTCCGAGCGGAACACGGGCGCGTTCTCCCCGCGGGAGAACCACCCGAAGTACTGCAACCGGTCCAGCCACGCCGGAGGGATGAACGGGACCCGCTCCACGACCGGCACCAGGTAGTGCTTGTCGTAGCGGCCGATGAGCCGACCTGCGGTGTCGGTGAGGAAGGCCGAGTTGTACAGGGCATACCGGGCGTGTTTCAGGTCCTTCGTACCGAACGCCCCATACAGGATGCGGGCGTCGAGGCCCCGCGCCACCCGCTGCACGGCGCGAGCGATGTCGGTGCGGCCCGGCCAGCCCACCGACGGGATGCGCTCGATTCGGACCGGGAACACGCCCTCCGGCAGCACGACGAGTTGTACACTGTCCGCGTGCGGCAGGAGGCTGTCGGCCGACAGACGGTAGAAGGCCGTCATGCCGGAATCCGTGGCGGCGTCGGACTTCATCTTCACGTCCTCCGGCACGTCGGGCTGGATGATCCCGACCCGGGCGGCCGGCCGCAGGTCGAGCGTCGACCAGCGGACGAGCGAGTAGCCGATCGGCAGCGACACCGCCATCACGAGACCGAGTAGCGGCCCGCGCAGCCGCCGGCGCGGGCCCGTCAGGGCGCCCTCGGCTTCCGATCCCGCCCTCCGGCCCGCGGTGGCCGAAGCGCGTCCTCCCGGCCCCGCCACGGGGGACCGCCACGCCAGCCACACCTCGGCCCCCAGCCCTCCGACGAGGGCGAGCCAGAAGGACACGCCGAGGGAGCCCACCAGGTCGGCAGAGCCCACGAGGCGGGGCGTGGTGGCCAGCGAGTCCCCCAGCTGCATCCAGGGGAAGGAGACGGGTCCCAGGTGGCCGCGCAGCCACTCCAGGGCCGTCCAGAACACGGGCAGGAGCAGCCACACCGGCCAGCCCAGCCGGCCCCGGACCAGGCGCATGGCCTCGGAGCCGGCCGCCAGGAAGGTCGACAGGATCAGCACCGGCAGCACGAAGGCGAGGATGGCGAGGGGCGTATAGTAGATCAGCGAGGTGAGCAGCCAGTAGAACACCAGCGTGTAGTAGATCAGCCCCAGGAAGAAGCCGCCGCGCAGGGCTTCCCTCCGGCCCTGCTCGTCGCTCTCCGGCAGCCCCGCCACCCAGACCGCGAACGGCACCAGCGCCAGAAAGGAGGGGATGACGAGGTGGAAGGGCGGGAAGGCGACCCCCAGCAGGACGCCGCTGAGGAGGAGGGGCCCGGGCCGGCGTGGGATGCGGGGGAGGCGGAGCCTCACACCTCCACCTCGCGCTGCTCCTCGACCGACCGATAACAGGCTTCGAGCACCTCGAGCAGGTGGACCTGGTCGACGGCCGGATCGCGGGGTCGCTCGCCCCGGACCCGGCGGAGGAAATACGCCCACTCCTGGCGGTAGGCGGTCGTGTACAGACCGCCCGGACTGACGTCCAGCGGCGGGGTCACGTCCGTGAGTCCGGTCTCGAGCTCCTTCATCACCCGGAAGGGGGAGGTCGAGGCGGATCCCAGGGTGCCGAGCGCGTAGAGGGAGTGGCGGTCTCGCTCCTCCATGAGTTCCCAGGTCACCTCCAGGCTCACCGTGCGCCCCCCCTCGACGGACATGAACACGGCGGCCGAGTCCTCGACCTCGTCCCGAAGGTGCACCCGGGCGCTCGCCCGTTCGACGCGCGGGAAGCCCAGCAGCCACAGCGCCAGGTCGATGGCCTGGACGCCCAGATCCATGAGCACGCCGCCTCCCGCGCGGCGTGCCTGGCGGCGCCAGCCGCGCCTGGGACGGCGCATCCTGTGGTTGAGCCACGAGGTGCGGGTGAAGAACACGTCGCCCAGCTCCCCGCTGGCCACGAACTGGCGAATGGCCCGCGTGTCGTAACGGAAGCGCTGGTTGAGGGCCACCATGAGTTGGCGCTCGGCCCTCTCCGACGCCTCGATCATGCGGGTCGCCGACGCACTCGTCGTGGACAGGGGGCGCTCGCACATCACGTGCAGCCCCATCTCCAGGCATGCGACGGAGACTTCCTCGTGCACGTCGTTGGGCGTGCATACCACGACGGCGTCGAGGCCGTCGATGGCCTCCAGCTCACCGTGGTCCTGCAGCACCGTCGGAACTCCGAAGCGCTCGGCAATGGTGGACGCCTTGTCGCGATGAGGATCCACCAGCGCCACGACCTCGAGATCGGGGAGCCTGCGCAGGATGGGCAGGTGTACGACCTGGGCGACGCCTCCGGCTCCGATCACCGCCACACGAACATCTCTCGCCATGCGCGTCCTCCCTTGTGAGGGCCTCCCTCGGCCGCCTAGTAGGCCGTCCGGAGCTCGGCGCCCGGATAATAGGCCGCCAGAATGTGACCGTACGTCTGCCCGGCGCGGGCGCGGCCGATGGCCCCCCACTGACACATGCCGACGCCGTGGCCGTTGCCGCGCCCGCGGAGCGTCAGGCCGCCGGAGCCGGCGTCGGGCGCCGCTTCGACCCGGAACAGGGTCGAGGGGAGCACCTTCCCGTCGGGCCGGAGCAGCACGAATCGAATGTCATTGTGCTCGACCACGAAACGGCCGCCCTCCGTTCGGATCTCCAACGCGGCGACCCGGCCGCTCGGCGTCCACCCGAGCACCCTCAGCGCGGTGACTCGGTCCGTGTGCGAAACGGGAGAACCGTAGTAAGACGACAGGCCCGAGTCGAGGGCGTGCGCCAACTCCGCGGCCGTCCAGCGCACCTCCCAAACGTGGTGCGGGTCGGAAGCTCCCCAGTCTTCCCCGTTGGAGGCCGTGTCCGCGACCGACTGAAGGTAGGGCGCATCCGGGAGGTTCCAGACCTCGTCCACCCGCGCTGTGCGCCCTCCGCCGTCCGCGTGGTAGTAGGCGCGAATCGGCCGCTCGCGCCAGGTGAGCACCTGCCCGCGCGTGCCTCGGACGGCCCGCGTCGCTTCGGGACGCTCGGCCTCGAGCCCGCCGTACACCTGGTCCTCCACGCTCCCGAACACGTCGAACCCGACGCTGTCGCGGCGGCCCAGGTTGGCCAGCGCATACGTGCGGGCGGCCACCGCCTGCGCCCGGACCGCCGCCTCCTCGTCGGGACCGCGCGGACCGATCTCGAGCGGGACGACGCCGAGCAGGTAGTCTTCGAGGCGCACGCGATTGATGAGGACCAGGCCCCGGTCGGGCAGGGCCAGCACCTCGAACCCGCCCCGGTACGTTCGGCCATCGACCCGGACCGTACCGGAATCGCGCCGGGACTCGAACAGCACGTCCTGCCGCGGTCTCGCGGTCGCGCCAGCCCGGCCTGGCCCGCCATCTCCCCGGCCCGATCCCGCGCCCGCGGCCGCCACCGGGAGGGCCTCGAGGCCGCCCGGCACGCTCCGGATCTTCCACCGCCCCGCCTCGGCCGTCAGCATCGTGCCCGTACCCAGGTCCCGGGCGCGGAGGCCGGCCTCGGCGGACACCTCGATCGAGTCGAGACCCACGGCCAGGCCGACGCGCAGGTAAGGCTGGCGACGGGGGAGGCGTGGCTCCGTCTCGCCTGTGGCGGCGCCTGCCGGAGCTCCGGGGACCACGCCGACCTCCGTACCCCCCGTGCGCGTCGTGTCCGTGGCGGGCGGCGCGGCCTCCGTTCCGCCCGGCCCCGAGGCCGGAGCCAGGCTCGCGCATCCCAGCCCGAGCAGCGCCGCCAGAAGGGCCCCGCCCCGGACTCGCCCCGACCGCGCCCGGTCAGCGGTCGGCGAGCGCGGCATCCATGGCCTGTCCGACGACCTCCAGGGTGCGGTCGATCTCCTCGTCGCCGTGGGCGGTCGACAGGAAGCCCGCTTCGAAGGCCGACGGAGCGATGAACACGCCCCGGTCGAGACACCCGCGGAAGTAGCGGGCGAAGAACTCCGTGTCGGTCCCCCGGGCCTCCGCGTAATTGCGCACGGGCCCTTCCCGGAAGTAGACGCCCCACATCGAACCGACCGACGAGCCCGTCGCTGGCACGCCGCGCTCGCGCGCGGCCGTCACGATGCCCCGCACCAGACGGGCCGTCCGTCGCTCCAGGTCGTCGAACGGATCGTCGCGCTCCAGCACGGCCAGCTGCGCGTTGCCGCCGGCCATGGCCAGGGGATTTCCGCTCAGGGTGCCGGCCTGGTAGACGGGGCCGACGGGGGCCACACGCTCCATGAGCTCGCGCCGGCCCCCGAAGGCGGCGACCGGGAGACCGGCGCCCAGCACCTTGCCCAGCGTGGTGAGGTCGGGCTCGATCCCCCAGCGCTCCTGGGCTCCGCCCCTCGCCACCCGGAAGCCGGTCATGACCTCGTCGAAGATGAGCAGGGCACCGTCCTCCCGGGTGACCTCCCGGAGCCCTTCCAGGAACCCTTCCGCCGGCGGGATCAGGCCCGCGTTGCCGACCACCGGCTCGACGATCACGGCCGAGATGCGTCCCCGGTAGTTCGCGAACGCTTCGCGAACGGCCTCCAGATCGTTGTAGGGGGCGGTCACCGTGAGACCGGACAGGGCCGCCGGCACCCCCGGCGAATCGGGTAGCCCGAGGGTCGCCACCCCCGAGCCTGCCTTCACCAGGAAGGAGTCGCCGTGGCCGTGGTAGCAGCCTTCGAACTTGAGGAGGAGGTCCCGGCCGGTGATGCCCCGGGCCAGACGGACGGCCGACATGGTCGCCTCGGTGCCGCTGCTCACGAACCGGATCGTGTCGATGGACGGGAACCAGCGGACCACGCGCTCGGCCAGCTCGACCTCGCCGGGGACCGGCGTTCCGAAGCTCATCCCGCGGGCCGCGGCCTCCTGCACGGCCGCCACCACCTCCGGGTGGGCGTGCCCCAGGATGAGGGGCCCCCACGACAGCACGTAGTCAAGGTAGCGCCGGCCCTCCGTGTCGATCAGGCAGGCTCCCTCGCCGCGCTCGGCGAAGAAAGGCACCCCGCCCACGGCGCGGAAGGCCCGCACCGGCGAGCTCACGCCGCCAGGCAGGAGGCGGAGCGCCTTCTCCCACAGACGATCGCGACCCGTCACCGATTCCACCTCGCCCCGGGGAACCCCGCCGCTGGGCGCCTCATCCAGAGAACACGTCCACGCCGGCGGGCGGCGTGAACCGGAAGAGCGAGTCCGCGATCGCGACATCCGGGTGGAGGTGGCTCAGGGTCACGGTTCGCACCGTCCCGTTCTCCTCGGTGATCTCGAAGCGACGAACCAGGAGGTCGTCGGCCCCCACCCAGACCCGGACCTTCCGGTAGGTCGTGGAGGCCTGGTCCCGGGGCGTGAGCCTCACCCGGCAGGTGGTGATTCCGTCGATCGTCTCGGGCCCTTCCGACTTCGCACCGTATCCCGACCGCGCCTCGCGGAAGATCCGGCCCTCCAGGTCCACCATGGCCACCCCGGTCGGGTCGCCCTCCAGTGTCGTCCGCACGACCTGCCCCGGGTTCGTGCTCGGATAGTAGAGCCACAGGTGCGCGCCGTCGGCCACGATGAGATCACCGGCCGGCTCGACGAAGTCCATACGGAAGCGCGCCCTCCCCTCCTGGTACCAGGTGCCGTGGCCCTCGCGGGACTTGTCCAGGAGGGGGACCTGGATCGTCTGCTGGAACCGAGCCCGCAGGCTGTGGAGCGAATCGTAGCGCGCCTCGGCGCGCCCGAGGAGCGCGTGGACGTCGCCCGAGCAGCAGGCGGCCCCGCACGGCTGCACGATCGGTCGCCGTTCCGCCGGGCGCGCGGTCCGGGCCGCGGCCGGGACGGCGCTCGCCAGCAGCGCGGCGGCCGCCGCAGCGAGCCCGAAGCGAGTCGCGCGTGCACGGGCCTCAATCCAACCCATTACCGGCTCCCTCCTCCATCACCCTGTCCAGCTGATCCAGCCTCACCAGCACCTCCCTGGGCTGCGAGCCCTGCGAGGGGCCCACCACGCCCGCGTGGTGGAGCTGGTCGATGATTCGTGCCGCCCGCCCATAACCGATCCTCAGCCTGCGTTGCAAGAGGCTGGTCGACCCCGAGTCGTTGGCAATCACGATCTCGGCCGCCTGGCGGAAGAGCTGGTCACGATCCTCGAGCACCTCTTCCACCACGTCCACTCGCGCCTCCAGCTCTTCGTGCTCCCGGACCACGTTCAGGATGTCCTCCTCCTCCGAGCGCGGGCCTTCCGACGCGCGCCGGTCACGATACCATCGGACCAGTCTCTCGGTTTCGTCGCCGTCGAGGAACGCTCCCTGGATCCGGACCGGATCGGCCTCCCCCGGAGGCAGGAACAGCATGTCCCCGTTTCCCAGCAGACTCTCGGCGCCGTTCTGGTCCAGGATCGTCCGGCTGTCCGTCTTGGAGGCCACCCGGAAGGCGATCCGGCTCGGGAAATTCGCCTTGATGAGCCCCGTGATCACGTTGACCGACGGCCGCTGCGTCGCGATCACCAGGTGAATCCCCACCGCCCGCGCCTTCTGGGCCAGCAGGGCCAGGGGGCTCTCGACCTCGGCCTGAACCGTCATCATGAGGTCGGCCAGCTCGTCGATGAGCAGCACGATGTACGGCAGCTCGCCGTCCTCGTACGACCGCTCCGAGGAGCCGGGCCGCCGGAGATCCACCTCCTCGCGGACCCGGCGGTTGAACTCCCGCAGGCTCCGGCAGCCGTTGGCCGACAGGAGCTCGTAGCGGCGGT
This sequence comes from Candidatus Humimonas hydrogenitrophica, assembly GCA_947581615.1. Taxonomy (GTDB): domain Bacteria; phylum Gemmatimonadota; class Gemmatimonadetes; order Palauibacterales; family Palauibacteraceae; genus Humimonas; species Humimonas hydrogenitrophica. Next base: position 72,889 of record CANPVD010000097.1, read on the forward strand.
TCATCTCGAGCACCGCCCACCGTAGGATAGACGCCGCCTCCTGGTTGTCCGTCACCACCGGGTGCCGGAGGTGGGGGAGGTCGTCGTACACGCTGAGCTCCACCATCTTCGGGTCGATCATCAGGAGGCGCAGCTGCGCCGGAGCGTACCGGTACACGAGGCTGGTGATGATGGTGTTCATGCACACCGACTTGCCCGAGCCGGTGGCCCCGGCGATGAGCAGGTGCGGCATGCGCGCCAGGTCGGCGCAGTAGGGCTCTCCGGCCAGGTCCCGACCCAGAGCCAGGGGCAGCACGGCCCTGGAGCGCTGGAAGGCGGAGGATTCGAGCACCTCCCGCAGGCGCACGACCTCGGGCTCGGGGTTCGGCACCTCGACGCCGACGGCACCCTTGCCCGGAATGGGGGCCACGATGCGCACGGACGGGGCCTTGAGGGCGAGCGCCAGATCGTCCGAGAGCGCGGCGATCTGGCCCACCTTGATCCCGGCCGCCGGCACGACCTCGAACTGGGTGACTACGGGCCCTGTCGTCCAGCCCCGGATCTCGCCCTGCACGCGGAAGGTCTCGAGCTTGTCCACCAGGATCTGGCCGAGCGCCCGAAGCTCCCGGTCCGACAGGCCGCGCGAGGCCCGCTCTGGCTTCTCGAGGAGGTCGAGCGGCGGGAGCTCGGTCCGGGTCGGGTCGCCGTAGTCGGCCAGCTCGGCCTCGAGCTCCAGTTGCTCGCCAGCAGCCGGCATGCCGCCGCTGGCGGCCGACTCGATGACGGCCGCCCCGCCAGCCTCCTCGGCTCGGGCCCGGACCGTCTCCCACGGCGAAGCCCCGCTCCCGTCGGCCCGCGCCTCTCTGCGCCGACTGGCGGCATCCCGTCCGGCCTTCAGCAGCCGCCCCGTTCCGCTCCCCGCGGCCCGCGCCCCACGCAGCAGGCGGCCGAGCCCGCTGGAAGGCGACCAGCCGAGCGTGAGGACCGACACCGACGCCAGCGCTCCGACCAGGATGAGGACGCCGCCCACGGTGCCGAATCCGCCCTCGAGCAGAATGCCGAGCGTCCGGCCGATCGCCCCGATGCCCTCGCCGCGCGCCAGCGAGGCTTCTCCGCGCAGGAGCCACACGGCGGCCGGAACCAGCAGGGCGAGGGCTCCCAGGAAGCCGGACCAGCGGCCCGCCTCCTCCCGGTCGTACAGGCCGAAGCAGTGCAGCCCCCACACGACGGGGGCGGCCGCGACCAGGAAGGCCATCGGTCCCAGGGCGTAGGCCAACCACCGATACAGCGCCGCACCCGCCGGCCCGACCAGGTTGGGACCGGAGCCCGAGGCCGACAGGGCCGGAGGCACGATCGCCAGGCCGAGCAGGACCCCCAGGGCCAGCAGCCCGACCCCCAGCGCCTCCTGCCGCCGACGGCTCTCCTGGGCGCTCATGGCCGCAGTCCGGCGGGCACGAGCCCCTCTCCCGTCAGCATCGGCACCATCCGGCTGGAGTCCACCGAGGCGCACATGTCGAGATCGCCCCCCAAACCGATGCGAACCAGGGCCGCCCCGGCCTCGGTCCTCGCCAGGGCTCCCGCGTTCGGCTCCCCCAGTCCGCGGGCGGTCTGCATGGCCACGCGCGCTCCGTCGTCGGGCTGGACCGGACCCGACGCTCCCAGCCGCTCGACGAGGAGTCCGGCGCACCACACGTCATCCAGGCCGACGCGCCCTCCGCGACCGGCACACACCACCAGGACCGGCCGCCCGCGGCGACGGAGCTCGTCCGCCACGGCTCCCAGGTTCCTGAGGCAGGCCACCAGCACGGCCTGGGCGCCCCGCACTCGTTCGAGGGCGCGGGTCCCGTTGGTGGTCGTGATCACGAGGTCGCGGTCCCCGACCGACTCCGCGACGAATTCCCGCGGAGAGTTGCCCAGGTCGAACCCCCGGATGGGCAGGCCTTCCCGCTCGCCGCACAGGAGGGGCCGGACGTCGTCGTACGAGGCGGAGCGGCGTTCCGCCGCCTCGGTCGAGTCGACGGGCACCAGGCGGCGCGCTCCGGCGTCGAGGGCCGCCACGATGGTCGTCGAGGCCCGGATCACGTCGATCACGACCGCCACCCGGCCCTGGGGCTCCGTCTCCCCGAGCTCGCCGGGTGCCAGTCGGGTCCGAACATTCATTCTCCGCCGCGCAGGCGCTCCACGAAGCCCGTGTCGATCCGCCCCGCCACGAAGTCCGGATGTCTCAGCACCGAGCGCAGAAACGGGACCGTCGTCGGAATGCCCTCGATCACGAACTCGCCGAGAGCCTGGTCCGCGCGCCGCAGGGCCTCCTCCCGCGTGTTGTCCCACACGATCAGCTTCCCGAGCAGGGAGTCGTAGAAGGGAGGCACGCGGTAGCCGGCGTACACGTGCGTGTCCACCCGCACGCCGGGCCCTCCCGGAGAGTGGAAGGCTGAGATGATGCCGGGCGCCGGCCGAAAGTCGTGTTCGGGATCTTCGGCGTTGATCCGGCACTCGATCGCGTGGCCCCGCATCCTGAGGGGCTCCGGCACGGACAACGGCTCGCCGGCCGCCACCCGGATCTGCTCCTTGACGAGGTCGGTGGAGGTCACCCACTCGGTGACCGGGTGCTCCACCTGGATGCGGGTATTCATCTCCATGAAGTAGAAGCTCCCGTCAGCGCCGAGCAGGAGCTCCACCGTCCCGGCGTTCCGGTAGCCGATGGCCCGCGCCCCGGCCAGGGCCGCTTCCCCCATTCGGCTTCGCAGGTCGGGCGTGAGCGCCGGGCTGGGGGACTCCTCGATCAGCTTCTGATGACGACGCTGCACGGAGCAGTCCCTCTCTCCCAGGTGCACCACGTTCCCGTGCGTGTCCCCGAGTACCTGGATCTCGACGTGCCGCGGCGATTCGACGAACCGCTCCACATAGACGGAGGGGTCGCCGAACGCCGCTCCCGCCTCGTTGCGAGCCATGGAGAAGGCCTTGCGGAACTCCTCCGGGTCGCGGGCGATCCTCATGCCCTTGCCGCCGCCGCCGGCGGCCGCCTTGATCATGACCGGGAACCCGATGCGCTCGGCCTCGCGCTCGGCTTCTTCCGCGTCGTCCACCGTGCCCTCGGTCCCGGGCACGACCGGCACCCCCGCGGCCGCCATCGTGCGCCGTGCCTCGGCCTTGTGGCCCATCCTGCGGATCTGCTCCGCCGTGGGCCCGACGAAGGTGAAGCCGGAGCGCTCGCACACCTCGGCGAACTCGGCGTTCTCCGCCAGGAAGCCGTACCCGGGATGGATGGCGTCGGCGCCGGCCACCTCCGCCGCGGCGATGATCCGCGGGATGTTGAGATAACTCTCGCGACTCTGCGCCGGTCCGATGCAGATGTCCTCGTCCGAGAACCGCACGTGGAGGGAGTCACGATCGGCCTCGGAGTACACGGCCACCGTGCCCACGCCCAGCTCCCGGCAGGCGCGGATGACGCGCAGGGCGATCTCCCCGCGGTTGGCGATGAGGATCTTCTCGAACATCAGGCGATCCGGATAGAGAGACTCAGCCCGCGCCGTCCGAGTCGATGCGGAAGAGAACCTGGCCGTACTCCACCGGCTCGGCGTTCTCGACGGCGATCTCGCGGACGACGCCGGCGACTTCGGCCTCCAGCTCGTTCATGAGCTTCATCGCCTCGAGGATGCACAGCGTCTGTCCCTTGGCAACGCGGTCTCCGACCTCGACGTAGGGGGGCGCATCCGGCGCCGGCGAACGGTAGAAGGTGCCGACCATGGGTGATGTGATGGGGTGCAGGTCCTCGGCTCCGGTCGACGCCTCGCCCGCCTCCTCGACCGGCTGCGGGGCGCCGCTCGCCGGGGGGCGGTGCGGCGCGGCACCGGAATCCGAGGCCGGCGCTTCGGACGAGACCACCCGCACCGCGCCCCCGCCCCCGGGCGGGCTCTTCGAGACCCGCACCCGGGTGCCGAAGCGGCTCAGCTCGAGCGTGTCGATGTCGGAGTCTTCGACGAGCTCGAGGAGGCGCCGGATCCAGTCGAGGTCCATCATGAGCTCACCCGTTCCAGGTACTTGTCCTCCGTCCGGTCGACCCGGACCACGTCACCTCGTTCGATGAACAGCGGAACCTGTACGACCGCGCCCGCTTCGAGCCTGGCGGGCTTGGTGGCGCCCTGCGCGGTGTCCCCGCGCACGCCGGGCTCGGTCTCCACCACCCGCTGTTCGACGAACTGCGGCAGCTCCACCGACAGCACGTCCCGGTCCCGCGTGAGGCCCTCGCACTCCAGGTTCTCCGTCAGGTACCGAAGCTGGTCCTCGCCGACCGCCCCTCCGGACAGCGGGACCATTTCGTACGTCTCCATGTCCATGAAGTAGTAGAGGTGGCCGTCCGAGTAGCTGTATTGCAGGGGCCGCCGCACCAGGCGTACCTCCTGCACGCGCTCTCCCGCCCGGAACGTGCGGTCCAGCACCGCACCCGTCATCACGCTCTTGAGCTTGGTGCGTACGAAGGCGCCGCCCTTTCCCGGCTTGACGTGCTGGAAGTAGATGATCGAATACAGCCCGCTGTCGAGCTCGATCACCATCCCGTTCCGGAAGTCCGATGTGTCCGCCATGTCCCTCGCGCTCGTGGTCCCGACGTGCGATGCCCGCCCTATAGCTCCCGCAGGTCGAGCGGGAAGTCCGTGAGGGCGCGCGCGCCGGCTTCCTCCACCCACACGTCGTCCTCCAGCCTCACGCCGCCGCGCCCCGGAAGATACACGCCCGGCTCGATCGTTACCACGTTCCCGGCCTGCAAGATGGCCTCCGACCGCCGCGAGACGGCCGGCTCCTCGTGCACCTCCAGACCGAGGCCGTGACCCGTGGAGTGACCGAAGTGCTCCCCGTACCCAGCTTCCGTCAAGCTTTCACGGGCCGCGGCGTCCACATCCGCGGCCGGCGCGCCGGCCGCGACGGCGGCGACGGCGGCATCGTGGGCCACGAGGACCGCCCGGTGGACGGCACGCTGCCACGCGGCCGCAGCGCCCGCCACGACGGTACGCGTGATGTCCGACCGGTAGCCGTCGACCACGGCTCCGAAGTCCAGCAGCAGCAGGTCCCCCTCGCGCAGGGTGCGGGCCGAGGGGCGAGCGTGCGGAAGTGCCGATCGAGGGCCCACGGCCACGATCGACTCGAACGCGGGACCGTCCGATCCGGCTCGACGAAGCCTGTACTCCAGCTCCGCCGTGATCTCCGCCTCGGAGATGCCCTCCTCGACACGACCCAGGGTCTCCTCGAGTGCGTCGCAGGCCAGCGCGGCCGCGCGACCCATGCGTGCGATCTCCGCAGCATCCTTGCGGGCGCGGAGCGATTCGACCAGCCCTTCGAGAGCCGTCCAGTCCACCCCGGGCGCCGCCTGTTCGAGGCGGGCCTTCTCACGAACCGAAACGTGGGCCGGCTCGAAGGCGAACCGGGGGGACCCGGGCCAGTCCCGAGCCAGCTCGGACAGCGCGTCGAACAGCCCGTCGCCCGCGATCCGCACCTCGATCGTAGGATCGACCTCGTCCGCCGCCTGGACCTCGTAGCGCGAGTCGGTCAGCAGGACACCATCGTCCCCGCGCACCACGAGCAGCCCGCTCGAGCCCGAGAAACCGGAGAGATAGCGCAGACTCGGACCGTGCACGGTCAGGAGGCCGTCCAGCCCGAGCTCTTCCAAACGCCCGCGAAGGCGCGTCAGCCTGTCGCCGCGCGCCAACGGAGGAAGCGGCGTACCGGTCTCGATCAAGCGGCGCCCAGGCGGCCGAGGAGACCGTCGAGCGCCAGCAGGTAGCTGTCCCCGTGGAATCCCGCGACCACGCCGACCGCCACGTCGGCGAGGAGCGATCGGGCACGGAACGGCTCGCGCGCGTGGATGTTGGAGAGATGGACCTCCACGAAAGGCCGGCCGCTGGCGACCAGCGCGTCTCGGAGGGACACGCTGGTGTGGGTGAGCCCGCCGGCGTTCACCAGCCAGCCGGACACCGCCGAAGTCTGCGACTGAACCCAGTCGATCAAGGCCCCCTCCGAGTTGGACTGCAGGGAGACCATCTGGATGTCGCGCTCCTCCGCCCGCTCGGTCAGGCGCGCCTGGATGTCCGCCAGGGTCTCGGAGCCGTACAACTCGGGCTCACGACCGCCCAGGAGATTCAGGTTGGGCCCGTGGAGGACGCCGATGCGGAGCGGGGACCTCATCAGAACCGCATCCTCAATCCAGGTCGTCCGCGGAGCCGGCGTCGGCCACGGCGTCGCCGCGCAGCAGCGCCCGCAGGTGGTCCCTGACCGGAGGCTCCACGGGCCCGGTCGGCTCCGTCGGGACGCTCTCCCGCGCCGCCCACTCCTCCTCCTCCGGGGCCGTCTCCCCGACCTCCCCGATCGATTCGGGCCCGGCCGGCCCATCACTCTCGAACTCGTCCCTGGCCGCCCGTAGACGCTCGGCGAGCGCCTCATCGTGGGGCCTCCGACGCACCAGCTCCTCGTAGATCGTCACGGCCTCGCGGTAGAGGCCCTGGGTGGCATACAGCGTGGCCAGGGTCTCCGTCGGGAGATCCGAGTCCGACCGCTCCGCCGACGGTCCGGGCGCCTCCGTGGCCTCCTCGGGCTCGGACTCGGGCTCCGGCTCGGCCTCCGCGGCGATGGGCTCGCTCACCTCGGGCTCCTGGACATCCGTCGCTGCCCGTTCGGCTTCCTCCTCCTCCAGCGGCTCCAGGGGCTCCTCGCCCGGCTCCGCCCACGGGGCCCCGGCCTCCAGGGCCTCCCCACCCCATTCCGGCCAGTACGTCCCGGTTCGCTCGACCGGATCGACGGGCTCCGCGGGCTCTTCCGCCGAGCTTCCCGGGTGCCCCGTCACCTCCGGCTCGGAAGCCTCCTCGCTCCAGGGCCAGCCGCTGCTTCCGATGGACTCCCACTCGGCCTCGGACCCGAATTCCAGGCCGAAGGCGTCGATGGGTCCGGTGTCCAGCTCCGGCTCGATCTCTCCATCCGTCCCGGACCGGGATTCCGCCTCCAGGTCGGGCTCGAGCCCGGGTACGGGCTCCGGTTCGAACTCCGGCACGGGATCGGCCTCGGGCTCCGGCTCTGGCGGCTCGAGCTCCTCTTCGGCGGCCGGCTCCGCCTCAGGCCCGGACTCCGGACCGCCCCCCCCGGCCAGGCGCTCCAGGGCGGCCTCCGCCTCCTCGTTGCGGGGATCGACCGCGAGAAGCCGCTCGTACCAACCAGCGGCCTCTTCCCGGTCTCCGCGGGTCTCGGCCAGGTGAGCCAGGGATCGGAGCGCGACCAGGTTCTGCGCGTCCACATCCAGCACTCCACGGTAGGCCTCCCCGGCCTGCACCTCCCGACCCATGTCCTCGAGAGTACGGGCATGCACGATGTGGGCGCTGAGGTAGTCGGGGTGCTGGCTCAACCCCTCTTCGACGACGGCCAGCGCCCGATCGAGCTCTCCCGACTTGCGGAGGAGATCGGCCAGTCGGGCGAACAGGAGACTCCCCGGATGCGCCGCGAACTGCTCCTCCAGGCGCTGGATCTCGAAACCGAGGCTGGGATCGCTCATGGCCTGTCCGATCGGCTGTGGAGGGAGGGGCTCTCACCCCGGGGTCGGAACGGAGCGAAGATACCGGCCCGTTTCCGCACGTGTCAACGTGCCTCCGAAGCCCCGGGCGTTGCTGTCGTCGCGGACCTCCGGTAGCTTTTCGGGGTTTGCAGACGTCCGTTGGACGGGCGAAACGACGGCGCGGCCGAGGCTCTCGGCCGCGCGCCGTTTCGGGGCCCGTCGCGCAGGCTCGAGGACATACCCAGCCGGGAGGACACCGCCCCATGGTCATGAGCAAGATGCGCGAGAACATGAAGTCGATCATGCTCATCCTGACCATCGCCTTCGTGGCCTGGCTGGTGCTCGATTGGGTACAGAGTCGTAACCAGAGCACCCAGGCCGGCGCGAACCCCATCGTGGGCGTGGTCAACGGACAGGACATCCGCTACGTGCAGTGGAGCCGGTACCTCCAGTCCGAGCTCGACCAGGCGCGCCAGGGGGCCAGTCAGCCGCTCACGGACGAGGAGACCTACCGGGTCACGGAGCAGGCGTGGAACCAGATGGTCAACCAGGTCCTCATCCAGCAGGAGCTGGAGCGGCTGGGCATCGGGGTGAGCAATGCCGAGATCAAGCAGGCCTTCCGAACGAGTCCTCCACCGGCCCTCAGGAACCACCCGGCGTTCCAGACGGACGGGCACTTCGACTACCAGAAGTACCAGGCCTTCTTCGCCCGGCCCGGGGTGGACGTCAACCTCCTTCAGCAGATCGAGGAATACTACCGGACCGTGCTGCCGCAGTCCAAGCTCGTGCAGCTCGTTTCGCAGGAAGTCGACGTCAGCGACGCGGACCTGTGGGCGGCATACCGGGACCAGAACGAGACCGCGCGCGTCAAGTACGTGAGCCTCGATCCGTCCACGGTCGTCCCCGACAGCGCGGTCATCGTCTCGGACCAGGAGATCCAGCAGTACTACGACGCCCATCGCGCGGAGTTCGAAAGGCCGGCCGCCGCCACGGTGGACGTGGTCACCCTCTCCCAACTGCCCTCGGCGCAGGACACGGCGACCGCCCGGCGGACCGCCGACTCCCTCCGGAACCTGGTGGAGGGCGGCAAGGAGACGTTCTCGGACCTCGTCAAGAAGCTCTCGTCCGACAGCGCCTCGGGCCTGAAGGCGAGCAATCTCGGCTGGATCCACCGGGGCGACCTGGTGAGCGCGGTCGACTCCGTGGCCTTCTCCCTGCGCGGGGGAGCCGTGTCCCCGCCGATCCTCGCGGGATCCAGCTTCCATCTGGTCCACGTGGACGCGCGCCGCGGCGACTCCCTGTCGCTCGACCACGTCCTGGTGCCGATCCAGCTCTCCACGGAGCACCAGGACAGGATCTTCGACGACATGGACCAGCTAGAGAGCCTGGCGCTGGACGCGGGGCTCGTCCCCGCGGCGGACTCGATGGGGGTCGAGGTCCGGAAGGGGGTCGAGGTCACCAGGGGGTCGCAGTTCGTGCCCGGCGCCGGGGCGCTCGGCGTGGCGGTGGAATGGGCCTTCGACGCGGAGACCACCCCCGGGACCGTGAGCCAGTTCTATCAGAACGGCCTCGGATACCACATCCTCCAGCTCGAGAGCCGATCCGACTCGTCGATGGCTCCCCTGGCCGCGGTCCGCGGCCAGATCCGAGCCCGTCTCCTCGAGGGCAAGAAGGTGGACGTCCTGCGCCAACGGATGGACAGGGTCGGCCAGGAGGCGCGAGCCAACGGTGGGCTCGAAAAGGCCGCGGCCGCCCACGGGTGGAGGGTACAGGAAAGCCCGACCTTCAGCCGACAGGACTTCGTCCAGGGTCTGGGTCGTGCCACGCAGGCCGTCGGCGCGGCGTTCGGTCTACCGGTGGGCTCGGTATCCGACGCGCTGGACGCGGGGGGCAGGCTCGCCCTGGTCCAGGTGGAGGACCGGACGCCCGCCGACCGGAAGCAGTTCCTCCAGGTGGAGGGTCAGCTTCGGGCCCAGATGCTGACGCAGCAGCGGCAGACCTACGTGCAGCAGTGGCTACAGGCGCTGAGGGACCACGCCGACATCCAGGATCTCAGGCAACAGCTGGCGGTGGCGCGCTCGCCCTCGACCTGAGGGAGCCGGACGGAGAGAGCAGCAGCCCGCGGCGATCGACTCGGCCGCGGGCCGATGGTCACGATCAGCCCTGAGGCCGGTCCCTGTGCTCGGAGGGCTCGTGCGGGTGCTCCTGCGTGCTCGAGCCCGAGTTCCGCGTGTCACCCGGCGGGATCTCCCGGTTGACCTCGTCCTCGATTCCCTTGAGGGAGTCCTGGAAGTCGCGGATCCCCTTCCCGAGCGACTTCCCGATCTCGGGCAACCTCTTCGCTCCGAAGAACAGGAGCACGATCGCGAAGATGACGATCAGTTCGGGAATGCCGATACCACCCAGCATGTCAGGTCATCCTTCCGGGTAGGTCGCGCACGGCGGCCGTCGGCCGCCGCCGGGACATCCCGGCACTAGAGCAGAGATCTCGAGAACCAGGCCACCAGCACCACGCCCACGACGCTGAGGACATTCACCCGGATCAGCAGCGGCCCCAGCGTCAGAGCCACCACCCGCAAGTCTACCGCCAGCGGTCCGAGCGATGCCGACACCGTCGTCACGAAGAACTGTCGGGCCGCGCTCGGCGGGAACGCGAGGCTCACCAGCTGCGTGAGGAGCGCGCCGACCAGCAACCCGCCGGCGACGATGAGCACCACTCTTCGTCCTGGCTTCTTACGGGTACCCCCAAGCTCCATCTCGCGTGCCCCTCCTACCATGACGCGTCCTCGAGTGCGGCTTCGACCGGTCAGCTGCGGCGGGTGACCACGAAGTCCGCCGCCTGCGTCAGCGCCTCCGTGGCGGGTCCGGACGGCAGATCTTCGAGCCAGCCTGCCGCACGTTCGGCCCAGAATCGAGCCCGGTCGCGGGCATAGTCCAGGCCGCCCCGACGCTCCACGATAACGACCACCTCCGCCACCAGCTCTTCACCGGGCTCGGGATGGGCGAACAGCGCGTCGACCCTGGACCGTTCGTCCCGGTCCAGGGAGGGAAGCGCGGCGATCAGGGGCAGGGTCACCTTGTGTTCCCTCAGGTCCTGGCCGCTCGGCTTCCCCATGACCCGGGAGGAGGCCGTATAGTCCAGCAGATCGTCGGTCACCTGAAAGGCCATGCCGAGGGCGTAGCCATAGGACCGCAGCGGCTCCCGGAGCTCTGGACGCCCGACCAGGGCGCCGAGCTCACAGGCCGCCGCCATCAGCGAGGCGGTCTTGCACTCGCACAGCAGCTCGTAGTCGTCCTCTCCGGCATCCAGAGCATCGTGGGACATAAGCTGGCGCATCTCCCCGACGGTCATGCGATTGGCAGCATCGCCGAGGATCTCGACCGCCTCCACGTCCCCGAGCCGAGCCATCTCTGTGAGCGCTCTCGAGTACAGGAAGTCACCCATGATGATCGCGACCTGGTGCGTCCAGCGGGCATTCACGGTGGGCATGCCGCGCCGACGGACCGAATGGTCGACCGCGTCGTCGTGGACGAGCGTGGCAACGTGAACCAGCTCGACGACGGCCGCCAGATCCACGGCACGTTCGTCGGGACTGTCCCCCACCTCGTTGGCCAGGAGCAGGAGCGTGGGCCGTACGAGCTTTCCCTCCATGCCCGCCAGATAGTCCGACACCTCGTCCACGGCCGCATAGCCGTCGGCGACCATCGCGACGATCCGCCGGCGGACCGCGTCGAGACGCGACCGCACGGGCTCACGCAAGGATCTGGGGGAAGTAGGGGCGGTCTCGAGCATGCTTTCACGGAGCCAGGGATTCATCCGGCCGTCCGTGTGGACCGCCGATCGACGGCCGCCCAATGTAGACGCCCCTCGAGGAGGGTGTCAAAGGGCACAGGCGCGCATGCGATCTCCGACATCCATGAAGTCGATGTCGATGCTGTAGACGCGCTCGAAGCACTCCAGGGCCTGCTCGGATGCGCCCAGCGCCTGGTGCGCCACACCCAGCTGGTAGAGGACGCCGAGTAGCTCGACTTCGGGGTGCCCGGGAAGGCGTAACGCCCGGGTCAGCACTCGCACGGCGACCCGGTGCAGATCCTCCTCCAGGAAGCACTGTCCGAGGAGCTCGAACGCACGCACGGGCGGCTCGGGAGCCCGGGTGGCCGCCTGGAATTCGCGGATCGCGTCCTCCAGTCGTCCCATCTGGTGCAGGGCGATCCCGAACTCGCAGTGCGCCTCGGGGTCCGTCTCGTCCTGCGTGGCGTCGGTGCGCGCTCGGAAGCCGACGAGCATGTCGTCGAAGTCCCGTCCCCCGGCGCCCGTCGCCGAGTCGGCCGGTGGTGCCGCCGGCTCGGGCTCGGAGTCGCACGACCCGGCATCGGTGGGCTCCGCCGCGGCCATCTCCGCCTCCGGGACCGACGCTCCCCGGCTGGACGCTGCTTCTGTGCCCGACCCGGTCGACTCGGACTTCTCGTGCGCGGCGCGCAGGGCTTGACGGGCCTGGGGATGATCCGGTTCGAGCTCGAGGATCCTGCGGTGCACGGTGAGGGCCGCCTCGTCGCTCCCCGAGCGCTCCAGACAGCGCGCCAGCTCCAGATAGCTGCGCACGAGCCGCGCCCCATCATCCAGTCCGGAGGCGAGCTCGACCCGTTTGCGATAGACGGAGACGCGGTCCGGGTGTTCCTCGACGAGCGCATGGGTCGCCTCGAAGGCCGCTCGAAGGTCGCCCCGTTCCTCGGCCTCCCGCACGGCCCGCTCGGGATCGAGCGGAGGCTCGGGGGAGGTCCGGGTCTCGTCGGGATACCGGGCGAGAATCTCCGGAGCCAGAGACTCGAGCCTCTCGCGAACCGCCCGTCCGATGGGCCCATCGTGGGCCACCCCGTCATACAGCTCCGCGAGCTCCTCGGTGGCCTCCTCGCGGCGCCCTCCCTGCAGGAGCCGGTCGATCATCTCGAGGTGGAGCTCTCGGTCCGAAGTGAGCTGGGCCAGCTCCAGGAAGGCCTGGACGGGGCCATCCTGATCGCCCTGTTCCTCGAGCCGCGCCGCGTATTCCAGGAAGTTGGTCCTGGCCTCCGCGACCAGGCCGGTCGCCGCGTGGAGTCTCCCCAGGGTGCGGTAGACATCGACCCTTTCCGGCGCCACCCTGAGGATCTTGTCACACAGCGCGATGGCGCCCCCGTAGAGTTCCTGTTCCGCGTAGCGCTCCACCGCATCCAGATAGGACTCGATCGCCCGGGTCGGGTCGTTCTGGCGGAGATGCAGATCACCGATGCGGTTGTAGAGGCTCAGGTCGGGCAGGCCTTCGCCGGACGCCGCCGACTGCTCCAGGGCGTCGGTGTAGAGCTCGATGGCGCGGGCCCAGTTCTCCCGCTGCTCCTCGTGACGCGCCTGGTTCTTGAGGTGCTTTATGCTCGCCATGTCACTCGCGCTCGCTCTGGGCCGAGTCAGCCCTCCGATCATGAACGGCGTCGTCGGATGAGGGACCCGGGCCTGCGCCCCCGGCATCGTCGGTCTCGGGCGAAAGCCAGCCCATCGACTCCAGCATCTCCGTCAGGTTGGGCACGTCCTCATCCACGGCCGGGTCCGACGCGTCACCGTCCGGGCGACGGCTACCGCCTGGCGTGGTCGGCTTCGCCGAGGCCTTCCACGGACTGGGATGTACGAGATCCCCGTCGCCGGCCGCCGCCGGCTTCGTCTCCTCATCAGACTCGTCTGCCGCACCCCCCAGCCATCCGAGCTTCTCCAGCATGCCCGTGAGGTTGGGGAAGTCTTCATCCCTGTCCCCGGCCGGCGCAAGATGGGACGCGGCCGGCGAAAGCGTGGCGTCTTCGCCGTCGTCCTCGGCTCGGGCCGCGGCCAGGTCCGTCTCGTGTGTCGTGGCCGAATCCGGGTCCGGCCCGCCAGCCGGAAGCTCGACTCCCGCGGAGGTCTCGCCCGCTTCAGATTCGGCGGTCCAGCGCCGCCGGAGCACTTCCGTCAGACTCCCCGCCGGAGGGGAGGGAGTCTGCCGTGCCTCCTCCTCCACTTCCGCGGTGTCCGGCGCCTCGAGCTCGGCCGCGGGCTCCACTTCGGCTTCCGGCTCGTCCTCGGCCGCGGGCTCCACCCCGGCGTCGACCTCCGACTCGACTTCTTCGGCCGACTCCAACTCCGCGACCGGCTCGGCGGCGGGCGCGGCCGCCTCTGGCTCGCACTCCTCCTCCGCTTCCGCCCCCCCGGCGTCCAGCACCGGTGTCTCGGGCTCGACGCTCGCTTCGGCTTCGCCTTCCGCCTCGACTTCTTCGGCCGACTCCAACCCCACGGCCGGCTCGGGCTGCTCCTCCCAGGGCGCACGCACGGCGACCAGATCATCGGACTCCGCCAGTCCAGGCTCCGCCCTCGCGATCGCAATGGGCCGAACGGTACCGCGCGGAAGCGGCTCGAAGCGTGTCGCGACGCCGGCCACGAGGGACGGCGTGTCGATCGTCACGATCGCCGGAAGCACCTCGGCCAACCCGGGCACGTCGCCCGCCGGATTCGGGTGCCGCACGGGGGACCCGGAAGGCGCCCCCTGTCCGGTCACGTCCCCGGAACGCCGCAGGCCCTTCAGGAAGCGGAGTCCTCGGAAGACTCCCGGGGCCTGCGTCTCCTCATCGGGCTCCTCGGGCGCGACAGCCGCCGATCCCGGTCGACCGACCTGCAGGTAGTCCGGCGTCGGAACGGGCTCGCCCGAACCGTCCACGGGCGCGGCCGGCGCCGGGATGGCCCGGCCGAGATCCGCCGCCTCGAACACGAAGGCGCTCGGGGAGAGGAGCTCGAATCGGCCCCTCTCCCCGTCGGCCACCATCCTCACCGGAACCGCCCGCGACGGCCCGACCTGCGCCACCGTCGCGGCGGATCCACTCGACGGAGGGGCGTCTCCGATGGCGACACCGAAGTCCGGATCCCAGGCCCGGGTCGAGATCTCCGCCTCCGCGACAGGGGCCGCGGGCCGGGCTGCCCCCTCGACCACGATCGCGGGCCGCGACACAGATTCCGCGACGGCGGCACGCACCTCGAAGCCGGTCCGAGCCCTGAAGGCGAGGCTGGCGCCTCCGGGGAGCTCCCGCCCGGTGGGCTCCGGGGTGGACGGACCCGCTTCGATGCGCGCCCGGGCCGCCTCCCCGGCGCTCGCCGCCCCGGTGGGGCGCACCATGCGAAGCGATCCGAGGTGGACCGCTACGGGACGAGCCGCGTCCACATGAACCGCCCCCGTGCCGATCGACGCCAGGGCAGCCCGCACGTCCAGGATTCCGGAGGCCCGGACTCCGCCGGCGTCGGCCCCCGCAGGCACCGGCACCACGTCGGCTGTCCGAGCGACCATGACACCCATCCGTGAGATCGGGGCGGGCGTCGCGCCCGCGAGTCGATCGGGCGCGCTACAGGCGGGGTCCGTGCCAGCCCCGCGTGCGGCCAGACCGGCGGTCCACCCGGGGCTGGCAACGTCGTTGGCCGCGACCGTGAACGAACCTGCCCGGACCTGGCCGCGGGCCGCCGGTCCGCGCCTTCCGCGCCACACGATCGCGGCGACGGGCGCCGCCGCCACAAGATCCGACGGAGCGACGGCCGCCACGGCCGGACGAGCGGGCGTCAGGGCCGGGAGCGTGGAGGGTAGCTCCCTGCAAAAGCGCGGCGTGGGCGGCTCGGGCTCCTGAGCGGGGAGATCCGGAGCCGCGGCCTCGACCTCCGGACGCTTCCGGCGGTGCCGGACCGGCTCCTCCACCGCGGCCGGCTCCTCGACCGCGGCCGGCTCCTCTGCCGCGGCCGGCTCCTCTGCCGCGGCCGGCTCCTCCACCACGGCCGGCTCCTCTGCCGCGGCCGGCGCTTCCGTCCCCAGGACCGGTTCGGGCTGTGGGGCAGGTTCCTCCGCCGCGGCGGCCGGCGTCGGCTCCGCGACGGGCTCTTCCGCCTCCGTCGCCGGCTCGGACACGAGCTCGGGTGCCAGACGGCGGAGCCGCTCGTCGACGTCGAGGCTGGTGTCGCCGCGTTCCGCCCGGGCCTCGCGGACCCGCACGAGCTCGCGCACGGCCTCGTCCCGCCGGCCCGCCTCGGCCAGGCGATCCGCCGCTTCGAGTCGAAGCGTCTCATCGCCGCTCGCGGCCACGAACTCGAGGATCGCCATCAGGCCATCCTCTTCCCTCTCCGACGCATCGGCTCGACGCACGTACTCGAGCAGCACCTGGCGCGCATCGGCGACCAGGCCGGACGACAGGTGGAGTCGCATGAGGCGAAGGCGGCCCTCGTCCTCGTCCGGAGCCACGCGGAGGATCTTGTTGCAAAGGGCCACGGCGGGGGCGTGAAGGCCTTCGGCCTCGTAGCGCTCGGCGGCGTCGAGGTAGGAGGCGACCGCCCGCTCGGTGTCCTCGAGACGCAGGTACAGGTCCCCGATGCGGTTATACAGGCCGAGCTCCCGCATCAGGTCGCCCTGTGCGTCGGCTCGCCGTAGGGCCTGCCTGTACAGGTCCACGGCGCGGGACCAGTTGCCCCGCTGCTCTTCCTTTCGGGCCCTGTCCTTCAGGCTCGATACCGAGGCCATCGCCCTTCCACGGTCAGCGGTGTTGCATTCGTGCTACAGACACACGAACGGCAACCTACAATGTACGGCCGAACGGCCCGTGGTTACAATGCCTGGCTGCCACCGGCGTAGCGCCGTACGACCGCGGTGATGGACCCATCCCGAAGCAGTCCGACCACCCTGCTGATGTCCGGCGCGAGCGGACGATCTTCCTCCAGGTGTGGGACGTGCTCCCGGACGAGGGCGATGCCCTCCTCCACGCCGACTCCCGCCCGCAGGGGGCGGAGAAGGTGCAGGGCCTGGGCGGAAGCCAGCAGCTCGATGGCGAGGACGCGTTCGAGGCAGGTCACGGCCGCGCGCGCCTTATCGGCCGCGTGCATGCCCATCGAGACGTGGTCCTCCTTGGACGCGCCGGTCGGGATGGTCCCGACGGCGGCAGGCGCGGCCAGTTGGCGACAGGACGCGACCTGGGCAGCCGCCGTGACCTGGAGCATCATCATCCCCGAGCGAAGCCCGGGCTCGGGCGTCAGAAAGGCGGGGAGCCCCGACAAGTCCGGGTTGAGCAGCCGGTCCGTGCGCCGTTCGCTGATCGTGGCCAGGGTGGCAGCCGCAATCGCGATCTGGTCGGCGGCACTGGCCACGGGCTGGCCGTGGAAGTTGCCGTTGGAGAGGAGCCGATAGCTGCCGTCGCCGCTCGTGACGAGCGGGTTGTCCGTAGCCGCGTTCACCTCCACCTCGAACACCCCACGCACGAAAGCGAGGGTGTCGCGTACCGCGCCGTGCACCTGGGGCATGCAGCGGAGGGAGTAGGCGTCCTGAACGCGGGGGTCGCCATACCGGTGACTCTCGCGGATCTCGCTGTCGCGCAAGAGGCGGCGGAGGCGCTCCGCGCTGGCCCGCTGACCGGGGTGAGGCCGGAGGGCCTGGATCTCCTCCGAGAAGGGGTCGGGGCTCCCCCGAAGGCCCTCGAGGGACGCAGCGCCGGCCAGCTCCGCCGCGTCGGTCAGGGCCTCGGCACGCAGCAGCGCCAGCGTGCCCACGGCCGTCATTGCCTGGGTCCCGTTGAGGAGGGCGAGTCCCTCCTTGGCCTCGAGCCGCGCCGGCTCGAGACCGGCCCGGGCCAGGGCTTCCCCTCCGGGCAGCGGCTCTCCACCGACCATGGCTTCGCCCTCACCCACGAGGACCAGGGCCATGTGCGCGGCCGGAGCGAGATCCCCGGAGGCGCCAACCGACCCCTCGCGAGGCACGATGGGGGTCACATCCCGGTGCAGGAGTTCCAGGAGGAGGTCCACGAGCTCGGACCGCACGCCGCTGTGACCCGAGGCGAGGACATTGGCGCGCAGGAACATCATGGCGCGGGTCTCCTCCCGCGTGAGCGGCTCGCCGACGCCGCAGGCGTGGCTGCGGACCAGGTTGAGCTGCAGCTCGCGCAGACGCTCGGGGGCGACCCGCACGTCCGAGAGCTTCCCGAAGCCGGTGTTGATCCCGTACACCGCCTCGTCGCCCTTCAGGATCTCCTCGACGGCGCCCCGTGTGACACGCATGCGCTCCCGCGCCCGGTCGGCCAGGAAAGGACGGACGTTCCCTCCCCGCGCCACCACGGCCAAGTCCTCCAGGACCAGCGACCTTCCATCGATCTCCATCGACCGTTGGGTCATTGTGAGAGCCCGCTCCTCTGGTCGTAGTTGACGTGCAGCTGGGGAACATCGGTCAGGGACACCTGGAAGTCGAACAGGAAGTTGCCGTTGGGCGACTTGGTAAAGTCGAAGCGCGCCTCCCAGCGGTGCAGCGTCCGCACGAGCGAGACCTGCTGCTGCTCGAACTGCCGGTCGGTGATGTTGTAGGAGGTCGACCACTGCACGCGCCAGTTGGGGGTCGGCTGCAAGCTGAGGTTGCTCTGGAGCGTCTGGTTGTTCTGCCCGAACTCGCCGGGACGGTAGCGGTTGAGCGAGTAGCTCAGGCTCAGGTTCCACGGGCCCCCGCGGCGCTCCTGCTCTCCTCCTCCCGGAGAGCGCTGCGTGCGGGGCGGCTGCGGCCTCGACCCGCTGGCCGATCCGAGTCCGACCAGCGATCCGAGACTCATGCCCGAGGAGATGGTGAAGCTGGCGTTCAGCCGCGTGAGGAATGGCTTGAACTTCCGATCGGGCCCCGTCCCCTCGAACAGGTCGTGCGTCATGTTGAGCGAAAAGCCCTTCAGCAGGTCCGAGCTGAACGAGTTGGTGAGCGTCTCGGTCTGCAGGACGGGCTGCCCGCGCGACGAGGCCGCGAAGTCGAACGCGAGCGGCGTGCTCGTCTGGATGGAGAGGAGCATGACCTTGCGCTCCTGCACGGCTGATGCCGGGGCCGGCGGGCCGCCCTGGACGGCGGCGCCGGCCAGCGTGCTGCCCGGCGCCGCCGAGCTGTCGGTCGCCGGGGCCGCGGTCACGGTCGTGTCCGCCGCCGCCCCGGTCGTGTCGACGCCCGTGGAGTCGCCGCGGGCTGCCGCGCGGCCGGCCGTGTCCGAAGAGGTCCGGGGCGGCGGCGGCGTCCGGACCTTGGCCTCGAAGGTCTGCGAGAGGCTGATGCGGAGCACGTTGTGGGGGTCGGAGCTGCCGCCCGGGTACCCGGGGATCTGGCTGAGCGAGTCGGGCGTGGAGACCGCGGGCGTGTAGGTCCAGGTGAAGCGCGGCGAGATCTTGTGACGGATGCGCGTGAACGGCCCGAATCCCGGAAAGAAGGCGTACACGTCGGTCGACAGGGTCGCCCCGAAGCTGGCCCGCGCGGGCGCCGTCAGGTACTGGCCCCGCGTATCCGGGATGGAGTCGGCCCGGTCCAGGGACCGGAACATCCCCCCGCTCACCGAGACGGTCGGACGGAGCGTCGTGCTCCCCATGAGCCCCACCTGGTAATCGGCTCCCGCGTTCCAGGTCAGGGCGGTCTGGCTGAAGGCCGGCAGGTCGTTGCCCAGGCTGTCGACCGGGGTGTTGAACTGGTCGTTGTAGTTGGCCGAGCCCTGGAGGTTGAAACCGCCCAGGCGGAGCGACTGGCTGGCGGAGGCCGTGGTCTGGCGGGTGTCGGTGCCGAAGTTCACGGACTGCGTCTGGCGCTGGAAATTCGCGGCGCCCGACCACACCAGGTTGTTGAAGAAGCCGGCGCGGTCGCTCGGCGCCCGGAACAGGGTCACCGACGGAAAGGAGGCGCTCAGGGACGGCAGCATGTACTGAAGCTGGCTGTTGGGCCCCAGAAACTGCCGGCGTCGTGCCCCCAGCGTGAGGTTGACCCAGGAGAGCTGCTTTCGAAGGGACACGTTGGAGTCGATCGTCTGCGTCTGCTGGTTGGGATCGAAGCTCCGATTCAAGTAGGTGCCCGGGCTCTGGACGTACTGTGCGCTCACGTCCACGTGGGTCCCGGGGCTGAGGTCCTGCTGGTGGTGGACGTTGAAGCTCAGGTTCCGGCCCGTCTTCCCGAACTGCTCGGCCGCCTGGAGGCTCCCCTGGAAGTGCTTCTTGATGTCGTTGTACCGGTACCTGCCGTTGAGCTGCGTATACTGCCCGCTGTACCAGTCCACGGTGAACTCGGCGTCCATGAAGCGGTTGATCGCCCAGTAGTAGCCGAAATCCCTGACATTGCGGCTGTAGCCCCGTCCGGTGCGCACGATGTCGTTGATCCCGAACTGCGGCGGCAGGATTCCGCTGCGCCGGTCCGGACGGATGTCCTGGGCGAAGAAGGGGAGCCAGAACACCGGCACGTGCTCGATGTACAGCGTCACCGGCCAGGCCACGATGACGTCCTGGTTCACCATCTTGATCTGCCCGGCCTGGAACCAGTAGTGGGGCTGCTCCAGGTCACAGGTCGTGAACCGGCCCTTGCTCACGAACAGGGTGTCCGTGCCGACCGGCACCGCGTTTCCGTTCACGATCCAGTCGGCGCCCTGCGCCGCGAACTGCGTGCGCGCGTCCATGACCGTCCCTTTACGCCTCGAGACGTCGTAGTAAAGCACGGAATCGCTCTTCACCTGGCGCTGGTCGGGACTCATGAGCAGCAGGTGTCCCCGCGCCGCCAGGAAGGCGAGGCGCGACCGGTAGGTGATCGAATCGGCCTGCAGCGCGGCATCGCCGTAGTTGGCCTGGGCCGAATCGTTGAGCCGGATGACCCGGTCCGGCACGTCGAGGCCGACCTTCTGGCCGCGGTACTCCACGATCCGGAAGCCCTTGCGGTTCATCAGCCCCTGGAACAGCGAGTCCCGCTTCGGGAAGGACCCTCCCGCCAGGCCTTCGCGCATCTGGGCCAGCTGAGCGGCGGGCAGGGTGTCCGCGGCCGCCGAGTCGGCGGCCGTCGTGTCCCGTCGAGCGGGGGGCGTCGTGTCGGCCCTGGTCGGGGGCGCCGTGTCCGGCCGGGCGGGCGGAGTGGTCTTGGCGGCCGGGGCCCGCGGAGCACCGGCCTGGACGGGGGAGGCCTGCCCGGGCCGGGCGATCAGGAGGAGCACCGCCCACGCCGCCAGGGCGTAGCGCGCCGCTCCGCCCGCCGATCTCACCCCGACGACTCCTCCGGGGCCCCGACCTCACGGGCGCGCCGCGACCGCGTGACGAGGCGCACGAGCCAGATCGACACCTCGTAGAGCAGGAACATCGGCGTCATCATCATCATCTGGGTCCCCACGTCGGGCGGCGTGAAGATAGCCGAGAGCGTCGCGATGATGACGAACGCGTGCCTGCGGTACTTCGAGAGGAACTCCGGTGTGACGATGCCCATGGCGCCCAGGACCACCATCACGACCGGCATCTCGAAGATGATCCCGAATCCCAGCAGCAGGCGGGTGGCGAACTTGAGATACTCGTCCACCGTGATGATCGGGGACAGCGTCTGGCTCTGGATGCCCAGGAGGAAGCGCAGACCCAGCGGCAGCACCATGAAGTACGCCATGGCGATGCCGGCCAGGAAGAGCAGGAAGGACACCCAGATGGCCGGGATCACGTACTTGCGCTCCTCGTCCTGGAGCGCCGGTGCGAGGAAGGCCCACACCTGGTAGGCGATGAAGGGGAGCGCCAGGACGATGCCGACCACGATCGCCAGCTTGATCGTGATGATGAAGGGGGTGGTGGGGCTGGTGAACATCAGCTTCTGGTCGGGGATGAGGTGCATGATGGGGCGCTCGAGCAGCCCCAGCACGTTCAGCTTGGTGACCAGAACCAGGCCGATGACGGCCCCGACCAGGAGCGCAGCCAGGCTCCAGATCAGTCGCCACCGGAGCTCCTCCAGGTGGTCGAGGAAAGGCATTTCCGCCGGGCCGCGGGCCATCTATTCCTCGTCGTCGCCTTCGTCGCCTTGGAACATGTCCACCTGACCTGCAGCCTCGTAGCCGGCCCGGCGAACGAGCTCCCGGATCTCCTCCATGAACTCCGTGGTGTCCTGGAAGTTTCGGTACACGGAGGCAAAGCGTACGAAAGCCACCTGATCGAGGCTGCGCAGACGCATCATGACCAGCTCGCCGATGCGGAGGCTGTCCACCTCCCGCTCGTCCGCAGCCTCGAGCGTGGACTCGACCTCGTCGACCAGCGCCTCGACGTCCGACCGTGACACGGGACGCTTGGCGCAGGCGATCCGGATGCTCTCCAGCAGCTTGGGGCGTTCGAACGGCTCGCTGCTTCCGTCGCGCTTACGGACGGTGAGGGGCTCCTCCTCCACCTGCTCGTAGGTGGTGAAGCGTCGGCCGCAGCGCGCGCACTCGCGGCGGCGGCGGATGGCCCGCCCCCCGCGGCTCAGGCGCGAGTCGACCACCCGGCTGTCCGGGTGTCGGCAGCCCGGACACAGCACGACTCAGGGCCTCGAGGCGGTTCCGCCGGGGGAGGGGGCGCGAGTCACTTCAACCCTTGAGCTTCCCGAGCTGCTGGCGCGCCAGGCCGGCCTCGTCGCTGTCGGGATAGCCGCGCACCACGCGGGAGAAGTAGGTGCGCGCATCCTGGACGTTGCCACGCTGGAGCTCCAGGAGTCCGCTCTTGTACAGAGCCGCCGGGGCACGGCGAGAGTTCGGGTACAGCTGGAGGACACGGGCGTACGCGTCCAGCGCCTTCTCCGGCTGCGACTGCTGTGCGTAGGTCTCGCCGACGTAATACTGCGCGTCGG
The DNA here is from genome assembly GCA_947581615.1 of Candidatus Humimonas hydrogenitrophica. Lineage (GTDB taxonomy): Bacteria > Gemmatimonadota > Gemmatimonadetes > Palauibacterales > Palauibacteraceae > Humimonas > Humimonas hydrogenitrophica. The sequence goes on from CANPVD010000097.1 coordinate 95,029, forward strand.
GAGCGAGCTGGTGGTCCGGGTACCGCTGCAGGAAGGCCTCCAGGCCCGAGCGGGCCGTGCCGTATGCCCCGCGCCGATACTGCTGCATGGCCGTCTGGTAGAGCTTCCCGGCCTGGCCTGCCGAGGCGCTCGTGTCCGCGGCGGTGCCGGTCGGCGTCAGCTGCTCACCCCCCGCCGCTCCCCCGCCGGCGGTCGGGGACGCCGCGGTCCCCCCGGTCGTGTCCGTTCCCGCGGGCCCGCCCCGGCCCTGGAGCCCGGCCAGCATGCGCTGGTTCTGCCCGACCAGGGCCGTGACCTGCGACAGCTGGTCCTGGAGGGTCTGGAAGCGCCGGGCCAGCTCGCCGCGTCCGGTCAGCGACGCCTGGTCACGCTGGCCCAGGGTGTCCAGGAGGACCTCCCGGAGCTGGTTCATGCTGGCCGTCAGCGAATCCTGACGCATGCGCAGAGCGTGCATCTCCGCCAGCATGGTGGCCTCCATGTCCTGCACGTCACTCTTGGAGGCACACGCGGGAAGCAGGACGACGGCCAGGACCGCCAGCCAGCTCTTCCCGATCACCGCTCCGGGCGTCCTCACGGCGTCAGTCCGAAGAGCCGGACGCCGACAGGTTCTGGATCACGAAGTCGTCGCGCCGGTTCATGGACCACGCTTGTTCGTCGTGCCCCTGCGCGATGGGTCGCTCCTCGCCGAAGCTGATCGTCGAGAGCCGATCGGGAGAGATGCCCAGGCTGACCAGGTACTTCCTGGCCGACTCCGCACGGCGCTGGCCCAGGGCGAGGTTGTACTCGTTGGAGCCGCGCTCGTCGCAGTTGCCCTGGATCTGGAGCTTGAGGTTGGCATACTGCCTGAGCGCCTGCGCCTTTCGCTGCAGCACCTGCGCCGCCTGGTCCGTGATGTTCGACTTGTCGAAGTCGAAGTGGACCCGCTGGGCGATGGTCTCGATGGCATCCAGCCGCTGCAGCTCGGACGCCGCGCGATCCCCGCACGCGGTGCCCGAATACTGGCTCTGCGCCTGCTTGTAGAGGGAGCGAGCCTGGTCGTAGTTGCCAGCCGTGATCGCGGCCAGGGCTCGATTGCAGAGCTCGGCCGACGCCTGGTTGCGCTGCTGCGCGCGACGCAGCGAGTCGGCTCGTGCGATGGAATCCTGGCGCGCGCGGGCGGCCGCCAGGGAGTCCTGGTTCACCTGGGGTCCCTGCTGCGGAGGCGGATTGCCGCCGCAGGCCACGGCGGCGGCCAGGACGAGGGCCAGCGGGCTCAGTCGAAGGCTGCGACGCATGGCAGGCTCCTTTCGGTGTGGACGCCGGGTCCGGACGGCCGGTTCGTAGCTCGGATTCCCGGCCTTTCGAAGTCTTTCGCTCGTACGCGTTCGGTCAAGCTATGCGGCGCGAGGGCCCTTGCCAACAGGCTCGCCCGCGCCCCCTCCGCCCTCGTCGCGGCGACGCCGCCGGCTTAGGACCCTCCGGCCCCGATCGTACCCGACCACGCCGGCATCTGGTCGATGTGGTTCTCCGCCAGGCGCCGCACCCGCCCGGTCACCGTGTCGAGCACCCAGAGCGCGTGGTAGCCCTCGCGGGTGGACGAGAACACGATGTGGCGGCCGTCGGGCGCGAACGCCGGGTCCTCGTTGGACCCCTTCAACGTCAGGACCCGCCGATCGGACCCATCCGGGTTGACGGTCACGATCTGGAACACCCCGTCCACCCAGCCCTGATAGACGATCCGGTCCCCGCGCGGCGACCAGTCGGGTGAGGTGGCATAACCCTGTTCGCCGTAGACATATCGGCTGATGAGCCCCGGACCGCCGCCCCCGATGTTCTGGACGAACACCTGGGGCTCGCCCAGCGACGTGGACGTGTAGGCGATCCGCTGTCCGTCGGGCGAATAGCTGGGGTTGAGCGCATCTCCCGGGTCCGTGAAGGTGATGCGCCGGGCGCCGGAGAGACTGGCGGCGTCGAGCTCGAAAATGTCCGTGCCCCCTCCCCCGACCGTCCGGGCCACCGCGATCTTCGCGCCGTCCGGGCGGAACACGGGGGTGAGGTTGACGCCGGGCACGGCCGAGACGGTGCGGCGTCGGCCGGTGGACAGGTCCAGCTCGTAGGCCTCCGGCTGCCCGCTCACGTACGAGACGAACAGGAGCTTCGTGCCGCCGGGCGAAAAAGCCGGCGAGTAGACAATGCTGCTGTCGTGGGTGACGCGATGCAGGTTGGCGCCGTCGCTGTCGATCATGAACAAGTCCGACGCTCCATCGCCCTCCTTGCGCCGGAAGGCGATGCGCGTCGCCGCCATGCCGCGCTCGCCGGTGGCCCAGTTCACCACGGAGTCGGCGATTCGGTGTGCCGCCATTCGGAGAGCCTCGCCGTGGTCGGCGGGGAGCGTGAACGCCTGGACGTTGCGAAGGTTGCCGTACACGACGTCGTGCAGGCTGACGCGCAGCAGCGGCCGGTCGGCGGGCCCCTGGAGCTGCGTGGCCACCAGCCACACGGCGCCGAGCTGGTTCCACAGGCCGTAGTTGATGGCCCCGCTGGTGTGGAGGGAGTCCGGAACCGGGAGGATCTCGAACCGGTCGGAATAGTCCAGGTCGCGGCGCAGGATGGTGTCGATGCTCGCCGCGACCGTCGCCAGGTCGCTCCCCGTGCCTCCCAGGATCGATGGGGGAAGCGCCAGTCCCGGACGGTAGCCCGGCTTGTAGGTGATTCCGAGCCGAACCTGGCCCTCGCCGCCCTGCTGGGCTCTTAGCGGAACCGCAGCCGCCACGAACGCCGCGAGCACGAGGAAAAGCGCCCGTGCGAGCCTCGACGCCCGGTTCAATAGGCCGTGGGGTCGAAGAAGAAGGACACCCGGAGCCGATCCCGTGGATATCCCGTGGGCAGCGAACCGAACGCCCTGGCCCGGCCGGCGGCCTCCACGGCACCCCGCGCCTCCAGGTCGAAGCCGAGCGCTCCCGAGCGGCGGACCCACTCGATGTCGCTCACCGAGCCGTCCCGGTGGATGACGAAGGAGATCTCCGCCCGGAGCGCCTTTCCGCCCGTCGGCGGCCGCCAGTACCGGTACACCTGCCGGATGATGTTCTGCAGGTATGCCGGGTAGGCGAACGTCTTGCCGTCGAGCTGAACGTTGACCGCGTCCTCGCCCTTCTTCTCCGAGCGCGCCGGCTCCTTGGAGGGCGGGGTCTCGGGGGACTTCTTCTCGGTCTGCGTGGGGGCCTCGACCCTGGGCTTCTTGCGCGTGGTGGGCTGCGGCGGGGGAGGCCGGTTCTCCTTCTTCGACACCTTGGCGGGAACGGGTTTCTCCCGCTCGGGCGCCTTGGGCGCCGCCGCCGCGACCAACTGCACCCGGTAGGTCGGCGGCGGGACCGGCGCGGCCATGGACCTGGCCGCGTGGACGAGCAGGAAGACGACGACCAAATGGAGCCCCAGCGAGCCGCCCACCGCCGCCGGCGGGAGCCTGCGCTCCTCCCGCTCGTGATGCGGTCTGGACGCTTTCGGCATCACTTCCCCCCGTCACCCGCCCCGGCGCTCCGACTCGGGCTGCGCCACGAGGCTCACAGCCTGAATGTCCGCCTCCTTCAGCTTCCCGATGACGCGGAGCACGACCCCGTACGGCACGCTGGCGTCTCCCTTCACGTAGACCACCGGTGACTGTCGCCGCTTGATCACCTGAACGACGCTCGCGTCGAACTCCTGCATGCTGACCTTCGTGTCGTCCAGGTAGATCTGCCCCTTGGCGTCGATCGTGATCACCACGCCCTCGGTGGTCTGGATGGGGGCGGCGGGCGCCTTGGGGACATCGACCTGTACCCCTCCCTGGAGGATCGGTGCCGTGATCATGAAGATCACGAGCAGCGTGAAGGCCACGTCCACCAGGTTGGTGATGTTGACCTCCGCCTGCACCGGAAGCCCCCCGTCGCCACCCAGGCGACTGAACCGACGGTGCCTCACAGGCGCCCTTCTCGGGCCAGCGTGCCCACGAACTCGCTGGCGAAGCCCTCGAGCTCGCCGGCGAACAGGCCCAGCTTGGAGGCGTAGTGGTTGTAGGCCATAACGGCCGGAATGGCCACGAACAGCCCCGCCACCGTGGTGATCAGCGCCTCGGCGATTCCCGGCGCGACCGCAGAGATGTTGGCGCTGCCCGTGGCCGAGATGCCGATGAACGCGTCCATGACTCCGACCACCGTCCCGAGGAGGCCGAGCAGGGGGCTCACCGATCCGATGATGGCCAGCCACGGGAGACCGTGGGCCAGCTCGTCCCGCTCCTCCGAGAGCTCCTTCTCCAGCACCATCCACAGCGTCTCGAGCTGCGCCGGGGAGATGCCCCGGGGCGTGGACCCCTCCTTGCCGGCTCCGCTCAGATCCGTGAAGAACTCCACCCCTTCGCGAAACAGCCGCGTGTAGGGGGAGTCCTCCAGGTGGAGGAGCACCTGGCGCACCTCGTCGAGGCCCCCGGCCCTCTCCATCCCCATCACGAAGGCGTCCCCCTGCCCACCGACACGACGGAACTCGGACCACTTCCAGAAGATCAGCACCCACGAGACGATCGAGAACACGGCCAGCACGACCAGGATGATCTGCGTGGGCGTCGTGGCCTGCAGCACCATCTGCCACGGGTTCGTGGCCAGGGCCCCGTGTCCCCCCGCGGGGACCGCGGTCTGGAGCGCGTTCCGGGCCGCCTCGCTGGCCGCCCGGGTCGAGTCGCCCACGGCCTGCGCGAGCCACGACCGCATCAGGGAGAGCGCCGCCCCGCTCACGCGGCCTCCCCGACCAGGGCCCCGTACGTGGCGGCCAGTCCATCCTGCAGCGAGTGGCGAGACCGCCATCCGGCCGACCTCAGGCGTCCCGGGTCGAGGGCGCTGCGCTCCAGCTCGCCTGGTCGCTCCGGGGCGTGGCGCACCTCCACCCGGCGGCCGGCACGGTCCATGAGCGCCTCGGCCAGCTCGAGGACCGTCGTCTGCACTCCCGTTCCCACGTTGAAGGCCACGTCGTCCAGCTCCCCGCTTCCGGGCAGGTCGAGGTCGGCAAGGAGCACGTTGGCCGCCGCCACGTCCCCCACGTACACGTAATCGCGCGTCTGCCGGCCGTCGCCGAACACGGTGAGCGGCTCGCCGCGGGCGATCCGGCCCGAGAAGATGGCCACCACGCCGGCCTCGCCGGTCGGGTCCTGCCGGGGACCGTACACATTGGCGTACCGCAGGGCCGCGTACTCGAGACCGTGGACGGCCCGGTAGCAGTACAGGTAGTGCTCTCCCGTGAGCTTGGCGACGCCGTAGGGCGAGATCGGGCGCTTGGGCGCATCCTCGGGCGTGGGGATGGGATCGGCCTCCCCGTACACGACGCCGCCGGACGAGATGAACAGGACCCGCCGAACCCCGGTGCGGCGCGCCGCCTCGAGGAGGTTGAGGAGGCCGAGCACGTTCACCGAAGCGTCGAAGACCGGGTTCGCCACCGACTTCCGCACGTCGACCTGGGCGGCGTGGTGGTCGAGTACCTCGAAGCCCCGCTCCTCGAACAGGGCGCCCACCGCGTCCGACCGAATGTCCATCTCGACCAGCTCGACGCCGTCGGGAACGTTCTCCCGACGACCCGTGCTGAGGTCGTCCACGGCGGTCACCGCCCAGCCCGCCTCCCGGTAGGCCTCGCACACGTGGGAGCCGATGAATCCCGCTCCTCCCGTGACCAGCACCCGCCTACTCCCCATCATCCTCTCCTCGCCCCATCCCCGTCCCCTCTTCCTCATCCGCCCTCGCCGGTCGCCCCCGACCGTTCATCTCGAACAGTCGCCGCGCCACTTCGAGCTGCTCGGCTCCCGCCGCCCCGCCGGCCAGCTTCCTGAGGCCCACCGTCGGCGCGTGCAGGATGCGCTGCACCACCAGCCGAGACGCGCCGAGGATGCGCTCCCGCTCCTCGGGGCTCAAGTCCGTGATGCCCTCGAGCGCCACCTCCATCGTCTCCCGACGGATCCGCTCGGCCTCTTCCCGGAGTCCCCGGATGAGCGGAACCGCCTCCCGCGCGAGCAGCCAGCCCCAGAACCCGTCCAGCTCCTCGCCCAGGAGCACCTCCGCCGCGCGTCCTTCCGCCTCCCGTGCCTGGACGGTCGCGTGCACGACGCGCTGCAGGTCGTCGATGTTGTACAGGAAGATGCCCGGCAGGTCCCCGACCCCGGCCTCGACGTCCCGCGGCAGCGCAATGTCCACGATCACCATGGAGCGCCCTTCCGTCCCACGCGACGCGCGAAGAGCGTCCGCCGTCACGATCGGGTGCGGAGCCGACGTGGAGGTGAGGACGACATCCACCGACCGCAGCACGTCCGCCACGGCCAGGTAGGGCACGGCCCGCACCGCCGGATGGGCGAGCCGGGCCACGGCCTCCTCGGCCCGGGCCAGGGTGCGGCTGGCGACGACGGCCTCGTCGATGCCACGGTCGAGGAGGCTGCGAAGCGTCTCCTCGCCCATCTCGCCCGCGCCGATGACCATGGCCCGACGGCCCTCGAGGGTACCGAAGACCTTCAGCACCAGCTGGACCGCGGCCGCGGGCACGGACGCGGCGCCCTCGCCGATGGCGGTCTCGGCCCGTACCCGGCCTCCGGCGGCCAGGGCCGACTGGAACAACCGATGGAGAACCAGACCGACGCCGTCGGGACGTGCGTCCCTCGAGGCCCGGTACGCCTGCTCCACCTGACCCTGGATCTGCGGCTCCCCGACCACCATGGAGTCGAGCCCGGCCGCCACTCGAAACAGGTGCAGGGCCGCCTCGCGGTTCCGCCGCACGTACAGGTGCCCGGCGGCGGCCTCCGGCGTGAGACCGGCCCTCTCCGCCAGCGTGACCGTGGCCGCGCGCTCCCCGTGACCGACCTCGGCGGCGACCACGTAGCACTCGGTCCGGTTGCACGTGCTCAGCACCGCGCACTCTTCCACGTCGGGCGCCAGGAGGAGACGCTCCATGGCGGCCGGCACGTCGGCGGCCGGCACGTAGAATCTCTCCCTGAGCTCGATGGGCGCCGTCCTGTGATTGACGCCCACGACGGTCAGTCCCACGTCCACCCCCCGAAGCGCGCTTTCACAGGAACACGCTCTCGGGTCCCACGATCAGGACCCTCAAAACCACGAAAACCAGGGCCGACACGACGAAAGCTCCGGCACTGACGAGGGCGGCGCGCTCCCCTCGCCACCGGGGCGAGAAGCGCGCGACGATGGCCGCCAGATAGGTCAGCCACGTGACTACACCGAACAGCACCTGGGGGTCACGGAGGGCGAGGCCCCGCCCGTACGTGAGCGTCCAGCTCCAGCCGGCCAGGAGGCCGAGCGTGAGGCCGGGGAAGCCGACCAGGAGTCCGAGGCGGTTGAGCCGCTCCAGCACGTCCAGGGAGGGGAAGAAGCGGAAGACCGAGCCGAACGACTTGCGCTTCAGCGCACGGAACTGGAGGACGTACATGGCCCCCGCCGCGGATCCCAGCACCAGGCCGGCGCATCCCACGAACACGACGGACACGTGGAACACGAACCAGGGCCCCCGGAAGGCGCTGTCGAGGTGAACCGGCCGGAGCCCGACGAGCGCCGCCAGCCCCAGCAGCCCGAGCACCACGGGGAGGACGAACAGCATGGCCGGCCGGCGCTCCCGGCGGACCGCCGCCCCGAGGCCGAGGACCGCGATGGCCAGCGCCAGGGTCGAGGACGCCGGTCCCATGCCCACCAGGGGCAGGGTCCCGAACCGCGCCACGAACGCCACCAGCCCGGCGGCGTGTACCAGCACCGCCGCCACGGCGATCTGCCAGCCCGGCGTCTCGAGCGTGCCGCCTCCCGACCGGAAGGCACGCAGCAGTACACCCCAGGCGCCGAGGTACCCGAGGAGGGCGACGAGGTGGAGGGCGAGGATCACCGCGGAAGCCGGGCGGCCCTCCCCCGCCCCGGTTCGTGTCTCGTCGCCGGGGACCCGTCGGGATCCGGATGGACGCGGAGCGGAGTCCCGCCCCGGCCGCCACGCTCCCGACCGGTCACCGACCTCCCCCGCTCAGCCGCCGGCGGCAGCCGGCCGACGGATCAGGCGAACCGCGGCGTCGGGAGCGCTCCCGACATCCCGGGTCTCGACGACGCGAGCGGAAGCGGTGTGCGGCATGGTACGCACGACACGCACCACGCTGAGACGCGCGGCCAGGGGAGCCGAAGCCGGATTCATGACATCCTTCGAGAACACCGCGAACTCGTCCCCGTTCCGGACGCCCTCGATGGCCCCCCGGTCCAGGAACACGATGTCCTCGGTGCTGACCAGGCGCTGCTCGGTCTCGAAGCCCAGCAGGTGCGCGACCATGCCACCTTGCACGGGTTGGAGCGACGAGCCCGGCGGCGCGAACGACCCGGCCGGGATCAGCGGATCGCCGACCTGGTAGTCGCCGAACACCGTCTCCACCACGCCGCGGGCCGAGTCGCCTTCCACCGAGGTCACGCGAACCAGGCCCATGGACTCGAACTGCCGCTCGGACGATCCCCGGCGTCCCCCGGGCCGGATGGCCTGCAACAGGTCACCCTGCGACACCGACAGCCCGTTCAACGCGACGACGATGTGCTCGTACGGCCGCACGGACGGCGGAAGTCTGAGTCCGAGCGGATTCTCCTGGACGACCCTGGCCGTCGTGGCCCGCAACTCCACGCTGGCGGGCTCCGCCACGAAGCTGGCCCGATAGAAGTCGCTGGGCGAGACGAGCTCCGGGGCGACCGCCGCCTCCACGGAGAGGGTGCCGAAATCGACGGAGGCCTCCGGCGAGCGATCGAAGACGCTCGGCGCCGAGAAGGCCTCGGCCCGCTGCTGCCCCGTCGCCGCCGACGGCACCGCACCGGCGGCCGGCGGCCGAGCCTCGGCGGCCGCTCCCGCCCCGCCTGAAGGAGAGGGAGCAGGCCGGACAGCCACCCGCGTGGCGTCCTGGCCCACCGGAGGAATCCGGAACTGCTGGCCGGGATAGATCCAGTGCGGGTCGTTGATCAGGGACCGGTTGAGCTGGAAGATGGCCGGCCACTGGAAGGGATCGGAGAGATAGCGCGCTGCCAGATCCCAGAGCGTGTCGCCCTTCTTGACGACGTGCTCCCGGGTCCCTTGCTGGGCGACCACGGGGGTGGCGACGGTGGCCGTGGCGAGCGCAGCCACGCACGCCCCGAACAGGAGGCGTGGCCACCCATGGAGGCGCACGGCGAACGGGTTGACCCCGCCGGCCGCCACGTGAGCGTGGGGTCCGACCGCGACGCTGTCGGTCATGGTACGCATAAGCCCAACTTCCGCACGGAGTTACGCTATGCCCGCCTGCGATGGTGCACGCGAACGCTTCGGCGCGGAGGGCAACCCTCGCGATTCCGGCCTCTCGACCGCCCGAAAAGATCGGACGACATGGGGAGAAACGCAATCACGGCCCTCGACGGGGTCCCTGTCGAGCAGGAGTCGTGCGCGGCCGGCCGTACGCCAGGTCAGCGTCGGCTTAACTCCCTGTCGATAAAGGCGTTCGTTCGATCCACGGCCCCCGAGGGAGGCCCGCGGTCCGCCCGGGGGCCGTCCCGGACCGCGCCGGCGTGTGAAATACCTGCACAGCTGAGAAGAAAGTCCGCCCCGAGCCTGGAGGCGCGCGCCTCAAAAGGGGAGGTCGTCCTCCCCCATGAGCGCCTCGTTGGAGAAATCGGAGTAGTCGTCGTCCTCCGACTCCCGCCCGGCCTCGGGCCTCGTGCCCCGAGCCGCCGTGCTCCCGGCGTCACCGCGGCCGCCCAGCATGATCATCTCGCGCGCGCGGATCTCCGTGGTGTAGCGGGTCTGGCCGTCCTGGCCCTCCCACTGGCGATATTCGATCCGCCCCTCCACGTAGACGCGGTCCCCCTTGCTCAGATAGCGCTCGCAGATCTCGGCCAGGCGCTCCCAGGCCACGACGCGGTGCCACTCCGTCTTCTCCTGGGTCTGTCCGCTGCGGTCCGTCCAGCTCCGGCTGGTGGCCACCGAGAGCGTGGCGACCCGGGTGCCCGAGCCGGTGGAGCGGACCTCCGGATCGGCTCCCAGGTTGCCGATGATCATCGCCTTGTTCAGGCTGCGCGACATGCGGACCCTCCGACGGGTGTGTCCAGGTGACGAGCGTTGGCGAAAGACCTCCGGACTCCGGGCGGTCCGAGCCGGGGCGGCCGAAAGGTAGGCGAGATGGGCCCGGCCTGTCAACGAATTTCATGGTCGTCCACCGCCGGCGCCGGACGTGGGATCTCGAGGCCCAAGACCAGTGCGTCCTCGCGCGGAACGCGGTAGTAGGCTCGACGTCGACCCACGACCCGAAAGCCCGCCGCGGAGTACAGCCGACGCGCCGCGACATTGCTCACGCGGACCGACAGGTAGAGCTCGACGGCGGCCCGCTCGGCCGCCACGCCCACGACCTCCCCCAGGAGCCTGCGGCCGATCCCGCGTCGTCGAACCGAGGGGTCGACGGCCAGGTCGGCCAGCTCCCCCCTGTCCCCGAGGAACCAGGCGGCCGCGTGTCCCACCACGCGACCCTCGAGCTCCGCGACCAGGAGCACGGCATCGGGACGCGCGAACAGGCTTCGGAACGCTCGCTCGGACCACGGCGTCGGGAAGGAGGCGCGCTCGATGGCGACCACGGCCGGCAGGTCCTCGCGCCGGCCCTCCCGGATGAGGAGGGCGGCCCCGGCTTCCGCCTCAAACGCCACGCTCGGCACCCGAGGCCCGGGCGTACGTGGGCTCCCAGTCCGAGGGTTCGGCCACCCGTCCCCGGTCGGGAGCGACGGCCGCCAGCCGAAGGAGCGCCCCGGCACGCGGAAAGGCATGCAGGGAGGACAGCACGCGGGCCCCACGTGCCTCGAGCGCCTGGCGGTGGAGCATGGCGCCATCCCCCGCGAAGCACCACGAACCGACCTCGTCGAGCCCGGAAAGCACCTCCTCCAGGGACGCGGCCACGGGGCCCAGCACCGACCCGGCCGGGGGAGCCACATCCCAGGCCGCCGCGTACACCTGCTCCCTCCTGGCGTCGAACAGGACGCAGATGCGGCCGGCGAGCCCGGTGCCGACGGCCACGGCCTCGAGGCTGGAATAGGCGAACAGGCGCGCGCGACGGGCCGCGCACAGGCCCTTACCGAGGGCGGCCGCGATGCGGACGCCCGTGAACGAACCCGGCCCGGCTCCGACGACCACGGCCTCCACGGAGCCGGGCCCCTCCCCGCATCGGTCCAGGAGACGCCGAACCTCCGGGAGCACGGTCTCCGAATGGGTCGCCCGTGCGGAGAAGCTGGTCTCTCCGAGGAGCTCGCCGGAGCGTCCGACTCCCACGCTGCCGAGCCGGGTGCTCGTGTCGATCGCCACGGTCAGCACGGCGCCTCCTCGGAGACGGGCGCCGCCGGGAGCGGCGGGGCCGCGCCCCGGGCCCTGGCCCGGAGGCGTCGGCTTCTCCCCGCCTGCGCCATGGCCAGTTCCACGTCCCACCGGTCCGGGGGCAGCGCCCCGGACGCCCGGTCGGCCCACTCCACGAACACCGGGTCACCCGACTCGATGAGCTCGTCCCAGCCCAGGTCGACCAGCTCGGCCGTGGAGGCGATGCGATACAGGTCCAGGTGGTGCAGCGTGCCGCCACCCGACAGCCGGTGCCGGTGGTGCAGCGTGTAGGTCGGGCTGCGGGCGGGTTCGAGGGCTCCGGCCGCCCGGCTGGCCGCGCGGACCAGCGAGGTCTTCCCCGCCCCCAGGGGACCCGTGAGCGCCACGACGAGGCCCTCGCCGGCCGCCATCCGTCCCACGGCCTCTCCCCACGCCTCGAGCGCCCGCGGGCCGACCGTGACGTCCAGACGCCGTGGGCTCATCCCGAGCCGTCTCCCCCGGCTCGACCGATGGCCGAGATGCGGGATCGCCGGGCGCGGCGCTCACCACTCTCCATGGATGCCTTCACATCGAACAACTCGTCACGCAGACGGGCGGCGCGCTCGAAGTCGAGCGCCTCGGCCGCCTCCCGCATCTCGGTCTCCAGGACCCGGATGAGCTCCGCCGGCGCGAGGTCCTCGTAGCGTTCCCCGGCCTCCCGCACGGCGGCGGGGGCCGGACCGCGAGCGTCGGCCACGGACGTGGAGAAGCGGATCTGGTCCACCGACTTCACGATCGACCGCGGCTCGATCCCGTGCTCCTCGTTGTAGACCGCCTGCACCTCCCGCCGCCGATCCGTCTCCTCGAGGGCGCGGCGCATCGAGTTCGTCATCCGGTCGGCGTAGAGGATCGCGGTGCCGTTCAGATTCCGCGCGGCGCGCCCGATGGTCTGGATCAGGGAAGTCTCGGAGCGCAGGAAGCCCTCCTTGTCCGCGTCCAGGATGGCGACCAGGGAGACCTCCGGGAGGTCGAGCCCCTCGCGCAGCAGGTTGATCCCGACGAGGACGTCGAACTCGCCCAGGCGGAGGCCGCGCAGGATCTCCACGCGCTCGATCGAGTCGATGTCGGAGTGCATGTAGCGAACGCGCACGCCCCGGGCGTGGAGGAAGTCCGCCAGATCCTCGGACATGCGCTTGGTCAGCGTCGTGACCAGCACGCGCTCGTTGCGCTCCGTGCGGGCGCGGATCTCCGCCAGGAGATCATCGACCTGTCCGCGCACCGGCCGAATCTCCACGCGGGGGTCCAGGAGCCCGGTGGGCCGGATGAGCTGCTCCACGACGACGCCTCCGGACTTCTCGAGCTCGTAGTCGCCCGGCGTCGCGCTCACGAACACGACCTGCGACACCACGTCCTCCCACTCGTCGAAGGACAGGGGACGGTTATCGAGAGCCGACGGCAGCCGGAAGCCGTGCTCGACCAGGGTGGTCTTCCGGCTGCGATCTCCCCTGTACATGGCACCTATCTGGGGCACCGTCACGTGGGACTCATCCACGATGACCATGAAGTCGTCGGGGAAATAGTCCAGGAGGCAGTAGGGCCGCTCGCCGGGACGCCGGCCGTCCAGGTGCCGCGAGTAGTTCTCGATGCCCGGACACACGCCGATCTCGCGCAGCATCTCGAGGTCGAAGCGGGTGCGGGTCTCGAGCCTCTGGGCCTCGAGCAGACGGTCGTCCTGCCGCAGCACGAGCAGCCGTTCCTCCAGCTCTCGCTCGATCTTCTCGATGGCCGTCTTCAGCCGATCGGGCTGGATGGCGTAGTGCGTGGCCGGAAAGATCGCCGTTCGCGGCAGGCGCGTGATCACCTCGCCGGTGAGCGGGTCGATCTTCGAGATGCGCTCGATCGTGTCGCCCCACAGCTCGACGCGCACCGCCCGCTCCTCGTACGCGGGCATGATCTCGACCACGTCGCCCCGCACGCGGAACGTGCCGCGCTGGAAGTCCAGGTCGTTGCGGGAATACTGAATGTCGACCAGGCCCCGCAGGATGTTCCGGCGCCCGATCTCCTGCCCCTCCTCCAGGGTGACCATCATGGCCCGGTAGCCGCGCGGATCGCCCAGGCCGTAGATGGCGGACACGGAGGCGACCACGATGACGTCGCGGCGCTCCATGAGCGAGGACGTGGCGCGAAGGCGCAGCCGGTCGATGTCCTCGTTGATCGAGGCGTCCTTCTCGATGAAGGTATCGGTCTCGGGGACGTAAGCCTCGGGCTGGTAGTAGTCGTAGTAGGAGATGAAGTACTCGACGGCGTCTCGTGGAAAGAACTGGCGCAGCTCGCCGTACAGCTGGGCGGCCAGTGTCTTGTTGTGGCTCATGACGAGCGTGGGGAGCCCGGTGCGCTCGATGGCGGCCGCCATGGTGACGGTCTTCCCGCTCCCGGTCACACCGAGGAGCGTCTGCCAGCGGTCGCCGCGGAGCACGCCCTCGGTGAGCTCCTCGATGGCCCGCGGCTGGTCGCCGGTCGGTTCGAAGGGGAGCTGCAGGTCGAACACCTCCGAGCGAGGCGTGTCCGCGTCCGGCCACGCCCCCGCCTCGCCCTCGCTCCGGCCCCCGGGTCCCGCCCTCCACACCACCGGTCAGGACTCCAGCGTGAGGTCGCTCTCGCCGAAGCTCTCCTTGCGCTCCACGCGGAGGACGCCCTTCACGCGCCGGATCCTCTTCATGACCTTCCGCAGGTGTCCGAGGTCCTCGACCTCCACCACGAACTGGCCCCGCATGCCCCCCTCGACGCCGTCGATGTCGGCCGACTGGATGTTGGTGCCCGTGTCCGAGATCGCGCGGGCGATGTCGCCCAG
>CANPVD010000098.1 GCA_947581615.1 Candidatus Humimonas hydrogenitrophica
TTACTCTCTACTCTCAACCTCGACGCTCTCGTGCCGGACGCTCCGCCTCCCACGGGCCCTAACCCGCAGACGACCGAGCCCCGCCCGGCTCGACTCGCTTCCCTTCCCTGCCTCGTTGTCAAAAAGCTCGTTGTTCCCATCACGGGCGGCCGCGAAGCGTTCCGTGGCGGGCCGGAAAACATAGCTGCGGGCGGGGGTCGCGTCAACGGTCGGAGGGGCGTGAACGGGGGTGGGCGTGGCCGGGGGACGGGACCGGCGGGCGGGTCAGAAGCCCGGGAAGACGATGCCCGCCGCCAGGGCCCGTTCGTGGCCTACCGTGGCCCCGATCCGGAGCCGCCACGCCAGGCGGAAGTCGAGGTCGGCGCCCAGGTCCAGGTCCAGGTGGAGCTCGGTGTGGTCGCCGCCCCCGAACCGGCGTCCGGGGCCCGGCGACGAGCCGCGGACCCGGAGGTCGAGGGCGAGACGGGGCTCGACGTAGGGAATGAGACCCACGTCGCCCACGGCCAGGCGACGGCCGAACGAGATTCCGAACGGAATCCGGACCACGGCCAGGTCCAGGTCCGGGACGCCCCCGATGCCGATGCCGCTGCCCCAGGCCACGTCGAGCGGGAATCGGTCGCTGGCCCGGTAGAGCGCCCCTCCCAGCTCGAGGCCGCCGCTGAGGCCCACGTGCCCGCCCGCGTCCTGGACCGCGGCCCGGAGCCCGTAGTCCACGACCCGCCCGGAGCGGCGCCAGGTCAGGAGCACGCCGACGTTCCCCCCGTCGGGGTCGGCCAGGTAGAGTCCCATCCCGTGCTCGGAGTAGGGGGTCCAGAAGGAGGGCACGTCGAAAGCCTGGGCGTGGAGCGCACCGCCCGGTCCGGGCAGGGCGGGGCCCACCCCGAGGAGCCCTGCCGCCAGCAGCAGGGCGATGGCCGGGGCGCAACGGACGGAGAGTCGCATGATCTAGGAGCCCGCCCCGACCTCCCCCACCTCCTCGGCCAGCACGGTCACCTCGTCGTCGATCACCTGCAGGAAGCCACGCGCGACCCGGAGATGGCGCACCTCGCCACCCGGACCCCGCACACGCAGCTCTCCCTCCCCGAGCAGGATCGTCATGGGAGCGTGTCCCCGCAGGATCCCGACCCGCCCGTCGTAGGCGGGAGCCACCAGGCTGACCGCGTCGCCGTCGAAGCCGACGCGCTCGGGTGAGATCACCCGAACGTGCATCGAGCCGGATCCCGCGGGGCTCATCGGAGCGTACGCCCTGCGAAGCTCACGCCGCCTCGCTCTCGGATTCGAGCCTTTCGGCCTTTCGAACGGCCTCCTCGATGCCACCCACCATGTGGAAGGCCTGCTCGGGGAGGTCGTCGAACTCACCCTTCACGACGCGCTCGAACGACTCGATCGTCGTCTCCAGCGGCACGTATTGACCCGGAAGGCCGGTGAACTGTTCGGCCACGAAGAAGGGCTGGGAGAAGAAGCGCTCGATCCGGCGCGCCCTCCGCACCACCACCTTGTCCTCCTCGGAGAGCTCGTCCATGCCGAGGATCGCGATGATGTCCTGCAGGTCCTTGTAGCGCTGCAGGATCTCCTGCACTCGCGTGGCCACGTTGTAGTGCCGCTCCCCGAGATACTCGGCGTCGAGGATGCGGCTGGTCGACTCGAGCGGATCGACGGCCGGGTAGATCCCCTTCTCCACGATGGAGCGCGACAGCACGGTCGTGGCGTCCAGGTGACTGAACGCGCTGGCCGGCGCCGGATCCGTGAGGTCGTCGGCCGGCACGTAGATGGCCTGCACCGAGGTGATCGAGCCCTTGCTCGTCGACGTGATGCGCTCCTGCAGGTCCCCCATCTCGGACGCCAGGGTGGGCTGATAGCCCACGGCGCTCGGCATGCGGCCCAGGAGGGCCGACACCTCCGAGCCCGCCTGGCTGAACCGGAAGATGTTGTCGATGAACAGGAGCACGTCCTGGCCCGCGACGTCTCGGAAGTACTCGGCGATCGTGAGGCCCGTGAGTCCGACCCTGAGGCGCGCGCCGGGGGGCTCGTTCATCTGCCCGTACACGAGTGCGGCCGAGGCGAGGACCCCGGACTCCTTCATCTCGAGCCACAGGTCGTTGCCCTCGCGGGTGCGCTCGCCCACCCCGCAGAAGACCGAGCGTCCGCCGTGCTCCTGGGCGATGTTGTGGATCAGCTCCTGGATGATCACGGTCTTGCCGACCCCGGCTCCGCCGAACAGCCCCGTCTTCCCGCCGCGGACGTAAGGCGCGATCAGGTCGATGACCTTGATCCCCGTCTCGAACACCTCGGTCTTGGGCTCGAGGTCCACGAGCTTGGGCGCCTCGCGATGGATCGACCAGCGTTCCTCCGACTCGACGGGACCCTGCTGGTCCACCGGCTCGCCGAGGACGTTGAGGATCCGGCCCAGCGGAGCCTCTCCGACGGGAACGGTGATCGGGGAGCCCGTGTCGTGGATCGGCATGCCACGCTCGAGGCCGTCCGTGGAGTCCATGGCCACGGCGCGGACCTGGTTGCGGCCGATGTGCTGCTCGACCTCGCAGATCAAGCGGCGCGGCTCTCCGTCCTCGTCCGTCCACTGTACCTCGAGGGCGTTGTACAGCTCGGGCATCTCCTCGGGATCGAAGGCCGCGTCCACCACCGGTCCGATGACCTGGACGATCTTCCCGATGTTGTCCCGCCCGCCGCCTTCCTGCTGGTTCTGCTCGTCAGCCATTGTCCTGCCGTCTTCGTAGGATTCGTCGCGGTGGCTATTCGGCCAGGGCCTCGGCACCGCCCATGATCTCGGCGATCTGCTGCGTGATCTCGGCCTGCCGCGCCCGGTTGTAGCTGCGCCGCAGGTTGGTCAGGAACTCCTCGGCGTTGTCCGTGGCGTTCTTCATGGCCGTGCGCTGGGAGGCGTAGAAGCCCGCCGCGCTCTCGACCAGGGAGCGGTACGCCTGGCTGGTCACGTACAGCGGCAGCAGGCCCGAGAGGATCCGCTCGCTGGAGGGCTCGAGGATGAACCACGGGCCGCCGCCGACCCTTCGCTCCGGCACGGTGACCGGCAGCAACCTCCGGGTTGCGGGCGGGGTCGTGGCGATGCTCTGGAACTCGGTCGCCACCAGGTACACGGCATCCAGCTCGCCCGCCGCGAACCGATCCACCAGGGGTTGGACCAGCGAGCGCGCCTCCTCCACCGTCGGCTGGTCCCCGATGTCCGTGCGGGTGCCCGCCAGCTCCACGCCCCGGAAGCGGAAGTAGCCGATCCCCTTCCGGCCGACCACGTGGAACTCGGTCTCGACCCGGTCCGCGTGCAGCCGATCGAGAAGGTCGCGCGCATGGCGGATCAAGTTCGTGTTGAACGCGCCGCACAGGCCGCGGTTGTTGGTCACCAGCACGACCGCCGCGCGCCGGATCTCGTCCGGTTGCCGCAGGATCGGCTCGTGCTCGGTGAGCTCGGGCCGGATGAGCCGCTCGATCACGTCGGCGAGGGCCGCGGCGTAGGGACGCGCCTTGACCACGCGCTCCTGGGCGCGGCGAAGCTTGGACGCCGCCACCATCTCCATGGTGCGCGTAATCTTGCGCGTGCTCTCGACGGAGCGCATCCGCCGCTTGATCTCTCTCGCCTTGGCCATCGCGTCAGCCGCTCATCCGCACGGGCCCCTCGCCTCGCTCCCCGACCCTCAGCCGGCCGCCTCGGCCGTCTCGGCCTCGATCTCCCTCGCCGCCTCCTGCGCGAAGTCCTCCGTCCCGCCCCGGGCCTCCCGGAACATGGGTCGATATTGCTCGATGGCCTCCTTGAGAGCCTCGCCGGTCTCGTCGGAGAGCTTGCCGCTGTCGCGGATGGCCTGGCCGATCTCGGGGTGAGAGGAACGCACGAACTCCAGGAAGCCCTTCTCCCACGGGCGGATCCTCGCCACGCCCAGGTCGTCCAGGTGGCCGCGGGTGACGGCGAAGATCACCATCACCTGCTCCTCCACCGGCATGGGCGCGTACTGGCCCTGCTTGAGCGCCTCCACGGTGCGCTCGCCGCGCGAGAGCTGGCGCTGGGTGGCCGGGTCGAGCTCCGAGCCGAACTGCGCGAACGCCTCGAGCTCGCGGTACTGTGCCAGGTCGAGCCGGAGCTGGCCGGCCACGCTCTTCATGGCCTTGATCTGTGCGTTTCCGCCCACCCGGGAGACCGAGATCCCCACGTTCACGGCCGGCCGGACCCCCGAGTAGAACAGGTCGGTCTCCAGGTAGATCTGCCCGTCCGTGATCGAGATCACGTTGGTCGGGATGTACGCCGACACGTCCCCGGCCTGGGTCTGGATGATCGGCAGGGCGGTGAGCGAGCCGCCGGGCCGCGCGATGTCCTCGTGCCGCCCCACTACCTCCGGGTCTTCGCTGATCTTCGCCGCCCGCTCCAGGAGGCGGCTGTGCAGGTAGAAGATGTCGCCCGGGTACGCCTCCCGGCCCGGGGGACGCCGGAGGATCAGGGAGAGCTCGCGGTACGCGTCCGCCTGCTTGGAGAGGTCGTCGTACACGACCAGGGTGTGCCGCCCCTCCTCGTACATGAAGTACTCGGCGATCGCGCAACCCGAGTAGGGGGCGATGTACTGCATCGTCGCGGGCTCGGAGGCGTTGGCGGCGACGATGACCGTGTACTCCATCGCACCTTCGCGCTCCAGGCGCTCCACCACCGACGCCACCGTGGACGCCTTCTGGCCGATGGCCACGTACACGCAGATCACGTCGGTGTCGCGCTGATTGATGATCGTGTCGACCGCGATCGCGGTCTTTCCGGTACGACGGTCGCCGATGATGAGCTCCCGCTGACCCCGACCGATCGGGATCATCGAGTCGATGGCCTTGAGGCCCGTCTGCAGCGGTTCCTTGACCGGCTGCCGGAACACGATCCCGGGCGCCTTGCGGTCCACCTTCATGCTGCGCGCCGCCTCGATCGGACCCTTTCCGTCCCGTGGCTCGCCGAGGGCGCTGACCACCCTGCCCAGGTAGGCCGGTCCGGTCGGCACCTCCAGCACGCGCCCGGTGCGGCGCACCTGATCCCCCTCCTTGAGCACCAGGTAGTCGCCCAGGACGACCGCGCCGATGTTGTCCTCCTCGAGGTTGAGGGCGAGAGCCGTGACCGATTCCCCCGTCTCCGAGGACTCGATCTCGAGCATCTCGTTGGCCACGGCCGACGAGAGCCCCCAGATCCGGGCCACGCCGTCGCTCACCTCGAGAACCTCGCCGACCTCCTCCATGTGCAGATCGTCCTCGTAGCGGTCGATCTGCTGGATCAGCGCCTTCTTGATCTCGCTCGCCCGAAGCGAGCCCTCGGTGGTCGTCATGGTCGTCCCGTGTGCTCTGCGTTCACGCTTCGCGGGGGGCGCACGTCACGCCCGGCCCGTGTTCAGCGGCTGGTCTCCGTCCGGCCCTCCAGCGAGCTGTCGTCGCATGTCCTCCAGCCGTCGGCGTACCGATCCGTCCATCACCCGGTCCCCGACCCGCACGACCAGGCCCCCGATGAGCCGCTCGTCCACCTGGAAGTGCGGAACCACCTCACGCTCGAAGGCCTCCTCCAGTCCGCGCCGGATCTCCTCCCGGAGCGTCTCGTCGGACTCCCGCGACAGGGTCACCGACGCGTGGACCCGGCCCTGCCGCTCGTCCAGGAGGTCACGGTAGGAGGCCTCGATCTCCGGCAGCAGCCGCTGGCGCCCCTTGTCGAGGACCACGAACAGGAA
This sequence comes from Candidatus Humimonas hydrogenitrophica, assembly GCA_947581615.1. GTDB lineage: Bacteria > Gemmatimonadota > Gemmatimonadetes > Palauibacterales > Palauibacteraceae > Humimonas > Humimonas hydrogenitrophica. The sequence goes on from CANPVD010000098.1 coordinate 5,709, forward strand.
GCGCAGGAACGTCTCGGAGACGCGCCCCGTGAGCGCCACGCGCAGGGCCCGCTTCTTTTCCTCCAGACCGACTCGGGGCGTCTCGAGAAAGAGGCGCACGTCCGCTTCGGCCTCTTCGAGCCGCACGATGTCGGCCAGCTGCCGACCATAGGCGTCGGCCTGATCCTCACGCGCCGCCAGCTCGAGGAGCGTGCGGGCGTAGGTCTCGACGACCGGCGAGCGGCTCAACGGCTCTCCAGGCTCGACAGGTAGTCCTCGACCAGGCGGCGGTCGTCCTCGCCGTCCAGCCGCTCGCGCAGCAGGCGCTCGGCGGCCGCGATCGCCACGTCGACGGCCTCCCGCCGAACCTCCGACACGAGGCGCTCGCGCTCGCGCTCCATCTCCTTGCGCGTGCGCTCGAGCAGCTTGCCCTGCTCCTCGCGCGCCTCGGCGAGGATCTCCTCGCGCAGTCGCTCGCCCGCCTCGCGCCCTTCGGCCAGGATGTCCTGGGCCTCCTTGCGCGCCTCGGCCAGCTCGCGCCGATGGCGCTCCAGGAGGCGGCGCGCTTCCTCACGGTCCTCGGCCGCCTCGTCGATGGCGTCCTGGATCTTGCGCTGGCGCTCCTCGAGGCCTCCCGCGATGGCCGGAAACACCTTCCAGACCAGGACGCCGAGCGTGATCAGGAACAGGACCCACGTCCACACCGAGAGCCCGACATCGACGGAGAAGATGCCGGACCCGCCCTCGTGCGCGCCCTCCTGCGCCTGGAGCGCCGCCGGCAGCGCCAGGGCGCCGACCGCCAGCAGGGTGGACCGGAGCGAGGTCACTTGATGAAGCCCGCGATCACCAGCGCGAAGAACGCGACGCCCTCGACCAGCGCCGCGAGGATGATCGCGGCCGTCTGGATCTGGGTGTACGACTCCGGCTGGCGGGCGATGGCCTCGGTCATCCGGCCGCCGATCAGCCCGATCCCGATCCCGGCGCCGATGACGGCCAGACCGCCTCCGATGACCGAGAGGCCGGGGCCGACGGTCGAGCCGGCGGCTCCCTGCAGCAGCGCGAGCAAGTGAAGCATCGAATTTCTCCCTGTGGTTCAGTGGCTGTGGGTCGGACGTGGGACGCTCCACGCGCCCCCCTGGCTGGCGTCCCGGCTCATCAGTGCGCGTGCCGAATGAGGCCAATGAACACGGCCGTCAGCGTCGCGAAGATGTAGGCCTGCAGGAACGCCACGAAGATCTCGACGAACATCACGAACAGGCTCAGCGCCATCGGTCCCACGATGGCCGTGTAGCCGGTGACCGCGTGGAAACTCCCGTACGTCAATATGAGGCCCAGCAGGGCGAGAATCACGAAGTGCCCCGACGCCATGTTGGCGAAGAGTCGCACGGCCAGCGCGAAGATCCTCGTGAGCTTGCTGAGGAGCTCGACCGGCGGCATCACGATGAACATGACCCCGGTCATGATCGGGTTCAGGCCCTGGGGGATGGCGAAGATCGTCCGCAGGTACCCCTTCGGGCCCAGCGACCGGTAGCCCGAGATCTCGATCACGAACAGCGAGGTGATCGCCAGGGCGCCGGTCACGGAGATGTTCGCCGTGGCGCTGGCCCCCCAAGGGAGCAGCCCGAGCAGGTTCGCGTACAGGATGAAGAAGAACAGCGTCACCACGTAGGGCACGTAGACCTCGCCCCCGCGCCCGATGTTGGCCATCGCCACGTCGTCGCGCAGGAACAGGTAGAACGCCTCCATGACGTTGAGGAGGCCGCCCGGGGCCGTCTCGCCCTGACTCGGGCGGCGGGCCTGCCGGCCGGCCAGCCACATCGTCAGGATCGTGAGGATCGTGGCGACGAACAGGAAGACGACGTGCTTGGTGACCGACAGGTCGATCGTGATGCCCAGGACGTGGATCGGCGGAAACTGCAGGCCGCTCAGGTCCAGCGTCCCGAGCGGTCCGAACTCGATCGAGGGCGCGTTGGTCAGGTGATGGATGAGGTCGGCCGTCGTGAGCTTGGAGCCGCCGGACGAGGCCGCCGCGGCCGTGTCGGCCAGACCGGCGTGCGCCGCCGTTTCCTGGATGCGGGCCGCGAGGGCCAGCGAGGCCCGCGGCAAGCTGTTCAGTAGCTCCTTCATGACCACCGAGAGTCCATCTCCGTTGATCTATGCGATCCGGCTCGACGTCCACCACAGCCACGCGGCTTCGGCGAGCAAGAACACCACCATCGCCGCGCCGTACGCCACTGCCGCGTGCCTGCGGTCCGCGCCCAGGGGCGGCGCCACGACCAGGACCGCTCCCACGCCGGCCAGGCGCAATCCCAGCCCCAGCGCCCAGCGTCCCGTGATGCCCTCACCCCGGGATAGCGATCCCGCCAGGAGCCAGGTCGCCCAGGCCTGCGCCCCCCACGCCGACCCGGCGCCGAGCGCCGTCTCCCCGACGGGTCCGCCCGCGGCCGAGGTCACGCCCGTGCCGACGACCACCAGCAGCGCGGTGCAGGCGAGGTAGGCGTTTCGGGCTCCCGGGCTCACGGCGAGGGGCCGCGGTCGTGACCGCCTCCCTCCCGGTCATCGCCGTTCTTCGGACCGGTCCCGAGCCCCCCGGGCAGAAGGTCGCGGATCATGTGGTAGAATCCACCGGCGAAGCCCAGAATGGCGCCGAGAATGACGAATAGCGGCGCCGTCGATAGCCGGGCGTCCGCCCACCGTCCCAGAAGTGCGAAAGCAGCCGTGGCGAGCGCCAGGGTGATGCCGTGGCCGGCATAGCGCGCCATCTCGACCAGCGGACCCCCGGGCGTGCCGTCCACACCGGGCTCCTTCTCGCCGCGGGAGGGCCCGTCACGTGAATCCGGGGCCATGCACGCCTCCTGTGCGCCGGCCGAAAGCCGCGGCGATGATACCCGCTTGTGAAAAATTACGCAAGCCCGCTCCGGCTTGACGCTCCGGTCGCCCCGAATCTAGCTTGATTCCGTGCCGAAAGCCCCGTCCGCCACCTTCACCTTCGTTCCAGGGCGGGCGCCATCTCACTCGCACCCAGCCGGGAGCAGCCGAGCGATGGGCGAGTCGAGCGCCACATCGCCCGAAGGGGATCGAAGCGACGACGTTCCGAGACGACGCCGCGGACGACCGGCGTGATCGAAGCCGTGACGCTCCTCGTCCTCCTCCTCCTCTCCGCGTTTTTCTCGGGCTCCGAGATCGCCCTGTTCTCGATCCCGCAGGCCAGGGCGCGCGCACTCGCCGACGAGGGCCGCAGGGGCTCGGGCGCCCTGGCCGAGCTGCGCTCGCAGCCCGACCGGCTCCTGATCACGATCCTCATCGGCAACAACGTCGTCAACATCGCGGCCGCCTCCATCGCCACCTTCGAGGCCACCCGCGCCTTCGGCTCGGCCGGCGTCGGGGTGGCCACGGGAGCCGTGACGCTCCTGGTCCTGTTCTTCGGCGAGATCACGCCCAAGAGCTTCGCCTCTTCGCACGCGGTGCCCTTCTCGCTCTTCGCGGCGCCGATCGTCCTCGGGCTCTCCCGCGCCCTCTTCTTCCTGGTGATTCCGTTGGAGCGGCTCACGCGGATGTTCGTCCCGCGCGGGGCGGGCCGCAGCGCGCCGGGCGTCACGGAGATGGAGATCCGCCGGCTGACGCAGATGGGCCACCTGGCCGGGGCGATCGAGGAGCACGAGCGCCAGCTCATCGAGCGGGCCTTCCTCATGGACACGACGCGGGCGTGGGAGGTCATGACCCCGCGCGTGGACATCTTCGCGTGGCCCGACGACCGAACGGTGAATGACCTGGCGCCGGAGCTGGGAAAAGTCCCGTACAGCCGGATCCCGATCTACGATGATTCCCTGGACGACGTCACGGGCATCCTCTACCTGCGCGACGCGTTCGAGGCCCTGGTCGAGGGCCGCGGTGCCACCCCCGTGGCCGATCTGGCCCGCGAGCCCTTTTTCGTGCCCGGCAGCGTCACGCTGGTGGAGCTGTTGCGGGAGTTCCAGGCGCGGCGCGTGCACATGGGGATCGTCATCGACGAGTACGGCGGCACGGACGGGCTCGTCACCCTCGAGGACATCCTCGAGGAGCTGGTGGGCGAGATCGTGGACGAGGTGGACGTGCCCGAGGAGACGATCGTCCGGATCAACCGTGACGAGGCGCTGGTGGACGGCTCGACGGACCTGCGCGACATCAACGACGTGTTCGGCACCGAGCTGCCCGTGGCCGGGCACCGGTCGCTGAACGGTTACCTGCTCGAGGAGCTCGGACGGGTGCCCCGGCCTCACGAGACGGTCGAGCGCCAGGGCCTGAGGATGGAGGTGCTGGGCAGCACCGGCACGCAGGTGACTCGCGTGCGGCTGGTCCGCGCCGGAACCCGCCGGACCGAGCGCGGCGGACGCTCGACGGTGGACGCGCGCCCGGCCGACTGAGCGGAGGATGCCAGGGTGATCGAGGACGGGGTCCTGGTGGTCGGCGCGGGCATCGCCGGAGCCGCGGTGGCGCTCGAGCTTGTTGAGCGGGGGCGGCCCGTGCTCGTGCTGGAGGCGCGGCACGACCGCGGCGCGCCCCCGGAGCGGGTCGCCACGGGGGCCTCGGCCGGAATGCTGGCGCCCCAGTACGAGATCTCGGACGACGAGGCCCTGATCCGGCTCGCCGTGGCCAGCCGGGAGCGCCATCCCGCCTTCGTGCGCCACGTCGAGCAGCTGGCCGGGGTGGAGCTCGGGCTTCGGATGCGGGGCATGCTGGTCGCCGCCTTCTCCGGGGAGGAGCGCCGGCGGCTGGAGGCCGATGCCGCCGGGCACCGGGACCTGGGGCTGTCGGCCGAGGTCGTCGGCCCGGAGGACGCACTCCGCCTCCAACCGGGCCTGAGCCCGGAGGCGGCGGCGTGGCTGTGGCTGCCGGACGAGGGACGCCTGGACACGCAGCGGCTCGCCGCGGCCCTTCCGGCCGCCCTCGAGGCATCAGGGGCCGAGGTACGTTACGGCGCCAGGGTGATCCGGATCCTCGAGCGGGGCGGAGCCGTGTGGGGCGTGGAGCTGGAGGGCGGCGACGTCGTGCGCGCTCGGCGACTGGTCCTGGCGGCGGGGGCCTGGTCCGGCCGAGTGGACGGCCTGCCCCGCGCCCTGCCCGTGCGCCCGGTGCGCGGCCAGATGCTGCGTTACGCGCCCAGCGCCGCGCCGGTCCTGTCCCGACTGGTGGCGCGCCGGGACGGGGTGTACATGGTGCCGCGCATCGACGGAACCGTGCTGGCGGGAAGCACGATGGAGGAGACCGGCTTCGATGCCTCGGTCACCCCCGCGGGCGAGGCCCGGATCCGCTCCGGTGCCGCCAGCCTCGTGCCGGCCGCGGCCGGGCTCGAGCCGGTGGAGCGCTGGGCCGGGCTGCGGCCCCTGTCGGCCGACGGAGCCCCGATCCTCGGGCCGGATCCGGCCCTGGAAGGTCTGTATTACGCGACCGGATATGGCCGCAACGGCATTCTTCTCGGGCCGGCGGCCGGGGCCATCCTGGCAGCCCAGCTGGCCGGCGGCGACGCCGGGCCGGACTGGCGTACGTTCTCGGTGGCCAGGTTCGACCGGGCCTGAGCGCCGGGGCTCGGGCGGAGCCTACCCCAGCCCCACCAGGCGCAGATAGGCGCCGATCAGGGCCTGCCCCGCCACGAGCGCGACGGTGGCGCCCAGGGCCAGGAACACCCCGAAGGGCACCAGCCGCTTTGTCTTCAGGCTGATGGGCCCGAAGATCACGGAACCGAGGAGGGCGCCGAGGAAGATGGTGAGCAGGGCGCCGGTCGGGCCCAGAAAGGCTCCCACCATGGCCATCATCTTGACGTCCCCCGCGCCCATGGCCGGACGGCGGAGCGCCTTCTCTCCCAGCCACCCTACCACGAACAGAGCCAGGAACCCGGTGGCCGCCCCCGCCACCGAGGTCAGCGGGGTGGGCGGCCCGGGCAGCAGGGACAGGGCGAGGCCCGCCCCCAGACCCCCCAGGCTGAGGACGTCGGGAATCAGGTAGTGGCGCGCGTCGATGAGAGCGATGGCCAGGAGCAGGCTCACGAACACGCCGGCCTGAAGAGCCTTCCACTCCGGTCCATACAGGAGCGCGGCTCCACCCCAGATGAGCGCGCCCGCGAGCTCCACGAGCGGATACACGATGGAGATGCGCTCGCCGCAGTCCCGGCAACGACCGCCGAGCCACACGTAGCTGAGCACCGGGAGGTTGTCGAACCACCGGATCTGGCTGGCGCAGTTGGGACAGCGGGAGCGGGGGGTGACGACCGACTCGCCGGCCGGAAGCCGGGCAATGCACACGTTCAGGAAGGAGCCCACCGCGGCCCCGAGGAGAGCCGCGTAGGCCACGCACAGGACGTTCAGCACCGCTGCTTCCTGGATGAGAAGATCCGGTCCATGAGGATCGCGGCCGCCACCGCCACGTTGAGCGATTCGACATCCGCCGCCATGGCGATCGCCACCCGCCGGTCCGACGCCGCCAGCAGCTCCGGGGACACGCCCCTGCCCTCGTTGCCGAGGACGAGGGCGACCCGCTCGGGAAGCGCGTCGCCGCGCCGGAAGGGCTCCCCATCCGCGTCCGCCGCCCACACCGACCAGCCGCCGGCCGCCAGCCGCTCCACGGCTTCGGCGCGCGAAGCCCGCACCACGGGCAGGCGGAAGATCGACCCCGCCGACGCCCGTACCGCCTTCGGGTTCCAGGGGTCCACCGTGCCCTCGACCGCCACCGCGCCGCCGACGCCCAGCCCTTCGGCCGTTCGCAGCAGCGTGCCCAGGTTTCCCGGATCCTGCACCCCGTCGAGCACGACGACGTCGGCGGCCGGCAGGTCGCTCCATCCGCGCGCCGCGGCCTCGAACACGGCCAGGATCCCCTGTGGCGTCACCGTGTCGGCCAGGGTCTCGAGCTCGCGCGGCCCCACCCGCTCGCATCCGACCCCCGCCGCCCGCGCCCGCCCCAGCAGGGCGGCCGTGGCGGGCTCGGTGGCCGCTTCCTCCGTGAAGAGCACGGCGCGGACCGGGACCATCGCATCGAGCAGCTCCTCCAGGAGACGAGGGCCCTCGGCGAGCGCGAGGCCGTGCTCCTCGCGCCCCTTGCGACGCCCGAGGGCGCGCCATCGTTTGAGCTGCGAGCGACTGGGCATGCTCCTGCGGTCGGAAGCCGCGGGGCGATCCGTCCACCCCGACCGGGACGTGCGAGGTACCGTGACGATGCATGCGACATCGACCCAACTTGCCGCGGCCGGGCCGGGGCGCGCCAGCGCCCCTCCCGTCGCGCTGACCATCGCGGGCAGCGACTCGGGCGGCGGCGCCGGGATCCAGGCCGACCTCAAGACATTCCAGGCCTTCGGCGTGTTCGGGACCTCGGCCATCACGGCGATCACGGCCCAGAACACGCTCGGCGTCCGGGGCGTCCGGACCGTCGATCCGGAGATGGTGCGCGCGCAGATCCTCGCCGTGGTCGAGGACCTGCATCCGGCCGCGGCCAAGACGGGCATGCTCGCCGAGGCCGCCATCATCGAGGCGGTCGCGGACACCCTCGCCGGGGAGGCGCCGATTCCGAGCCTGGTCGTCGACCCGGTCATGGTGGCGGCCAGCGGCGATTCCCTGCTGGCCGCGGGCGCCGAGGCGGCCCTCCGCGAGCGTCTCCTCCCCCTGGCCACTCTGGTCACGCCCAACCTCGACGAGGCCTCGCGCCTGCTCGGGAGGCCGGTCCTCGACGTGCAGGCCATGCGGTCGGCGGCGTCCGACCTGGCCCAGGCCACGGGGGCGGCCATCCTCGTGAAGGGAGGGCACCTGAAGGGCGACGTGGTGGTGGACCTCCTGCTCCAGGAAGGCCGGTGGAGGGAGTGGCGGGCCCCTCGAATCGAGACGCGCGGCGGGCACGGAACCGGGTGCACCCTGTCGGCCGCGATCGCCGCCGGGCTCGCCCTGGGCCGCCCTTTGGAAGACGCGGTGGACCGTGCCATCCGCTACACCCGCGCCGCCCTCGCGGCCGCTCCCGAGCTCGGATCGGGCACCGGCCCCCTCGAGCACCGGGTGCCGGTGCCCGGGGACGCCGGCTAGGGAGCCAGGAGCCAGTCCTCGAGCAGGTAGCCACCGGTGAGCCCGACCACCATGAAGGCCACCCACAGCCTGGCGGGCACGGGCAGGAGCAGGCGGAGCAGCGGCACGATCCCTCCCGGCACGAGCGCCACCGCGATTCCCTCGAGACCGTTCACGGCTTCGGCGGACATCATCCGATCGCCTCCTCCGAGTTCCCGCATCCGTCCAGCTCGGTGGCGGCCATGCGTCGCACCCCGGCGACCACCAGCCGCTGGAAGCGCTCGGCCGCGCGGCGTCCGGCCTCGAGTGCCTCCTCGTGCCGCAGGGGGGCCGCCGAGATCCCGGCCGCGTGGTTCGTGAGACAGCTCACGCCCACGCAGCGGACGCCGAGCGCCCGGGCCGTCAGCACCTCCGGGACCGTGGACATTCCCACCGCATCGGCGCCGAGGCGGGAGAGCATGGTGATCTCGGCCGGGGTCTCGTAGGACGGCCCGCGCAGCCCCGCGTAGACGCCCTCCCTCAGCGGCAGTCCCTCGCACCTGGCCGCCTCCCGGACCGCCCGGCGGAGCCCCGCGTCATAGCAGCCCGCCATGTCGGTCCAGCGGCTCTCCGCGGCGCGGGGCGGCCCGACCAGGGGGTTCGCGCCCATCAGGTTGAGATGGTCGGCGATCAGCATCAGCTCGCCGGGGACCCATCGGTGGTGGAGGGACCCGGCGGCATTGGTGACGAACAGGATCTCCGCCCCGAGACGGGCTGCGACCCGGACGGGCAGCACCACGCGAGCCGGCGAATGACCCTCGTACAGGTGCGCGCGCCCGCCCAGGGCCAGAACGGGAACCCCTTCGAGCCGGCCTCCCACCACCAGGCCGGCGTGGCCCTCCACCGAGGGCACGGGCCAGCCGGGGATCTCGGAGCAGGCGATCCTGACGCTCCCCCCGATCCGGTCCGCCAGCCCGCCGAGGCCCGAGCCGAGCACCAGCGCGAGGCGGGGCTCGAGGCCGCCCAGCCGGTCGGCCAGGTGGGCCGTGGCGGCGCCCACCGGATCGGGACCCGGCCCGGATCGGGCGGTCACGCGTCCGTCGGACCGCGGGAGGCCCCCCGCGGCACGGGCAGGGGCTCCCCACACCGGGCGAGCGCGAGGCCACGGGACGTTCCGATCCGCGTCGCGCCCGCCGCCACCATTCGGAGCGCCTCCTCGCAGGTCCGGATCCCACCCGAGGCCTTCACTCCGATCCCGGGCCCCCCGGCCTCCCGGAGGAGCGCCACCGCGGCCGGCGTGGCCCCGCCGGCAGGGTGGAACCCCGTCGAGGTCTTGAGGAAGTCGGCCCCGGCGCCGGCCGCCACCCGGCCGGCGCGCAGGATCGCGTGCGGCTTCAGCGCGGCCGTCTCCAGGATCACCTTGACCCGTGCGGACCCGTCGACCGCCCGCACCACGGCGGCCACTTCCCGCTCCAGCACGTCCCAGCGTCCGCCCCGGAGGGCGTCCAGCCGCGCGACCATGTCCACCTCCGTGGCACCCATGTCCAGGCCCTCCACGGCCTCCCGCGCCTTCTGCTCGTGCGTGTGGGCCCCCAGCGGAAACGACACCACGGTGGCCACCGCCACCGGCGTCCCGGCGACGCCCGCCGCGGCCCGGCGAACGTGCACCGGGTTGACGCACACGGCCGCGAAACCGTGCTCGACCGCCTCCCGGCACAACCGCTCTACGTCGGCCGGAGTGGTCTTCGGCCGCAGGGCGGTGTGGTCGACCAGGTCGGCCAGGCGGCGCGGGCTCAAAACAGGGGGCTCCCGATGTTCGCCCCCGCCCGTCTCTTCGCTTCCAGCAGCTTCCCGCTCCGAAAGAGCGGGATGAGGAGCCCGCCCGCGATAAAGCCGCCCACGTGCGCCCACACCGCGACCCCACCCGCGACCCCGGCGGCACCGGTGAACAGCTGCAGGGCGAACCACTCCAGGAGCAACAGCCAGGCGGGGAGCGGGATGATCCGGATGATGATGAAGATGATGAACAGCGTGCTCACCCGGACCCGCGGGTAGAGGACCAGGTAGGCTCCCATCACCCCGCTGATCGCGCCCGAGGCCCCGATCGTCGGCACCGGGCTACCGGGGCCCGAGGCCACGTGGGCCGCCGTCGCCAGCACGCCGCACACGAGGTAGAAGACGGCGAAGCGAACGTGCCCCATGGCGTCCTCGATGTTGTTCCCGAACACCCAGAGGAACCACATGTTCATGATGAGGTGGAGCCACCCGCCGTGCATGAACATCGAGGTGAACACGGACCACCACGCCTCGCCGCCCACCGTGCACACGAACCGGCCACCCCGGATCTGCGTTCCGGGAAGAATCGACCCGGTCACGTGGCCGGGGATGAGGCCGTGCTCGCACAGGGCCCGGAGGTAGCCCGAGCCGCTCCCGGCGTGCTCCAGGGTGAGCCACACGGCCACGTTGACCGCGATGATGAGCACGGTGACGTAGGGCGTCAGGAGAGTGGGGTTGTCGTCCTTGAGCGGGAACATGCCACGAGCTTAGATGGGCGGGACCGAAGGGCGCAACGTGCAGCCAGCGGCGCGTCCGGCCTCCCTCTGCGGTCACCAGGGAGCGCTTCGGGCGGGGCGGCGAGGGGGGAAGGTCCTTCGGTCGCCTGCGCTTCGCACCCGCCGCGCCGCTCCGGCCCGCGGGACTACGGTGCGCCGGAGACCGCGAGCCACGGTACATCCAGGGTGCTCCGCTTCGGCTCGCTCCGGGACCTTCCCCCTGCGCCGCCCCCCGACGAGCGGAACGGGTCCACGGCGCGCCCCCGCCCCACGCGTCTCCCTGCCGTTCTGACACGGAGAGGCCCCGCAGGTGTCAATATGTCGTGAGATTTCCCCCGTCCGCCCCCGGTCGACCGGCATATGGCTTGCACCCGTCGCCACCCGCGGCGACCGCGCTACGCCGGACGAGCGGGGTGCCGACGACCGCACGAGACGAGAGAGTGACCGCAACGCGAGCCTGAGGACGACTGGTATGGCCAAGGTGATCGGAATCGATCTGGGCACGACGAACTCCGTCGTCGCCGTCATGGAGGGAGGCGACCCGGTCGTCATCCCCAACGCGGAGGGTTCGAGGACGACCCCGTCCGTGGTGGCGTGGACCAAGGACGGCGAGCGTCTGGTCGGCCAGGTCGCCAAGCGCCAGGCCGTGACGAACCCGGAGAACACGGTCTCCTCCATCAAGCGTTTCATGGGCCGCAAGTGCTCGGAGGTCGAGGGCGAGCGGAAGCTCGTCCCGTACAAGACCGAGTGCGACTCGGAGGACCGCGTGCAGGTCAAGATCGGGAACGCGGACAAGAGCTTCCAGCCGCCCGAGATCTCGGCCATGATCCTCCAGAAGATGAAGGCGACGGCCGAGGACTACCTGGGCCAGGAGATCGTGCAGGCGGTCGTCACGGTCCCGGCCTACTTCAACGACGCGCAGCGGCAGGCCACCAAGGACGCCGGCAAGATCGCCGGCCTCGAGGTGCTGCGGATCATCAACGAGCCGACGGCGGCGTCGCTGGCCTACGGGCTGGACAAGAAGGAGGACGAGAAGATCGCCGTGTTCGACCTGGGCGGCGGCACCTACGACATCTCGGTGCTCGAGCTCGGGGACGGCGTGTTCGAGGTGAAGGCGACCAACGGCGACACCCACCTGGGCGGCGACGACTTCGACCAGCGGGTCATCGACTGGCTCGTGCAGGAGTTCAAGAAGGACCAGGGGATCGACCTCTCCAAGGACCCCATGGCGCTGCAGCGCCTCAAGGAGGCCGCGGAGAAGGCCAAGTGCGAGCTGTCGAGCACGATGCAGACGGACATCAACCTGCCGTTCATCACGGCGGACCAGTCCGGGCCCAAGCACCTCAACCTGACGCTCACCCGCGCCAAGTTCGAGCAGCTGGTCGACGACCTCATCCAGAAGACCACCGGGCCGATGAAGCGGGCCCTGGACGACGCCGGCCTCAAGCCCTCGGAGATCGACGAAGTCATCCTCGTGGGCGGCTCGACCCGGATCCCGAAGCTCCAGGAGGTCGTGAAGGAGTTCTTCGGGAAGGACCCGCACAAGGGCGTGAACCCGGACGAGGTGGTGGCGATCGGCGCCGCCATCCAGGGCGGCGTGCTGGCCGGCGAGGTCAAGGACGTGCTCCTGCTGGACGTGACGCCTCTCTCCCTGGGCATTGAGACCCTGGGCGGCGTCATGACCACGCTCATCCCGCGCAACACCACGATCCCGACCAAGAAGAGCGAGGTGTTCTCGACCGCCGAGGACAGCCAGAACACGGTGGACATCCACGTCCTGCAGGGCGAACGGGACATGGCGGCCAACAACAAGACGATCGGCCGCTTCCAGCTCACCGGGATCCCGCCGGCGCCGCGAGGCGTTCCCCAGATCGAGGTGACGTTCGACATCGACGCCAACGGCATCCTGCACGTGTCCGCCAGGGACAAGGCGACCGGCAAGGAGCAGAAGATCCGCATCGAGGCGTCCTCCGGCCTGTCGGACTCCGAGATCGACCGGATGGTCAACGAGGCCGAAGAGCACGCGGAAGAGGACGAGAAGCACCGCCAGGAGGTCGAGGCACGCAACAAGCTGGACTCGCTGGTCTACCAGACCGAGAAGAACCTGGAGGACTGGAAGGAGGCGCTTGACGAGGACGGCAAGAAGGCGATCGATTCGGCCCTCGAGGGTGGCCGTAAGGCCCTGAAGGAGGGAGACCACGACGCCATCACGGCCGCGACCGAAGCCATCCAGAAGGCCGCGCAGGAGGCGGCGCAGAAGATGTACGCCAGGGCCAGCACCCAACCCGGGGCCGACGGCGGGCCGGAGGGCGCCCGGCCCGAACCGGCCGAGAGCGAGCCGGAGGAAGTGGTGGAGGCCGACTACGAGATCGTCGAAGACAAGGAGTAGCGTCCCGACCGACCGTGGCCGAGAGCTCCGTCGAGGCAGTCCGTCCAGCGAGGCCCCTCGGGGCCGACGCCGAGCGGAGGGCGGCGCTCCACGCGCCGCCCTCCCGCGTTTGGGACGGCGCCGCGGAGCCCGTCCCGGGTACCTTCCCTCGTCGACCGGCCAAGACAGCGGTACGCCTCGTGCAACCGCGGACCACGGCCGGCGGCCCGCGGGCAACGTTGCCGGGAGCGCGCAGGTCCAAAGAAACGAAGACGGACGATAGACGGCGAGTACGGGCACCAGGCCAGACGGCCCGGCCCGACGGCTTCTGAAGATGGGATTGAGAGCGATGAAGGACGGACTGCGATCCAAGATCAACGTGGTGCTCACGGCCGTGGTGGCCTTCGGCGTGGGACTGGGCGTGGCGGCGGGCTTCGACCTCACGCCCCGCAGCTTCGCCGAAGGGACCGGAGGACCGGTCAAGGTCCAGATCGGGACGCCGCCGGCCCTGGCCAGGGAGCTGCAGAACACGACCTTCCAGGACGGGTTCGCGGCGGTGGCCAAGGCGGTGTCTCCGGGGGTGGTGACGATCCAGGTCGAGGAGCGGGCGGCGCACCCCCAGGCCATGCAGATCCCGAATCCGTTCCGAGACTTCTTCGGAAACCCGGATCAGCCGCAGGCGCCGGACACGGTCCTCCAGGAAGCGAGCGGATCGGGCTTCGTCATCAGCCCGGACGGCTACATCGTCACCAACAACCACGTGGTCGAGGGCGCGCAGACGATCACGGTCCAGCTGGCCGATCAGCGCACGTTCAGGAACGTCAAGCTCGTGGGGCGCGATCCGACGACGGATGTCGCCCTCCTCAAGATCGACGCCAAGGACCTGCACCCCGTGCCGCTGGGCGACAGCGACAGCACGCACGTCGGGGACTGGGTGCTGGCGATCGGAAGCCCCGGCTTCGCCGGCGCCGGAATCCTTCCGACCACGGTGACGGCCGGCATCGTGAGCGCCAAGAACCGGTCCATCGGCATCCTCGGCCAGCGGTTCAGGAACCGGAGTCCGCAGGCCGGCAACCCCGCCATCGAGGACTTCATCCAGACCGACGCGGTCATCAACCAGGGCAACTCGGGCGGGCCGCTGGTCAACGTCCGGGGCGAGGCCGTGGGCATGAACACGGCCATCATGAGCGCCACCGGCTACTACCAGGGCTACGGCTTCGCGGTACCGATCTCCCTGGTGCGGAGCGTGGTCGACGACCTCATCAAGTACGGCAAGGTCCGGCGGCCGGTGCTGGGCGTGCTCGTCCAGGGCGTGACGCCGGCGGATGCCAAGTACTACCATCTCGACCACATCGGGGGCGCCAAGGTCGAGGACTTCTCCGGTGAGGACAGTCCGGCCAGGAAGGCCGGCGTTCAGCCGGGCGACATCATCATTTCGGTGAACGGCGAGCCGGTCCAGTCCGTTCAGGATCTGCAGACCCGGCTCCGCAAGTACCAGCCGGGTCAGAAGGTGAAGCTGGAGATCGTCCACCGGGCGAACCACGAGCGCTCCACCGTGGACGTCACCCTCAGCGAGGCTCCTTCGCCCGGCGCCTCGACGGCCACGCAGGCCACGAGCTCGACCGAGAGCAATCCGCTGGGCATCCAGGTGGACGAGCTCGACGCGCAGACGCGCAATCAGCTCAAGGTCCCGGAGAGCGTGCAGGGCGTCCTCGTCACGGACGACAGTCCGCGCGGGCCGCTCGACCAGGCGCTCGGAGGAAGGGCTCGCGGCCTGGTGATCGAGGACATCAACGGCAGTGCGATCCACCACGTGGACGACTACAACAAGGCCGTGAGGTCCCTCAAGGCGGGCGACGTGGCCAGCATCAAGCTGTTCAGCCCGCAGACCTCACAGCAGCTGTTCGTGACCGTGGAGATCCCCGCGAGCTGACGGGCGCACCGAGCTGGGTCGCCGCCCCCTCGGCGAGGGGAGGACGCGAGGCCGGAGGACCCCTCGGGGCTCTCCGGCCTCCTCGTCTCGGACCGGGTCGGGGGATGTCCGAACCCGGCGGCGTGGCTGGACCTCCCTGCCAAATCGGGCTAACGTCTAGGGGTCGGCGGGTGCCCGGGAACGGGCCCGGAGGGAGCCACCGGAGTCGACGCGGGAACGAAGGCTGCGGCAGCGCGCGAAAGTGGCGGAACCGGTAGACGCGCCAGCCTTAGGAGCTGGTGGCCCACACGGCCGTGGGGGTTCGAGTCCCCCCTTTCGCATGCGGACGGGGGAAGTGGCGGAAGACCATGGAGCACGAGGCAGGAGCCGACGACGACACGATGAGTGAGGATCGAGAGCCCGAGAACGGGGCCGGAGGCCTGGAGGTCGAGATCGAGCAGGGCGAGGCGTGGCACCGTCGCCTGAGGATCACGGTCTCCCCGCGGCGCGTGGCCAGCACCCGCACCCTCGAACGCGAGCGCCTGGCGCGGAGCGTACGGCTCAAGGGCTTCAGGCCAGGGAAGATCCCGGCCGAGGTCGTCGAGCAGCGCTTCGGTCCGGCCATCGACGACCGCACCATCCGCCGCCTGGTCGAGGATTCCTACCGGGAGGCCATCGAAGATTACGACCTCCACCCGATCGGCGAGCCCGACATCGCGGACATCGAGTACCGCGAGGGCGAGAGCCTTTCGTTCCTGGCCGAGTTCGAGGTCGTTCCGGAGATCCGGCTGGAGCGGACCGGGGGCTTCCGGATCGAGCAGCCACCGGTCGAGGTCGGCGACGAGGACGTGGAGCAGATCCTGGAGCGGATCCGTGACGACCAGGCCGCGTGGGAGCCCATCGAGCGCAGGCCCGAACAGGGTGACATGGTGTCGGTCCGGATCGGGCCGGTGGGCGAGGAGGAGGGGGCGGAAGCGGAGCTGCACTCCTACCGGTTCGAGCTGGGGAAGGGACGCGCCATTCCCAAGGTCGAGGACGCGATTCGCACCCTGGCGCCGGGCGAGGCGGGCGAGTTCGAGGTGGCCTTCCCCGAGGACTTCGACGACGAGGAGATGGCCGGGAACGTCCGGATGCTCCGCATCGAGCTCGTGGACGTCAAACAGAAGGGCCTTCCGGCCGTCGACGACGCGTTCGCCCGGTCCGTGGGAGACTTCGAGAGCCTCGAGGCGTTGCGCGACGCCGTGCGGGAGGACGTGCGCCACCACGCCGAGGAGGAGGCCGAGGACACGCTCCGCCAGCGGATCCTCGACTCCATCGCCGAGGCCAATCCCTTCGAAGTTCCTTCCGCCATGGTCGAGAGCTACCTGGACCGGATCATCGAGGCTCCCGAGGGCGCGGACCCGGTGCGGGTCCGCGAGGCGCGGCAGCAGGTCTATCCCACGGCGGAACGGCAGATCCGCCGACAGCTGATCCTCGACCGGCTCCTCGAGGGAGGGGAATACGACTCCACGGAGGAGGAACTGGACGCACGCCTGGCGGAGATGGGGGAGCGCCGGGGGATCGATTCGCACGATCTCAGGCGCAAGCTATTACGGGACAGGCAGTTGGACAGAGTGCAGCGCCAGATCGCGGTCGAGAAAGTGTTCGAGGAGCTCAAGCGCCGCTCGGAGATCCGATGAGCCTCGTGGAGTGGCCCCCGCGTCCGCCGGATCGGCGGGCGGTGGACCGAGAGGAAGACGTGGCTCCAGGTCGGAACCCTGCGGGATGGGCGGGTAGCACCACTCCATCGTCCCGACGATCCCGCGACTCCCAGGAGACGGAACGAGCCAGATGACGATCTACGCACCTTATGTGATCGAGCGCTCCAGCCGCGGCGAGCGCAGCTACGACATCTTCTCGCGCCTCCTCATGGACCGGATCGTATT
>CANPVD010000099.1 GCA_947581615.1 Candidatus Humimonas hydrogenitrophica
TCTGCCGTCGCGATGTCGATGCTGAAGATGCCGCCCGGTCGCACGTCCATTTCGGCTCGCACCACGCGCCCCCAGGCCCTGGGCATGTACCACTCCTTGAGACGCTCCGGCTTCGTCAACGCTTCCCAGACGAGGCGCGTGGGAGCGTCGACGAACCGCTCGATGGCGAAGTCGAGCTTCGGGTCGAACGCGAGTCGCTCGCTCATGATTCGGACTCCTTCTCCTTGAGTTGCTGGACGTAGCGGTCGAACCGGTCCAGTCGAGCTTCCCACTGCCGACGGCGCGCGGCCAGCCAGTCCTCGACCACCTCGAACCGTTCGGGCGCGATCTCGTAGGTCCGCACGCGCCCGCGCTTCTTCGACCGCACCAGGCGGCTCCGTTCGAGCACGGAGAGGTGCTGCATGAACGATGGCAGCTCCATGTCGAACGGTGACGCGAGCTCGCTGACGGTGGCCGGTCCGGCCGACAGGCGCTCCAGGACGTCCCGCCGGGTTCGGTTGGACAGGGCGCGAAACACGTCGTCTGCGGCTGCGGAGTGAGCCATTCGTGGCACCGTCCCGATGCTCGAGTCTCTGATCCGACCGAGGGATACTACCGCCACGAAACACTTAGGTCAATACCTAAGTGTCAGCCAGCGTCAGACCCTCCCCCGTTGCAGCCGAGAGGCCCTCCCGGCTCCGCGGCGGCGCGCGTTCGCGCGCCTTGCCCGCCGGGGGTTCCCGAGGATCTATTCGAAGGCATCCTGGACAGCGCGGAGAGGCATCCCCCCGCCATAGAAGATCAGGCGAGATCGTGAGAGGCTTCATCTGACAGAGTGAGGTATGGCCCGTGAACTGGAATGCCATACAGGCGGTGGCCGAGCTCGCGGCGGCGTTGGGAGTCCTCGCGAGCCTCCTGTACCTGGCATCGCAGGTACGGGCCGCCTCCCTCGAAGGGCAGCGGTCTCGTTACAACGAGGTGAGCTCCAGTCTCACGGACATATCCAGGGACTGGTCGATCAGCGACACCCTGTCGGACATCATGTTCCGGGGATTGAGAGACCCCTCGGATCTCGAACCCGACGAGATCTTCCGACTCTACTCGTCGATCTACGGAACCATGAAGGCATGGGAGGCGGCGTACCAATACTCCCTGCAGCGTGGTGTCCATGCCTGGGGGGCCAGCGGACTCCGGGCGACGATGTCCTCCCTTATGGCGTTTCCGGGGATGCAGCATTACTGGGTGGCCCGACGCTCGTGGTTCTCGACGGATTTCCAGGACGAGGTGGACCGCGTGATCCAGTTGGGAGCCCCCCGAATGGACGAGGCGTACGGTGATTCGGTGGGGTCGCCAGCAGGGCACCGATGACCCGCCACGCCCGCACCCGCGGTCGCCACGGATCGGAGGCGCGACATGGATCGAGATCGAGTACAGACCTGGGCATCGATCGCCGAGATCGTCTCGGCGCTGGCGATTGTCGTCTCGCTCGTGTACGCCGGCTACCAGTTTCGGCGGTCGACCACCCTGAGCAGCAGCGATGCGGCCGCCGTCCTCATCGAGCGCTTCCGTGAGTCGAACAAGCTGCTCATCGAGAGTCCGGGGCTGGCGAAGATCGTCCTGGCCGGGCGGGCGCGATCGGCCGACCTGTCGGAGGCCGACCGGCTGCGATATCGGACCTTCGAGAGGGAGTTCTTCAACACCTGGGAAGCGGCCTGGCTGTACCATGCCGACGGCATCCTGGACGCTCCGACCTGGGCCGATCTGGACGACTATTTCGCCGTCGCGGCGAAGCGCAGACCCGCCCGGGTGTGGGTCCAGGTTCGAGAGGACTTCCCGGAAGAGCCGTTCCGGGCCCACGTGGACTCGGTGATGGGTACGGAATGAAAGGGTGGACGGCACGGTGAGCACCTCATCCCACTGGAAGAAGATCGGGGCGGAGTTCCTGGCGATCTTCGCCGGCGTCGTACTGGGCCTGCTGGCCAACAGCTGGCGCCAGGCTCATGAGGACAGGGTGCAGGAGTCGTTCGCTCTCCAGGAGATGGCCGCCGACCTGCGGGCCGATTCCGCCGAGCTGGCCGCCATCGATCGGCGGGCGAGACAATGGGACTCGGCAGGACTCTGGGTCGCGAGGCACCGTGGGGCGGCCGTTGCCGGGGATTCGGCGGTGCGGGCCGTCGCTCCGCTCTTCCATATCTACGTGTATCGGCCGCAGCGCGCGGCGTACGTCGGGCTACGGGACGCGGCGGAGCTGGGCCTCATCCGTGATCGAGCGTTGCGTCGCCAGGTGGTGGACTACTTCGAGACGCAGCAGGCATACGTCGAATCCCTGTATCAGTGGGTGGACAAGACATTCTCCGATGCCGAAGTGGCGACACGACCCTACTTCAGGCTGAGCGTGCCAACGGGCGCCCGGTCCCTGCGGGACCACACGAGCTTCGAGCTGCTGCGGCCGTGGGCGGAGGCGTCGAGAGATCAGGAGTTCACCGCGGCGCTGATCTGGCTGGGGGTGGCCGGAGCGACGGAGGCACTCAGGTTCCAGCCGGTGAGGAAGGCGAACGCGGCGCTCCTGACGGCGATCAGGGAGGACGTCCAGTGAACGATCCATCCTCGACGAAATCTCGTGTGGCGCGGCTGCTGTCTGCGCTGGGCGTGATCGCGTCGCTCGTGTTCGTAGGGCTGCAGGTCCGACAGAACACGCAGGCTCTACGCACGCAGATACGGCAGGGCCTGGCCGACCGGGACGCTCAGGTCATCTACTCCATAGCTGAGAACCCCGCGTTGGCCCGGGCCTGGACCTTGATGTGGCAGCGCGACACGCTCGCCGCCCGGACGCTGACGATGGCCGACTCCACCCAGGCGAGGTGGGCGATGTGGGGCATGCTGCGGATGGTCGAAAACGCCTACGTGCAGGTCAACGAAGGCGTGCTTCCGGAGTCCTCCCTGGTCGGATACGGCTTCACCGACAACAACAACTTCCAGACCCCGCAGTTCGCCGCGTTCTGGCACGGCATCCGCGGCCGCTTCGACCCTCGATTCGTGGCCGCGTTCGAGGCGGAGTACCACCTGAAGTGAGATCGAGGCAGCCTCACCGGGCGGCTCTCCGACATCGCTCGGAAGCCGAGGCCATCCCTTGAGCCTGTTCGGGTTCGTCCTGGTGATGGTGTCCATCGTCCTGGGGCTCGGCCTCACGCACCTCCTCCGGGGCGTCGCCATGGTCGTACGCCATCGACGATCGATCAGCGTAGACTGGATACCGCTGGTATGGGCCACCACGGTGTTCCTCTTTGTAGCCTCCAACTGGTGGGCTCTATGGGACCTCCGCGACGTGCATTGGACCTTCCCGGCGTTCTTCTTCGTGATGACGGAACCGGCGGTCCTGTACCTCGCGATCACGCTGCTCCTCCCCGTGAGTGCCTCGGAACAGCATTCGGGATCGTTCGAGGATGTCCGCGTGCCGTTCATTTCACTGATGGTCGTCTTTCAGGCCATGGCGACGTGGGACGGATGGCTCATCGGGACGGAGGCCTTCTGGGATCCGTTGAGGTGGGCCCAGATCGGGATGATCGGGATCCTCGTGCTCTCGGCCACGTCCCATCGACGCAGCGTGCAGAGGCTGACCGCGATCGCCGCACTGCTGGTGGCCGTGACCGGGACCTTCGTGCTCCGCTTCTTCCCCGGGGCCTTTGGACCGGTGGGCCGCTGACCCCGGCAACGCGTAGCCCCCGACGAGGGGTCGCTCCCGTCCGGCGGCCTTCGGCGATCCCGGAGAACGCCGGCGGAGGCTCGAATGCGCGTGGAGGCGCTGCCGGAAGCCGTCGAGGGGAGTAGACTCCCTACCATCACCGGTTGGAACGCGAGGACCGATCCTCCGACCCGGAGACTCCATGCTCGGACCACTGGTACGCCAGGTCGGGGAAGCCGTCGGCCTCCTCGGCGTCGTGGCATCGCTCGTGTTCGTCGGTCTCGAACTCCGCCAGAGCCGGATCGCCGCCCGGGCCGCCGCCTACCAGGAGCTCGGCATCGCGGTGGCGGGCAACTGGATGGACAGGGCGAACAACCGCGAGCTCAACGACCTGGTCCTGCTCGCGATGACCGCGGACGCCGCGACGTGGGCGAAGCTCAGCGCCTCCGACGCCTACCTGCTGCGGTCCTACGTCGTCGCGAACGTCCGCCTGTACGAGACGGTCTACCTCCAGGTCCAGCAGCACCTTCTCGACGCGGACGCGCTGGAGAACCTGGGGTGGACCCACCTGCTGGACAGCGAGCTGCTCCTGCGAATGTGGCCGCAGGTCAGGGCGGCCGTGACCCCGGGTTTCGCCAGCTACCTGGAGGCTGAGCAGCCCCTCCTCCGGGGCTCCTAGCTCGGGGCGGTCACGTGGTGACCGGCGGCTGTTTCTGCAGACGCGGCCACGAGGAGCAGGGCCGGGAAGCCGAACTTCGAACGGAGGCGCCCGCGTGGAACGAACGAGTCCGCACTACCTGCGCGTGTCCATCGCCCGGTGGAATCTCGACCTGTACTCGGAAGAGGCCGAGCGCATCTTTCATCACATCGACACCGACGGCGTAGCCGTCTTCCGTGCCCAACCGGGGTTCGTGCGCTACCGTCTGATGCGTGCGGATGCCACAACTACGGTCGCCGTGGCGGAGTGGGAATCGGAGGCGCTCGGCCAGGCCGGCGCACAGCGGTATCGAGCCTGGATGCGGGACGTGGGCATCATGGAGCATCTCGCCCTCGAGACGCTCGCGGGCCCTATCGTGGCCGGCTCCTAGCTGCCGCTCCGCCGACCACGGCGGCGCACCCTCCGGGCCGCATGCAGAGAACGTCAGCCACCGGGACCGTGCCATGAACGCCACAGACCCGAAAGTCGACCGGTTCATCGAGCGGAGCACCCGGTGGAAGGCCGAGATGCGGGCGCTGCGGGACGTGCTCCTGGACTGCGACCTCGCCGAGACGCTCAAGTGGGGCAAGCCCTGCTACACGGCGCACGGCGGCAACATCGTCATCCTGCAGCCGTTCAAGGCCCACCTGTCCCTGATGTTCTTCAAGGGCGCTCTCCTGGACGACCCGGAGGGGATCCTCCGATCCCAGGGGGAGCACAGCCAGGCCTCCCGGCGGGTCGAGCTCACCGCCGCCCGGCAGGTGCGCGAGCGGAGCCCGATCCTGAGGTCGTACATCCGGGAGGCCATCGCGATCGAGGAAGCGGGACTCGAGGTCCCGAAGAAGCGGGTGGCGGACTACGAGGTGCCGGCCGAGCTCGAGAAGCGTCTCCTGGAAGACGAGGCCTACCGGAAGGCCTTCCAGGCGCTCACGCCAGGGCGGAAGAAGAGCTACCTGCTCCACTTCTCCGCGGCCAGGCGGCCGAGCACGCGGGAGCGGAGGATCGAGAACTGCCGCGCCAGGATCCTGCAGGGCAGGGGTTTCCACGAGCGCTAGCACTGGCGTATCCGCCGTCCGGGCAACAGTATCCCTTCGACCGCCCGCAGTGCGCCGGCAGGCACGCTCCCGCGGACCCGATCCGATGCGGGGGACCGGCAACCGCCCGGGTCGGCGCCCCATCACCCGCTGGCACGTGAGCGTATGAACTGGATTGCGGTCGGTGCGATCGGTCAGCTGGTGGCCGCGGGCGCCGTGGTGTTGTCCCTGCTCTACCTGGCCGGCCAGATCCGGCACGGAAGTCGTGTGGCCCGGGTCACGGGCGGCGAGGTCCTGGCGGCCAACCTCCGGGGCTTCTCCCAACCCCTGGCCCGGGACGCCGAGCTCAACCGGATCTGGAACATCGGCATCGAGGGCGGAGGCGAGCTCAGCCCGTCCGAGAGCAGCCGCTTCCTCCACCTGGCCACCCAGTTCGGCAAGCTCATCGAAAGCGCTCATCTCTACCACGCGTCCGGCATCATGGATGATGGCACCTGGGCCGGCTGGCACGCGGCGGCGCGCCACTACTTCACCGCGCCGGGGTGGAAAGAGTACTGGGCCAAGCGCGCCGACCTCTACTCGCCCGCCTTCCGCGCGTTCGTGGACGGACTGTCCCCGCCCGCGCACCGGGTGACCTCGGGAACGCTCTGGATGACGGCTTCGGTCGAGTCCGGGGCCTCCCCCGGTGCCGGGATGGCGGCCGCGGACGACACGCAACCACGGGAGTCGCGGTGATCCGGGGCGGAGAGGTGCTCCTCGCCATGGCACAGATCGCCATCGGCCTGGCCGGCTTCTCCGGCGTGGTCGCGGCCTTCAGCCGAACGCGGGACTTCCCGGCCCCGGACCGCGTCCGCTTCCTCATGCTCGTCGGCGGGACGTTCTTCGTCATCCTGCTCGCCTTCGTGCCCTTTCTGCTCGAGCTGGGCGGCATGGAGGAGCCGGGCCTGTGGCGCTGGTCGAGCGGCATATGGCTCGCCGGACTCCTGGCCTGCGCGCCCCTGATCGTGGCCGGCCGGCGCGTCATCCTCCGGGAAGGCCGTCCGGCCCCGGCGTGGTCCCTCCTCATCGTCCTCATGATCGGCGCGGGAGCCGCGCTGGCCCAGGGCGGGAACGTGGTCGGATGGCCCTATTCCCCGGGGGTCGTTCCCTACCTGCTGGGACTCCTGGCGGGACTGATCGGGAGCGGGTCGATCTTCGTGTATCTCGTGCTGATTCGCCCCCACCAGGGCGTGTGATGCCGATCATGCCGGCGACGGCCACAGGGGGTCTCTGCCGATGAGCATGTTCCAGTATGTCGCGATCCTCACGTCGATCATCCTGGGACTCGCGATCGCACACCTCCTCCAGGGAACGGCGCGTCTCATCCAGGACCCGGACGCGGGCCGGCCCTACTGGGTGCACCTCGTCTGGGTGTTCTACATGTTCATGACGGCGGTCTTCTGGTGGTGGTGGGAGTTCCGCCTGGAGCGTCTCGAGGTGTGGACCTTCCCGGTCTACGTGTTCGTCGTCCTGTTCGCGGTCGCCCTGTACCTTCTCTGTGCGATGCTCTTTCCGCCCAGGCTCGACCGCTACGATGGGTTCAGGGACTACTTCTACTCGCGCCGGGCCTGGTTCTTCGGACTCTTCATCGTGTTTCAGCTGATCGACGTCGGCGACACGCTCCTGAAAGGCGGAGCCTACTTCGCCAGCCTGGGGCCCGAGTACATCGTGGTCCGAGTCGTCAAGATCGCCCTCTGTGTCGTCGCGATGCGAACCGAGAACGAGCCGTTTCACGCGGCCTTCGGTGTGGCCAACGTGGTCCAGCAGCTGTCCTGGGCCCTGCGCTTCTACGACACGGTGGGATAGGCGGCGGCGCGGTTTCCGGCGAGTGCCTCCGGCTCGGCTCGGCCGACGAGATTCGCTACGGGGTCCACAAGTAGCATCGCAAAGGCGTCCGAGGCCGAGCGCTCGCTCGGAATCCACGTCCACCACACCGCGGAGCTCACGGCCACCGACGAGTCGGCCGCGCTGTTCCGGCGCTCTTGCCACGGCTTCCTGGCGCTGTCCCTGGACGAGCGCGGCCGCATGCACGCGGCGATGCTGAGCCGGCTCGGCGGCTTCAACCAGGTGGCGCGCCTGCATCGATCATCGACCAGCAGCCGACGCCGGCTTCGCCACCCGCCGGGACCTCGGGAGACATCGCGCGATCAAGGATGACTGTCAGGATGATACTTCGTGGATTGGCCGTCTGGTTCCTGCTCCTGGTGCTCGCGTTCGCCGGCGCCGCGTTCAGAGAAGCGGTTCTCTCGCCCAGGGTCGGGGCCGATGCGGCCCACTTCGTGGGGACGTTCGTGGTGGTCGCGCTGTTTCTGGTGGCCATCGCCGTCTCGATCCGGTGGATCGTGCCGACGCTGGCGCCCGGTGCGCTGCTGGGACTGGGGGTCGGATGGACGGCGGCGACGATCGCGTTCGAATTCGGATTCGGCCACTTCGTGATGGGTCATTCGTGGGCCAAACTCCTGCACGACTACAACGTCTTCGCCGGCCGCGTGTGGATCCTGGTCCTGCTCACCACCCTTCTCGGGCCATGGCTGCTGGGACGCATGCGGATCGGGCCGTAAGGGGCGGGCCGCGGTCCGACGCTGCTCGCCCGGCTGCCGAAGCCCGGGACGCCCGAGAGATGGTGACGCACCATCGCACACTCCGCCGGGCGGCGATCACGGTGGCCGCCCTCATGGGTGCGACCGTCGTGCCCCTCCACGGGGATTCACACGCCGCAGCGGACGCCGCCCTCGCGCCGACGCGCGACGCCCACCACCCGCCCGAGCCGTTCTACGGCGGCTTCGCCTACAGCGACAGCGGGGGCACCAGGCTGTTGGCCTTCTCCGAGTTGGCGCACCCCGAGGCCGTGAAGAGAGCGATCTGTCCATCGGGTAGGACGGTCGAGGTCCGGTTCGTGGGCGTGCGCGAGCGATCGGAGCACTCCGATGGTCGCCACACCGCGCGGAACTTCGATCACGACCACGGTGCTCTCTTCCAGGTAGCAGAGGGGAGAGTCCGACCTGACGAGACATGCTTCCTCATCGGGCCGTCCCTGCTCCCCCTGGGCGCCCTCGAGCTCCCGCGGAGCGTGCGAGAGCCGGACTGCGACCCCGCGGACAGCGCACGGATCGCCAGGGCCAGGGCGCGCCGCGTGGTCTCGTGCCGCCGCCTCGCCATCGTCGGCGGCAGCACGTCCGTACTGTCCGCCCGGTTCGAGCTGCGAGGTGACAGCGCGCTCGCGAGCCTGGTCCTCGCGGATTCCGCCAGGCTCACGTTCGCGGACTTCGCCGCCGAGAACCGTCCAGAGGATGGCACATGGCGCGTGGGAGACGGAGGAGAGTTCCACCCCGAGGACTTCGATCTCCTCTTCGTGATCGACGAGCCGGGCGCGAGAGTGATGGCGCTCACGTGGGCCGGCTCGGAAGGTGAATCATCGATGCTCGAGGTAGCCCTGGGTGACACCGTCGGATTCGAGAAGGTGGTAGGGGGCTATCGCTACCGGGCGGGATCCTGAGGACCGGTCGCGCACGGCCGTCGATGAACGGTCGGCGTCGGCGCGGCCGCGGATCGTCACGGCGTCAGGGCAGGTGGACCTCAAGGCCGAGGTCGAGTTCGGTCGTCCCCTGCCGGCCGCCCGTCCCGGCGGAGTCCCGTAGCTGGACGTCCAGCCATTCGTACCGGCCGATCAAGCGACCCACGAGCCAGCCGACGGCCATGGCGAACATCCTCCGGCGCGGTGCGTTCCCGGACCGGCGGGGCACACGGACTGGCGTATGACAGGACCGGGGGCACCCGGTAGTGTGCAGTGGCGTCGTTGGAGCGCGCGAGGTCGTGCGCCCACCGGGAAAGGGACCTCGGCCCGGCCGTGAGAGAGCGTTTGCGACCGCTTAGCGGTGTCCTCGACGTCACGCTCGCCGGGCTCCCGGGTCCCATCGAGCTCGGGCGACCGCCGGAATCCAGGTCGCCGCGAACGAACCCGAGAAGCTGGAGGAGGCCCATGGAGCGCGTGCGTGGAGTGGGGGGCGTGTTCTTCAAGGCCCGGGACCCGAAGGCCCTGGCGGAGTGGTACCGCGAGCACCTCGGGATCCCGGTCCCGCAAGACCAGACCTACGCCGCCTTCGAGTCGAGCGCGGCGGGAGAGCCCACGGTCTGGTCGGCGTTTCCGACCGACACGGATTACTTTGGTGCGGGCACCTCCACGTCGATGGTCAATTACCGGGTCGACGACCTCGACGCGATGCTCGCACAGCTCCGGGAGGCCGGCGCCGAGGTCGACGACCGCGTCGAAGAGTACGACTACGGACGCTTCGGCTGGGCCGTCGATCCGGAGGGGAACCGCTTCGAGCTCTGGGAGCCGAAGCCGCAGGAGGACACATGACACGAGTCCGCGTCGGGAGCTTCTCGGTGTCCCTGGATGGCTACGGAGCGGGCCCGAACCAGGACCTCGACCATCCGCTCGGTGTCGGGGGACCGGCGCTGCACGAGTGGTTCTTTCCGACCCGCACCTTCCGACGGGCTCATTCCGGTGCCGAGGATGGCACGACGGGAGTCGACGACGAGTTCGCCGCGCGGGGGTTCGAGAACATCGGCGCATGGATCCTGGGGCGGAACATGTTCGGCCCGATTCGCGGCCCCTGGCCGGACATGGAGTGGAAGGGATGGTGGGGAGAAGAGCCGCCCTACCACGTTCCCGTGTTCATCCTGACCCACTACCCACGGCCATCCCTTCCGATGCAGGGCGACACGACGTTCCACTTCGTCACGGGCGGCATTCACGAGGCGCTGGAGCGAGCGCGGGAGGCCGCCGCGGGGAAGGACGTGCGCGTGGGCGGCGGGCCCAACGTCATCCGGCAGTACCTTCGCGCCGGTCTCATCGACGAGCTGCAGCTCGCCGTCGCGCCGGTGCTCCTGGGCGGCGGCGAACCCCTGTTCGAGGGCATCGACCTGCCGGCCCTGGGCTACCGCTGCGTTCGGTTCGCGGCGTCCGACCAGGCGGCCCACGTGGTGCTCCGGCGCGAGGTGTCGGCGTAGAGTCGCTGGCCACGGTCGAGCTCGGCCGGCGAGCGTTGCCCGGGCAGGTGAATCCGTTCACGGCCCGTACTCCACTCGCCGGTTCGGCACCACTGCGCGCCTCGACAGCCCCCCTCCGACCCTCACTCGCGAGGAGATCGACATGGCACAGGAGAGATCCAGACGGCTCATTCCCCTGGCGGCGGTGTTCGGTGCGCTGATCGGCGCGGCCGTGGGCATCATCATCGGCAGCTCCACGGGCAACATCGCCTTCGGCGCTTCACTCGGCCCGGCCCTGGGATTGGGTCTGGGCGTCGTGGTCGGCACGGTCATGAGCCGATCCGACCAGTGATCCCACGCACGCTCACGAGTCCGTCCCGGTCTCCGCTCCCTCCGGCCGAGGTTCGTCGAGTGAGGAGCCGGCTCGGCGCGGGAGTGGAAGTGCGGGCGCGCATCCGACAGGGTTTCCAGATGGACGGGCTTCCCGAATGGGCCCGCGTCGCGGCGGCCTTCCGGTTGAGCGACGGGAGGATCACCTTCGGTCGCATGCTCACGTGAAGTATCACCACGTCGGGATTCCGACCGACGCGGTGCGCGAGAACGAGACGCACTTGCCGGAGCTGGGCATGCACGTGTCCGGCTACGAGACGAGCGAGTTCGGTATCGAGTGGATGCGGTTCGATGCCGACAGCCCCCTGCCCGAGCTGGTTCGGACCGTCCCCCATGTCGCGTTCGAGGTCCCGGACCTGGAGTCGGCGCTCGCCGGACGCGAGGTCCTCATCCCACCCAACTCGCCCTCGCCGGGCATCCGGGTCGCCTTCATCGTCGAGAATGGCGCCCCGGTGGAGCTCCTGGAGATCGAAGCGCCGTAGGGCGTCCGTCGTCGGTTTCGCGCGACCCACCCGTGACCGGGTCGCAGCACGGCGGCGCCCGAGACGAAGGGTGTGACGGTGCAGTCGCCGGCGGTGGAGATCTCGGTCGACATCGTCCGGCGAGCGTAGGTCGGCGCCGCCTCCGGCACAGCCCGTGCAGACTCGGGATCGGAACGAGATCTCATTCCGCCCCCCCTTACGGAGCTCCGGAAGCATGATCCGCCGCCTCCTCTACTCCGTTGCCGTGGCCCTGATCGCGTCGGCTCCCCTCGCGGCCCAGCAGCCCGCCGCCGGGTCGGGAGCCGGCTGGATCGTGGAGGTGGAGGGCGGGCCCGTCTGGCAAAGCTACAACAATGTCGAGATCCCCAACGATGGGACCGCCACCCGCTTCTCGCTCCACGACCTGGTCGGCGCGGGGCCGTGGCCGGCGGGCCGGATCTACGTGACCTGGAACCTCAGCGACCGAAGCGGGCTCCGGCTCCTGCTGGCGCCCCTCACCCTCACGGGCACCGGTACGCCAACCCAGCCCCTGAGCTTCGCCGGGGCGACGTACGCGGCCGGCCGGCCCGCCGACGCCACCTACACCTTCAACTCGTACCGGCTCACCTATCGCTACCGGCTTCACCAGGGCGCCAGGACCACGGCCTGGATCGGCTTCACCGCCAAGATCCGGGACGCGGTCATTCGCCTGGAGCAGGCCGGCACCACCAGCCAGAAGACCGACCTGGGGTTCGTCCCACTTCTCCACGTCGCCGGCGAGTGGCGCTTCGCGCCCCGCTGGCGGCTGGGGCTGGACGCGGATGCCCTGGCCGGCGGCCCCGGCCGGGCCGAGGACGTCGCCCTGAAGCTGGGGCGGGACCTGAGCCCCCACTGGTCCGTCCACGCCGGCTACCGGATGGTGGAAGGCGGCGCCGACGTCACCCGGGTTCACACCTTCGCCTGGCTCCACTACGCCGTGGTGTCGGTGGTTTGGCGCCTCTAGGTTCGAGGCCGGCGTCCTGGTCCGAGAGCCCGGTGGCGGTTTCGCGCGACCCATCCACGCTCCATCTCCGACCGCGCCCACGGTGGCGGCCAAGTCATTGCTGGCCTGTCACTTTCATGCACACGCGCGCGCCCCGACCCCGCACCGTGGACCCCGCGACGCTTGCGCCGTCCGCAAAGCGTTCGCATGTCGGGTCCGGTCGTCGACGCATCCGGAAACGCATCGAGAGTGAGGTGCCTGGCCATGCTCAAGTCACGCTGCGCCGTACTGCTCGCCCTTCTGCCCCTGGCCTTCCCGGCCGCGAGCGCGGCGCAGGTCCCGCCCGGCAAGCTCACGAGCGCCCTGAAATGGCGGAGCGTGGGGCCCTACACCGGCGGGCGCGCCACGACGGTGGCCGGCATTCCCGGCGCGCCCAACGTCTTCTTCCAGGGCACGGCGGGCGGGGGCGTCTGGAAGACCGACGACTACGGCCACACCTGGAAGAACGTCTCCGACAAGGACTTCAAGACCAGCAACATCGGCGCCATGGCCATCGCGCCCTCGGCCCCGAGCGTCATCTACGTGGGCACCGGCGACTCCGGCCCCCGGAACACGGTCCTGACCGACGAAGGAGGGATGTACAAGTCCGTCGACGGCGGAGCGACGTGGACCTTCATCGGGCTCGACGACACGCACATCATCAGCCAGATCGTCGTGGATCCCCAGGATCCCGACGTCGTGTACGTGGCGGCGCTGGGCCACCTGTTCGGGCCCAACCCCGAGCGTGGGGTGTTCAAGACCACCGACGGCGGGAAGACCTGGAACAAGATCCTGTTCGTGAACGACAGCACCGGCGCCATCAGCCTGGCGATCGATCCAAGCAATCCGCACGTGCTGTACGCGGCGATGTGGCAGATGTCCCGGAGGCACTGGACGTTCTCGAGCGGCGGGCCGGGCAGCGGCATCTACGAGACGACCGACGGCGGGGCGACCTGGACCAACATCTCGCACCGCCCGGGCCTGCCGAGCGGCATCTTCGGAAAGGTCGGCCTCGCGGTGGCGCCGAGCCGTCCCTACGTGGTGTACGCGCTGATCCAGGCGAGCTACAAGGGTCAGGCGGGCGGCCTGTTCCGGTCCGAGGATGCCGGCCGGACCTGGAAGATGGTCAACAACAGCATGGACATCACGCAGCGGGCCTTCTACTACAACACCGTGTTCGTGGATCCCAAGGACCCCGACACGATCTACCTGCCCAACGCCGGCCTGTACGTGTCGCA
>CANPVD010000100.1 GCA_947581615.1 Candidatus Humimonas hydrogenitrophica
CAGTGGCGGTCCTCCACGGCATCGGGGTCTCCCGGTTCGGGGAGCCCCCAGCTTACATGGAGAACTGTAAACCATCAGCCCGGTACGTTCTGTAAAGGATCAACCCGGTATGTACCCCTCACGGCACATAACACGACGGCTGCCGCTTCGCCGCCTGCAGCGGCTCGCCCTGCGGGACGCCCGCTCGCTGGAACTCGCGGGCGTCGGCAACCGCAAGGACGTTATCGGACATGACCCGGTCGGGTAGCAGGAATAGATTAGTGGTTGGCGCAACGCTGACCGCCTGGAGGAGCATATGAAGTACAGGGTTCTGGTTGAGCAGGATGAGGACGGAGTCTTCGTCGCCGAAGTTCCGTCCCTTCCAGGTTGTTTGTCCCAGGGAGCGACCCGGAGCGAGGCGCTGGCTAACGTCAGAGAGGCCATCGCCCTCTACCTCGAGAGCCTCGAGGAACACGGAGAGCCGGTCCCGCCTCCGGTGACTGAGGAGATCGTCGAGGTCTAGGTTGGCGCGGCTACCCGTCGTATCCGGTTGCGAGGTCGTGAAGGCACTCGGCACGATCGGTTACGAGCTGGATCGCCAGCGAGGGAGCCACATGATCCTCCGCGAGACGACTCCTCCCTTCCGCCGCATTGTCGTACCTAATCACAAGGAAGTGGCGCGGGGCACGCTCCGGGCCATCATTCGTCACGCAGGCTTCACCGTGGAGGAGTTCACGCGCCTCCTCTGACCCGAACGGGGAAAGTCAAGTCCGATGACAGGACGGGGGGCGGCTCGCGCGCCGAGGCGCGCTCGCTTCAACCTGCGGAATGCTGGTTGAAACAGTCAGGGACGGCGGGCCATGTAGCATATATCAGTCAGGAGAAGGCCAGCGGCCCGCAGGTTCGCTACCCACCGGACGTTAGGCGAGAGGCACCCCACAAGCCCATGATGGGGTAGGACCGATCATGGCCACCGTGGAGGCTTGGCGCGCGTGCCCAAGATCAGCGAGTTCTTCGGGATCTCGATCTACATGTACTTTCGGGAGCATGGCGTGCCTCACTTCCACGCCCGGTATGGTTCCGAGGAGGTGGTGCTCGCCATCGATGACCTCTCGGTTCTCGGCGGGCAATTGAGTCCGAGGGCCCTGGGACTGGTGGCAGAGTGGGCCAGCTAGTACCAGACGGAACTGGCCGACAATTGGGACCGGGCGCGCCAGCACCGGCAGCTGGTCTCAATCGAGCCCCTGAAGTAGCGAGGCACCGATGAAGAGGATCGTCGACGTAGAAGCCCGTCAGGGCTACCGACTGTGGGTACGGTTCGAAGACGGTGCCGAGGGCGAGGTCGATCTCTCCGATCTCGTCGGCCGAGGAGTGTTCGAGGCCTGGAAGGACCCCACCGCCTTTCGGAAGGTCACGATCGACCCGGAGAGCCAGACAGTGGCCTGGCCGGGTGGGATCGACCTGTGTCCCGATTCTCTCTACGAGGAAGTCACCGGCCAGCCTGTGCTCGACTGGCGGGTGCCCTCCGCCTAACACGGCGGCTGCCGCTTCGCCGCCTGCGGCGGCTCGCCCTTCGGGACGCCCGCTCGCTGAAACTGGCGCGCGTCGGCAACCGCGAGGACGTCATGTCACATGGCAATGACGAGTGATCACATGGAGGAGAGGCATTGAGGCTGCCCGGTGGTCACGAAGCCTACGTGCCGCGAGAGAAGGTCGAAGGCTACTTGCTCTCGCGTACCCACCCCACCGGGCGATTCAAGGCGCGGTTCTTCCAGGCAGCCGGCTTCACCACGACAGAGTCTCTGGTGGCGGCCCTCGAACAGGTGGCTCGCAGAGGCACCGTGACCTCGGAGGTTCGAACCGGTTTCGGGGTAAAGTACGTTGTTGATGGAGAGTTCGAGACGCCAGCCGGTGACCATGCGGCCATCCGAACTGTGTGGATCCGAGAGGAGGGATCGGTCGTCCCGCAGTTCGTGACCGCCTATCCCCGCTAGGGAGAAGAAGATGACTGAGGACCTGGACGTGGTCGTGCTGACACGCGACCTGCCTGAGAGCGGCTTGAGTAAGGGGGATGTGGGAACGGTCGTGCATCGCTACGAGGGCGGAACCGGCTACGAGGTGGAATTCGTCACGGGCGAGGGCGGCACGGTGGCCGTACTCACCCTGTCCCCAGACGACATCCGGCCCGTCGAGGGCCGGGAGATTCTCCACGTGCGCAAGCTGGCTTCCGCCTAGTCTCGCCGGAATCTTTCTGCCTCCCGGGCGTGCCACGTTACATAACAGGACGGGGCACGGCTCGGGCGCTTCCGCGCCCTCGCGGAAACCGGCTGCGTCGGTTCCGTGCCCCGCCGGGACGTTAGGCGACATCGTTTCCTTCAGCACGGGAGAGAGTGATGCCGGTACTCATGCAGATATTTCCGTTGCTGATCCTTCTCGTCATCTTCGGCATCCCGATCGCACTCGGCGTCCGCTGGATCATGAAGAGATATGAATCGATTGCGAGCCCCAACTCGACCGAACTGCCTACACGGGACCAATTCCAGGCGCTCGTCGATCAGCTAGAGAGCTTAGGCCAGAGGCTCGAGGATCTGGACGAACGGCACGTGTTCCTAGAGCGACTACTGGAGAAACCTCGGGCTGCCAGAGAAGTCGAGGCAGCTCGAACCGGCGGCGGAGACGAAATCGCCTAACATGTCGGCTGCCGCTTCGCCGCCTGCGGCGGCTCGCTCTCCGGTACGCCCGCTCGCTGAAACTCGCGGGCGTCGGCAACCGCGGGAACGTTATGTGAAATGGCGCGCCATCGCCGTTCGAGGCTAGATTTCTAGTATGACTCCAGCGGTGGCTGAGCTCCGGGAGCAGGTGCGCGACGTCATGCGGAAACGCGGCGTCGTCCGAGCCAGTGTGTTCGGATCCGTAGCCCGCGGGGAGGATCACCCGGCGAGCGATGTGGACTTCCTCGTCGAGCTGGAAGAGGGACGGACCCTCCTCGACCTGGCTGGCCTGCGGCTGGATCTCGAGGACCTTCTGGAGCGCGACGTTGACGTAGCCACACCGGCTTCTCTCCATCCCCAGCTCCGCGAACGTATCCTCGAGCAGCAGGTCCCGATCTTGTGACGCGCTCGGCTCGGATCCTTCTCGGGGACATCCTTGAGGCAGCCGAGCTGCTCGAACGCTACACGGCCGGCATCTCCCACCAGCAATTCGCGGACAACCTCGAGAAGCAGGATGCGGTGGCCCGCCGGATCGAGGTCATCGGGGAAGCCGTCAAGGGCCTCCCCGAGTCCCTTCGCCAGCGGCACCCCGAAGTGCCGTGGCGGGAGATTGCCGGAGCGAGGGATGTCCTGTTTCACGAATACTTCCGAATCGACGTCAGGCTCGCCTGGGAAGTTGAGTCCGTAAGGTTGTGTAACTTCGCTCCGGCGGGTGGAGGAGCCTTGATGTAGAGAGGCCACCGCCCTCCGCTTGGTTGGTGAGAGCAGTAGGCGCTGAACTCACAACCGAACGGGAGGAACGGTGGCCGGCATCCAAGTTACCATCGACCGGGACGAGGTCCAAGGGCTGCTCGAGAGCGACGACGGGCTGGCGGCGCTCGTGGAGCGGGTCCTGAACCAGGTGCTCGAGGCGGAGCTGACCGAGCACCTGGGGGCCGGGCCCCACGAGCGGACGCCGGAGCGGCGGGGCCGCAGGAACGGCCACTACCGGCGGGGCCTGACCACGCGGGTGGGGACGCTGGAGCTGGAGGTGCCCCGGGACCGGGAGGGCCGCTTCCGCACGGAGCTGTTCGAGCGCTACCAGCGCTCGGAGAAGGCGCTGGTGCTG
Source organism: Candidatus Humimonas hydrogenitrophica (assembly GCA_947581615.1). Lineage (GTDB taxonomy): Bacteria > Gemmatimonadota > Gemmatimonadetes > Palauibacterales > Palauibacteraceae > Humimonas > Humimonas hydrogenitrophica. The sequence goes on from CANPVD010000100.1 coordinate 3,799, forward strand.
ACGCTGATGGAGATGGTCGTAAACGGCGTGTCCACGCGGAAGGTAGGCCGGATCACGCGGGAGCTGTGCGGGCGGGAGTTCAAGCGCTCCACGGTGAGCGAGCTGGCCCAGGGGCTCGACATCCAGGTCGAGGCGTGGAACGAGCGGCCGCTGGAGGGGCCCTTTCCCTTCGTGATCGTCGATGCGATGCAGATCAAGGTCCGCCGCCAGGAGGCCGTCCGGCCCACCAGCGTGCTGATCGTCGTGGGCGTGAACGAAGAGGGCTACCGGGAGATCCTCGGAATCCGGATCGCCAATTCCGAGAGCCACGAGGGGTGGCTGGACACCTTCCGCTGGCTCCGGGGCCGGGGCCTCTCGGGCGTGGACTTCGTGGTCTCCGACGCCCACGAGGGCCTGGTCTCGGCCCTGGAGCGCTGCTTCCAGGGCGCGGTCTGGCAGCGCTGTCAGGTGCACTTCCGAAAGAACGTGGTGGATCGGGCCCCCAAGAGCACACACGACGCCCTGCACCGGGGCCTGGACCGGATCTTCAAGGCCGAGGACCGGGAGGGAGCCCGGGCCGCCTTCCGGGCGCTGTGCGAGGAGCTCGGCGGCCAGGCCGACCGCGCGCTCGAGACCCTGGAGGCGGGCCTGGAGGACGCCACGGCCGTCCTCGCCCTGCCCGAGAAGTACCGCCAGCGGCTGCGCAGCACCAACATGATCGAGCGGCTCATCCAGGAGGCCCGGCGAAGGGAGCGCGTGATCCGGATCTTCCCCGACGAGCGCTCGCCCTGGCGGCTCCTGGGCGCCCTCCTGGCCGAGCAGCACGAGCTCTGGTCGACCGGACGGCGCTGGCTCGCCATGGACGCCTTCTGGGCATGGAAGGAGGCACAGGAGCAAGGCGGCCTCGAACAGGCCGCCTGAGATCACCGAGCATCAGCCGGCGGAGGGCAAGTTACACAACCTCTCGGACTTGATCACAATG
>CANPVD010000101.1 GCA_947581615.1 Candidatus Humimonas hydrogenitrophica
CCTCCGCAGTCGGCAGCGCTCCCGCCACATCGTCCAACACGCTTTTCACGCGCCAACCGTCAAATACGCAGCCTAGTCAACCTTTTTCGCGCTCGGAGTAATAGCTGGAGTGCTGGAGGAGCTTCGCTTTCGACGGAATTCTCTTTTCCATCTCCGACGCCATGTTTCGGGCTTGCTTCAGCACCGAAGCCTTTGTCTGGCCGGGCGCGGACTTGAAGCCGATTCCCACGACACCGACGAGCGTTCCGGAGGAATCATGCAGTGGGAGGGAAACGTCGAAGCCTCCCTCCTCCCTTCCCACCGATGGTTTCCCTGTACGCATGGGCTTGATGTCGTCGGTCTCGCACTTCTCCCCGATGTCGCTCTTGTCGGTCGAAGCGATTCCGACGCACCCGTGGCCGGTGCTCGCCATGATGCCGATCTCATCGGCTTCAGGGTGCTCGGCCTGCGCGGCTTCGACGAGCCTCTGCGCGAGGATCTTCCCTTCGGCCTTCGTCGACTGTGCGGCCGCCGGGGCCGCCGGTACGCTCACGAGCAGCGTGGCGACCATGGCCATCCCCGTGAAAGCGATGGGGATGGGTTGCCCGTAGCGTGACATCGAGACCTCTCCTTGTGACGATCCATGGTGAGCTCCCAGCGATGGCCGTGGGGCTGGACGGTTTCGCTGACAACTACAATCGTAGACGCCAATGTATGCCGCCCTGTTTCGCGGCGCAAACGGCGGCGGGGAACCGAGGAGGAGGTCGACGCCGGACTCGACGGACGTCCGGGCGGGCGGATCCGGGTGCGGGGGCTCGCGTTCTGGCGGAGATTCGGTCAGGATGAGCGAAGCGGCGAGGATGGGAACCGGATCCGGATCACGACGGCGGGCCTGCGGCTGGCCGGAGGCGTGGCCTGGTGAGGCCGAAACGCGGGCCGGCGCGGGAAGAACGCGCGGCGAGAGGGAGGAGACGGCATGGCCCACGAGTTCACGTACACGAGGCGCGTCGAGTTCGCGGACACGGACGCGGCGGGCGTGGCGCACTTCGCCTCCTTCTTCCGCTTCATGGAGGAGGCCGAGCACGCGTTCTACCGCTCGCTGGGCTCGTCCGCCTACCGGATCGAGGAGGATCGGGTGGAGGGCATGCCGCGCGTGTCGGTGAGCTGCGACTACCTGAGCCCCGTCCGCTACGACGACGAGCTGGCCGTCCACATCGTCGTGCGCGAGAAGACGGCGAAGGCGATCGGCTACGAGGTCCGCTTCGACCGGCTGGGCGGGGCGGAGCCGGTCACGGTGGCCCGGGGAGCCATGAAGGTGGTGCACGTCACGCGCGGCCACGGGGTGCGGGACTGGACGGTGACCGAGCTCCCGGCCGCCCTGCTGGAGCGGATCGAGGTGGCGCCCGAGCCGGACCCCGGTCCGCGGCACGGTGGCGCCGCGTGACCGACCGCCGCAACGTGGAGATCGAGCGGAAGTATCTGCTCTCCGGTGTCCCGGAGGCCGCGCTCGTGGTGACGCCTGTCGCCATCGACCAGGGGTGGCTCCCGGGCGAGCGGCTGCAAGAGCGGGTGCGTCGGATCCGGGACGCCGACGGGAAGCGCTACACGCGGACGGTGAAGCTGGGCCGGGGGGTGGAGCGGATCGAGGTGGAGGAGGCGGCCGACCGCGACCTGTTCGAGGCGCTGTGGCCCCTGACCGAGGGCCGGCGCATCTCCAAGCTCCGCTACCGGATCCCGGACGGCGGCCTGGTGTGGGAGGTCGACCGCTTTCGCGACCGCGACCTGGTGCTGGCGGAAGTGGAGCTGCCCGCCGCCGACGTCGTACCCGAGCCGCCGGCCTGGCTCGCCCCGTACGTCCGCCGCGAGGTCACCGGGGAGCCCGAGTACCTCAACGTGAACCTGGCGCGCTGACGCCCGCCCCGGGCGGGCCGGCGGAATACCGGGCGCTCGGGGAGTCGCTCAGCTCTCCCCGCCCTGTGACAGCTTCCTCCGGAACTCCGACTCGTCCGACAGGCGGGCGAGCTCGGTCTCCGTGTTGTCCATCTGGGTCTCCAGGAGCGCCAGCCGGGACTCGATCGCCGCGAGGCGATCGTTGGCCTGCGGCGTCTGCCGGAGGTGGGCGATCGCTTCGACGATCGGCTTGAACGCGAACCGGGCGGTGAGGCCGGCGACGGGGATGAGAATGATGAGCGTGCCCATGATCACGCCCGCGAGTCCGGTCCAGTCTACTGGCATGTCGGCACCTCGGTTCCGGGGTCGATTCGCGCCTTCCGTACGCAGCGGGTGGAGGGAGGGTTTCGGCGCCGCGAGCGCGGACACGGACCCGGTGATCATGCGTTCCACCGACCGTGTCCGCCAGTCGAGCCGCTTCGCGCAGATGAGGGTGAGGGATCCCCGATTGAAGGCAGGGCGGGGTCCCACAACCCTCCGCGTCACGGCCGATGACCTGGTCGCGCTGTCGGGCCGGGGCGGCGGAACCAGCCGCCTCGGTTCCCCGTTGCGTTCCTCGACACGGGGGCGCACCGTGCACTCCGCCTGACCGACGCCATCGCCCGGGAGATCTGATGAGCCGTTCTACGAGCCGCAGGGAGTTCGTGAAGCGATCCGCCGTCCTGGCGGGGGCCGTGGGCCTGGGAGCATGGAGGGGACGGCCCCTGGACGCGGAGCCCGAGGCCGGCGCCGGACCGGGCCCGGCGCCGCGCCCCCTGCGCATCCTCATCCTGGGCGGTACGGGCTTCATCGGCCCGCACGAGGTCGACTACGCCCGTGCCCGTGGGCACCATCTCACGCTGTTCAACCGCGGCAAGACCCACCCCGGCCTGTTCCCGAACATCGAGCAGCTCCACGGCGACCGGAACGGTGGCCTGGAGTCGCTGAAGGGGAAGCGCTGGGACGTGTGCATCGACAACTCGGCGTCCAACATCGAGTGGGTGCGGTCGAGCGCCGCCCTCCTGAAGGACGCGGTGCACCGCTACCTGTACGTCTCCTCGATCAGCGCCTACTCGGACATGAGCACGCCGGGGATGGACGAGGACGCGCCCACCTTCACCTACGAGAGCGCCGGGGTGAGCCGGGACGCCAAGAAGCTCCCTTACGGCCTCCAGAAGGCGCTGTGCGAGCGCGAGACGCGGCGCGTGTTCGGCGCCCGGGGCACCGTGGTGCGGCCGGGGCTCATCGTGGGTCCGAGGGACCCGACCGACCGGTTCACCTACTGGCCGGTCCGGGTCCACCGCGGCGGCGACGTCCTGGCTCCGGGAACCCCCGCGGACCCGACCCAGATCATCGACGCCAGGGACCTGACGGGCTTCATGATCCGACTGGTCGAGAACGACGCGGGCGGCACGTTCAACGCCACGGGCCACTCGCGCGGCATGGCGGATCTGCTGAAAGGGATCCGCGCGGCCGAGGACGCCGACTGCACGTTCACCTGGGCGGACGCCGCCTTCCTGGCCGCGCACGACGTCAAGCCGTGGTCCGACATGCCCGTGTGGGTGCCCGACACCAGGGAGACGGCCGGCTTCGCGCGCGTCGACATCCGGCGCGCGATCGGAGCCGGCCTCACCTTCCTCCCCCTGGCGAAGACCGCCCGCGACACGCTGGCCTGGTTCCAGGCGCAGCCCGCCGAGCGGCGGGCCCACCTGCGCTCCGGCCTCACGCCCGAGCGCGAGGCGGAGGTGTTGAAGGCCTGGAAGTCTCGGGCCGAAGGTTAGACCAGCTTCGCGTCCAGGCTGATGTCGGCGCGGAACAGCTTGGACACCGGGCACCCCTTCTTGGCCGCCTCGGCGTGCTCGAGGAACTCCTCCTCGTCGATGCCGGGGACGTCGGCCTCGAGGTGAAGGTCGACGCGGGGGATGGAGGGGCCGCCCTCGCCCAGCTCCAGGTGCACGTCCGCCCGGGTGCGCACGGACTCGGGCGGATGTCCCGCCTGGGCCAGGATGTTGGAGAGGGCCATGGAGAAGCACCCCGCGTGCGCGGCGGCCAGCAGCTCCTCGGGGTTGGTGCCCTCGCCCTCCTCGAAGCGGGACCGGAAGGAATAGGGGCCCTCCCAGGCGCCGTTTCCGACCGTCATGGTTCCGCGGCCGCCCTTCAGGTCACCGCTCCACTGCGCGCGTGAAGATCTCGTCGGCATCTGTGTTCCTCCGTTGTCGTCCGTGTTCGGGGTGTGGCGATCGGAGAAGGCAGGCCGCAAGGGCCGCGCCGGACTCGGCGAGGATCGGGTGGGAAGCGGGGAGCGGAATGGAAGCCCCGGGGGCGGCGGAGTGGCCCCCGGGCCCAGGGTCGGGGCTCCGCAGAGACCTACATCGACGGCGCCGGCGCGTCCCGGTTCCAGATGTTCATGACGGCCTTCCACGAGCCGTCCGCCTGTTTCCGCCAGATCACGGCGAAGTTGCCCGTCACGTGCACCGGCGAGCCCTGGGTGGGCTTGACGTCCACGGTGTAGGTGCCCCACCCGGTCGCGAGGTCGCCGGAGATGTACAGGCGCTGGGCCACGTTGTGGGTCCTCACGTCGCCCTGGGCCAGGAAGTCGGTCCACAGAGTCTTGATCGCTTCCGTGCCCGTGACCGCGGGCACGTCCGGCGGGATGCTGACCGCGTCGGCCGTGTACAGGGCCGCGAGGGCGTCCACATCACCGGCGTTCATCGCCGAGTCGAACGCCGCGATGCCGTGCTCGACGGCCGCGGTATCCGCCGCCGTGGGCGCCGGGGAGGCCATGGCCGACTGGGAGCTGCCGGTCCGCTGGTCGGTCGGCGCACAGGCGAGCTGGGTCGCGGTCGCGGCCGCGAGGAGAGCGAGGGCGAGGCGTGTTCGCATGGGTCACCTCTGCAGGGTGTCGCACGCCGGGAAGGGCGAGAGGGTCGTTCCGGCGGGCAGGGGGCCGAACTCGCGGTGGCTGAGATTGCCAAGTATCTGAATATGCTACCGCTGCCGACCGTGCGGCGCCAGTGCCGGAGAGTCGGGCCTGGCGGTCCATCCCAATCACGGAAGCTCGCGGGCCCCTCTTGATTCCGTGGTGCCGGACGTGGCAGCTTCGTGGACGCTCGCCGTGGCGAGCGCGCGAGCGAGTGGCGCCTCCCGTTACGAGGCGGCGTGCTCGCTGTCCCCGAGAACCCCGGTCCAGGTGTCGGCGCCATGCTCCTGTTCCTCGCCCTGACAGCGGTGTATCTGCTGCCGGTGGCTCATCCGGCCCTGAGCTCGCTGGTGGGCGTCGACACCAGCTGGCTGTGGGGCGTCCACCTGGTGCCGGTCGCCATCCTCGCCTACCGATATGGCTTCTGGGGCGCGCTGCCGGCCGTCCTGATCAGCGTCATGCTGGTCATCCTCGGGGAGTACGTCCTGGCCTCCACGGTGCTCGCGGGAATCGGCCCCGGCACGGCCGACACTCTCGCGTTGGCCACCAGCTTTTCGGACGTGCTGGTCGCCGCCCTCACCCTGTACGCCCGGCGCAAAGCTCACCGGCTCCGGGACACGGCATTTACGGACCACCTCACCGAGCTCCCGAACCGCCGACTGTTCCTGGATCGTCTCTCTCACCGCATCGCCCAGGCCCAGCGCCGCGTGGGGTCGCGGTTCGGGGTGCTGTTCCTGGACCTGGACGATTTCAAGCTCATCAACGACAGCCTCGGACACGCGGCCGGCAACGAGGTGCTGCAGCGCATGGCGCGGCGCCTGGAGCGGTGCATCCGGGCGGGGGACACCGTGACGCGCTGGGGGGGCGACGAGTTCGTGGTCCTCCTGGACGAGGTCGTCGACAGCGCCGGGGCCGAGGTCGTGGCCCACCGCATCGCCGACGCGCTCGAGACTCCGGTGGAGGTCGACGGCCACCGGGTGCAGCTCGCGGCGAGCATCGGCATCGTGGTGGGCTCGGAGCACGACCCGGATCCCGAGGGCCTCGTCGGACAGGCCGATACGGCCATGTACCGGGCCAAGGGGCAGGGCAAGGGACGTATCGAAATCTTCGACCGCTCCATGCACGAGCGGGCCCGGACCCGACTGGCGCTGGAGACGGATCTCGGACACGCGCTCGAGCGTGGTGAGTTCGTCTTGCACTACCAGCCGCTCGTGTCCCTGGCCGATGGTGCGGTGGAGGGCCTCGAGGCCCTGGTGCGATGGAGGCACCCCAAGCGGGGACTGCTGGCGCCCGGACACTTTATCGAGGTGGCCGAGGACACGGGCCTCATCGAGCAACTCGGAACGTTCGTGCTCCGGGAGGCCTGCCAGACCCTGGCGGCCTGGCGCGGGCGCTTTCCGGCGGCCGCGCGCCTGACCATGGGCATCAACGTGTCGCCGCGGCAGCTGTCGCGCGGGGACTTCGTGGACCTCGTCGCGGCGACGTGCCGGGAGTTCGCCCTGCCCCCGGCGAGGGTCAACCTGGAGATTACCGAAACGACCCTGGTGGAGAACGCCCAGATGGCGTCCCGCTCACTCCAGCAGCTCCGGAAGGTGGGCGTCCAGCTCTCCATCGACGACTTCGGGACCGGCTACTCGTCACTGCACTACCTGCACCAGTTCCCCGTTCAGAGCCTCAAGATCGACCGCTCCTTCGTGGCCGCCCTCGGGGCCGATCCCCGCAATTCAGCCATCATCCGCGCCGTCGTGGCGCTGGCCCAGGAGCTCGGGATCCGGACGGTGGCGGAGGGCGTCGAGTACGCGAGCCAGATGCAGGTCGTCCAGAAGCTGGGCTGCGACCTCGCCCAGGGCTACCTGTTCTACCGTCCCCTGCCGCCTCAGGAGGTCGAGTCGCTCGTCGCCCGGATGGGTGACTCCACGACCGTCGGCGCCGTCGAGTAGCCTGGCGATGGTGTCGGTCGGCAGGTCTCCCGGCGGGGGCCCCGGCACGGCGACCGTCCTCCTCCCCGGCCACGGTCTTTCACAGGTTACACGCGGTTCCATGGGAGGCGTTTCTTCGTGGAACGGAGTCCGACGATCGGGCGCGTGACCCCACGTCCGTCCTTGATCGAAGCCGCCTTCGGGATCCGTACCGACCTCTTCGTTCGACCATGTTCCGCAAAATGGTTCGCCGTTCGCGCCCTTGCTTTCTCGAGTTATCGATGTTTCCTTAGGGACGCTCGGTCCCCGCGTGCCCGCGGACGACCGCCACGGGCGGTCGTCGGATGCGGGCCGCACCCCCGGAGGACCCTCGACCGGGTGGTGGTTTGCTCCTCTTCCTGTCGCTCACGGCCGTCTACCTGCTTCCGGCAGCGCACCCGGCCCTGTCCGCGCTCCTCGGCGTGGACACCGGGTGGCTGTGGAGCGTGCATCTCGTGCCCGTGGCCATCCTCTCCTACAGGAACGGGACATGGGGCGCCGTTCCGGCCGTGCTCACCAGCGTCGTCCTGGTCCTCATCGGGGAGTTCGTGCTCGGGGGCGGAACCGTCGTCGGCCTGGACCCGTCGTCGGCCGATCTCCTCGCTCTCGCCACCAGCTTCTCGGACGTGCTGGTCGCCGCCCTGGCGCTGTATGCGAGGCGAAACGCGCGAGACCTGCGTGCCGCGGCGTTCAGGGATCACCTCACCGGCCTTCCGAACCGACGCTTGTTCCTGGATCGCCTCTCGCACCGGGTCGTGCAGGCGCGGCGCCGGCCCCGGGCCCGGTTCGGGATCCTCTTCCTGGACCTGGACAGCTTCAAGCTCATCAACGACAGCCTGGGGCACGCGGTCGGCAACGAGGTCCTCCGACGCACGGCCCGTCGCCTGGAGCGCAGCCTCCGCGACATCGACACGGTGACGCGCTGGGGCGGCGACGAGTTCGTCGTCCTCCTCGACGAGGTGGAAGACGAGCGGGACGCCACCACCGTGGCCCGGCGGATCTTCCATTCCCTCGAGCTTCCCATGGAGGTGGAGGGCTACCGGGTCCAGCTGGATGTGAGCGTGGGAGTGACACTGGGCACTGACCACGACACGGACGCGGAGGCCCTCGTCGGCGAGGCCGACACCGCCATGTACCGGGCCAAGGGGCAGGGCAAGGGTCGAATCGCCGTGTTCACGCCTTCAATGCACGCGCAGGCGCGGACCCGCCTCGAGCTGGAGACAGAGCTCCAGGGCGCCATGGAGCGGGCCGAGTTCCTCCTCCACTACCAGCCGCTGGTGTCCCTGGAGGACGGCAGGGTCGCGGGTCTAGAGGCCCTGGTTCGCTGGAGGCACCCGCGGCGCGGATTGCTGTCGCCCTCCGACTTCATGCCAGTGGCCGAGGAGACCGCGGTGGTCGTTCCGCTCGGGACCTTCGTCCTCCGCGAAGCATGCCGCACGCTGGCCGGATGGCGCCGCCGGCACGGAGAGCTGGATGGGCTTTCGGTCGCCGTCAACGTGTCGGCCCGGCAGCTGTCGCGAAGCGACTTCGTGGAGGTGGTGGCGGAGGTGTGCCGCGAGTTCGAGCTTCCCCCCGAGTGCCTGCACCTGGAGATCACCGAGACCGTGCTGGTGGAGAACGCGGAGCTGGCGTCGCGGTCCCTGGACCGCCTGAGGAGCGTCGGCATCCAGCTCTCCATCGATGACTTCGGGACAGGGTATTCATCGCTGGACTATCTGCACCGCTTCCCGGTCCACCGACTCAAGATCGACCGCTCCTTCGTGGAACCGCTCCGCGACGGGCACCGCAACGCGGCCATCATCCGGGCCGTGGTGGCGCTCGGCCGCGAGCTGGGGATCCGAACCGTGGCGGAGGGGGTCGAGACCGAGCAGCAACGGGCCGTGGTCGAATCGGTGGGCTGCGACTACGGACAGGGTTACCATTTCTTTCCGCCGCTGCTGCACCAGGAGACCGAGACGCTGATCGCCCGGATCGCGTCGGGGAGTCCCGGCCGGGCTCTCCGCTGAGCGGTCGGCGGGCACGATCCCCGAAAGGCCAGAGCCCAGAGGCCGCGGAGCGCGGAAGGCCCGGGAGGAACGGTGGCCTACGGGTACAGGAGCCGGGCCGCCTCCTCCAGGCCCTCGATGCCCCGGAGCTCGTAGGGGAAGAGCGGGAGCTCCTGGATCGGCAGGTCCCCGTACGTTTCGCGCAGACGCCGGAGCTGCACGCCCTGTCCTTCCGCCTTCCGGCGCAGGAACTCCGAGTCCTCCGTCTTCACCACGTTGTTCACGACCAGGCGGTCCACCCCGAGGCCGTGCGACCGCATCTCCCCGAACACCCCCTCGAGCTGATCCACGGCCAGCGCCTCGGGGATGGTCACCATCGTGAAGCGGACCCGTTTCCGGAGGAAGGCCATGCACGCTTCGGCCAGCCCCTGCCAGCGGCGCAGGACCTCGAGGATGGACTCCCGGCCCTCGCCCGACGTGCGGATCCGCGAGTAGATCCGCGGCGCCATCCGGAGGTGCTCGCCCAGGAGCGCCGGAGTCTCGAGGAGGGCCAGCGTCTGCCCGAGTGGCGCCGTGTCCCACACGATGGGGCGGTAGGTCCCCTCCTCCGCCAGCCGCCGGATGTGGTCCACCATGAACTCCTCGTTGAGGCCCGGAAGCACCGAGGTCATGAACGCCACGAAGGTCGGGTAGTCCACGTCCACGAAGGCCGAGAACACCGCGTAGACGTCGCGGCCGAAGCGCTCGTCCCACATGCGCCGGACCTGCTCGAGGCCGAGCTCGAGAATCTCCAGGCCGGGGCGGACCTCGCGGGTGTGGCCCGGCAGTCCGAAGATGTGCGAGAGGGAGGGGGTCGGGTCGGTGGAGATGGCCAGCGCGCGCTCGCCCCGGCCGGCGAAGTGGAGGGCCGTGGCGGCGGCGCACGTCGTCTTGCCCACGCCTCCCTTGCCGATGAAGACGTGGACAGCCGGGTCGGCGCCCGACTCCGGCGCCGTCACGATCTCACACCGGATCGGCGAGGCTGCCCGGGCTGTCCTCCGTGGCGGTGAACGCGGGCTTCCGCTCCGGGCTGGCCTCGTCGAGCGCCTGGCGCACGCCCTCCGCGTCGAGATCGGATCCGTACACCGGTGTCTCCGGCTGCTGCTTCCAGGACTCGTCCAGCCCCCCGGCGTCGACCGAATCGAAGCCGAGCTCGTCGATGAGCTTCATGACGATGGCCTTGTCGGACTCGTCGTCGCCGGCCACGGGGAGCGCGATGCGGTCGGGGTCTTCCTTCGGGCGGCCGTGCGACATAAGGTGGGCGGCGTAGATGTTGTTGAACGCCTTGACCACGGGGCGGCCCAGCTGCTCGGAGACCCAGCGGCTCTCGGTCATCCCCTCCTCGATGGCCTCGATGCGCCCGTCGCGCTGGCGTGGGTAATAGTTCCCCGTGTCGACCACGACCACATCGTCGCGGACCCCCTCGAACAGGTCGTCGGGGAGGTCGGGGATAGCCGCCTGCGGGATGGTGACGATGACCACCTCGCCCGACCGAGCCGCTTCGCGAGCCCACACGGCATGGGCGCCCGTCTCCCGGGCCAGGTCGCTCAACGTCGCCGGGTCCCGGGAGTTGGCCACCCACACATCGTGACCCGCCTCCGTGAACCGCCGGGTGAGCGTTCCGCCGATGTGTCCCGCGCCGATGATGCCGATCTTCATGGTATCGTCTCTCCCGCTTCGTCCACCGCTACACCGACACCGCGAGCCCGTCGGGGGCGCGCGATCGATAGGATCGTCGGCCTGCGCCCCGTCCGCCTCAGTCGGATCCGACCGACGCCTTCTTCTTCAGGATGCCCATGAACTCGCGCATCCAGGCCGGGTGGTCGGGCCACGCCCGGGCGGAGACCATGGCCCCATCCACCACGGCGGCGGAATCCACGAACTCCGCCCCCGCCCTCTCCACGTCCGGGGCGATGGCCGGGTAGGCGGCGGTGCGCCGGCCCTCGAGCACGCCCGCCGCGGCCAGGCCGAGGCCCGCGTGGCAGATCTGCGCCACCGGCCTCTCCTCGTCGAAGAAGTAGCGTACGATGCGGACGAAGTCGGGATCGTTCCGGATGTATTCGGGCGCCCGGCCTCCCGGGATCACCAGGGCCGCGTAGTCGGCCGGGTCGACGTCGGCGAACGCCACGTCCGCGTCCCACGCGTAGCCGGGCTTCTCCGTGTAGGTGTCGAATCCGGCCTCGAAGTCGTGCACGACGAAGTGGAGCTTCTTCTTCGAGGGGGCCGCGATGTCCACCTCGTACCCCTCCTCCAGCAGCCGCTGGTAGGGGTACATGACCTCGAGCGACTCGGCGGCGTCTCCGGTGAGGATCAAGATCTTAGGGGCGGTCATCGCGGCGTCTCCTCGTTGCGGTCACGGATCGTTCCGGGTTCGGCGCTCGACCACCCCACCTCCTTTGCGATGGTCGTGCCACCGACGCGCTCGGAGTGTGCCGGGAGGCACTGGCGCGGCCGCCGCGAAGCGCTACCATGAGCGACCTGGCCGTCCTCGTACAGTCGATGGCCGGTTCAGGGCAGCTCGATCCCCCTCTTCTCACGGAGCGGAACATGCCCGCTCGTCTATCGCGTACCTCCGGTACGCTCTCCGCCGACCTGGTGGGCACCTGGGAGCTCGTCTCGCGCCTGGACCGCACGCCATCGGGCGAGCCTCGGCCCGAGCCTACCCTCGGTGAGGACCCGGCGGCCCTTCTCTACTACGATCGGACCGGCCACTTCGCCGCCCAATTCATGAAACGGGATCGGACCACGGTGGTGGAGAAGCAGGCCGCGGCGGGCCCCAACAACAGCCGCGCCTGCGAGGGCTACGACGCCTACTTCGGCACCTACGCGGTGGACGACCTGCGCGGCACGGTCACCCAGCGGCTGGACGGTGCGCTCTCGCCGGAGAACGTCGGGCAGGTCCTCACCCGGGCCATGCGGGTCACCGGAGACACACTGACCATCGCTCTGGACACGGCTACGGCGGCGGGCGAGCCGGTCACGCGGACGCTGGTGTGGAGGCGGGTGGGCTGAGGAGCGTGGGAAGTGGAGCCGACCGGGATCGAACCGGTGACCTCCTGCTTGCAAAGCAGGCGCTCTCCCGACTGAGCTACGGCCCCTCGGAGACCTCGCGCTCCGCTATACACCCGGCGGGGACGTGGGATCGCGGGTCGAGCCCGGCTGTCCGGCCGGGCGCTGAAGAAGCTAGTCCGGCTCCCGGCGACGGACAACAGACCCTCTTCCGAAGGTAGTCGCGACCCCGCCCGTGGCCTTATCTTGGTCGTTCCCCGAGCGGGTGGGGACGGTCGCTGGCGACCGGACCTTCCGACGGCTTCGGGGCTACTCTCAGGCGTCCCGCGCCCGGCCGGCGCGGGAGCGCGGACGGGCCGCGACCGAGCGACCAGGAAGGAAGCGGATGGCCACTCCCTTGGAAGCGATCGGCACGAAGATAGAGACCGAGGACACGCACGGCCTGGAGACCGAGGACCTCCTCGGCTTCTACCGGACCATGGTCACCTCCCGGCGGGTGGACGACCGGGAAATGTCCATGAAGCGCCAGCAGAAGATCTTCTTCCAGATCTCGGGCGCCGGCCACGAAGCCATCAACGTCGCGGCCGGAAAGGCGATGAGGTCCGGCCAGGACTGGCTGTTCCCGTACTACCGGGACCGGGCCCTGTGCCTGCAGCTCGGCGTCACGCCCTACGAGATGTTCCTGCAGGCGGTGGGCGCCGCGGACGACCCGGCCAGCGGCGGGCGCGAGATGCCCGCCCACTTCGGGCACCGGAAGTACAACATCCCGACCTCCTCCAGTACGGTCGGGAGCCAGTACCTGACGGCCGTCGGGTGCGCCGAAGCCGTGGTCCGGGCCGACGCCATCGGCGTCGACCAGGACGCGATGCCGCGCTCCGAGGGCGAGCTCGTGGTGGTGTGCGGCGGCGAGGGCTCGACCTCCGAGGGCGAGTTCTGGGAGGCGCTCAACACGGCCTGCAACCTCAAGCTCCCGGTCATCTTCCTGGTGGAGGACAACGGCTACGCCATCTCGGTCCCGGTCGAAGTGCAGACGGCCGGCGCCAGCATCTCGAAGCTCGTGTCCGGCTTCCCCGATCTCCTGGTCCGCGAGGTCGACGGCACCAACCCGATCGAGAGCTACGGCGTCATGCTCGAGGCCGCGGCGCACTGCCGCGAGCGCCAGGGCCCGGCCCTGGTCCACGCGCACGTGATCCGCCCCTACAGCCATTCCATGTCCGACAGCGAGGACATGTACAAGACGGAGGCGGAGCGCGAGGAGGAGGCCCGCCGCGACCCGATCAAGACGTTCGGGGAGTGGCTGGTCCGAGAAGGCCACGCCACCGAGGAGGACCTCCAGTCTTTGCGGGAGGAGGTGGACCGGGAGGTTTCCGAGGCGGCCGACCAGGCCATGGCGCACGAGCAGCCCGCGCCCGACACGCTCTACCTGCACCTGTTCTCGGAGGAGGTGGACCCGCGGTCGGACGACTTCGCCACGGAGCCGGCGCTCGAGGGGAACGAGACCACCATGGTCGACCTCCTCAACATGTGCCTCCGGGACGAGATGGAGCGCGATTCGCGCATCGTCGTGTTCGGCGAGGACGTGGCGGACGCGAGCCGCGAGGAGGTGCTGGACCAGGTCAAGGGGAAGGGCGGCGTGTTCAAGGTCACGGCCGGCCTGCAGCGCCGCTTCGGCGGGGACCGGGTGTTCAACTCCCCGCTGGCCGAGGCCAACATCATCGGCCGGGCGGTGGGCATGGCCACGCGCGGCATGAAGCCCGTGGCCGAGATCCAGTTCGTCGACTACATCTGGCCGGGCTACAACCAGCTCCGCAGCGAGCTGGCCACCATGCGCTGGCGCTCCAACGGCCACTTCTCCGCGCCCGCCGTGATCCGGACCACCTACGGCGGCTACCTGGGCGGCGGAGCCATGTACCACTCGCAGAGCAGCGGCTCGCTGTTCACGCACATTCCCGGGCTCCACGTGGTGTGCCCGTCGAACGCGCTGGACGCGAACGGCCTGCTGCGCACCGCCATCCGGTGCGAGGACCCGGTGCTCTTCCTGGAGCACAAGCACCTGTACCGGCAGACCTACAACAAGAGCGCCTATCCGGGCCCCGACTTCATGATCCCCTTCGGCCGCGCCGCCCGGGTCGAGGAGGGGACCGACCTCACGGTCGTGACCTACGGGGCCCTGGTGGAGCGCACCCGCAAGGCCCTAAAAAAGCTGGAGAAGGACGGCACGCCGGTGAGCGTCGACCTCCTGGACCTGCGGACGCTGAACCCGCTCGACATGGACGCCATCGTCGAGTCGGTGAAGCGCACGAACAAGGTCCTGGTGGCCTACGAGGACCCGCGCTCGTGGGGCTGGGGCGCGGAGATCTCGGCGCGCATCGCCGACGAGGTGTTCGAGTGGCTGGACGGCCCGGTGCGCCGCGTCACCGGCACCGACACCTTCGTGGCCTACGCGCCGCGCCTCGAGGACGTCATCCTGCCGCAGGTCGACGACCTGGCCGAAGGGATCCTGGAGCTGCACCGGTACTGAGGGGGCGCCCCGGCTTCCGCGCCGCACGGATAGGCCGCCCCGGCCGTCACCCTCCCGCGGGCGACAGGACGCACGATCCGGGATGCTCTACTTGTACAAGTAGAGGGTCGCGCGGCAGCCTCCCCGGCCTACCTGCGGACCGGAAGCCCGCTCGGCACGGCAGCCGGGATCACTCTCCGAAGGTCACGGGCGCGATCGTCGGTCAGGGCCCTCATGAACGCCGTCACCTCCCGCACGAACGTGGCGTCGAAGTCCGCCGCCCGGATGAAGGGCGAGCGGGCGGCGATGACCGCATCGCGGTTGTCCACGAGCGTCCCCCTGAGGAGAGGCTCGGGGACGTCCGCGTCCGAATAGGCGCGAAGCTTGTCGGCGTTACGGCTGTAGTGGTCGATGAAGTCGTCCAGGTGCGCGAACTGCCCGGCGTGCCCGTATGGGCCGGTCAGCTCCACGTTGCGGAGGGGCGAGGTCCGGAACCCGTAGAGGTCGTCCGGATCCCCGGTCACGTTCATCCGCCCGAAATCGTCCCGGCCCGTAGGGCCGTTCCCCTCGCCCGGTCCGAACTGGGCGAGCGCCACGTCGTGAAACTGGTCGTCGGAGAAGACCGGCCCGTTGTGGCAGGTCGAGCACGGGGCCTCCATAAAGTCCAGCGCCCCCCGGAGCTGCTCGGCCGTCAGCACGTCGTGGTCGCCCTCGAGGAACCGGTCCCATGGCGCATCGTCGAAGCTGAAGGCCTCGACGAGGAAGCCGGCGATGGCGTTGGATGCGTGCGCGAACGTCATGTCCTCGAAGCGCTGGCCCGGATAGGCTGCCTCGAACATGCGGCGATATTCCGGGATCTTCCCGAGCCGCACCATGAGGGCCTCCCACACGGCCCGGAAGTCCCCGTCGGGCACGTCCGCGAGCTCATTCTCGCCAGGCTGCCCCCGCATCTCGAAGCGGTTCACCACCGGGAACATGGGCTGTGCGGACACGGCGCCGAACTTCAGCGCTCGCGTCATGGCTCGCGTGAGCTGGCTTCCGGCCGGCGTGTGGAGCTTGCCCGCCCGGTCGACCTCCACCCGCCCGTCCAGGAACATGTGATCGAGCCGCGCCAGGTTGAAGAGCGGAGGCGCGTTTCGAGGGATGAAGGTCCCCTCGGGGTGGATGCGCTCCGGTCCGAGGCCCGTGGCTCCCTGGCCGATCGCGAGGCTACGACCGTCGTCCGTGGCCAGCTCCGGCAGGTGGCACGTCATGCAGGAGATGTCGCGGTTGCCGCTCAGAAGCGGGTCGAAGGCGAGCGCGCGGCCCAGCCGCGCCAGCGCGGGCCGGACGTGGGGCGGTGCCGGCATAGGGGTGATGCCGCGCTGGGTCGCGAGCGATCGGACCCTGGTCGCGATGCCCGGATGGCCCGCGACCGCGAGATCGGCAGTCGAACGGTCGGGGGCGGTCGTGCCCGAGTCCGAGCACGCGGCCAGGAAGAGGAGCAGGAAGGCCGCCGCGCGGCCGATCACACCCCACGTCGGCCGGCCGTCGCGACCGGGATTCTGGGCGAAGTCCGACGTCATGGTCCTGGGCTCCTGACATGGGGTACAGGCCTCGCTCGCTGGGCCTCCGCCGATGGGGCCAACACTCGAACGATCCCGGACGCCTCGGTGTGCGAAGGCATGGAGGGGCGGCACATGCCGCCCCTCGCGCGCTCCGCGGCCGATCCGTGCGTCACGAGCTCAGTAGGGCGAGTCCTCGCAGAGCGGAACGGCGGAGTTCCAGTTCGAGAACATGCCGTCCGGGTTGTGCTCCCACAGCCAGATGTGGAACATCCAGCCGCCGAAGCGTGAGGGCGCGAAGTCGATCGGCGGGTCGATGGCCAGTCCCATGTCTTCCGAGGTTGGCGCGGTCCCGCCATCGGGCCACGTGTCGCTGTACGGGATGAAGTAATCGAACGCCGCGAGTCGGGCCCGCGGGTTTCCCTGCGGATCCGTTCGGGGACCGCCTTCGACAGGGGCGTAGACCAGAAGCTCCGGTGTCCGGAAGTCGACCTCGTCGTCGAGGGCGACGGCACCAGCGTAGTGATAGCCCATGCCACCCGCCGCCGCGTCCGACACGCAGCCGTCGGGCGAAGTCAATCCCTCGATGATGACCAGGCCCGGGTAGTCCTCCATCGCCACGTCCAGGTCGTGGTACTTCGCGGTGGACTGCTTCAGCTCGCTGAGCTGCCGGGCGAGCTGCGGATCGGCGGCCGCCGGGCCGGCGTCGAGCGTCACGCCCCTGGTCTCGGGTGTGGCGAGGATCGGGACCTGGTCGTTGCACGCGGCGAGCGCGCCCGCGGCGGCGCCCGCAAGGACCAGGGCTCCGATGTGCCATTGCCGGATCTTCATGATCGTCTCCTTGCTCCGGGTGGGTCGAATGCCCCCGGGACGGAATCGCGGAAATCTGTACATAGCGCACGGGAATCCGTAACTTTTCACGTCCCCTAACGAGGGCGGTCCGCGTCGTCACCCCCATGCGCAGGCTCGGGAGCGACGCCGGGGCGGCGTGCCTCGCTTCTCACTGACGGGTACGTAAGGCGACGCCGAATTGGCTCATTCACCTGACGAGCAGGTCCGCGTGGACGACGGCGGCGAGGCCGCGGTGGGCAGACTCATGGAGGCCTCCCGGTCCGGAGACCCGGCGGCTCTCGACCGGCTCTTCGAGGTCGTCTACGGGGACCTCCGTGCCCGCGCCCATGCCCAGCGCCGCAGGTGGCACGGTCAGGAGACCCTCAACACCACCGCGCTTATCCACGAGACCTACATCAAGCTCGCCGGGGCCGGTGCCGACGATTGGGAGAGCCGGGCCCATTTCCTCGCGATCGCGTCCCGGGCCATGCGGCAGGTGCTGGTCGACTACGCGCGACGGCAGGGCGCGGCGAAGCGCGGCGGCGAGTGGCGGCCCGTCTCGCTGGACGAGATACTCCTCGACCCCGAACGGAGCGTCGCCGGCGGCCGGTCGGAGGCCGTGCTGGCGCTGGAGGCATCCCTGGCTAGCCTCGAGGAGGCGAATCCGCGCCACGGGCGCATCGTGGAGTGCCGATTCTTCGGCGGCATGACGATCGGGGACACGGCGGAGGCGCTGGGTCTTTCGCCGGCCACGGTGAAGCGGGGCTGGGCGGTGGCTCAGGCCTGGCTCTACCGGGACATCCGGAGCCGTCTCCGGAACTCGGAGGGCCAGTAGGGTGCCCGAAGTGCCGCTGGAGAGCCTGGAGGAGCTGTTCGAACGGGTGCGCGGCCTTCCGGTCGCCGAGCGCGCGGCCTTCGTGGCCTCCTGCTCCGAGGATCCCGGCGTGCGAGCCGAGCTCGAATCCCTCCTGGATGCCGCGGAGGAGGCGCCGGCGTTCTTCGAGGCGCTGGCGACGTCCCTCGTTCCGCAGGCCGCGCACGCCGCGCTCGTGGACCCGGTCGGCCCTCCGGATGCGGGGGCCGGGATGCCGCGGCTGGTGGGTCACTACCGAGTCGAACAACTTCTCGGGGCCGGTGGAATGGGCATCGTCTATCGGGCGCGGGACCTCCGGCTGGGCAGGGAGGTCGCGCTCAAGTTCCTCCCACGCCACCTGGGCCGGGACGAGTCAGCCGCCCGGCGCTTCATGGCCGAGGCCAGGGCGGCCGCGGCGCTGGACCACCCCCACGTGTGCGCCCTGCACGAAGTGGGAGAGGACCGGGACGGCAGGGTCTTCATCGCCATGGGATACTACGGCGGCGAAACGCTCGACCGCGTCCTGCAGAGGGGACGTCCGACCATCGGGCAAGCCGTCGGGTGGACGCGTGAGATCGCCTCCGCGCTGCGGGCCGCCCACGCACGCGGCATCGTCCACCGCGACATCAAGCCCGGGAACGTCCTGATCACCGAGGGTGGGACGGTGAAGCTCCTGGATTTCGGGCTGGCCAAGCTCGGGGATGCCACGCTCACCGAGGTGGGGCGATGGCTCGGCACGGTGGCCTACATGTCCCCGGAGCAGACACGCGGCGGGACGGTGGGGGCCGAGACCGACCTGTGGTCGCTGGGCGTCGTCCTGTACGAGATGCTCACCGGCCGGCGGCCGTTCGGCGGTGGGAACACGGCCGTCGTCCTCGAGGCCATCCGGAACGATCGGCCCGCGCCTCCCTCGACGCTCAGGGATGAGCTGCCAGAAGGTCTGGAGGAGCTGGTCCTGGGGCTTCTGAGCCCCGACCCGGCCGCGCGCCGTGGTCCCTTCCGGGCGCTGCTCGGGGAGGAGGGGCGGGTCGGAGCGGGCGCGACGGCGGGGTCTGCGCGCCGGTGGCGATGGGCGGCCGTGGCCGGGGCGTCCGCCGCGGCCCTGGTCGCGGCCGGCACCCTCCTGCATGGGAGGTCCAGCGGGCCGGACCTCCCCGAAATTCGGCGGCTCGCCGTTCTCCCGCTCGCCGACTCCACACACGCCCCGGAGCAGCGCTTCGTGGTGGAGGGGCTCCACCAGGCGATGATCGAGGACCTTACGCGAAGCCGAGCTCTCATGGTGAGCTCGACCGATGCCGTGGAGCGGTACAGGGAGAGCCAGCGCCCTCCGGACCAGATCGCCAGCGAGCTCGGCGTCGACGCCATCGTCCAGGGGGCGGTCTGGAAGCGTGGCGACAGCCTCCACGTGGAAGTACGGCTGCTCCGGAGAAGTTCCGAAACTCCGTTCTGGAGCGGGCGGTACGGCGGCTCGGCGAGGGGCGAGATCCTGGCGCTTCCCTCCCGGATCGCGGCGGGCATCGTGTCGGCGGCGGGGACCGAGCGCGGCGCCGGGCCGGCGATGCCGACAGCGGCGACGACGGTCGGCCACCAGCCGCGCGCGGAACGTGCCTTCCTGAGGGGCATGTACGAGTTCAGGCGCATGAAGGACAATGGAGTCCCCGGCGAGGACCAGATGAAGCGGCGCCTCCGGACGGCGATTCGCGACTTCGACGAAGCCGCGACGATCGAGCCGGGATGGGCCGCGGCACACGCCTGGCTGGCGCGGGCCTACCACTGGCTGGCCAGCAACCTCACACGGGCCGACTCGAACGGGTATTACTTCGAACGCTCCCGGGTGGAGGCACTTCGGGCCGTGAGCCTCGACGAGTCCGGGGCCCAGGGCTTCGCGGCCCTGGGGTTCGTGCTCTTCGCCTACGATCACAACTGGGTGGAAGCGGAACGTGCCATACGGCGAGCCATCGAGCTGGAGCCGAGCTCGGACAACCACTGGACGTACGCGCTCTATCTCCTGGCGGTGGGTCGCTTCGACGAGTCGATCCAGCAGTACGAAGAAGCGGGGAGACGGGATCCCGTGTCGCGTCTGCTCAAGGCGCAGGAGGCGGAGGCCTACGCCTGTGCCGGTCGCTGGGATGAGGCCGTCCCCCGGTTGGAGCTCCTCCACGAGTGGACCGGACCGGAGAGCGACGAAGGGCGTATCGCCAGGGCCTTCGCCTATTCTCACGTGGACCGGTACGATGAGGCGATCGCGTCGCTCGAGGGCGCGATCTCCCGCAACGACAGCGCCGCACGGTTCGTTGCGGGCCTGGCGTACGTCGAGGCCAGCGCCGGCGACACCCGGAAGGCGAGAGCCCTCATCCGGTGGCTCGACGCCAACTCCCCGGGCTGGGAACGAACCTTCCCCGAGACGCTCGCGGCGGCGGGTGAGCTCGATCGCGCGGCTGCCGAAGTGCAGCGGGGCGCCCTCGAGGGGGTATGGTCCCAGTCCACGATACTGCGCTGCCAGGGGGCCTATCCGTACGTGCGTGACGACCCCCGCATCCAGGAGATCGAGCGAAGCATGCACTTTCCGAACTGATCGCCCCGGCTGGCGAGCGGGTTGGCCGGCGCCCCCATCGACGCGACCGGGGGTCGGCTCTTCGGGTGCTCTACTTGTACAAGTAGAGCCCGCCGCACGGCACCTCCGTCGCGCTCCCGGACGGCGTCAGCCCGCCGTGGCCCTCCCCTGGCGCCTCCTCCACTCCCGGATGTCCCGCACCAGCTCGCGGCGCCCGACGCCGGGGCCCGCCAGCTCGAGCGACTCGCCGTGCAGGTCGAAGTGGGGCAGCGTGTGGTTGTGGTCGATCCACTCGGGCCGGAGCCCGTGCTCCCGCCCCCATGCGACCAGCTCCTCCACCGACGTGTCGCTGTAGGCGTGGCACAGGGGATCGCCCTTCGCGATGTCCGCGTGGGGGACGTCTTTGGGCGCCGTGTGGTAGTGGAACTTGATCACGGTCTGGCCCGCTCCACGGGTGGTCCTGGAGGCGGCGTCGGCACGGCCGGGCTCAGCCCCGGCTCACCAGCACCACGCCCGCCAGCAGGAAGAGGGTCGCGGCCAGCCGCCGCAGGGTCCCCTTCTCACCGAAGAACAGGGCGCCGGCCAGGACGGTGAGGAGCGTGCCGCTCCGTTTCAGGGCCAGGACGTAGGCCGCCAGCGCCAGGCGGAGCGCCTCCATCTGGCATACGAACATCCCGGCGAACAGGAGCCCCTGGAGCGCCAGGCCCGCCGGTTCGCGCCGCACCGAGTCCCCCAGCCGTGCCGGCGCGCCGCCCCGGCCCCGCCGGAGCGCGAAGGGGAGAAAGCCGATCGCCAGGCAGGTCGAGAGCGCGACCCCGTAGAACGCGGGCGAGCTGCGCAGGACCGCCACCCGGTCGAAGGTCCCGGACACGGCCCACAGCGCGGCTACCGCGAGCATGCGCCGTGCGCCGGGCTCGCGGGCCAGGGCCCGGAAGGGAGCCAGGATCCCGGTCTCCGAGCCCGGCGACACCAGCAGGTAGACGCCGGCCGCGACGAGCAGGATGCCGGCGACGCCCTCCGCGCCCGGGTGCTCCGAAAGGACCAGCCACTCGATCGGGACCACGAACACCGGGGTCAGCGCGAGGAGTGGATAGGTGAGCCCCAGCTCCCCCGCCTCGAGGGCCGACACGTACAGGGTGAAGCCGATCAGGTCGAGGACGACGTTGACGCTCAGCACGGGCCAGAAGCCCGCGTCCACGGGCGGAACACCCCGGACGAGCAGGTAGGCGAACAGCGCCGGGAGCGCGAAGGCGAAGATGGCCCAGGTGGCCGGTCCCCGGCCGACCCGTCCGACGAGCCGCTTCGTCCAGGCGCCCTGCGCGGCGTAGAGGACCGCCGTACCGGCGCCGAGGACGACCCAGGTCAGGGGTCGTGTCCGGAGTGGTCGTGCCCGCCCGCGGGCATGCCCTCCGTGGCTCCCGGCTCGGGACCCGCCACCGGGCCGGTCTCTCCAGCGTCGGCGTAGTGCCCGGAGAACATGTCAGCCGGAGCCGGACCGGCCTGCTCGGTCTCGTGGCTGCTCATCATGCCGGCGAGGGTGCGCAGGGGCGCCGTGACCGTGTTCCACAGGTCCTGCCGGTAGGTGGGGTCGTTGCGGTCGACAGGCGGCGCCTCCGCCCCCGACGCCGGAACGTACAGCCCCGCCACCAGGCCCATCCCCCCGAGCGGCGTGGCGTGGTCGAGGGGGTTCTCGTACGTGACCGTGACCCGGTAGATGTGGTCGTGCCGGATCGGGAGCCCGCCCTGGAGCCAGAAGTTGGCCGTCGGCACGCTGTACACGCGGCCGTCGGGGCCGGCGTAGGGACGGGTGCTCCACAGGAGGTCGCCCGTGGTCACGTCCTCGAGGCGCGCTCGCGTGGCGAAGTCGTGCATGTGGGTGCCCAGCCCCAGAATGCGGCCATCCACGGCCGGGCTCCCCTCCCAGGAGTGCTCGGTGCGCCCGGGCGGCACCGCGAAGTCCTTCACCCCGAGCGGCCCCATCACGTCCATGTACACCGGATAGGCGGACAGCGGGTGAATGAGCGGGTCGTTCCGCGGCACGTACTCGAGGCGGATGTGGAGGTAGGCCCGGTCGAAGCTCTCCTTCGACGAGTTGGCGAACATGCTGGCCACCACGAAGCGCATGTCCGGATGCGTCGGGATGCCGATCACCGGGGGCAGAGAGGCGGCCCGCGTCTCACGCCCCGCCGCCATGATGCGCCTCGAGATGGGTGTGAACAGTTGCCGACGGTCGGGGTCGATGAGGTTCACGTGGTGAAGCAGCCGGTCGGGCAGGTGGGCTCCCGCCGAGTCGGTGATCTCCCAGGAGAAGCCCCGGATCCAGCCCACGTCCGGGACGTCGACGACCTGCGTCGGTACGCGATAGTGGTGCATCCCGGCCGGGAGACGAACGGGTCCGATCACGACCTCGAGGACGTGACGGTCGGCGCGGTCCACCGCGCGGATGTAGCGATGTCCGGCGTGCGGAATGGGCGGGCGGCTCTGCGCCGCCAGCGCTCCGCCGGAGCCGGCCGCGGTCGCCGCGGCGAGCAGCACGACGGCCAGGGCGGCGACGCGATGCCGGAAGCTCATGATTCGATCTCCTCCGGCAGGGTCCGTGCGCGCCAGAGTCGGGGGGTCGATGCGGAGGCTGCGGGACATGATGGATCCCTTCGCCGGTAGGGCCGTTACGCGCCGGAGAGGCGCGTGCTTCCGGCGCCGGGACGCGCGGCCGTCAGGCCGGTGCTGGCACGTCGAAGTGCTTGTAATTTTTGGCGATGAAGTCCTTCCACTGCTCGGGGACCTCATCGTCGGGGTAGATGGCCTCGACCGGGCACTCGGGCACGCACGCTCCGCAGTCGATGCACTCCTCGGGATGGATGTAGTACTGGTCCACACCCTCGTAGATGCAGTCGACGGGGCACACGTCCACGCACGAGGCGTCCTTCAGGCCGATGCAGGGCTGCGTGATGATGTATGTCATCGTCGTCCGTCGTCATCGATGTGGGAGCCGGGGAGGGCGGACGATCCGGCCGCCCCGTGTCCCTGAAGGTTCCGTCCGGACAATAAGACGCCGTGCGGGTCCCTGCAATCCGTCACGCTTCCCGCGAGCGAGGCCCACGGGGAGGGATGCGCCGCCGGGCAGGCCCGGGGTCGTGCCGGTGCGATAGTTGCTCCAACGGGTGGCGCGAGCGGGGACGAATCGGTGGACGGGGGCGAAGGCTCCGGGTATGTTTCCGGGCTCGGCGAACGGCCGATCCGCGGCCGCGAAAGGACGAATTCGCGGCCGGTCCGACACTGCAGACGGTACGACATGCGACGACTCACGGTACTGGATACGACGAACGGCTCGCCGGCTGGCTCCGGCCGCTCCGGCGGCCCTGCTCGAGGTGGCGCGAGCGTCCCGGACGGGACCGGCCCGGCGCCCTCTCCCGACGAATGGCCGCGCCGCAAGCCCGAGTGGATGCGGGTCCGGGCTCCGGGCGGCAGCAACTACCGGCACCTCAAGGACATGATGCGCGGCATGGGCCTGCACTCGGTGTGCGAGGAGGCCCACTGCCCCAACATCGGCGAGTGCTGGGAGACGGGAACCGCCACGTTCCTCATCCTGGGGGACGTGTGCACGCGCAACTGCCCCTACTGCGCGATCGGACATGGCCGACCGGAGGAGCTGGACGAGGATGAGCCCCGGAGGGTGGCGGAGGCCATCGAGGCCATGGGACTGCGGCACGTCGTGATCACCTCGGTGGACCGCGACGACCTGCCCGATGGCGGGGCGCGCATCTTCGCCGAGCTCATCCGGGAGGTCCACGACCGGCTGCCCGGCTGCTCGGTCGAGGTGCTCACGCCCGACTTCCGCGGAGACCCGGAGGCCATCCGGACCGTCATCGAGGCTAAGCCGGCCATCTTCAACCACAACATGGAGACGGTGCGCCGCCTCCACAGGATGGCCCGACCCGGCGGCCGCTACGAGCGCTCGCTCGGAGTGCTGTCGACGGCCCGGAGCCTGGACGACGATGTTCTCGTCAAGACGGGCATCATGCTGGGACTGGGCGAGCGGGAGGACGACATCGACGCGTTCATGGACGACGCCCTCGAGGCCGGGGTCCAGATCCTCACGCTGGGGCAGTACCTGCGGCCCTCCGAGGACCACATTCCGATCGACCGGTACGTCACGCCCGACGAGTTCGATGCCTGGAAGCGGATCGGGCAGGAGAAGGGCTTCCTGCACGTGGAGAGCGGGCCGCTGGTTCGTTCCAGCTACCATGCCCGCGAGCAGGTGGAAGACCTCCGGCTGAAGGCGGCGGCGGCCGGCTGAGAACGAGGGCACGCGGCCGGCGGGGTCCGGCGGCGCGCTCCACGCGAAGCGAGAGGCGCGATGGCGACGAAGAGCGAGACGAAGGGCGAGACCAGGGGCGACGAGGGGGACGTGGATCTCCTCGGGCTGGACGAGGACGAGCTTCGACGCATGCTCCGCCTCATGATGCTCGGCCGTCGCTTCGAGGAGAAGGCGGCCGAGGCCTACCAGACCGGCAAGATCGGCGGCTTCTGCCACCTGTACATGGGCCAGGAGGCGGTGGCCGCGGGCTGCATCACCCCCCTGCGCGACGACGACTACGTGATCACGGCCTACCGGGACCACGTGCAGGCGATCGTTCGCGGCGTGGATCCGAAGGCGGTCATGGCGGAGCTGTATGGCCGCGTGGACGGCTGCTCGGGCGGCATGGGCGGCTCCATGCACATGTTCGACCGCAGCCTCAACTTCATGGGGGGTCACGCGATCGTGGGCTCACACGTTCCGATCGCGGCCGGGGTGGGCTACGCGCTCCGCTACAGGGAGGAGGACGCCGTCTGCCTGTGCCTGTTCGGCGACTCGGTGGTCAACGGCGGGCCGTTCCACGAGGCGTTCAACATGACGGCCAAGTTCGAGCTCCCGGTCGTGTTCGTGTGCGAGAACAACTCGTACGGGATGGGCACCGATATCCATCGGGTGGCCGCCATCGAGGAGCTCGCCGACCGGGCTTGCGCGTACGAGAACATGGCGTCCGAGTCGGTGAACGGCATGGACGTGCTCGCCACGCGCCGCGCCGTCCAGGGGGCGATCCACCGGGCCCGGGAGGAGCACCTCCCCAGCTTCATCGATGCCCACTGCTACCGGTACATGGGCCACTCGATGGCCGACCCCTCGGCCGGCACCTACCGGACACGGGAGGAGGTCGAGCGGCACCGGCAGGACGACCCCATCCTCACCTACCGGAAGCGGCTGATCGATGCGGGGGTCATCTCCGAGGAGGACTACGACGCCATGGACCGGGAGGTGATCGACCAGGTCGAGAAGGCCGCCGAGTTCGCCGAGCAGAGCGAGCGGCCCGACTTCGCGTCGATCTACGAGCACGTGTACGCCGGCGACTTCCGCGGCATCGACCGGAGGGACGCATGGCGGTGATCACCTACCGCGAGGCGCTCAACCAGGCGCTGCGCGAGGAGATGGAGCGGGACGAGAGCGTCTTCCTCATGGGCGAGGAGGTCGGACAGTACGACGGGGCCTACAAGGTCTCGAAGGGGCTCCTCGACCATTTCGGCGGCAACGAGTGGCGCGTGCGCGACACGCCGATCGCGGAGAACGGCTTCGCGGCGATCGGGGTGGGAGCGGCGATGGCCGGCCTTCGACCGGTCGTGGAGTTCATGACCTTCAACTTCTCCCTCCTGGCCTTCGACGCGGTCGTGGACTCGGCGGCCAAGATGTACCAGATGTCGGGCGGCCAGTACAACGTGCCCATCGTGTTCCGCGGACCCGGCGGCGCGGCTCTCCAGCTGGCCGCGCAGCACTCGCAGGTGCCCGACGCCTGGTACAGCCACGTCCCGGGTCTCAAGGTCGTGACGCCGGCCACGCCGAAGGACGCCAAAGGCCTCCTGAAGAGCGCCATCCGGGACGACGACCCCGTCCTCGTCATCGAAGGCGAGCTCCTCTACAACATGAAGGGCGAGGTGCCGGACGGGGAGCTCCTGATCCCCATCGGGGAGGCCGAGGTCAAGCGCCAGGGCTCCGATCTCACGATCGTGGCCCACTCGAAGATGGTCCACCAGGCGCTCCAGGCCGCCGACACCCTCGAGGAGAAGCATGGTCTCGACGCGGAAGTCGTCGACCTCAGGACCCTGCGGCCGCTGGATATCGACACGGTGGTCGAGTCGGTGAAGAAGACCAACCGGGTCGTCGTCGTCGAGGAGGGCTGGCCACAGGGCGGCATCGGCGCCCAGGTGGCCGACGACGTGCAGCGCGAGGCGTTCGACTGGCTGGATGCGCCGGTGACCCGGGTGTCGGGCCTGGACGTCCCCATGCCCTACGCCCGCAACCTGGAGAAGCAGGTCTTCCCGGACTCGAAGCACGTGGTCCGGGCGGCCGAGCACGTCTGCTACCTGGACGGGAACTGATCGAATGGCGACCAAGGTCGTGATGGCCCAGCTGAGCCCGACCATGGAAGAGGGTCGGCTGGTCGAGTGGAAGATCTCCGAGGGTGACGTCGTCCAGCAGGGCGACGTGGTCGCCGAGATCGAGACGGACAAGGCCAACATGGACGTCGAGGCGCTCGGCAGCGGCGTCCTGCGGAAGATCGTGGTCCAGGAGGGTGAGACCGTTCCCGTGGGGGCCCTGATCGGCGTCATCGCCGGGGAGGACGAGGACATCGAGACCCTCCTCCGGGAGGCCGAGGCCGAAGCGGGGGCCGCCGGGGACGAAGGCGAGGCGGTGGCGGACGAGAAGGCGGACAACGAGGGCACGGCCGCCGAAGAGGAGCCCGGGGAGGAGGTGTCCCGCGAGCCGGCCCGTGCCGGTGCGTCGGCGGGCGAAGCCTCGGCGGACGCGGCCGCCGACGACGGCGGAGGTCGCCGTGACGGCGGGCGGCTGCGCGCCTCTCCGGTGGCCCGCCGGATGGCCGAGGAGGAGGGGCTGGACCTGTCGCGGATCGAGGGCTCGGGGCCCGGCGGCCGGATCGTAAAGGCCGACGTGGAGGGAGCGCTCGAGAGCGGTGCGGCGGTGAGCGGCGGGCGTGCGGCGGCCGGATCGACACGCCTGGCGGACGAGACGATCCAGCTCAGCCAGATGCGCAAGGCCATCGCGCGCCGCCTGACCCAGTCGCTCGGGCCCGTGCCGCACTTCTTCCTCACGACCGAGATCGACATGGGTCGGGCCCTGGAGCTGCGCGCCGAGCTCAACGAGCAGATCGGTGGCGGCGAGGCGGGCGCCCCGAAGGTCGGCGTCAACGACCTCCTGCTCAAGGCGGCGGCCGAGGCGCTGGTCCGCCATCCGGAGATCAACGCGAGCTGGGGCGAGGGCGAGATCCGGCGCCACGGCCGCGTGGACCTGGGCATCGCCGTGGCACTGGACGACGGGCTCATCACGCCGGTTCTCCGGGACGCGGACCGCAAGGGCCTGGTCCGCATAGCCTCCGAGGCGACCGAGCTCATCGACCGGGCCCGCCGCCGAAAGCTCGATCCGGACGAATACCAGGGAGCGACGTTCAGCATCAGCAACCTCGGCATGTTCCCGATCGAGGAGTTCACGGCGATCATCAACCCGCCCGAGGCGGCGATCCTCGCGGTCGGTCGCACGGCCGAGAAGCCGGTGGTCGTCGACGGCGAGGTCGTGGTGCGCCGCCGCATGCGAGTGACCATGTCGTGCGACCACCGGGTCATCGATGGGGCCACGGGGGCCCGCTTCCTGGAGACGTTCAAGGGCATGCTCGAGAACCCACTGGCAATGTTGGCATGAGGCGAGGCATACATGGCTGATTCGTTCGACGTCGTCGTGATCGGGGCCGGGCCGGCCGGCTACGTGTGCGCCATCCGGGCCGCGCAGCTCGGGCTCGAGACGGCGTGCGTGGAGTCGAAGAGCTACGAGGGCGGGCTGGGTGGGACGTGCCTCAACTGGGGGTGCATCCCGGCCAAGGCCCTGCTCGAGAGCGCGGCCCTGGCCCACAAGCTCCAGAGCCAGGGAGCCGCGTTCGGCGTGAAGCCCGTCCAGGTCGAATACGACATGGGCGCGGCGGTCGAGCGCAGCCGGAACATCAGCGAGAAGCTCACCGGTGGCATCTCGTACCTGTTCAAGAAGAACGAGATCGAGTCCGTGATCGGACACGGCCGCATCGCGGGGAAGGGCAAGGTCCACGTCGAGGTCGAGGACGGGGAGGACCGGGAGCTGGAGGCGAAACACATCGTGATCGCCACCGGGTCGGTCATGAAGACCTTTCCCGGCTTCGAGTTCGACCGGGAGAAGGTGATCGGGAGCCGCGAAGCCCTGGCCCTCGGCGAGCTTCCCTCGAAGATGGTGGTCGTGGGGGGCGGGTACGTGGGGGTCGAGTTCGCCGATGTATTCGACGCCTTCGGAGTCCAGGTGACGCTGGTCGAGGCGCTGGACACGCTGCTGCCCGGCTTCGACCAGGAGCTCGGCAAGACGCTGGCCCGCTCCTACAAGAAGCGGGGCATCGACGTCCGCACGGGAACCAGGGTGAAGTCGTTGGACCGGGACGCCGATCCGATGGTGCTCACGGTCGAGACCAAGAAGGGCGAAGAGACGATCGAGACCGACCTGGTGCTGATGGCGGTCGGCCGGCGGCCCGTGCTCGAGGACGTGGGGCTCGAGGAGGCCGGGGTCGAGACCACCGACGATGGCTTCATCCGGGTGGACAAGATGCTGCGCACCAGCGTGGAGGGCATCTACGCGATCGGCGACGTGGCCGGGCAGCCGATGCTGGCCCACAAGGGCTCGCACGAGGGGATCGTCGCCGCCGAGCACATCGCCGGCCAGAACCCCCACCCGCTGCGCCACGACAACATCCCGAGCATCGGCTACTGCCACCCCGAGGTGGCCAGCATCGGGCTGAGCGAGGAGCAGGCGGCGGAGAAGGGCTTCGACGTCAAGGTGGGCAAGTTCCCGCTCTCGGCCCACGGGCGCGCGCTCACCGCGGGCGACAACGAGGGTTTCGTGAAGATGGTGATCGACACGAAGTACGGGGAGGTTCTCGGCGTCCACATGATCGGCCACAACGTGAGCGAGCTGGCGGCGGAGGCGGGGATCGGCCGCATGCTCGAGGCTACGGCCGAGGAGTTCGCCGCGCATCCGCACGGCCATCCGACCATGTCGGAGGCCGTCATGGAGGCGGCCCTGGCCGCGATGGACCGGGCCATCCACATCTAGCGGATGGCTGGAGCCCACATGGCCTCTCTTGCCGAGATCGTCCAGACGCGCGTGCCGGGCCGGGTCCAGTACCGGCGGGGGCTCGACCTGCAGCGGGCGCTGGGCCGGGCCCGCATCGAGGGGCGGCTGGGGGAGGACCTCTTGCTCCTGGTCGAGCACGAGCCGGTGGTCACCCTGGGGCGCGGGACCGAGGCCGGACATCTCCTCGCCGGCCCCGACGGACTCGCGGCCCGTGGGGTCGACCTGGTCGAGATCGAGCGCGGCGGCGACGTCACCTATCACGGCCCGGGCCAGATCGTCGGCTACCCCATCCTGGACCTGCGCCGCTACCGCCGGGACCTGCACTGGTACCTGCGGACGGTGGAGGAGGCGCTCATCCGGGCCCTGGCAGAGCTGTCACTCCCGGCCTTCCGCGTGGCGGGCCACACCGGCGTGTGGGTGGGTGAGGAAGGGGCGATCCTCTCCGAGGGCGCCATCGCCCGGGGCATCCTGGCCGGGAGCGTGCGCAAGATCGCCTCGATCGGGGTGCACGTCAGCCGCTGGGTGACGTGGCACGGCTTCGCGCTCAACGTGACCGACGAGCCGCTGGAGAACTTCCGGCTCATCGTGCCGTGCGGCATCGACGGCGTGCGCATGACCAGCCTGGCCGCCGAAGGCGTCGGTGTCGGCGCCGGCCGGCTGGGGGAGGCGCTGGCGACAGGCTTCTCGGCCGCTTTCGAGGTCCGGGTGCGGCGGGAGACCTCCACGCTGGAGGCGCTGCGCGCGCGAGCCGGGTCGATGACGTCGGCCGCGGGCCGGGACGCCGCCGGACGCGATCGGTCCGCCGAGCGTCGCCGCGTCGCCGGAGGAGGGGCCACGTGACCGGACTGTTCGACATCCTGGGTCCCACCATGGTAGGACCCTCCAGCTCGCATACCGCCGGTGCCTGCCGGTTGGGCTACGTGGTCCAGGCGATCGTGGGCGGCACCCCGGAGCGGGCCCGGATCGGCCTGCACGGCTCCTTCGCCATGACCGGCGAGGGGCACGGGACCAAGAAGGCCATCATCGGGGGCCTGCTGGGCTACCTGCCCGATGACGAGCGCCTGCGGACGAGCCTCGAAGACGCCGACGCGCG
Organism: Candidatus Humimonas hydrogenitrophica; assembly: GCA_947581615.1. Lineage (GTDB taxonomy): Bacteria > Gemmatimonadota > Gemmatimonadetes > Palauibacterales > Palauibacteraceae > Humimonas > Humimonas hydrogenitrophica. The sequence continues at coordinate 30,388 of CANPVD010000101.1, forward strand.
CGGGATGGACTACGCCTTCGAGAACGTCGACCTGGGCGAGGGGGCGCATCCAAATTCGGCCCGCTTCGACGTGAGCCTGGGCGACGAGAGGGCGGAGATCCTGGGCGCTTCGATCGGGGGCGGCCAGATCCGTATCTTCGAGATCGATGGATTCGACGTCGACCTCACGGGTTCCCTCCCCACCCTGGTGGTCAACGCGGACGATGTGCCGGGCACGATCGCGACCCTCACGCGCATGTTGACGGACGGGGGCGTCAACCTGGCGACCATGCGGGTGGACCGTACCGGGCGGGGGGAACAGGCGCTCATGACGATCGAGGCGGACGCCGAGATCCCCGAGGAGCTCATCGACGCGATGCGGAGCCAGGACTGGGTCCACTGGATCCGCTACGTGCGCGGGCTGGTGTAGGCGGCGGGCAGCGGCGGGAGAGGCCATGTTCACTTCGGTGAAGACCTGGTTCGAAGAGGCCGGACGACAGGATGTCGACCTGGCCGAGGCCGTGCTGCGCCGCGAGATGAAGGACACCGGCGCCGACCGCGACCGGATCCGGTCGCGGATCCGCGACGCGCTCGAGGTGATGGAGAACGCCGTCGCAGAGGGGCTCGCCTCGGAGGCTCCCAGTCCCAGCGGCCTCACCGGCGGCCGGGCCCGGCGACTGGTGGCGGCCGGGCCGCGGCTCCTGGGCGAGACGGTCACGACGATGTTGTCCCGCGCCATCGCGACGCTGGAGGTCAACGCGCGCATGGGCCTCATCGTGGCGGCGCCGACGGCCGGCGCGGCCGGGGTCGTGCCGGGCGTGCTGCTCACCATGCGCGAGGAGAGGGGCTGGTCGCTGGACCGGCTGGTGGACGGGATGCTGGTGGCCGGCGGGGTCGGCGCGGTCATCGCGCAGCGGGCCTCCATCGCCGGCGCCGGCGGTGGCTGCCAGGCGGAGACCGGCAGCGCCGCCGCCATGTCGGCCGCGGCGGTGACTTACCTGGAAGGAGGCGATCCCGAAAAGGTGGGCACGGCGATCTCCTTGACGCTGCAGGGGATGCTGGGCCTCATCTGCGATCCGATCGCCGGACTGGTCGAGATCCCGTGCGCCTACCGTAACGCCAGCGCGGCCGTGCAGGCGGTCGCCTGCGCCGAGATGGCGCTCGCCGGACTTGACTTTCCGGTCACGCCCGACGAGGTCATCGACGTCATGGGCGAGGTGGGCAGGAAGATGGACGTGCGTTATCGTGAGACCGCGCTCGGTGGCCTGGCCGCGACGCCCAGCGGTCAGAGGATCGCCCGGCAGGCGGGCATGCCGGAGCTCGTGCAGCTCCAGCGGAGCGGGAGAGCGAAGGGCGAGGAATCGGCCCGGTTCGGGCCGTCGTGAGTGGAACGATAGAACTCTGGAGAGCTGGATGACGGCGTTGTGGCTGTTGCTGGTGGCCTCGGTCGTGGTGGGGCTGGTCGTGGGACTCCTGGCCAAGCTGCCCCCCAGGCAGCTGGTGACCGAGATCGTGGTCATGTGTCTTCTGGCCTTGACCTACTACGGGCTCATTGCCCTGGGCGGCGTGTCACAAGGAGGCTGAACCCGGATCGGGCTCGCGCCCGCCGGAGGACGGACCTCAGTCACCGCCCCGGCGCCGCTCCCTCCTCCGCTTCGCCAGCTCCAGCCGCGCGCGCCGCCGCTCTTCGGCGTCGTGGTGCCGTTGCCATTCCTCCGGCGTCCGCAGGCGCAGCAGGGGCACGGGCGCCGGCTCACCCTCGTCGTCGATGGCCACCATGGTGACGTAGCACGAGTTCGTGTGGCGCTCCGTCCCACCGGCCACCGACTCCGCCACCACCTGCACGCCCACCTCCAGCGACGTCCGGCCCACCGAGTTCACCGACGCCCTCAGCGTGACGATCTCCCCGATTCGGATCGGGGTCCTGAAGTCCACCTGGTCGACGCTGACCGTCACGCATGGGCGGCCCGCATGCCGGGTGGCGCACACGTAGGCGATCTTGTCGACGGCCGCCAGCACGATCCCGCCGAACACGGACCCGAACAGGTTGGCGTCCTGGGGACCCATGAGCTGGGTCATGGTGACCCTGGAGGCGGATACGCTCTTCACGGCGTCGAGGTCCGAGCGCCCCACCACCACGGGGAGGTCCGGAATGCCGCCCACCGACCCGTCGACGCCCGTGGTCAGGCTCACGGCGAGCGGCCTCCGGTCGAGTCGGACCCGGCGCCACGCGCTGCCGGCGCGGACCGCGAGCCGGCGGGGGTGGCGGTTCCAACGTCGGAGCGGTTGGCCGCCGGCCGGGCTCGCTCGTCGGCGCCGTGGGCGATGCGGCCGCCCATGAAGCCCGTCACGCCGGCCAGGCAGGCGGTCAGGACCCCCACCATGAGCACGAAGCGGCGCAGCCGCCCGTCGTCGGGCTGGCGGAGAGAGAAGCCGGCGAACACGCCGTCGGCGAGGACGGCGAGGAGAGTCCAGGTGGCCCACGTCCGGTGTGTCTCGATGAGGCCCGGGGTCACGAAGGTGCGCTGCGACACCACGTCGCCGGCCGCGATCCCGCTGTAGTAGGTGGGGAGGACGACGAGCCCGGCCAGGAAGAGGCTCGTGACTCCGTAGCGCTCCCACGCGGGACGATCGAGGATCCAGCCCGCCAGTCCCACGGCCACGCCGACCACGGAGAGCACGATGGGGAAGGGGTTGAGGACGAGGTGGACGTACTTCCAGGTCAGAGCGGGCAACCTCACGCGCCTCCATCGAGCGTATGCGCCGAGCGATCCCGGCAAGATAACCGGCGCGGCGCGCCGGAACACTGTGGCCGGCGGCGGGTTCATCCTGTCGGCGCGGGCGGGGTCCGGGGCTTGACAGCCTCGACGGCCCGTTTACAATTAGGGCCCGCAGGCTACAGGCCCCCTTCGTCTAGTGGCCCAGGATACCTGGTTCTCAGCCAGGAGACAGGGGTTCGACTCCCCTAGGGGGTATGACGAGAGCCGCCGGAGATCCGGCGGCTCTTCGCGCATCCGGCCGCCGGCGCTCCGCCGGCGTCTCAGTCGAGGCTGGCGAGGAGCTCCCGGAAGCGCGGGTGTCCATGCAGCGGCTCCAGGTCGCTGTCGGTCGCGATCCAGGCCCGATCGCCCCACCCGAGCTCCACCGCCCGCTCCAGGAGGTCGATCGAGCGCTCGGAATCTCCCAGCATGGCGTAGAAGCAGGCCACGTTGTAGAGCACGACGGGCTCGTCCTGGTCTTGCTTGAGGGCACGTTCGGCCAGCTCTCTCGCCTTCTCCTTCTCGCCGACGCGGGCCAGGTTGGTGGCACCGAAGTAGAGGGCGCGGGTGTCGTGCGGATTGAGCTTGAGGTGCCGCTCGATGACGTTCAGCACCCCGAGGCGCACCTTCATCTCGTCCTGCCGCCGGTCGAGAGAGTGGTAGGCCTGCGCCAGGAAGATCGGTGACTGGAAATCGTCCGGGTTGATCTCGGAGGCCTTCGCGTACATTCGGACCGCCCGCTCGAAATGACTCTGCGAGGAGGAGGCGAGTCCATCGTAGTACCATGCCTCGAAGAGGTTGGGATCGAGCTCGCGGGCCACCTCGAATTCCCGTCCCGCCTCCTCGTAGCGATCGCTGATGTAGAGGGCCAGGCCCCGCGAGGCGTGAGCCTCCGCTGAATCCGGGTCGAGCACGACGGCCTGCTCGCTGGCGCGCGCGGCCCTGTCCGCGTTGTCGCGGGTGGCTTCCACGTACCGGTACAGGTGCGAGTAGGCGTCGGCCATACCGGCATAGGCGAGCGCGAACTTGGAGTCCAGCGCGATGGCCTGCTCGAACATGCGGATGGCGTGCTCGTAGTCGCGGCGCGCCATCGAGTACATGTACTTCCGGCCGCGCAGGTAGTAATCGTAGGCTTCGGGGTCCGAGGTCGCGACGAACTGCAGCGAGCGGCGCTCCTTCGGGGTGAGGGTCACCTGCAGCGCCCGGACGATGCTCTGGGCGATATCGTCCTGGATCGCGAACACGTCCTTCAGCTCGCGGTCGTAGGTCTCGGACCACAGGTGCGAATCCGTGGCCGCGTCGATGAGCTGGGCGGTGATCCGGACGCGGTCGCCGGCCCTCCGGACGCTGCCCTCCAGCACCGTGCCGACCCCGAGCTCGTGGGCGACGGTGGGGATGCTCACCTGCTTGCCCTTGAAATTGAACGCGGAGGTGCGCGAGGCGACCTTCAGCTGAGGGAGCTTGCTGAGCAAGTTCAGGATCTCCTCGGAGATGCCGTCGCTGAAATACTCGTTGTCCGCGTCGCCGCTCATGTTGACGAAGGGAAGCACGGCGATCCCACGCCGGTCCTGCCCGTGCGCGTCAGGCCGCGGTCCGGTGGCCCGGTCGTCCGGAGCGACGGGGGGACCTCCCGGCGTCGCTCCCCGCGCCGCCGCGGCGACTGCGGCGGTCGGCGGCCCTTCGTCCGCGAGGGGCACGGAACCCGCCGCGCCGGCGACCGCCGTGCGCTCCATGCCCCGCGGGCCCATGTCGAACATCCAGCCCATGATGACGGCGAGCGGGAATCCGAGCACGACCAGCGCGATGACCAGCGTGACCGTCCAGGTCGGCAGTTTGAGACCCGGTAGCATCGTGGAGGCGACCTGAATCACGATCCAGCCGGCGAGCGCGTAGACGATCGCCACGCGGAACACACGGCGACGCCGGAGCTCCGCGACCAGTCTCGACATCATGGATCCGGTGGACGGTTCCGTCATGAGAGCTCCCGACAATGTTGCACTCGGCCGGCGCCCTCGGGGAACGGGCGCCGCCTCGACGCCCGAAGTTCCGGCGGCGGCGGGAACGGGCAAGCTAGCGAACGGTACCGATCCCGGCCACAACGCCGGCGGCCCCGGCCGCCCTGTCCCGTCATGGACTCGGGCTCGAGATGTCCCCACCAGACCTGGATCCGGACGACTGGGAAGCGCTGCGCGCTCAGTCCCGAAGGATGCTCGAGACAATGCTCGACTACGTCGAGCACATCCGCGAACGTCCCGTGTGGCAACCCATGCCGGACGAGGTCCGCGAGCGATTTCGCGGTCCCCTGCCCACCAGCCCCACCCCGGTGGGCCAGGCGTACGCCACCTTTCTTCGAGACGTGATGCCCTACTCGATCGGCCACGTGCATCCGGGGTTCATGGGCTGGGTGCACGGAGGCGGAACGACCGTGGGCATGCTGGCGGAGATGCTGGCCGGGTTCCCGGAGACCGCGAGCGGACGGTCCGTCACGGGGACCTCGCTCGCCAACCTGATCGCCGTCCTCGTGGCCCGGACCGCGGCCCTGGGGCGGGACGTGCGCCACGCGGGAGTCGGGGCCGCCGGAGGGGCGTCCCCGGTCGCGTACGCCTCCACCGGCGTCCACGGGTGCATCCCGCGGGCCATCGCGGAGGACCGCGCCGCGGCGATCGGTGACTCGGGGACCGCGACACCGGGGCGGAGGCCCGCGTCGGGCCCCCGCTCGCCGGAATCGGCCGGGTCGCTGCTACGGCTTGGACATCTCGATATCCCACATGTAGTCCGTGTGACCGTCGCACACCGTGGCCACGGCAGCGCTGATCTGCGGGTACTTCGCCTGCGTCTCGGCGATGATCGAGTCGCGCGCCGCCAGGATGGAGTTGTAGCTGGGGCCGTCCAGGGCCAGGAGCCTGCGGTACTTGCCTCCCACGAAGTGGCTGTAATAGCCCCACGAGTGCAGGCGTCCGGCCTTCACCTGCTTGTCGTAGATGGGCGCGTACAGCGCCTTCATGACCTCGTCGCCGAGCCCTTCGGTGGCCTCGTGGCACACCTGGTAGGTCGAAAAGGCGAATGCGGGCCGGGCTGTCGCGACGTCCGTGGCGGGCTGCGAGGCGGCCACGTAGCTCCAGATGTAATCATCGTGCGAGGGGCAGATGGACATGAGCTCGTGGGTCTCCTTGGCGTGGTTCGCCATCAGCTCGGCGACGATCGAGTCCTGGGCCGCCAGAAGCTTGGGGAGATCCGTCCCCACGTAGTAGATGGCTCGGCGCCACGGGCCGCCGGTGTGGTGCGCCAGCAGTCCGAAGCCCGAGACCTGGCCGGCGGCGATGTGCTTCTGGACGACCGGCCACACGACCGTGCGCACGATCTCCGACGCCCGCGGTGAGCTGGATTGGTCGCACTGGTAGTACGTGCCGCTGACGAAGGCGGTCGGCGCGTCCTCTTGCTGGGCCAGAGACGGTCCGGCCAGGACGAGCGGCAGGGTGAGAGCGATCAGCCCGGGCATGAACGGCTTCATGGAGCGACCTCCAGGTGGATGCCCCCTCGCGCGCCCGACGGCCGGCCGGATCCACGGGACCGCGGGCCCGGGGGCGAGCGCCGGCAGGGCGTGGCCCAGTGCGAGCTGGGGGTGGTGAACCGACCGCGACAGGCGGCCGGCGACGCGGCAAAGATTAGATCAATCTAACAAACCATGCCGCAATCGGAAACCATGAAGTTCGGGCGGGTGGGGCGCCCGGATCCGGAAGAGACGTCAGGCCTCCACCGCGGCGCTCCGCTTGCACCGCACGTAGTCCGACACGTGCTCGCCGTAGCGCTCCACGAAGGGCTCGAGGCAGTCCGTACCCCGCACGATCCCGCGGCACGCCTCCGATCCACAGGCGCATTCGAAGGCGGGCATGCGCTCGTTGTAGAACGTGGCGTAATCGAGCGTGATCTCGTCGCCCGGGGCCAGGGGCCGACGCGCCACGACGTCCAGGCCCTCGAGCCACGCGCTCGGGTCGCACGAGTGGTTGACCGGCTTCCATTCCTCTGGATTCTCGCTCCAGATGACCCACGTTTCCTCGGTCAGCGGCCAGGCATAGCGGTCGAACCAGGAGCGACGGAACTCGTCCCATGATGCCTCCACACGGGAGAGCGACACGAGGGTGTGGGCACGCTCCTCGAAAGCCAGGATGCGCTCCCCCGCGTGGAGCGCCCGCGTGGCGTGGAGACCGTACCCTCCATCGGCGTGGGGGAGCACCTCCCACGGCCGCTGACGGCGGGCGTGCCGGGCGAGCGCGGCGCGCACGATCTGGCGGCTGAAGCCCTCGTGGCCGGCCGGATCGTGCAGGAGGCACAGGTCGGCGCTTCCGGCATCTTCGGCCCGGTAGTAGAGTCCGCAGTTGGCGTTGATCTCCAGCATGTAGCGCCGCCCGGCGGCATCGACCCGCACGTCGCAGCGGCCGTAGCCCGAGCCGTTCAGCCCGCGGAAGAAAGCGGCTCCATCGGCGCGCAGTCCGGCCTCGAGCTCCGGGTCCGAGACCGGCAGATCCCGCATGTCACGGTAGTCGACCCACTTCATGTCGGCGTGCTTGAAGCTCTCTCCATCCGGGAAGCGATACTCGATCGGCGTGTACGTGGTCGGTTCGTGCGGCGCATCGGAGTTCTCGGCCACGAGGACCGTGCATTCGGTGCCCTCGATGAACTCCTCGATCAGCGTGCCCGCGTACTCCTCGATCATGCGCCGGGCCTGCTGGCGGAGGGCCGCGGGCGTCTGCACCCGGGAGGCGCGCGTGAGCCCGAGGCTGGCGTAACTGCTCGGGTGCTTCACGATGAGCGGGAAGCGGAGCGTCTCGGCGGCGCGTTCGATGTCCGCCGCTTCGCGGGCCATCACATAACCGGGCGTGTCGATCCCCCACGCCCGGCACACTCGTTTCATGACTTCGCGCGAGGGCTCGTAGAAGTCCGAAGCCGCGCCGGTGAACGGGAGGCCGAGGCGCTCGAGCGCCTGTACGACCTGGATCCCGGGGGTGTCCTCGTCCCAGGCTCCGTCGCACAGGTTGAAATACAGGTCGTAGCCCCGCCGCGAGAGCTGCTCCACCTGGTGGACGGCCGTCGCCTTCTCGAGCACGGCCACGTCCCAGCTCGCCTCCGGCAGGTAGGGGCGCGGGTCGCACGGCCAGTCGTCCTCCGGAAAATCGTCCGAGTCGATGTCCTGGTTCGTGAGCAGGCAGATTCGCATCGTCCGCTACAGTTCGTCCGCGAAGGCTTCCATGCGCCGTCGGAGCGCCGGATCGGGCAGGGAGCCGCGAGCCGCGCCCAGGTTGTCGGTCACGTGCTCGGGACTGGTGGTCCCGGGGATCGCGCAGGTGACGGCCGGATCCGACACCACGTACTTCAGGAAGACCTGCGCCCAGCTCGTGCAGCCCAGCCCGGTCGCCCAGTCAGGCAGTGGTCGCTCGCCGACGGCCCGGAACAGCCGGCCGCGCCCGAAGGGGAGGTTGACGAGGACCCCCATGCCCCGGTCGCGGGCCAGGGGCAGGATGCGCTCGGCGGCGGCGCGGTTGTCCAGCGCGTAGTCCACCTGGATGAAATCGAGGGTCTCTTTCCGCATCACGTCCACCAGCGCGGCGTGCTGGCGTGAGAACGAGGTCGTGACGCCGAGGTACCGGATCTTCCCGGTCTTCTTCCACTCGCGCAGCGTCGAGAGCTGGGTCTCCCAGTCCCGGAGGTTGTGGACCTGCATGAGGTCGACGTGATCGGTGCCGAGGGCCTTCAGGGAGTCTTCCATGCGCCGGATCCCGGCCTCCGTGCCCTGCCGGTCCACCTTCGTGGCCATGAAGAGCTCCTTCCGGATCCCGATCTCGCCGATGAGCTTGCCGAGCACGTCTTCCGAGTTGCCGTAGGAGGGCGCGGTGTCGACGACCGTTCCGCCGCCCCGGGCGAAGGCCTCCAGCGTGCGGCGGAACGGGGTGAGATCCCCCGAGAGATCCGCGCGGTAGTCACGCGTCCCGAGCCCCACGACGGGCACGGCCTCTCCGCTCGAGGGGATCTTCCTGGTGATGAGGTCGGGCGCGGGCCTCCTACCGCCGCCCCGCCCCAGCGTCACGGCGAGGCTCGCGCCGGCTCCGAGCTCCAGGAACTCGCGTCGGGTCAGCTTCATGGCGTCCTCCTCGGATCATGACGAGACCATCCCCGGCACGGAGGCGACGGGCGATTCACGGTCGGCGCGCCGCTCCTGCTCCCGGCCCAGCCGCACGCCCATCACCGCCCACACGGCGGCGAGCGGGGCGGCGACCAGCGCGATGGCGCCCAGGGACAGGCCCAGCGCCTGGAACCCGGCGAACGCCCAGCCGTTGGCCAGATCGGCGCCGCGGTAGACGGCCGCGTCCAGGAACGCCTTCGACTTGTACTTCTCCTCGCGGGGGACGACGGTGAACAGCACCTCGCGCGCGGGCTTGGTGATTCCGTAGCGTCCCGCCCGGTACGCCACCTGGAGCACCACGAGCACGGCGAGTAGCGGGTAGGTTCCCAGCGCCACGAAGCCGATGGCGACGGCCACCGGCACCAGGGCCAGGCTCACTCCGATTCCCACCGCCTTGATGATACGGCCCGTCAGGTAGACCTGGAAGAGAATCGTGAGCAGGTTCACCGCCAGGTCGATCTTGGCGAAGAACGCCGTGCGCACGCCCCTGTCCGCGATGGCCCTGCCCACCAGGTTGGCCTGCAGGAAGTAGAGGACGGTGGAGGCGAAGCTCATGAGGACGATGAAGCCCGCGATGCCGAGCAGGTAGCGCGACCGGAAGATGACGCCGATCCCGCTGAGGGCGGTGCCGCCGAGCGGCTGCGAGGCGGACCGCCGCCCGACTTCCCCGCCGCGGACGTTCCCGGTCTCGCGCCCTCCGAAGCGCCGGTGCAGCACGAGCGCGCACCACGAGGCGGCCTCGAGCGGGACGCACGCCAGCAGGAGGAGGGTGAAGCGCGGCACGATCTCGGCCAGGCCGGCCGTGAGGGCCGAGCCGGCGATCCCGCCCAGGGAGCTTCCTACGGCGATGAACCCGAACAGCCGCCGGGCCTGCTCGTTCCGGAAGCAGTCGGCCATGAAGCCCCAGAACACCGTGACCACGAACAGCGCGAACACGCTGGTCCACACGTAGAAGGCCCGGTCGATCCAGGGACGCGCTCCCAGGGGCAGCACGTACAGCGACACGAAGAAGGCCACCAGGCACGCGATGAAGAAGCGGTTGGCCAGCGGCACGAACACGCCGCGCTGGTAACGCGACGCCACCCACGAGTAGAGGGGCACGGCCATCAGCATCACCAGGAAAACGGCCGTCCACAGGAGCTGGAGGTCGCCCCGATTCGTGGTGCTGATCTCGTCGCGGACCGCTCGCAAGACATAGTAGGAAAAGAGGATGCAAAAGCCATAGGCCGTGGCCCACAACATGGCCCCGATCTCGTCGTCCCGAACGTCGACGAGCCTCTGCACGGCGGCCTTCAGCACGTGGAAACGTCCCGGTCCATGGTGTCCGGCATCGAAGGGGCGGGCCGCGGCACGCGGCCCGCCCCCCTCCTCCCGGCGTGGCTGTCACGACGCGTGGGCTCGCCCGTGCGGCGAGCCCCCCGGTTCAGCGGCCCTCTCCGCCCCGCTCTCCCTGCTGGCGGTCCAGGACGAGGAGCCCGGCGGCCGATTCGCCCACACGCTGCAGCTGCTCGACCAGCTGCGTGAACGTCTTCTCCTCCTCGACCTGCTCGGTCACGAACCACTGCAGCATGACCTCGGCCGCGTGGTCGCCCTCCGAGCGGGCCAGCTCGTACAGGTCGTCGATGTGCCCGGTCACCTTCTTTTCGTGCTCCAGGGCCGCCTGCATGCACGCCAGGGGAGAATCGTAGTCGGCCGGCGGCTTGTCGAGGCCGCCGAGCTCCACGCGCGCGTTCCGGTCCTCCAGGTGCCGGAGGATGCGGAAGGCGTGCGTGCGCTCCTCGGCCGCCTGGGCTCGCAGCCAGCCGGCGAAGCCGCTCAGGGCCTCGCGCTCGAACCAGAGCGACATGGCCAGGTAGATGTGCTCGGCCTGCAGCTCGCGGTCGACCTGTGCGTTGAGTGCCTTGCTCACCTTCTCCTTCATTGCGTCCTCCTCGGATGCGTCGTGATGCGGTCGGGAGTCGACCCTGTCGGATGCGTTGGGCCGGGCGAGCCCGGCTCGCGGGCCCCGGAGGCCGACGACTCAGTAGTCGACGGGACGCAGGTACCATTCCCCGATCGTCGTGTCCGAAAGCATGGCGACCGTGGGAAGGTGGCGCTTGTAGTGCGTGCTCTCGAGCCGGTGGCGGACGGTGCCGATCTTGCGCTCGTCGAATCCGCACGCGGCGAGCCGCTCCGGCGAGCTGCCGCGCAGAAGGTGGTGGAGGATGAGGTCGGCCTCCGGGTAGGAGACGCCCAGGTCCTCCTCGTCCGTCTGTCCGGTGACCAGCTCGGCGGTGGCCGGCTTCTCCACGATGGCCTCGGGGACGCCGGTGGCCCGTGCCAGCGCCCACACCTGGGTCTTGAACAGGTCCCCGAGCGGGTTGATGGGGGGCGAATCGTCGGCGTGCCAGGTGAAGTAGCCGAGCAGGCGCTCGGACTTGTTGCCCGTGCCGACGGGCAGCGCGTCGAAGCGGGAGGCCTGGTCGAACAGGACGATCATGCGCTGGCGCGCCATGACGTTGCCCCGCCGGAGGTCCCCGGCGTCCGGCTCGTACTCGCCCAGGTACGCCTCCACCGCCCCCCCGATCGAGATCGTCCGCGTCTCGATGCCCAGTTGCTCGGCCACGAGGATCGCGTCCTCGAGGCTCTCCTCGCTGGTCACGTCCGAGGGAAGGAGGTAGCCGCGCACGGCCGCGGGACCCAGCGCCCGGGCGCACAGGGTGGCCGTCAGGGAGGAGTCCACCCCTCCCGAGAGGCCCACCACGACGTGCTCGAAGCTCCGCCGCGCCCGAACCTCCTGGCGGAGGAACTCGAGCAGCCACTCCTCGACCAGGGCGGTGTCGATCTCGAGCGGCGAGAGATCGTCGGGTGAGGGCCGGGACGGGGCGCTCCGGATCTCCGGCGTCTCCCGAGGTCCGCCGTCGTGGCGCGGAGCGCCCTCGTCCCGGATTCTGGCCCTCGAGGCCTCATCGTTCCCGGGGACGCTCGCGCCGAACAATCGTGGCTCGTCTCCAGGCGCTCCCGCGTCACGGCCCTCCTCCCGTTCGGCTCCCTCGCCCCGGCCGCGACCCGGAACGCCGCCCGATGCCCGCAGAATACGGGGCAGCGCCGACTCGAGGTCGGAAAGCAAGGGGCTCTCGACCCGGGCCGGGAGGAGTTCGTCCAGGTCCAGTTCGGCGACCAGCAGCTCCTCTCGCCACAGGTCGGCGCGAACCACGAGGCGACCGCGCGGGCCGTACACGGCGGAACCGCCCGGAAAGCCCTTGCCTCCCTCGAAGCCGACGAGCTGGGCGACGGCGACGAACAGCCCATGCTCCTGCGCGATGCCGCGGGCCAGGCGGTCCCAGGTCTCTAGGTTCCCGGGCATCCCCGGGCCCGGCCGGGCGCCGCGGGCCGGCGAGGCACTCAGGATGAAGATGGCCTGCGCCCCGTCCAGCGCGGTGAGCATCGGGGGGAGCGAGTGGAAGGCATCCTCGCAGATCAGGAGCCCGGCTCGACCCCAGGGCGTGTCGAAGGCCGCGAAGCTGGAGCCCGCCTCCACGAAGCGCTCCTCCTGGAACACTCCGTAGGTGGGGAGGAAGACCTTGCGGTGCACGTGCAGGATTCGGGCGGCATCGCCGCCGAGCTCCGCGTACAGGGCGGCGTTGTAGACACGTTGCCGGTGACGCTCGAAGAAGCCGATTCCCACCTCGATCGTCGGCTCCTCTCCGCCGGCCTCGCGCCACCGGAGGTCGAGCGCCTCGAACAGCTCCCCGGCCGCGACGGCGTGCTCGCGCACGCCCCCCTCCAGGAAGTAGCCGGTGAGTACCGTCTCCGGGAACAGGAGGACGCGCGGCCGTGGCTCGAGGTCGAGCACCCGGGCGAACACGCTCCCGATGCGGTCCAGCGTGGCTTCCGGCCGGGCCTTCTCGGGGCGGAGCTGACTGATGGCGAGGCGAACGATCATGGTGGCACCAACGTCCGTAAGCCCGGCCCCCCTGTCAACGTCCACAGGTTGCCCCTCGACGCGCGAGCCGCTATCGATCGAGGCAGACCGTGACCAGCCCGATCCCGCGCGTGTACGCGCTCGTCCTCCTGACCGGCCTTCCCCTCCTCGCGGTGCGGGAAGCGTCGCTGGCTCGTGGACTGGACGAACTGCAGCGCGGCGCCGTGTACCTCTCGGCCATCGCGTCGTCGCTTCTGCTGGCCGGCATCACGGTCGCGGTGGCGGCGTGGCAGGATCTGTCCGCGGCGGGTCTCGGCTGGCGGGTCGGGGCTCCGGGACGCCTGGCCGTATGGGCGGGCGGCACGGCGGCGGCGGGTCTGGGCCTGGTGGCCACGCTCACCTGGGTGTTCGTGCGAGCGGGAGGTGAGGAGAGCCCCGTGCTGCTCGGACTGATGCCCCGCACGGCCTCCGAGACGGGAACCTTCGTGCTCCTGTGCGTCGTGGCGGCCGTGTGCGAGGAGTACGTGTTTCGGGGCTTCGCCCTCGGGGTGCTGACGGCCTGGACCGGCTCGGCGTGGGCGGGGGCCGGCGTGGTGGCGCTCT
>CANPVD010000102.1 GCA_947581615.1 Candidatus Humimonas hydrogenitrophica
TCGTGGACCGGCACGCCGAGATCGTCGGCCGGAGCCTGATCTCCACGGGCGCCGACGTGGTGGCGGCCGCCCAGCGCGCCTACGACCTGGCGCTGGAGGAGGCGGGCGTCGAGGCCGGGCGGGTGGAGGGCGTGATCGGCACGGGCTACGGCCGCTACAAGGTGGAGTTCGGCGACACGCAGGTCACCGAGATCGTGTGCCACGCCCGCGGAGCGGCCAAGATGTTCCCGGGCACGCGCACCGTGCTCGACATGGGCGGCCAGGACACCAAGGCCATCCGCGTCCAGCCGGGCGGCGAGGTGATCGACTTCTGCATGAACGACAAGTGCGCCGCGGGGACCGGCCGCTTCCTGCAGTCGGCCGCCGCGGCGCTCGAGCTCCACCTGGACCAGCTCGGCCCCACGGCCCTGCGCGGCAAGAGGCCCGTGGAGATCACCACCACCTGCACCGTGTTCGCCGAGTCCGAGGTGCTCTCGTGGTTGAGCCGCGGCCGCAAGGTGGAGGACATCCTGGCGGGGGTGCACCACTCCATCGCCTCCCGCTCCTTCGGGCTGCTCAAGCGGGTGGGGATCGAAGACGAGATCACCTTCACGGGAGGTGTGACCCGCAACGCCGCCATGGTGGCCGTGCTGGAGGAGATCCTCGGATCGCGCCTCAACGTGAGCGAGGACTCGCACTACATGGGCGCCCTGGGCGCCGCCCTGTTCGCGAGGGAGCGGGCGTCGGGCGCCGCGACTCCGGCCGGCGCCGGGGGGGAGGTCGCATGAGCATCGCGGCGGGCGTCGACATCGGCTCGACCCACACCAAGGCCGCCCTGCTGGTGGACGGCCAGCTGGCGGGAACCGCCATCCGTCGCACCGGCTTCCGGCTGGAGGAGGCGGCGCGGGAGACGCTGGAGGAGGCGTGCTCGGTGGTGGCCGTGCGTCCGGAGGACATCGAGTACCTGACCACGACGGGCTACGGACGCAACCGGATCGCCGAGCGCGACCTCCAGGTGACCGACCTCACGGCCCAGGCGTGGGGCACGCGGCGCTTCTTCCCCGCCACCCGCACCGTGCTGGACGTGGGCGGTCAGACCATGAAGGCCCTTCGCCTGGACGACGTGGGGCGCGTGGTCTCCTTCCGGCTCAACGACAAGTGCGCGGCCGGCACGGGCGCCTTCCTGGAGAAGACGGCCCGCTACCTGGGCCATCCCGTCGAGGAGATCGGCGACGTGGCCGCCGACGCCGCGGAGGCCGTGCCGATCTCGGGCGTGTGCGCCGTGTTCGCCGAGTCCGAGGTCATCAACCACGTGAGCCAGGGTCGCCGAGCGCCCGAGATCTTGCGGGGCGCCATGGAGTCCCTGGTCGAGAAGTCCGTGCGCCTCATGAAGCGGGTCGGCCTCGAGCCCGAGTTCACCCTGGTGGGCGGCATCATGCGCTTCCCGACCATGGTCGAGGTGATGCGACGCGACCTGGCCCAGGACGTGAACGTCCCGGTCGGGGAGCTGGTCCAGTTCACCGGCGCCATCGGGGCCGCCGTCCTCTCGGCCTATCGGCTGGAGCAGGCGGGTGGGGCCCCCGCGGCGCGGATCGCCTGAGGCCGCCGTGGCCACCGCGAAGGCGGAGCGGCCGGCGCCCTGGGTCAAGCGCTTCGTGGCGACGCCCGACCGGGCCCGGGAGGCCGCCGAGGTCTACGAGCGGCTGGGACACGAGGTGCGCCTCGAGCCGGCCGCGGGAGAGGACCTCCCGGACGGCTGCGACGGCTGCGCCCTGGCGCTGGGCCTGTTCCAAACCGTGTACACCAGGAGCCTGACATGAGAGCCGCGGTGTTCCACGGGGCCGACCGGCCCCTCACCCTGGAGGAGGTGGCCCTTCCCGAGCCGGGACCGGACGACGTGGTCGTCCGCGTGGCGGCATGCGGGGTGTGCCACACCGACCTCCACTACATCGACCACGGAACGCCCACCTTCAAGAAGCCGCCGCTGATCCTGGGCCACGAGGTGGCCGGGACCGTCCACGCGGTCGGCCGGAACGTGGAGCGCTTCGAGCCGGGCGCGCGCGTGCTGCTTCCGGCGGTGCTGCCATGCGGCACGTGCCGCATGTGCCGCACGGGCCGGGAGAACATCTGCGAGAACGGCCTCATGCTCGGAAATCACATCGACGGGGGCTACGCCGAGTTCATCCGGGTGCCGGCCCGCGACGCCTTCCCGCTCCCGGAGGAGATCCCCCTGGTCGAGGGCTCGATCATCGCCGACGCGCTCACCACCCCCTACCACGCCGTGGTGAACCGGGGCCGCGTGATCCCGGGCGACGTGGTCGTGGTCGTGGGCTGCGGCGGGATCGGCCTCAACGTCGTGCAGATGGCGGCCGCCGTCGGGGCCCGCGTCGTGGCCGTGGACCTCAACCCGTCCAAGCTCGAGTGGGCCCGGAAGCTGGGGGCCGCGGAGACGCTGGAATCGGGCTCGACCGACCGGCCCGACCGCGCTCTGCGCGGGCTCACCGGCGGCGGCGCGGACGTGGCCTTCGAGGCGGTCGGCCACGCCGCCACCCAGGAGCTGGCCCTCGGCAGCCTGCGCAGCGGCGGGCGGCTGGTCCTGGTGGGCTACAGCCCGGAGACCATGGCCCTCAACGCCGGCCGGGTCATGTTCCGAGAGCTGGAGGTGATGGGCTCCCTGGGCTGCCGCCCGGTGGACTACCCCCGCGCCATCGAGCTGGCGCGGCAGGGGCGCGTGCGGGTGGTGGAGCTGGTGACGCACCGCTTCCCGCTCGAGGAGATCGACCGGGCCTTCGACGTCCTGCGCTCCGGCGAGGCCATCCGGGCCGTGGTGACGCCGGGGGCCGGGGCGGTGCCGGCGTGAGGGGGGCCGCGTGATGGGGCCGGGGGCGGCGGCCGGCGGGCCGCCGCGGGTCACGGACGCGCTGCGCGGCGAGCACGGCGCCCTGTACGCGCTGTTCGGGGCGGTCGGCGACCTCCTCGACGAGGCGCCGGAGGACGGCGACCGGGCCCGCCTCCTCGGCAGGCTCCTCGCCCCGGTGCTGGCCTCTCACGCCGGCCTCGAGGACGGCCTCCTCCTCCCCGCGCTCCAGGGCCAGGATCCCGGGCCCCTGGCCGCCATGGCGGAGGAGCACCGCGGCATCGAGTCGCTGCTCGAGCGCCTGGCCCGGGAGCGCGACGCCGGCCGCGTGCGCGACCTCCTCGAGGAGCTTCTGGACGCCGCGCGCGTCCATTTCGAGCGGGAGGAGGTGGCCGCGTTCCCGTTCGCCGAGGCGCACCTGGAGGACGGGGTCCTCCGCCGGCTCGGAAGCGAGTGGGCCGCCCGCCGTGGGGTGCGCACCGACTGAGCCGGCGTCCAGAGCCTCTTCCCGCGCTCGCGCCGGCGCCGCGGCGGAGCGTCGGACCGCGAGCCGGCGGGGCTCCGTAGACACGTCCTTCCTCTAGCCCGCACATTCCGTCCCGCCTAGCTTTCTTCGCCCCTGGGTCCGCCCCGTCGACCGGGCTCCTCGCGGAGGCCCGGTCCGGGGCCTCCCCGTGAAGCGAGGGTTGCATGAGGCCCACCGACGTATCGGATCCGCAGTACTTCCACCGCGTGGTGGATTGCCAGTGGGCGTGCCCCGCCCACACCAACGTCCCCGAGTACATCCGGCTCATCGCCGCCGGGCGCTACACCGAGGCGTACATGCTGAACCGGAAGTCGAACGTGTTTCCGGGGATCCTGGGCCGAACGTGCGACCGCCCGTGCGAGCCCGCCTGCCGGCGGACGCGCATCGACGGCGAGCCGGTGGCCATCTGCCGGCTGAAACGGGTGGCGGCGGACCTCAGGGGCGAAGTGGACGGTCTCCTCCCGGCGATCCCGGACGAGAAGAACGGGCGCCGGATCGCCTGCGTCGGGGCCGGGCCGGCCTCCCTCACGGTGGCCAACGACCTCCTGCCGCTGGGCTACCAGGTGACGATCTTCGAGAAGCTCCAGCGTCCCGGCGGGCTCATGTGGACGAACATCCCCGAGTTCCGCCTGCCCGGCCGCGTCCTGTGGGAGGAGATCGACCACATCCTGGACATGGGCGTGGACCTCCGGCTGGGCGCGCCGGTCCAGAGCCTGGCCGGGCTGCTCGAGGGCGACATGGGCGGGCCGTTCAAAGCCGTGTTCCTGGGCTCGGGCGCGCCCAAGGGCAAGGAGCTCGAGCTCCCGGGCCGCCACGACACGGACCGCATCCACATCGGAATCGAGTGGCTGGAGGCCGTGCGCTTCGGACACGTGGACACGGTCGGCGACCGGGTGCTGGTCATCGGGGTGGGCAACACGGCCATGGACTGCTGCCGCACGGCCATGCGTCTGGGCGCCTCCGACGTGAAGGTCATGGCGCGCAAGAGCCGCGAGCACTTCAAGGCCTCGCCGTGGGAGCTCGAGGATGCCGAGGGCGAGGGCGTGCAGATCGTGGAGAACCACGCCCCGTCGCGCTACCTGGTCGAGGACGGGAAGCTGGTGGGCATGGACTTCGAGCTCGCCACCTGGCACCCGGGTCCGGACGGCCGACTCAAGAAGGAGACGCACGGGAGCACGACGATCCCCTGCGACGAGGTCATCCTGGCCATCGGGCAGGACAACGCCTTCCCGTGGATCGAGCGGGACATCGGGATCGAGTTCGGCGAGTGGGACATGCCGGTCGTCGACCGCACCACTTTCCAGACCACCCGGCCGGGCGTGTTCGCCGGGGGGGACGCCGCCTGGGGTCCGGAGAACATCATCTGGGCCGTCGAGCACGGCCACCAGGCCGCGATCTCCATCCACTCCTATTGCGAGGGGCGCCCGCTCGACGAGCGCCCGTCCTACGGTCAGAACCTCATCAGCGAGAAGATGGGGCTGCACGAGTGGAGCTACTCGAACGACTACGACGAAGCGGAACGCGCCCGCATGCGCTACGCGGACCTGGAGCGCCGCCGCGCCCACCTGGACCTGGAGGCGGAGCTGGGGTTCGACTACGACCAGACGCTCCAGGAGGTCGAGCGCTGCCTGAACTGCGACGTCCAGACGTACTTCACGCGCGAGCTGTGCATCGAGTGTGACGCCTGCGTGGACGTGTGCCCGCTCTCCTGCCTGACGATCACGGCCGACGGCCCCGAGGTCGAGCTGCGGGGGCGGCTCACGGTGCCGGCCCTCAACCTGGACGAGCCGCTGTACGTCTCCGACGACCTGCCGCAGACCGGACGCCTCATGATCAAGGACGAGGATCTCTGCATCCACTGCGGCCTGTGCGCCGAGCGCTGCCCCACCGCCGCGTGGGACATGCGGCGCTCCGATCTCCTCATCCCGTACGCGGGGCTGGACGCCGGCGAGGCGCGGCCCGCGCGCGGGATGCCCGCGGAGGTGGCATGAGCGGGGTCAACGACCTGGCGCTCAAGATCGCCACCGTCAACGGCACCGGCTCGGCCAGCGCCAACGGCCTCCTCATGCAGTCGATCTTCCGCATGGGGATCCCGGTGACCGGCAAGAACGTGTTCCCCTCGAACATCCAGGGCCTGCCGACCTGGTACGAGATCCGGGTGAGCGGGGAAGGGTGGACGGCCCGCAGCCCCGAGTACGACCTCGTGGTGGCCATGAACCCCGCCACCTACGCGCGCGACATCGCGGAGGTCCAGCCGGGAGGCTGGGTGCTGCACGACAGCTCGTGGCCCCTGGCACGGGAGCTCCGGCGCGAGGACGTGACTTTCCTGGGGGTGCCGCTGGCCCGCATGGGCTCGGAGCACTTCCACGGCTCGCGCACCCTCATCCTCATGAAGAACGTGGGCTACGTGGGGGCGCTGGCCGCCCTCCTCGAGGTGGACCGGGACGTGGTGCGGAGTCTCCTCGAGGAGCGCTTCGGGGAGAAGAAGAGGGCGCTCCTGGACGCCAACTTCAAGGCGTTCGACCTGGGGTTCGAGTTCGCCCGGGAGCACTTCGAGCCCCCGCTCCCCATTCGCCTCTCGCCCATGGACGCCACCAGGGACTCGGTGCTCATCGACGGCAACACGGCGGCGGCCATCGGCTGCCTGTACGCGGGCGCCACGGTGGCCTCCTGGTATCCGATCACGCCCTCGACCTCGCTGGTGCAGGCGTTCGAGGCCTACGCCAACCGCTACCGGAAGGACCCGGAGACCGGAAAGCTCCGGGTGGCGGTGATCCAGGCCGAAGACGAGCTGGCGGCGGCCGGCATGGCGATCGGGGCGGGCTGGATGGGGGCGCGCTCGTTCACGTCCACCAGCGGAGCCGGCATCTCCCTCATGTCGGAGTTCATCGGCCTCGCCTACTACACCGAGATCCCGGTCGTCTTCTTCGACATCCAGAGGGTGGGGCCGTCCACGGGGATGCCGACCCGCACGCAGCAGGGCGACATCCTCATGGTGGCCTATGCCTCGCACGGGGACACCAAGCACATCGCGCTCTTCCCGGCCGACCCGAAGGAGTGCTTCGAGCTGGCGGTCGCGGCCTTCGACCTGGCCGAGCGCTTCCAGACGCCGGTGTTCGTGGTCTCCGACCTGGACATCGGCATGAACGACTGGGTCGTGCCCCGCTTCGAATGGGACGACGGCTACCGTCCCGACCGCGGCAAGGTGCTCACCGCCGGGGAGCTGGAGGCCGGGGCCGTGTTCCACCGGTACGAGGACGTGGATGGCGACGGGATCCCGTGGCGGACGCTGCCCGGCGTCCATCCGCGCGGCGCCTTCTTCACCCGGGGCTCGGGGCACGACCGGTACGCCCGTTACACCGAGGACGCCGGCCCGTACACGGACGTGGTGGACCGCCTGACCCGCAAACACGCCACGGCCGCCGCGCACGTGCCGGCGCCGGTCGTCGCGCGGAGGCCGGGCGCTTCCCTCGGCCTGGTGACGATCGGCGGCTGCGACGCGGCCTGCCGGGAGGCCGTCCACCACCTGGCGGAGCGCGGGGTGCCGCTCGACTACATGCGGATCAGGGCCTTTCCGTTCGGCGACGAGGTGGGGGCCTTCCTGCTCGAGCATCCGACGAACTTCATCGTCGAGCAGAACCGCGACGCCCAGCTCCATCACCTGCTCCTGGTCGAGACGGCGGTCACCAGGGACCGCCTGGCCTCCGTGCGGCGCTACGGCGGGCTGCCGCTCAGCGCGGTGCACGTGGTGGACGACGTGCTCGGGCTCCTGCGGGAGAGCGGCGGGAACGGCCATGGGGCGGCCGTGGCGGGAGCCGGGAGTGCCGCCGGGACCGCCTCGGGCGCGCGCGGTCCGAACGGCGGAGGGGGGGGCGGCCGCGCGGGAGGCCCCGGCGGCGAGGCGCGCCGCGGACGCGGCGCCGGACCGTCCCGGTCCGCGGGGCGGGGCGATGGAGGTGGGTCGTGACCCACATCGAGAAGCCGCGGGTCCACCATCCCGCCCTCGAGCAGAACGAGCTCGGGCTCACCCGGCGCGACTACGAGGGCCGCATGTCGACCCTGTGCGCGGGGTGCGGCCACGACTCGGTCACCGCCGCGATCATCGAGACGTTCTGGAAGCTGTCGGTGCCCCCGCACCGGGTGGCCAAGCTGAGCGGGATCGGCTGCTCGGCCAAGACGCCCACCTACTTCGTCAAGGAGGCGCACGGCTTCAACGCGGTACACGGCCGCATGCCTTCCCTGGTCACCGGCGGGAACGCGGCCAACCGCGACCTCGTCTACATCGGGATCAGCGGCGACGGGGACTCCCTGTCCATCGGCCTCGGCCAGCTCTGTCACGCCATCCGCCGCAACGTGGACATGCTCTACGTGCTGGAGAACAACGGCGTGTACGGCCTCACCAAGGGGCAGTTCTCGGCGTCGGCCGACGTGGGCTCGGTGGCCAAGACGGGCGAGGTGAACCGGCAGCGCCCCATCGACCCGGTGCTCCTGGCCCTGTCGCTGGGAGCCAGCTTCGTGGCCCGCGGCTTCTCGGGCGACAAGGCGCAGCTCGTCCCCATCCTCGAGGCGGGGCTCAGGCACCGCGGCCTGGCCCTGGTCGACGTGATCTCCCCCTGCGTCACCTTCAACGACCACGAGGGCTCCACCAAGAGCTACCGCTACACGCGCGAGCACGAGGTGGAGGCCGTGGAGGCGGACTTCGTGCCGCTCCGGCGCGAGCTCACGGCCGAGTACGAGGCCGGCGACGTGCGCGAGGTG
Organism: Candidatus Humimonas hydrogenitrophica; assembly: GCA_947581615.1. Taxonomy (GTDB): domain Bacteria; phylum Gemmatimonadota; class Gemmatimonadetes; order Palauibacterales; family Palauibacteraceae; genus Humimonas; species Humimonas hydrogenitrophica. Next base: position 8,121 of record CANPVD010000102.1, read on the forward strand.
GCCATGCACGACGGGAGCGTGGTGCGCTTCCGGAAGGTGCCGGCCCACTATGATCCGACCGACCGGGACGCCGCCTACGCCTACGTTCGCGGGCGCCAGGAGGCGGGCGAGGTCCCGACCGGCCTCCTCCACCTCGACCCCACCGGCCAGGACATGCACCGGGCGCTCGGCACGGTCGAGACCCCCCTCGTCGACCTCCCGTTCGAGGCGCTGTGCCCCGGCCGCGACAAGCTGGCCGAGATCCTGGCGGCGTTCCGGTAAGGAGCCGCTCCACCCACGCGACCTCGCCCTCGCCCCTGGCGTGCGGGTCGCGGCCGGAGGGCGGCCGCCCCGCCGCCCTCGTTGAGGAGCCTCCCCACCCCTCGGAACGCCTCGAGCTCCTCGATTCCGAGCGTCTTGGTGTCCAGCGCGCCGCGGGCGTAGACGGTGTCGTTCCGGATCGTGGCCGCGAAGGGAGGCTCGTGCCAGTAGGCGGTGTCGGCCGGGACCACGTCCATGTGGGAGAGGAGCATCAGGGCCGGGCCGTTCCCCGTGCCCTTCAGCCTCGCCCACACGTTCCCGCGCCCGTCCGCCGAGACGGCCGTGTCGAACGGGATGCCCTCCTTCTCGAGGATGCGGGCGAAGAACCGCATCGTGCGGACCTCCTGGCCCGGCGGGTTCGTGGTGTTGATCCGCAGGTACTCGGTGGAGAGTCGCACGGCCTCGCGGGCCATGGCCGCCGTGTCCGGAGCCTGGGCCCGCAGGCTGCCGGGGGCGGACAGCGGCGGCGACAGGAGCAGCGCCAGGGCGACGAGCGTCGGGACGGCGGCCGGCCAGGGCCGGCGGCGCGGAGCGAAGGCGACCGGAGCGGGGGCGGCGGGGGCACGGCGCTTGAACACACCTCGGCGGCCGGGGTGATGGCGCGGTCCCGTCGGCGTCCTGCACGGTAGCGAGCGGGACGACCTCCGGCCACCTTGGCACGCCGGAACGCGTCTGCCGAGCGGGAGGAGACCATGCCCACCGTCGACATCGACGGCCGGACCATCGGATTCGAGGACACGGGAGGGGACGGTCCCACCGTCCTCCTCCTGCACGGGTTCCTCATGGACCGCTCCATGTTCGGACCCCAGGTCGTGGAGCTGGCGCCCGACTTCCGCTGCATCACCATGGACGAGCGCGGCTTCGGAGAGACGCCGGTCACGGGCCCCTTCACCTACTGGGACCTGGCCGACGACGCCGTGGGGCTCCTGGACGAGCTCGGCGTGGAACGCGCCGCCTTCGCCGGCATGTCGCAGGGCGGGTTCGTGGCCCTGCGCGCGGCGCTCCGCTACCCCGACCGCGTCCGGGCGCTGGTGCTCATCGCCACCGACGCCGATGTGGACGACGAGGAGACCCGCGGCGGCTACCGCCAGATGTTCGGAACCTGGCGCGAGCACGGGCCCATCGACTCGATCACGGACACGCTCGCCGACCTCATCCTGGGGGACGACCAGGCGTTGCGGCGCCATTGGATCGCGAAGTGGAAGGCGATCGACCCGGACGCCCTCGTGGAGCCGGTGGACTGCCTGCTGGACCGGCAGGCCGTCTCGGATCGCCTGGGCGAGATCCGCTGCCCCGCCCTGGTCGTGCACGGCGAGGACGACGTGTCGATCGACATCTCGCGCGCCGAGTCGATGGCGGATGCGCTCCCCGACTGCCGCGGCCTGGTGCGCGTGCCGGGCGCCATGCACGCCGCCTGCCTCAGCCACCCGGCGGTGGTCGACCCGCCCCTGCGAGCCTTCCTCGAGGCGGTCGTCCAGGAGGGCTGACGCGTCCGGCCGCCGCCCGGCGGCCTCCCCGAGCCTCTCCGTCCGTCGCGTCGAGAACCGGTCTCAGCGAGCCCGTATGCCATTCGTCGCGTGGGCGTTGCAGCCGGGACGCGGGCCCTCCCACTTCAGGGTGTAGCGGTGCCCGTTGGCAGGGCACCGGCTTCGGCGTCCGGTCGGCTTCCGGCCCGGGACGCCGGCACGCGGCGGCGGAGGTCCACGGTGGCACGAGCGGCCCGCTCCTTCAGACACCCTTCACCGGGCGAGATCCGCAGGGCCGGCTTCGAGGCCGAGGCGATCCCCGAGCTCGAGCTGCTTCACGCCCGAGCGCTGCGGCTCACGGGCGGAGACGCGATGCGTGCGGCCGACCTCGTCCAGGAGACCATGGTGCGCGCTTTCCGGTCCTGGGAGGGCTACGAGCGCGGTACCAACGTGGGCGCGTGGCTCATGACCATCCTCCGCAACACCTTCATCAGCGACTATCGTCGCCGCAAGCGCGCCCCCACGCCGGTCGAGCTCGACGAGCGAGCCGTGTCCGTGTTCAACCTGGTGAGCGACAGCGACCCGGAGGGCGAGTTCTTCCACCGGATCATCGATCGCGAGGTGATGCGGGCCATCGAGGCTCTCCCCGAGGCGTTCCGCGTCCCGCTCGTGCTCTCGGACCTGTACGGCCTCGACTACGCCGAGATCGGGGAGCGACTCGATATCCCCCTGGGGACGGTGAAGTCGCGCCTGCACCGGGCTCGCCGCCGGCTGCAGCACCGGCTGTACGATTACGCCCTGGAGATGGGGTACGTGAGCGGACCGGCCCCGAAGCATGGAGAGGCCCGCGCCGCGGCCACCGCCTGAGCCCGGGCCGCCGCCGCACCGGGCCACCCCCGCCACCAACCTCCGACCGTCCCCCGGTTGCTTTACCGCACTGTTACGAATCCTTTGCAGCGCCGTGGGGCGCGGCGGACATCGTGTGTCGTCGACACCACCACGTGTCCATCGCCCGGACGGAGGAGCCGTCCCGTGCGGTGCGATCCGCGACCCAGGAGAAGGATGACGATGAAGATCATGCGATGGTCCGCAGCGGGACTGGCGCTCTTGGTGGCCGCCGCGTCGATGCCCCGCTCCGCGAGCGCCCAGGACGTGAGCACCAGCGGGGTGGTGTACGCGCAGTGGCTCTACCAGCTCAAGCAGGACGCCGACAGCTCGCGCTACAACGCCTTCGACGTCACGCGGGCGTACGTCAACATCCGGGGCAAGTTCAAGGGCGGCGTGTCCACCCGGGTCACCGGCGACATCTACCGTGACGCCAACGGCTCGTACAACTACCGGCTCAAGTACGCCTACGTGGGCTTCACGCCCAAGAACAGTCCGGTGACTTTCCTGTTCGGCCAGGTGCAGACGCCGTGGTTGGACTGGAACGAGGGCATGTGGGGCTATCGGATGCAGGGCACCATGGCCCTCGACCGGAACCACTACCTCTCCTCGTCGGACATCGGCCTGGTGCTGGACGGGACGTTCCGGGACCACCTGTTCGACTTCTACGCGGGCGTGTACAACGGCGAGGGCTACCACGCCGGCGAGGGCGACAGGCACAAGGACGTGATGGCCCGCGCCTCGGTGCGCCTGCTCGAGAGCGACGACATGAGCGCCCGCGGCGGCCTGCGGCTCACGGCCGAGGGCCAGCTCGGCGCGCCCACCGGCGGCGGCCGGCGAAACCGGGCGA
>CANPVD010000103.1 GCA_947581615.1 Candidatus Humimonas hydrogenitrophica
CTGCGTCGAGACGATCTGCACGTCCGTCAGGTAGGGGGAACGCTCGAGGTTGTGCACGAACTGCGTGACCACGAGCGGATTGGCCGCGGTTCCGAGAAGCTGCACCTGGACGTTGGGCAGCGGAGCCTCCCGCTTGATCGCCGTGAGCCAGGCGAGGTCGGGGAGCGAGCGGCCGATCTCGTCCAGCAGGTGGGGCCACACGAACCGGTTCCCGTCCAGCTGTTCCACCAGTTCGATGCGCTTCTGCACGGCCGTCCGCCGGCTGATCAGGCTGTCGCTGAGGACCCGTAGCTCGGCCAGCCGCGCCGAATCCGCCGTGGCCGCGTCCAGCTGCGCCTGCAGCCCGTGGTCCCGCGAGCGCTGCATCAGCCACAGCGACAGCACGATGAGCGGAACGATGACGAGCACCGCGATGAGGCCGGCGTTCCACGGATCCTCCCGGAGCGACTGGAACCGCGCCGAGGACGGGAGGTTCACGGAGCGCCGCTTACGGCGTGTCTTCTTCTCGCCGCCGCTCGGATGAAGGTTGATCTCGATCATGCTCGCCCCGCCTCCTCTCAGGCCGGACGCCGCAGGGCGAGTCCGGTACACAGCATCATCATCGGACCCACTTCCTGGTATCCAAGCTCCTGGACGGCCGAGGGCTTGAGCTGGAGGCTCTCGACCGCGCTGGCCACACGGGTCTCGACGCCGAGGCGCTCGGCGAGCGCGTCGGCCAGTCCGGGCACCCCCACGCCACCGCCGCACAGGTAGAGACGGCCGATCCCGGCGCCCACGGCCTGCGTCTCGAGAAACGCCGTGGCCCGCTCGACGCCCCGCGCCACCTCCTTGGCCCGCTCGGACAGGAAGAGGTTCAACGTCTCGTCCTCCCCCTCACCCCGGAGCACGGCCTCGGCCTCCTCCGCCGTCACGCCCCGTTCGCGCTGGAGGTCCTGGGCCAGGCGCCGAGTCCCGAAGGTGAGGTCCCGGGTGAGGACCGGCACCCCGTCCTCGAGGATGTTCACGGTCGTGGAGTCGTGCCCGATGCTCACCAGGGCGGTGATGCCAGCCATGGCCTCGGGGTAGTTGAGCTCCAGCGCATTGTGCAGGGCGAAGGCGTCCACATCCACCACGGTCGGGTTGAGCCCCGCCTCCTGCACGAGCGCGATCTTGTTCTCGACGAGCTCGCGCTTGGCGGCCACCAGGAGGACCGTCATCTGGAGGCCGTCCCCCTCGGGATCGGTGATCTGGAAGTCGAGCTGCACGTTGTCCATATCGAAGGGCACGTGCTGCTCCGCCTCCCACCGGATCACGTCCCGGGCGTCCGACTCGTCCATCCGGTCCATCTGGATGGTCTTGATGATCACGTCCCGGCCGCCGACGCTGATCACGACGTCGTCACCGTCGATCCCGGTCTCGTCCCACAACTCGCGGATGGTGTCCGCGACGAGCCCCGGGTCCACGACCTCGCCGTCGACGATGGCCGAACCCGTGAGTTGCCGGAGCGCCATGCGCTCCAACTGCGGCACATCCTTGGCGTGGTCGACGACCGCCGCCTTGATGACGCCACTTCCGATGTCGAGGCCGATGGACTTCTTCCGCCGGCCGAACCCGAGTGAAGGAAGCATAGACTTTGGCCTAATAACCGTCCGGCGCGGACACTGTATGGTGGGGCGGGACCGCGAAAAGCTACCCTCACCCCTGCCCGGGTGTCAAACCCGCGCTTCCACGCTCGTAAAGGGATCCCTCAGAAGCTCTGCGACCAGGTCCCCGGCTCCTGAATCAACAGGGCGAGCGACTTGCCCGCGTTGGCCAGGTTGCAGCTGTGGTACTGGTACCGCTTGGTGCCGTTGAGCACGTCGCCGAGGTCGTCGGAGTTGACGTTCTGGCCCAGCAGGGTGTTGAGCCCCGACATGACGGCGCCGTTCAGGACGCCCTGTCCATTGTCGGTCACCGATCCGCCGACCATGACCAGGCCGTCCCAGTTGAAGTTCCCCTTGAGCGTCGCGTTCCCGCTCACGATGAGGACTCCACGCCCGGCCTCCCCGCTGTCGAACTGCCCGTTGCCGTCATAGTAGACGACGGGCCACTCGTCGGCGGGCAGGCTGTCGAAATTCGGGAACGCATCCGGGGGGACATCGTACGTGTGCGGAATCCGGTCCCCGCTCAGAATGGAGTTCCACTGCGACGCCGTTATCACGCCCTGGAAGGGGTTGTTCGAATTGATGATTTTCGGACTACCCTGGATGATCGTCGTGTCCCCCTGAAACCCGTTGGGCGGCACGACCAACCCGGCCTTCGCGCCCTTCACGCCGCACTGGTCGTTTCCGTCGATTCCTCCCGACGAACCATTCTTCTTCACTCCACCGCCCGAGGTGAGCGCACCGTTGGGGATCGGCAACACATTCAGATCGAGGAACGCCACCGTGCTCACCGTGCGGGTCGTGCCAGTGGAGCTGGTTCCCGTCGAGCTCAGCTCCCACACGGATCCGTCGCTCCCCAGGTTCACGAGTTGGCTCGGAGTCACCGTGGCCGAGCCGCGCCTCCCGTACGAGTAGCTCTGGGTCCCGGACGGCGTGCCGCGGTGCGTGCCCAGGTACTGGCTCAGCCCCGCGTCGGCCACGTACAGCGCGTCCACGACCTCCCGGTAGTTCGTGGCCGTCTTGCGCTCGGAGTTGGCCATGAGGAAGCCACCGGTCGCCAGCGCCGTGAGGCCCACCAGGGCCAGCAGCGCCACCAGAAGGGCGAAGCCCTCCTGCCTGGCCCGGACCCGTGACCGTATATCGGACGGCGCCGGTCGGCGTCTCGGGGCCTTCGAAGGCCGGCGGGTGGAACCGTTGGAGTACAGCATGGTGGACTCCATCTCTCGTGGGCGCATGATCAGCTCTGCAGGTTGCGCAGCGCAATGTCGAAGCTGAGGTCGCGGCTCACATCGAATCGGTTCGAGCCCGATCCGACGGCCGTCGCGAACACCCGGATGGACCGGATGTCGGTGAGATCGGAGCCCGTGAGGGTCCCGTGGACGGTGCCGTCCGCCTTCACGTACCGGAACGCGGCGCCCGTGTCGAAGGGAGCCACGAGCTCCTGGTCGTTCCGCCACAGGGCGGTGCCGCCGGTGAAGGAGGAGGACGCGAAGGAGTAGGTCAGTGTCCCGTACACGCGAAGGACCGAGCCCGCGGCGGGCGTCGCGAGTCCGCTGCTGCTCCAGTCGATCGCCCGGAAGCGGCTGGCGTCGGCGCTCTGGACGACGCCGCCGTTGGCGGTAGTGCACGCCGTCAGCGCCGTGGCCGACGCGCTGCCGGAGCCGTCGAAGTCGTCCTTGTAGGTGAAGCTGGCGAGGTTGGGATCCGACACCGCGGTGCCGCGCCCGGACGGGAGGTTCACTGCCGTCGGTTCGTCGTAGACGTACGTGTAGACGGTCGAGCCGCTGCTTCCGCACACCACGGCCTTCAGGACATCGAAGCGGATCTGAACCGAATCCGGCGTGGCCATCTCGACGTCCTCCGGGGCCGCCATGCGAAGCTCGGAGGCCATGAGCTCGGCGGTGCCGCGAACCGTCTGCTCGGCGTAGATCGTGTCGTCGTTCTTGCCGTAGAAGCTGTTCTGGCGCATGAGAAGGCTCACCACGCCGCCGGCCAGGATACCGGCCACGACGAGCGCAATGAGCATCTCGACCAGCGTGAAGCCGGGGGCCGCGGTCGACCCCCGCCGGGTCGGTTCGTGTGGCATCATGTTCCTCGACTCCTCCAGCCGGGAGGACCGGCTTCGCGCGCTCACGGTGTCGGCAGGCTGACGGGGGCGTGCAGGCGCGTGACGAAGGTGTCCGGGGTCACGCCCGTAGCTCCCGTCACCACCAGCTGCACGCTCTTCAGCTTGGTCGCGGCCTGGCTCACGGTCCGCGAGACGGTATAGCTACGACCCGCGACCGTCACCGTGGTGTCCGAGCTGCCCACGGCCACACCGGCGTAGTTCTGGGCCATCGCGTCCATGATCTCCTGGGCGGCCATGGCCTGGTCCGTGTCGTAGGCGGCACCGCGGGTCTGGTGGGCCGTCGACAGGCTCACGCCGGCCAGCGCGAGGAGGCCGAAAGCAAGGATCACGACCGCGATCAGCACCTCGACGAGGCCGAAGCCTTCCTCGTGACGCCCGACGCCCAGGCGGTGAAGGAGCACCGTATCCTCCGCTCGAGCCGACACCGAACTCTGCATGTCCATGCTCACCTCACGGCACCAGCGCGACGCGCGTCCGACCCAGCGCGGAGACGTCCACCTTCTTGGTCAGCCCGGTCCGGCCGAGGTCGATCTCCACGGTCCCGCCGGACGTCAGCATTCCGCGCGAGTTGAAGGTGATCGAGTCGCCGGTCGCCTTGACATCGAGCAGCGTGAGCGGCGTGTCGCTCGTGGAGCTCATGTCCGTGCTGGCCAGGATCGTCCCGCTTCCATCACGGATCACGTAGCTGCGACCTCCCTCGTCGGCCACCAGGGCCACGTTCTCGCCGCGCCGGATGGCGAAGCTCCGCGCCAGCGTCACGTCGCTGGTCAACGCCCGCGCCGCCTGGTCGACGATCGTGGACTCGTTGAACTGCTTGAACCCACGGAAGCCCACCGCCACCAGGATGGAGAACATGGCGATCACGATCAGCAGCTCGACCAGGGTGAAGCCCTCCTGGCCGGTCGATCGCGGAGCCTTCAGTTCACGCATTTCGCCACAAGTCTCGCACATCGTTCCTCTAAGTTGCTCGCGCTTCGATTGTTGGCGCGAAGCGTCCGTTTCATGGGAGCAAGAAACCGGCCCGGTCACAAGACTTTCTGTCACAATGAGTTGCGTAGTTCGGAGGCGTCCGTCGTCATGTACATCGTGCCGGTGGATGAAAAAAGTGCAGCCCGGCGCGACGGGCCATGGCGAGCCCCCGCGGAGCGAGAATGCAGGGCGTGCGCCATGCCGGCCGGCTCGGGGCCGGTCGACGTCGGGGGCGGTCCGGGGTGGCCGGCCGTCAGGAGCCGGCGAGGGAAAAGCGGACCGTTCGAATACGTCCCACGAAGTTGCACACGATCCGGATGGCCCATGGACCACGGTACAGGTAGAGGCTCCCCGGCGCCGCCTGACCCCGAGCGTTGAACCGGAGGGTGCGAGGTCGGAGGCGAAGGGAGTCCAGTCGCGAAACGTCCCCGGAGAGCCAGGTCCGGTCCACCACCCGCCCGGCCGAGTCGTAGGTTTCGAGCGCGCCTCCCTGCGTCAGCCGCACCCGAAGCGTCTGCCGCCGGGCCAGGGCTCGCGTCCGGGCCAGCGCCAGGTGGCCGTGGGCGGCCCGGCCGGCCGCCTCGAGCGCCACCGAGTCACGCCACGTCCTGTACCCCCGTGCGCCGAGGGCCACCAGGAGTGCGGCCAGGGTGAGCGCGATGAGGAGCTCGACCAGGGTGAAGCCGGGTGCCAGCCCCGGCCGTCCTCTCCTTCCGGGTCCGCCGGCGTCGACCCACGTGCGCATCTCGCGACCTCGTCTCCAGCTGTCCGACCCGTGCCCGACCGCGACTCCGCCCGCCGCAGCATCGGTGAGAGCGTCAAGGCGGTGTCACGGGTCGGGGGGGTGGGGAGCGGCCTGCGCACCCACGTGGCCGGTCGAAATCGACCGGGCGTCCCGGCGTTCGAACAGGGTGAAGCCCCCGGTTTCCGCCACGACACGAAGACAGCGGTTTCGGTAGGACGCGAAATCGTCCAGTCGCAGCGGCCCCAGGTCCGCTCCCGACCGCCCGTAGTAGCGGAGCGACAGGATATTGAACAGGACGTACCGGAACGGTGGATCGTCCAGGCAGCTTCCGCCCGAGACCAGAGGGGCCAGCGACGGCCAGTTCGAGTTCTGCGGGTCCGCGATCACCTCCCGGCCCAGGCCGAATCCCCGTGCCTCGAACAACATCAGCACGCTGCCGTCCCGGGGCCGCGTGTTCACCTCCAGCAGGTCGTGCATGTGCGCATACTGTCTCGCGCCGGGCAGGAGATGCGTGGCCACATACGACCGCGAGGAGGTCGCTCCTACGAAGTGCGAGACGGCCTCCGTCCGGCTCAGCCACACGGCGATCGTCCGGATCGTCGGGCCCAGGGCAAGCGACGCGACCGCCAGGATGGACACGACCCGCACCCGCGGGCTCGGCAGACGGTCGGCGAGCCTCACCATCGCGAAGCAGACCACCAGCGTCAGGGGAGGCATCGCCGGAGCCAGATAGCGCAGGTTCGTATGGGGAAAAGGTACGATGAGCGCGGCCAGGTAGATCAGCGACGGGAGCAGCAGGCCGAGCACGGATCGATTCCTCCAGAAGACGAGGCCGAGCGGGAAGAGCGCGAGCGCCGGGCTCGTGGTGTAGAAGGCCCCTTCCGCTTCGATGGTGAGCCGCTCCGGGGCGAAGAACAGGTCGTGCAGGTTGAAGCGCCTGCGGACCTGCCACACCAGTGACCTCATCGCGTTATGAACGGTTGGCTCCCTTCCGCTGGGGCGGAAGAGCGCACGGAGCCACGGAGGCGGGATGGGCTGGGCCAGGAACGGGTACAGGGGCGCGCCGACGAGAAGCCAGTTCTTGAGCAGCCAGGGCGCCGAGGTCACCAGGATCGCAACGGCGAACGCGAGGGTGTATCGTATCCGTGACCAGCGGACGCCGAAGGTGACCAGCACCAGGGGCCCCAGGGCCGCCGCGTACGCCCACCCCAGGTACTTGATGGAGAACGCGAAGCCGAGCAGCACTCCCGACAGGACCAGCTCGCGCGCGCCGGGACGTCGCTCTCCTCGACCCAGCAGGAGACCATGCGCGAGCAGCGTGAAGAACACCATGCTCACGTCCACCCTGGCCGTGTCGGCCACGAGGAGGAGGGTCGTCGTCGCCCACAGGAGCGATGTCGCCAGCAACGCCGTCGACCGGTCGAACAGGCGGCGTCCGATGGAGAACACGGCACCGGACAGGAGCAGGGCCAGGAAGGTGTTCAGCAGGGCCGGCGCCGCGGCGCTCCCGGCCATCAGAAGCGGGACGTAGAGCATGTGCAGGGCCCCGACGCGCGTGACGTGGAGGCCGTCGACTGGCAGGTAGATCCGTCCGTCCCGGGCGAATTGGGCGGGGATCCGCAGGTGGTACATCAGCGCGTCCCAATCCACCGGCGGGGCGCTCGCCATGACGATCAGGAAGACAGCGACGACGATCAGGACGGCCAGCGTCATGAGCTCCAAGCCCCGTGGGCCGGAGCCGTCCGCCGTCTGCGAGAGGCTGCGGCGCACCAGACCCGGGAGCTCGAGCAAGCGCCTGCGGGCGACGAACCCAAGGACCATGAAGAACAGCGCCAGCGGAAGGGAGCGGAAACCGCCTGCCGCACCGAGCGCCAGGAGGCCCGATGCCGTCAGACCCGTGCCCACGGCCACGGACAGGAGGAAGTCGTCCAGCGGGTCGGCCCGATCCAGGCCGGCGCGGCCAAGGGCGACGCGACCGATGCCCGTGCACAGCGCGAGCAAGACGAGCACGAGGGCGATCTCGTACAGGTGCTCCAGGGGGAGCCACGGCCCGCGGTAGCCGGAACCCCGGGCTCGGATCTCCACGTGGGCCACGAGGAGCGCCGTGGCGACCACGAGTCCCGCGAGGACGCGCGCGACCCCTGCCCTGCGGACGACCTTCATGGGGAGACCGGGCGACCCGGCGCCCAAGCGGCTACTACCCGAACGGGGGGTCGGCCGGTGAGATCTCGACCGCCGCGGCCTGGCGAGTGCGGAGTTCGCTCGTCCCGCCGGGATGCGCTCATCCGGCGAGATCCCGGGGCATCGACACGTGACCCGGAGAGGAGCATCCGCGCCTCGCCCGGATGGGACGGAGCCGCCGCGATGCGAGCTCACCATCCTCCTCCCCTGCCTGAACGAGGAGGGGACCATCCGCGGCTGTGTGGAGGAAGCCCTGACCTACCTCGACTCCCGGCGCGTGGAGGGCGAGGTCCTGGTCGCCGACAACGGCAGCCGGGACGACTCGGCCCGCATGGCACGCCTGGCCGGAGCGCGGGTCGTGAGAGTCGGGGCGCGTGGATACGGGGCGGCCCTCCGCGGGGGAATCGCGGCGGCGCGGGGCCGCTACGTGATCATGGGCGATGCGGACGGCAGCTATTCGTTCGCCGACCTCGATCCCTTCCTGGAACGCCTGCGAGGGGGAGACGACCTCGTCATGGGAAACCGCTTCCAGGGTGGCATCGTCCCCGGTGCCATGCCGCGGCTCAACCGATACCTCGGCAACCCTCTCCTCTCCTTCCTCGGACGCGTGTTCTACCGGAGCCCGGTGGGCGACTTCCACTGTGGACTCCGGGGCTTCCGACGGGACGCCGTGCGTTCGCTCGGACTCACCAGCGCCGGCATGGAGTTCGCCAGCGAGCTGGTGGTGAAGGCGACCCTCCAGGAGCTCACGATCAGCGAAGTCCCGGTCACGCTGTCGCCGGACGGACGCGCGGGCAGGCCGCACCTTCGGCGATGGCGGGACGGCTGGCGGCATGTGCGCTTCCTGCTGCTCCTCAGCCCGAGATGGCTGTTCCTCTATCCGGGGACCGCCTTGATGCTCCTCGGGCTCGCCGGCATGCTGTGGTTGCTGCCGGGTCCGCATCGCATCGGCTCGGTGGGCCTCGACGTCAACACCCTCCTCTACTGCTCGGCCGCCATGATCGGGGGTTACCAGGCGGTGACCTTCTCGCTCATCGCGCGGGCCCACGCCGTGCGCACCGGCCTGCTGCCACCCAGCCCGACCCTGTCCAGACTG
>CANPVD010000104.1 GCA_947581615.1 Candidatus Humimonas hydrogenitrophica
GCTCGGCCTCCACTTCGGCCTCGGCTTCCACGGAAGACTCTTCGTCTCCCGCCTCGGCGTCCTCGACCTCGGCCTGCTCCGCTTCGGCCTGCTCCGCTTCGGCCTGCTCCGCTTCGGCCTGCTCCGCTTCGGCCTTCGCGGCGGCGGCGGCTTCCTTCCGGGCCGCCGCCTCCGGTCGGGCCGTCACGGAGAGCACGATGCGCCGGTTGATCGGGTCCGACTCGAGCACCTTGAGCTCCACCCGCTCCCCTTCCACGAATTCCGTGGACGGGTCCTCGACCGGCTCCTCGAGGCCCAGCTGGCTGAGGGGGACGAAACCCTCGACGTCTTCACCGAGGTCGACCACCATGCCCTTGTCCAACAGCCGCACGACCTTTCCATCGACCTCGCGGCCCGGCTCGAACTCCTGGGCGAGCTCGTACCACGGATCCTCCTCGACCTGCTTGAGGCCGAGCGAGATCCGCTTCTGCTCGGGGTCGATGTTTAGCACGACGACCTCGACCTCTTCGCCCTTCCGAACCACCTCGGACGGATGCTGAACCCGACGGGTCCAGCTCATGTCGGAGATGTGCACGAGACCGTCGATGCCCGGCTCGACCTCGACGAACGCTCCGAAAGAGGTGAGGTTGCGGACCGGCCCAGTGATGTGGGTGCCCGGCGGATACTTGGCCGGCAGGGAGAGCCACGGGTCCTCCTCGGTCTGCTTCATCCCGAGGGAGATCTTCTGCTCCTCTTCATCCACGCGCAGCACCACGCACTCGATCTCCTCGCCGATCGACACGAGCTGCGAGGGGTGCCGGACGTTCCGCGTCCAGCTCATCTCCGAGATGTGGACCAGGCCCTCCACGCCCTTCTCGAGCTCCACGAAGGCGCCGTAGTTGGTGATCGAGACGACCTTCCCCTTCACGCGGCTCCCGACCGGGTACTTCTCGGCCACGTTCTTCCAGGGGTGGGGCTGGAGCTGTTTGAGGCCGAGCGAGATGCGCTCGCGGTCCCAATCGATGTCCAGGACCTTGACCTCGATCTCGTCGCCAATCGAGCACACGTCGGACGGGTGCCCCACCCGCCCCCACGACATGTCGGTGATGTGGAGGAGGCCGTCCATGCCGCCGAGGTCGATGAAGGCGCCGAAGTCGGTGATGTTCTTGACCACCCCGCGGCGCACCTGGCCCACCTCGAGCTCGGTCTTGAGCTTCTCTTTCTGCTTCTCGCGCTCGGCCTCGAGCAGCACCCGGCGGCTCACGACGATGTTCCGGCGCCGCTTGTTGAGCTTGAGGATCTTGAACTCGTACTCGTTCCCGGCCAGCGCGTCGATGTCGTGCACCCGGCGGAGCGCGATCTGCGAGCCGGGCAGGAAGGCGTCGACCCCCATGAGGTCGACCATCGCGCCGCCCTTGATCGAGTGCTTGATCGCCCCCGGCACGGGCGTGTCGGTCTCGTAGGCTTCCTTGAGCTTCTCCCACACCCGGAGGAAGTCGGCCTTCTTCTTGGACAGGACGACGACGCCCTGCTCGTCCTCGAGTTTCTCGAGGAAGACCTCGACTTCGTCCCCCGGCTGGATCGTCTCCGGCTCCCGGAACTCCTCGAGATCCACGGAGCCCTCGGACTTGAACCCGACGTCCAGGATGACCGCGTTGTCCGTCTTGCGGAGCACCGTGGCCCGTACGATCTCACCCTCGGCGATGTCCCCCAGGGTGTCCTCGTACAGGGAGAGCATCTCCTCGTACTCATCGAGGGTGTAGTCGCTCTCCTCGAACAGATCCGCGCGCACGCCCACCTCGGCCGCACGCTGCTCGATCTGGGCCTCCGTGAGCTCCACTTCCGTCGTTCCCGGCGCCGGATCGCCGGGCGCCATGGCCCGGGTGTCCACGACGGGGATCTCCGGGTCTTCCCGCACGGCCTCGACCGCGGGGCTCGCGCCATCGGGCGCGGAGTCGCTGCTGTCCACGGCGGTTCCGACGTCTTCCGGCTCGGGAGCCGCGGTCTCGGTGGCGGGCTGGCTCTGGGTCTGGTCCTCGGTCATCGAGTCGTACCGTCCTGGTCTCTGTCCCGCGGCAGTTGCACCACACCACCTCGAAATAGGCAGTGGGGGAACCGTACCGGCAGGGTTGGGGTCATGATTGCGAACATCCAACGATAGCACAGAAATGTAGGTGCGCTCCTCGTTACGGTCAAACGTGGCGCGGCCGGATCCCACGGCTGCGCGCCTCCCGGAGGATGCGGTCCACCACGGCGCCGGGAGAGAGCTCGGTCGTGTCCAGCCGTACGGCGTCGTCCGCCGGATGCAGTGGGGCCAGGGAGCGCGACGCATCGGCCGCGTCACGCTCTCGCAGCCGACCGGCTTCCGCGGCGACGGCCTCGAGGGCGGGCGCCTCGCCGCGTTCCAGCAGCCGTCGTCGGGCTCGCTCCTCCTCGTCGGCGTACAGGAAGACCTTGAGGTCGGCATGGGGGAACACGACGGTCCCGATGTCCCGCCCGTCGCAGACCACGTCGCGCCGACGAGCTTCCTCCCGGACCAGCTCGTTCACACGCCGGCGCACCGGAGCGCGGGCGGAAAGCAGAGAGGCGAGCCGGGTGACGGCTGGATCCCGGAGCGCGGAGCCGGGCTCGCGGCCGTCGACCCGGACCACGTAGCCGTCCGCGCCCGGGACCAGCTCCAGGCCCAGATCCGGCAGCGCCCGGTCCACCGCGTCGGTCCGTCCGTCGCCGGAGTCCTGGAGCCAGCCGCCTTCGCGGGCGGCCCACGCCACCGCGCGGTAGAGGAGCCCCGAGTTCAGGTGCTCGAATCCCAGGGCATCCGCCACCCGGCGTGCCGTGGTGCTCTTGCCGGAAGCCGCCGGACCGTCGATGGCCACGATCCGGGGGCTCACGCCGCCTCCTCTGACAGGAGTCGGAGGTCCTCCCAGAATCCCGGGTAGGACACGGCTACGCAGGCGCGGTCGTCGATCCGCACATCCGATCCCGGGGCCACCGCCAGGACCCCGAAGGCCATGGCGATGCGATGATCGCCATCGGTGTAGACGGAGCCCGACAGCGGTCCGGCCCGACCGGAGACCTCCAGCCCATCCTCCCACTCGCGGCACTGGACTCCGAGCTCGTCCAGGTTCGAGGCCAGGAGGGCCAGGCGGTCGCTCTCCTTGACCCGGAGCTCCCTCGCCCCGCGCACCGACAGGCATCCGCCGGCCTGCGCTCCCAGCACGGCGAGGAGCGGGAGCTCGTCGAGGACCCGGGGGACCAGCGCCGGCTCGATCTCCACGCCCCGGAGCTCGGCGGGCTCGACGCTCAGGTCGCCCACCGGCTCCCCGCCCTCTCGGCCGGTCTCGGTGATCGTGATCCGCGCTCCCATGCGCCGCAAGACCTCGAGGTAGCCCGTCCGCGTGGGGTTGAGACCGACGCCCTCGAGGCGCAGCCTCCGTCCGGCGACAAGGGCGGCCCCCACCAGGAAGGCCGCCGACGACGGGTCACCCGGGACGCGCAGGTCCAGGGGTCGGAGCGCCGGTGGCGCGCCCCCCGGATCCAGCAGGACCCGGGCCCCTCCATCCTCCGGACCGAAGGTGATCGGCGCGCCCATGGCCTCGAGGAGCCGTTCCGTGTGGTCACGGGAGCGGCCCGGCTCGACCACCTCCACCAGCGTACCGGACGCCAGGCCCGCCAGCAGGAGGCAGGACTTGACCTGGGCGCTGGCGACCCGGGGCCGGTGTCGCAGGACGCGGAGCCCACCAGAGGCGCGCGCCCGGAGCTCGATCGGGATGTACCCCCGGACGCCGCGGTACTCGATCCTGGCGCCCATGGCCTGGAGCGGATAGACCACGCGCTCCATGGGCCTGCGTCGCAGGGAGTCATCCCCGTCGAGGACGGCGCTTCGTCCCAGGCCCGCGGCCAGACCGGCGACCAGCCGGGCCGTCGTGCCGCTGTTCCCGCAGTCGAGGATCCCCTCCGCGTCGCGCCACGCCGCGTCGCCCGGGAGCCGGACGCGTCCCGACCAGGTGCAGGGCACGTCCACGCCCAGACCGCGAAGCACCTCCGCCGTGGAGCGCACGTCCGCCGCATCGAGCAGGTTCTCCACCCACGAGTCGCCTGCTGCCAGGCCCGCCAGCATCAGCACGCGGTGCGAGATCGACTTGTCCCCCGGCACCCGGATGACCGGAGTCACGTAGCCCCGTCGTCGGCGTCCGGCAGCGGCACCTCGAGGGTGGCGCCGTCTTCGGCGGCCACGGTCTCGGGAAACACGCTGGCGGCCTCGGCGCGCAGGCGATGCGCCTGCTCGGAGTACCGGGCGCTGAAGTGCGTGATGGCGAGACGGCGGACGCCGGCCCGACCGGCCACCTCGGCCGCCTCGCGCGCCGTCGAATGCCCCGTATCCCGCGCCCGGTCCCGCTCGGCCTCCCCGAACGTGGCCTCGTGCACGAGCAGGTCCGCGCCCATGGCCTCCTCGACGGTCCGGTCCGACGGCCGCGTGTCGCCCGTGTACACCAGCTTTCGGCCGGGACGCCTCGCCCCCACGACCCCGGCGGGATCCACCGTTCGCCCATCGGGCAGCGTGACGGTCTCGCCGCGATGGAGCCGCCCGAACAGGGGGCCTTCGGGAACCCCCAGCTCACGAGCCCGGTCGGGGTCGAAGCGTCCCAGACGCTCGTCCTCCACCAGGACCAGGCCCATCGAGTCGCGCGTGTGCCGTGTGGGGAACGCCTCGATCCGGTAGCCCTCGTAGCGCACGGACTCCCCCGGGGGGAGTTCCCTCAGCGCGACCGGGAACGCCAGCCGGTCCCCGCCCAGCTCCACGAGCTCGCGCAGGAGCGGCCGGCTGTCGGGCGGTCCCCACAGGGCCACCGGATCGGCGCGGCCCTGCAGGCTCATGGTGCGAAGGAGCCCCGTGACTCCCAGGCAATGGTCGGCGTGAAGGTGCGTGAAGAAGATGTCCGAGAAGCCGAACCCGACCCCGAAGCGCATCATCTGCCGCTGGGTGCCCTCCCCGCAGTCGAACAGGAAGGCATCGCCCTCGCGCTGGACGAACAGCGAGGACACGTTGCGCCGTACCGTGGGCCGGGCCGACGCGGTACCCAGGAAGGTGAGCCGCAGCACCCCTCAGCGGCCTCGCGCCAGGGTCTTCTGCGCCGTGCCGACGCGATCCACGGCCTCGCGAAACGCGGCCACCGTCCGCTCCCAGTCCGAGCGCAGGATCTCGAATCCGCGGTGACGCACCGGAGCGTCCTCGGACTCGCGCCCCAACGCCCGCGCCGCGCCATCGAAGGCGGACCGATACACCACGAGGGCCTCGCGGAGCGCGTCTCCCGCCTCGATCACCCGGTCGACGTGCGGCCCTGCGCCCCGCCCGTCCGGGGGCGCCGAAGGCCCGCTCACGCGTCCCCCGCCCCGCCGGTGTCTCCGACCTCGTCCCCCGGTCGCTCCGACTCCTCCCGCGCCTTTCGGCACGCGTCCCTGAGGACGCTGAGGGGGGCGGCGCCCACCACCTTGAACCGACCGAACAGGAAGGTCGGCGTCCCGGCGATCTCGTAGCGCTCGGCTTCCTCGGCGGCCCGTTCGAGCTCGTCCTCGTAGCGACCGTCCTCGAGCGCCCCCTGGACCGCCTCCACGTCGAGCCCGGCCTCTTCCGCCACCTCGAGCAGCACCTCGGACCGGCCCAGGTTGCGTCCCTCGACGAAGTACGCGCGATACAGGGCCGCGTGGGTGGACTCGTACGCCGCCCTCCCCAGGTCGCGGGCGAACTCGGCGACCTGCAGCGCACGATGGGAGTTGGCCACGAAGTCGGGAAGGTGAAGTGGAAGATCGAGACCGACCGCCATGGCCTCGAGCTTCTGCACCATCCCGGACCACTCGTCCGGCGGATAGCCCGCCTCGCGCACGGGCAGGCCGGCGGCGGGCAGAGCCGGGTGGATCTCGAACGGCCTCCACCGGATCTCCAGTGCCTCCTCTTCGGCCAGCCTGCGCAGCCGGGCGTCGCCGATGTAGGAGAAGGGACAGACGTAGTCTCCGTACACGTACACGGCGACCGGAGCGTCCGTCCCGGCGCGGGTCTCCGGACCCTCGCTCACGCGTCCGGCTCCTCGCGGTCCAGAGCCGCCCGGGCCGTCCTCAGCCGGGAAGCGAGAGCCTCCCCGTCCAGGTCTCCGGCCCGTCCGTCGGGCGCTTCGATCCGTTCCAACGGGCCCTCGAGCGAGGTGAACAGCAGACCCGTCAGCCCGGCCGCCACGCCCCCCTCGGCCCACACGGGCCCCCGGCTCTGCGCGAGCCACAACCGTCCGCCGGGAGCGCGGAAGCGACGCTCGGTCGAGGTGAGGCCGGCGGCGTCCTCGAGGCGGCGGCCGAGGTCGGCGTCCTCGAGGTCGGCGATCCCGGCTCCCGGCTCGAGCAGGGCCCGCCGGTCGTGGCGGTCGTCTTCCAGCGCAGCCTCGGATCCCAGCGCCACGAAGTAGGCCACCCCCCAGCCGCTCTGGCCACGCCACGCCTCGGAGACGAGCCAAGCCCGGTCCCGGGTCTCGACCCGGCGCGTCTCGCGTCCGCCCGCGGAGCTCACGCGTACGCTCCCACCGCGGCATCCCCGGGCTGCGGCATGCGGGTCCGCCGGCTCTCGAGCGCGGCCTCGGCCGCCTCCTCGACCTCCCGGGTGACGGCCTCCTCCACGCGGCCCAACACGGCGCGGTTGCGGGTCTCGCGATCCACGCCCTCCACGTCGGCCAGATCCGAGGCCGCCGCGCGCAGCTCGCGCTCGTCGCGGGCCAGGTACTCCTCGTAACAGCCGATCGGATCCCGGCGACCCCATTCCTCGAACAGGCTCGACGGGAAGGTGGCCCTGGCCTCGCGCACGTCGTGGGTCGCGTGCCCTCCCATGCGGAAGGTCGTCGCCTCGATGAACACGGGGCCCTCGCCGGAGACACACTGACGCCGAGCCAGGCGCACGGCCGCATACACGTCCAGAACGTGATTGCCGTCCACGCTGACGAGCGTGGCTCCGTAGGCGCGGCCCCAGCCCGAGAAGTCCGGCGCGAGCTGATGCTGGTCCAGCCGGGTGCCGAGCGCGACCTGGTTGTTCTGGATGACGACGATGGCCGGCAGGCCCATGACGGCGGCGAAGTTCATCGCCTCGTGGACCTCACCGTTCTTGGTGGCCCCGTCCCCGACCCAGGTCAGGGTGACGCGGTCCTCACCGCGACGCTCGAAGGCGAGGGCGAAGCCGTTCATGACCGGCACCAGTCCGCCCACCATGCTGATCGGCGTGACGACCCCGTGCCGGAGGTCCCCCACGTGCAGGTCCCGGCCGTGCGTGGGCGAATCGCCGGTGGCGAGGTAGGCCCGCAGCATGTCGGCCACCGACATGCCCATCTCGTGGCACGCCCCATTGTTGCGGATCATCGGACCCACGTAGTCTCCATCTTCGCCCTCCCGCCGAAGGGCGTGGACGGCGCCGATGGTCGTGGCCTCCTCGCCCGTCCCGAGCCACGCTTTCGAGATCACGCCCTGCTTCACCCAGCGTTGCAGCATGATGTCGTGGAGGCGGAAGCGCAGGAGCCCCCCGTACAGGTCCAGGCGGGACCCGACGTCCAGCGCCTCGATGATCGAGGCCCGCTCCGGGTGCTCGCGAATCCTGGCCCCGTACGATTCGACGAGCTCCTCGTCGGGCTCCCAGTCGACGTACTCGGGGGGATCGTAGGCGGCGTATCGCTTCAAGGGCTGACTCTCCTGGCGCGGGCCGACGACGCCAGAGCGCCGCCAGCCCGACCGGTTCCGTTGGCGGCCCGGGACGGGTCTGTTATCCTACAGAGCTACACGGCCGTGGGCCAGACGGTTCGCGCCCCACGGCCGCACGGGCGGGCCGACCTCAGGGCGGCCCGCTCCGGTGTTCGAAACCCTTCTCGGGCTGGGCCGACGGAGGCCAGGGACAGGATGCAGGAAGCGCAGAGCCTCCCTCCGGGAGACGAGCGACCCACCGGGTCCGCCCCGGCACCCGACTCCGACGATGGCGGCGACCGGAGATCGAAGCCGAGCCTCGTCCTTCCGCAGGGCGCCTTGCGGTGGGGCATCACGGGCTTCGTGGTCGCTTCACTGGTGGGATTCGGCGTTCTGTTCTTCCTGTCCGAGGACCTTGGCGCGAGCCTCTCGGCGTTCAAGCGCTTCGACCCGCGCTGGGGACTCGTGTGCCTCGGACTCGCCTCCATGGACTGGTTCGGCGGCGGCGTGCGCGTGTGGGTCCTGCTCAAGCCCCTCGACATCCGGGTGTCCTACTGGAAGTGCGTGGAGATCTCGGGCGCGACGGCGGCCCTCGCCTACCTCACGCCCTCGGGGGCCGGGGGCGGGCCGGCGCACCTGTACGGTCTTGTGCGGGAGGGCGTGTCGGTGGGTCGAGCCGCGGCGAGCAACTTCGCCAGCTTCCTGGTCAACATCACCTTCCTGTCGACGGCCGGGCTGTGCGCATGGTTCTTCGGGGCCTCTTCCACGATCGAGGACCTGCGGCTCCCGGTTGCCCACATCTCGGCGGCGCGCATGTTCGAGTGGACGGCCAGCGGCTTCGCCGTCATCGTGGCGATCATCGTCGTGTTCTCGTTCAACCCCCGGCCGCTGCGCGGCTGGGTCATCAAGACCTTCGGCCGCGGTCACCGGGTGCGGCTCCTCCTGCGCTGGATCCACGAGCTGCACGCCAGCCTGCTCATCTACATCCGCAAGGGGAAGCTCGCCCTCCTCCTGGCGACCCTCTCCGGGACCTTGCACTTCGGCGGACGGTTCCTGCTGGGCTGGGCCGTGCTCCGCGGGTTCGGCATCCACGCTGCCTTCATCCAGGTCGTCACGATCCACGTCATGCTCCAGTTCCTGCTGACTTTCATGCCCACGCCGGGTGGCACCGGGGTTGGAGAGGTCCTGGCGCCCGCGCTCATGAAGCCCTTCCTGCCGGCCTCCCTCCTGGTGGCCTACACGGCCATCTGGAGGATCTTCCTCACCTACCTGACGGTCCTGGTCGGGGGAGGTCTGCTCATGCGATGGGTCGGGGCGGATCACAGGCGCTCCACGGCGTCCTGAGCCTCCCGGTCCCGGGGAAGCTGGCCGCTCCCCGCGTGCGCCTCGCGCACGCACCTTGCGGCAACTGGCCCGAGAGCCGGAAGGCATCGCGCCCTTTCCATCACCCGTCCTGCGGGCCACGGGGGCTCCATGAAGGTCGAGGTTCCCGAGTACGATGTGGCCGAACGACTGGACATCGATCCGCGTCGTTCCGTGCTGCTCATCACCGACATGCAGAACGACTTCGCCCGCGAGGGCGGCGCGCTCTACAACCCGGCCGCCGCGGCGTCGATCCCGGTGATCGGCGAACTGGCGGACCGGGCCCGCCAAGCAGGGGTCCCGGTCTGGTACTCTTGCGACACCCACTACGAGGGGGACCCGGAGTGGGAAGTGTGGGGCCGGCACGTGGAGCGGGGCTCGCCCGGGTGGAAGATCGTCGAGGAGCTGACCCCCGAGCCGGGCGAGCGCGTGTTCGAGAAGAACCGCTACGACGCGTTCTACGGCACCGGCCTGGATCACGCACTCAGAATCAACCACCGGGACTGCCTGGTCATCACCGGGACGGTGGCCAACATCTGCGTTCACTACACGGCCGCCAGCGCCGGACACCGCTTCTATGACGTCGTGGTCCCGGTGGAGTCGGTGAGCGCGCTCACCGACTTCGACCTCCACGCGACCTTCCGCCAGGTGAGCTGGCTGTTCGGAGGACGGCTCGTCCACGCCGACGGCCTCCGGTTCGGGGCCGACCGTTGAGTCCTCACCTTGACACCGGCATCCCGAACCCCTCCCTTATCGGCATCATGCGAGACCTGATGCGGCGGTGCCGGCACCATCACGCCCACCACGGGAGCTTCCCGCGGATCCGGAGGGGTGCGCCGCCACGCTGACCAGGCCCTGACACAGCTGGGATCGACGAGGCGCCCGCTTCCGGATGAAGCGGGCGCCTTTTTTTCTGCACGGACCATTCGGCGGTCCCGGCGCTTCCGGGACCACCCCGACACGGACACGGTGGAGCGATGCGCATCACCAACGGACACAACCTGAGGATCGCGGTCCAGAACGACGGGAGGCTCACCAGCCGCTCCCTGGAGCTGTTGCGAGGGATCGGCCTGGAGTTCGAGGAGCACGAGCGCCGGCTGTTCGCGCGCTGCCGCAACGCCGACGTGGAGCTCCTGTTCATCCGGGACGACGACATCCCCGAGTACGTGCACGACGGCGTGGCCGACCTCGGCATCGTGGGACGGAACGTGGTGATCGAACAGGGATCCCGGGTGGAGGAGCTCGAGTCCCTCGGCTTCGGCTTCTGTACCCTCGCCCTCGCCGTCCCGCGCGAGGACGCCGCGAGGACGCCGCGCGACCTGGACGGTCGACGCATCGCGACCACCCACCCCGCCGCGCTTCGCCACTACCTCGATCGCGAGGGGATCGATGCCCGGGTGGTCGAGATCCGGGGAGCGGCCGAGGTGGCTCCGGCGCTGGACGTGGCCGATGCCATCTGCGATCTGGTGTCGACCGGCACGACGCTGCGCATGAACGACCTGAGGCGGCTGGGAGACGTGTTCGAGTCCGAGGCCGTGCTGGTGGCCAACCCCGCCACCCTTCTGGACCGGGAACGGGCGGCGCTCGTCGAGCGCCTGCGCGTCCGGCTCCGCGGCCTCCTCGTGGCGCGTCACATGAAGTACGTGACCCTCAACGCTCCACGGTGCGCCCTGCCCCGCATCCAGGAGATCCTGCCGGGCATGAAGAGCCCCACGGTGGTCCCTCTGGCCGAGGAGGGCATGGTGGCCCTGCACGCCGCCGTGGAGGAGGAAGTGTTCTGGGAGGTCATGGAGCGGATCAAGGAGGCCGGAGGCTCCGAGATCCTCGTCCTGCCCGTCGAGAAGGTGATGCGGTGAGCCCTCCGGCGACCCTTCCCGATTTCGAAGCGATCCTCCCGGTGCTCTCGGGTGACCGGGCGAGGTCCTGGCTGGAGCGCCGGTCGGGGCGAGCGACCGCCCGCCCCGACCAGGCCGTCCTCGGCATCCTCGAGGCGGTCCGCACCGGCGGCGACGCGGCCCTGCTCGACCTCGTGGAGCGCTTCGACGGCGTCCGTCCCCCGGCGCTCGCGATTCCGCGTCCACGCTGGATGGAGGCGCTGGCCGCGGTCGAGCCCGCGACGCGGGCCGCCCTCGAGCGGGCCAGCAGGAACCTGGAGCGCTTCCACGGAGCCCAGCGCCGGCGCGAGGCGCCGGTCGAGGTCGAGCCGGGCGTGGTGGCCTGGCGCGAGTTCCGTCCCCTGGACCGGGTCGGGGTCTACGTCCCCGGCGGCCTGGCCGCCTATCCCTCCAGCCTGCTCATGGCGGCCGTGCCCGCCCGGCTGGCCGGCTGCCGCGAGGTGGTCGTGTGCTCGCCTCCCGGCGCGGGCGGAGAGCCGGCGTCCCCCGTGCTGGCCGCCGCGGCCCTCGTGGGCGTGGACGCGGTGTTCGCGGCCGGCGGTGCCCAGGCCGTGGCCGCCATGACGTGGGGCACGGAGTCCGTGCCGGCCGTGGACCGGATCGTGGGTCCCGGAGGGCGCTGGGTGAACGCGGCCAAGCTGGCCGTTTCGGGCGTCGTGGCCATCGATCTCCCCGCGGGCCCTTCGGAGGTGGCGGTGTGGGCGGACGTCGGCGCCGACCCCGGCGTGGTGGCCGCGGAGCTCCTGGCCCAGGCGGAGCACGGGTGGGACTCGCTGTCGGTGGCCGTGCTGCCCGACGAGGCGATGGCCGCGAAGGTCCGGAAGGCCACGCTCTCGGCGCTGGACCGGACCCCCCGGAGGACTCTGGCGGCGCGAAGCCTGGTCGACTCCGCGCTCCTGGTCGCCGGGACCGAGGCGGAGGCCCTGGACTGGGTGAACGAGCTGGCGGCCGAGCACCTCGTCCTGCTCCGGGAGGACGCGGACCGCGCCGCCGCCTCGATTCGGCACGCCGGGTCGGTGTTCCTGGGACGGTGGTCGCCCGTGGCGGCGGGAGACTACGCGGCCGGCACCAACCACGTTCTCCCCACGGGCCGGCGGGCGCGGGCCGATGACGGTCTCTCGCTCGACGATTTCGGCCGCTGGATCCAGTTTCAGCGACTGGATCGTTCCGGACTGCAGTCCCTGGCCCCCACGGTCGTCGCGCTCGCCGAGTGGGAGGGACTCCCGGCCCACGCCGAATCCGTCGCGGCCCGGTTGGGCGGCGGGTCGAGGCCTGGAACGGGCTCCCGGGCGCCAGGACCGCACGACCTGGTGCGGCCCCACCTGCGGGAGCTTCGGGGCTACCGCACCGCCCGGTCCGAGCACGTGGGAGGCATCCTCCTGGATGCCAACGAGAACCCGCTGGGGCCGCCGGGGGGACTCGACGCGGGGCTGGCCCGCTACCCCGATCCGCACCTCCCAGCGCTCCGGACGGCCCTGGCCGCGGAGCTGGGGACGGAGCCCGAACGCGTGTGGATCGGGAACGGATCGGACGAGGCCATCGACCTGCTGGTCCGCACCCTGGCCGATCCGGGCGATCCGGTGGGCGTCGCTTCGCCCAGCTACGGTGTGTACTCCGACCGCGTTCGAGCTCACGGGGCTCGCGTCGTGCCGCTACCCCTCGACGCCGACTTCGATCTGGACGTGGAGGTCGCCGTGGCGACGCTGCGCGACGCCCGACTCCTCTTCCTGTGCTCGCCCAACAACCCGACCGGGAACCGTCTGTCCCTCGAGCGCATCGAGACGTTGCTCGAACGGTGGCCCGGCGTGCTTGCGCTCGATGAGGCGTACGTCGAGTTCGCCCGGGGGGACTCGCTCACCCCGAAGGCCGGCGGCTCGTGGCCGCGGCTCGTGGTGCTCCGCACCTTCTCGAAGGCCTGGGGACTGGCCGCCGCCCGGGTGGGCTGCGCGGTGGCCGATCCCGGGCTCGTCCAGGTCCTCACCAGGGCCGGCCTCCCCTATCCGCTGTCCACCCTCTCGGCACGCGTGGCGGTCGCGGCGCTCGCGGACCGGGCCGGCATGATCCGGCGGGTCGCGGACATCGTGGCCGAGAGGGAGCGCGTACGCCGGGAGCTCGAAGCGCTCGGCACCCGTCCTCTCCCCTCCGAGGCGAACTTCCTGCTGTTCTCCGTGGACGACCCGTATGCCGTGCAGCGCTGCCTGGCCGAGGAGCACGGTGTCGTGGTGCGGGACCGCAGCGATCTGCCCCGCCTGCGGGGCGGCCTGCGCGTGTCGATCGGCACGAGGGCCGAGAACGACCGCTTCCTGGAGGGGCTGGCCCGCGTCCCGGGCGTCCGGGCGGAGCCGGCGGCCGCAGAGCCGCCGGGAGTGCGGAGCGGAGGGCGAACATGATCAACTACCACGCCCACGACGACGCGTCCTCGGACGCGGCCGGCAGCCTCCTGGAGCACGCGCGCGCCGCCGCGGCGGCGGGGCTCGACGAGCTCTGTCTCACCAACCACGTGGAGATCCTCCGCCCGGACGGCGAGTGGACGGTCGACGCCGACGAGGCCATCGACCGTCTGGGCCGCGAGATCGAAGCGGCCGTCGCGACCCGGGAGGTGGTTCCGGGGCTCACGCTGAGAGTGGGCGCGGAGCTCGAGTACCGGCCGGAGTGGGTCCAGGACCTGGAGCGCATCGCCGCGTCGCTGCCTCTCGACTACCTGCTCGGGTCCGTGCACGTGGTGGACGGACACAACATCTCGGGAGGCGCCGACGTCGACGCCTACTTCCGGGACCGGAGCCTCGAGCGAGCATACGGCCGCTACTTCGAGATCGTGGCCGAGATGGTCGCCTGGGGAGGCTTCGACGTCGTGGCCCACTTCGACCTGGTGAAGCGCTTCGGCCACCGGACGTACGGGCCGTGGGACCCGAGCACGCTGGAAGCCCCCGTGCGCAAACTGCTCGGGGCCGTCGCCGACTCGAATCTCGGTATCGAGATCAACACGTCGGGCTACGGCCAGCCCCCGGGCGCCCCGTATCCCGACCCGATCATCGTGCGCTGGGCACGCGAGGCGGGCGTGGCGTGTCTCACCGTGGGAGCGGACTCACACGCACCCCACCGGGTAGCCGCTGGCCTCGAGCGAGGCACCGCCGTGGCCGCCGCCGCCGGCTGGACGACGCTCACGGGGTTCGATGGGCGCCGGCCTCGCCCCGTGGAGCTGTCCGAATCTCCCGTCGGAGACGCCTGGTGACCCGCGTGGGCGAGGTCGTGCGGGAGACCACCGAGACGCGGGTCCGGATCCGGGTGGACGTGGATGGCGCCGGGCGAGCGGACGTCGATACCGGGATCGGCTTTCTGGACCACATGCTGGCGCTGCTGGCCCGGAACGCGCTCGTGGACCTCGAGGTGCGGGCGGTCGGGGATCTGGAGGTGGACGAGCACCACACGGTCGAGGACGTGGGCCTCGTGCTGGGCGAGGCGCTGGATCGGGCCCTCGGAGAGCGGCGAGGCATCCGGCGCTACGGGTTCCTCCTGCCCATGGACGAGTCCCTCGCCCGCGTGGCGGTCGACCTGGGCGGCCGGAGCCACCTCGTGTTCGAAGCGGCGTTCTCCCGCGAGCGGGTGGGCGGATTGCCCACTGAGCTGGTGGAGGACTTCCTGCGCGCCCTCACCGACCGACTGCGGGCCAACCTGCACGTCAGGGTCGAGTACGGGCGCAACGACCATCACAAGATCGAGGCCATCTTCAAGGCGCTGGGCCGGGCCCTGCGCGCCGCCATCGAGCAGGATCCGAGGCTGGGACAGGAGCTCCCCACCACGAAGGGGACGCTGTGATCGCCCTGGTCGACTACGGGGCCGGGAATCTCAGAAGCGTGGAGCTGGCCCTCGGGAGACTCGGGGTCCCGGTGCGTCGGGCCGCGACCCCGGCCGAGCTGGAGGGAGCCCCGGGCGTCGTGCTTCCGGGGGTCGGCGCCGCCGGCCCCGCCATGGACGCCCTCCGGGCGCGGGAGCTCATCGGGTCCCTCTCGAACCCGGAGGGCCCGCCCTTTCTCGGCATCTGCCTGGGCCTCCAGCTCCTGGCCGAGCACTCCGATGAAGGCGAGGAGCCGGTCCGCTGCCTGGGCGTGCTGCCGGGACGCGTGCGCCGCTTCGGCTCCGGGGTCCGGATCCCGCACACCGGGTGGAACGATCTGGCGCTGCGGCGCGCGGACCCGCTGTTGGAGGGCATACCGGAGGGCTCGGACGTGTTCTTCAACCACGCCTACCGGCTCGAGTGCCCCGGGTCCTTCGTGGCCGCCACCGCGACCCATGCGGGCCCGTTCCCCGCCATCGTGCGCAAGGGAAGGTGGGCGGGCGTGCAGTTCCATCCGGAGAAGTCCGGGCCCGCCGGGCTCCGACTCCTGTCCAATTTCTGGGCTTCGTGTCAGGAGGGGGCTCCGTGCTGATCTTGCCCGCCATCGATCTCCTCGAGGGGCGCTGCGTGCGGCTCGAGCAGGGGGACTACGGCCGGGTCACGCGGTTCGGCGACGATCCCCTGGCGGTCACGCGCGGCTTCGTGGCCGACGGGGCCGCGGCGCTGCACGTCGTGGACCTGGACGGGGCCCGGCTGGGTCGGCCCGTGCACGCCGACGTCGTGCTCGCCCTCTGCCGGGAGACGCACGTCCCGGTGCAGGTGGGCGGCGGGATCCGCGCCGCAGAGGACGTGGAGCGTTACCTGGAAGGCGGCGCGAGGCGTGTCGTGCTCGGCACGGTGGCGGCCCGAAATGCCGGCTGGATGGGAGAGCTCATCGAGCAGTGGGGCCCCGACCGCGTGGCGGCCGCCGTGGACGCACGCCACGGCCGTGTCGTGGTGGAGGGGTGGACGGAGTCCGGCGGTGTGGGCGTGGACAGTCTCCTCGACCAGCTCGAGCTCACCGGGCTGCGCACGGTCGTGTACACGGATACGCGGCGCGACGGGACGCTGACGGGCCCGGACGTGGAAGGGACCGCGCGCATCGTGCGCCGAGGCTTCCGGACGGTGGCTGCCGGCGGCATCCGGACCGCCTCGCACCTGGCGGCGCTGCGACGTGCCGGGGCGGCGGGAGCCGTACTGGGAAGCGCGCTCTACCGGGGCACGCTCACGCTGGCCGAGGCCCTGGCGGCGGCGGCAGCGGAAGGAGCCACTCGGGAATGTTGAAGCGACGTATCGTGCCCTGCCTGGACGTGGACCGGGGCCGGGTGGTGAAGGGCATCCGCTTCCGCCGGCTCCGCGATGCGGGAGATCCGGCCGAGCTCGCCGCCGCGTACGCGGCCGAGGGCGCCGACGAGATCGTGTTCCTGGACATCTCGGCCACGACGAGGCGCCGCGGCACCGTCGTCGAGCTGGCGGCCCGTGTCGCCCGGGAGCTGACGATCCCCTTCACCGTGGGAGGCGGACTCCGGAACGTCGAGGACATGCGCGCCGTCCTCGAGGCGGGCGCCGATCGCGTGGCGCTCAACACGGCCGCCGTGCGCGATCCCGGTCTGGTGGGCCGAGCGGCGCGGCATCTCGGCTCCCAGGCGATCGTCGTGGCCATCGACGCCGCTCGACAGGATGCCGGATGGCGCGTCCGGGTCCGCTCGGGGACACGCGCGGCCGGCCTCGATCCAGTGACCTGGGCGCGCCGGGCGGCGGCACTCGGCGCCGGAGAGATCCTGCTCACTTCGATGGACCGGGACGGAACCAGGGAGGGATACGACGTGGAGCTCCTTCGAGCCGTGACCCGCGCCGTGGGCGTGCCGGTGGTCGCCTCCGGAGGGGCCGGCCGCCCGGAGGACTTCCAGGAGGCGTTCGAGGCCGGCGCCGACGCCGCCCTGGCCGCCTCCCTCTTCCACTTCGGTGACCTCAGGATCCCCGATCTCAAGGCGTGGCTGGCCGCCCGGGGTGTGCCGGTCCGGCCCGTCCCCCGATCCTGCGGCGAGGAGGTCACGACATGACGGGCTCGTCGACGTCGAGCGGAACCCCCCGGCGCGCGGCAGCCGTCGCTGACGTGCGCTTCGACCCGGACACGGGCCTCGTGCCGACCATCGTCCAGGAGTCCGGCGGCGGTCGCGTACTCATGCTCGGGTACATGAACGCCGCGGCCCTGCAACGCACCAGGG
Source organism: Candidatus Humimonas hydrogenitrophica (assembly GCA_947581615.1). Taxonomy (GTDB): domain Bacteria; phylum Gemmatimonadota; class Gemmatimonadetes; order Palauibacterales; family Palauibacteraceae; genus Humimonas; species Humimonas hydrogenitrophica. The sequence continues at coordinate 17,046 of CANPVD010000104.1, forward strand.
AAACCGGACGCGTGACGTTCTGGTCGCGCTCGCGCGGCCGGCTGTGGGAGAAGGGCGAGACCTCGGGGAACTGGCTCGAGCTGCGTCGAATCCGAACCGACTGTGATGCCGACGCCCTCCTGGTCGAGGCCGTGCCCCACGGCCCGACCTGCCATACCGGACGCGCGACCTGCTTCGAAGCCGGTCCGGCGCTCGATGCCGACGGGGGCACGGCGGCCCGGGGCGGTCCGAGGATGACCAACCTGGTCCGGGTCCTTCAGGAGCTGTCGCGGACCATCGCGATCCGGGACCGTGACCGACCCGCGGGCTCCTACACGACCGAGCTCCTCGCGGCGGCCCCCGCCCTTCGCGCCCGCAAGGTGGCCGAGGAGGCGGTCGAGGTGGCCGTCGCGGCCCTCGCGGAGCCGCCGGATCGGCTCGCCGAAGAGTCGGCCGATCTCCTCTACCACCTGCTCGTCCTCTGGCAGGCCGACGGTCTCCCGGCCGACGACGTGGCTACAGTGCTCGATTCACGGGCCCGGCGGGAGGATCCGTGAGCCCCGCGGGGACCGTGTCCTGGGTGGCCTGGAGGGTCACCCGCGCGGGAGAGGTGGAGGCCCTGGTCACCCGCGGCGCGGGCGCGGAGCGGCGCCAGGAGCGCTTCGGTACCCTCGAAGCGGCGGAGACGCGATTCGGTTCGGGCTTCGGCGAGGTCGTCCGTCGCGCCCTCGCCGGCGGCAGTCGGGCGGGCCGCTGGCGCCCCTGAGCACGGCCCGATGCGGAACGGGCGGCGGGCCGGGCCCCAGGGGGCCGGCCCGCCGCCCGTCGCCGCCACGGGACTCCGGGTGAGCCGCGGTGCTAGATGTTGTACTTGACGCTGAGCGCGATCTGATCGGCCTTCGTCTGCGCCGTCTGGTAGTCCGTGAAGGCCTTGAACCACTCCAGCCCGACCGCGTACGGACCCGTCTCGTAGCGGATCATGAAGGACGCGACCTGGTTCTTGAGCCGGGTCAGGTTCTGCCCGGTGTCCTGGAAATACCTGGTCTCATCGGGGTTGTCGATCCCGTAGTAACCCCACAGGCTCCAGCCCGTGTCGGGCACCTTGTATCCGATCTGGCCCCAGGCACCCCAGCTGCGGATGTCGCCGAACTGGGTGATGGCCCCGAATTGCTGGCCGATCGCCTGTCCGTAGTAGAAGTTGCCGTGCAGCACGAAGGAACCGGGCTCGATGCCGCCGCCCGTCTCCAGGGCCCAGCCGGTGGTCCCGGTGGTGTCGGTGCCCACGGTAGTGGTATCGCCGGCTCCGCTCAGGTCCTTCTTGTCCACGTGCCCGGCGGCGTACCAGTGCCAGCCGACGCCCCCGGCCTTCCCGCCCACGTTGAGACGAGCCTCGAACTGCGGAATCGCCGACGCCTCGCCGTTGCCGATGCCGGACGGTCCCACGGCCGGTCCCGATCCCTTCATGGCGGCCAGTTGCAACTGCGCCTTCGTGCTGGCGCCGGCCGGGCTCAGGTCCTGATAGAGGAAGATCCCCGGGAATCGCCAGCCGACGAAGCCGGCCGAGCCGTATCCCATGGGGAACGCGATGTGGGACAGCGACTGGGGATACTCACCGAACAGGGGCGACCAGAACTGTCCGATGCGAAGGGTGGTCCTGCCGTTGGTGATGTCGGCGAACCCGAGCCGCAGTCGCGGATGGGGCTGCTCATCCCCGAAGGGAGGCGCGCCCGCACCGCCGAAGAAATCGGCTTCGATCTCGGCCTTGACCCGCCAGTTCTCGCTGACGTGCGGCCCGGCGAAGGCCAGCGTGAGCCGGGTGTTGGAGACCTCGGCGTCCGAGAACCACTTGTCCGTCTGGAACGATGCGCCGGGGGCGGCTGCCCATTCGGCGCTCTGCCCCTGGCCGAACCCTCCGAACTGGTTGCGGTCCCAGAACCAGGTTCCGCTGATGAACCCGTGGATCGACAGGGTGTCACCCTTGCCGACCGTGACCTGCTGCGCATGCAGGGGGACCATGCCGCCAAGGCACAATCCCACGGCCGCGATCAGTCCTATGACTCCCTTTCTCAACATGAGTACTGCTCCTTCGTCGTTCCCATCCGTCTGTGAACGTGATTTCGAGGAGGGCCCCGGACGGCCGGGGCCCACGCCCCGATCGATCGGTCCGTCCGATCGTCTAACCCGCCATCGAGGTACGGCCCGCCGGTCGACCTCCAAGCGGAAGCACGCTCCCGTCGAAGCACCAGTTGACGACCTCGCCGAAGCTCGTATACATGGCCAGGAGTCCGGTGATGATCCCCAGGTATCCACCCAGCGTACCCAGGCCAGCCGCGCCCAGAAGCTCTCCCAGGCCCAGCAGGTAGAAGGTGACGGACAGCGTCAGGAACACCCACCACAACGCCCAATTGAGCGCGAAGGTGCCGACCCACATGTACGTGGTGAAGATGCCCCAGAGAATGAGGGCCCAGCCGATGGTGGGGGCGGCGCCCTCGAGCGAGATCCAGCCGGTGGCGCTGAACACGTGGAGCAACGCCCACCACCACCAGAACGCGCCGTAGCTGGTGAACGCGGTCACCCCGAAGGTGTTGCCCTTGCCGTACTCCAGGATGCCCGCGAAGAGCTGGATCGTGCCCCCGTAGGCGATGGCCAGGGGGACGACCACCCCCTCCGCGCCGATCCAGTGTGCGTTGATCATGCTGAGGAGCACCGTGGTGAGTCCGAACCCGACCAGCCCCAGTGGGGCCGGGTTCGCCTTGTCGGTCTGTGCAGGCATGGGCTTTCCTCCCTGTAGAGGTCCCTTTCGACGCGACCCGAGCGCGCGTGTCCGCGCCCCCGGTCGGGCGGAGCGCGTCGCGCCCCGCCCTCCGGTCCGGATGGTCGTGGGTCCGTGGAGGCCTCCCGTGCTCGCCCCGGGGGGGAGACGCCGGAAGCGCGCGGCCCGCGGCCGGTCACCTCATCACGTGCCTCCCACCTGTTCGCGGATGCGCTCGGGCACACTCGGATCGCGGAGCGTGGTCGTGTCCCCGAGCTTCTCGTCGTTGGAGATGTTCTCGAGGAGTCTCCGCATGATCTTGCCGGAGCGGGTCTTGGGCAGGTCGTCCACGAACAGGACGTTGGCCGGACGGGCGAACTTGCCGATCTCCTCTTCGACCGCCCGCACGATCTTGCCACGCACGGCGTCGCTCGGATCGACGCCCTCGCGCAGGATCACGTACACGTCCGGCACCGTACCCTTCTGGGCATCGTGTCGGCCGGCAACCGCCGCTTCGGCCACCTCCTCGACCTGGGCGACCGCGCTCTCCAGCTCCATCGTTCCGAGCCGGTGACCGGCCACGTTCATGACATCGTCCAGCCGTCCGAGGATGCGGAAGTAGCCGTCCTTTGAAACGAAGGCTCCATCCCCGGCCCGGTACACCCAGTCGTGCCAGTCCTTGCTCCTCGTGTCGGAGAAGGTCTCCCAGTACTCCTTGATGAACCGGTCATCGTCGTTGTACAGGGTCTGGAGCATGCCGGGCCACGGCCTCGTGATGACCAGGTTGCCGGCCTTGGAAGCTCCCGCGCCGACCTCCTCTCCGTTGTCATCCAGCAGCTTGGCCCCGATCCCCGGCAGCGGCTTCCCGGCGTGGCCGGGCCGCATGTCCTGGATGGCGGGCAGGTTGCTGATCAGGTGGCCTCCCGTCTCGGTCTGCCACCAGGTGTCGACGATCACGGCCTCCTTGTGGCCGATCACCTCGTAGTACCACATCCAGGCCATGGGCTGGATCGGCTCGCCGACCGTGGTCATGTGGCGGAAGTGGAAGTCGTGCTTGTCCGGATACTCTCTCCCCCACTTCATGAACATCCGCACGGCAGTCGGCGACGTGTGGTAGATGTCCACGTCGTACTTCTCTGCGATGGCCCAGATGCGGTCCTTGTGCGGAAAGTCGGGCGCGCCCTCGTACATGACGGAGGTGGTCCCGAGGGCGAGCGGACCGTACACGATGTACGAGTGCCCGGTGATCCAGCCGATGTCCGCGTTGCACCAGTAGGTGTCGTCGGGCTTGATGTCGAGAACGTACTTCGACGTGCCGGTCACGTAGGCCAGATAACCGCCCGTCCGGTGTTGAGCCCCCTTGGGCGAGCCCGTGGTGCCGGACGTGTACATGATGAACAGGATGTCCTCGGCGTCCCGGGGCACGGGCTCCACGGTCTCGCCCTCGTGCTCCGCGACGAGGTCGGACAGCAGGACGTCCCGTCCCTGCACGAGCGTCGTGCCCTCGCGGAGCCCCCCGTGCCGGGTACACACGATCACCTTCTCGACCTCCTGATCGGCCATCGAGAGGGCCTCGTCGGCCTTGGACTTGTGGTCCAGGAGCTCGCCGCGACGGTAGTAGCCATCGATCGTGACCAGGAATCGGCTCCCCGCATCGTCGATCCGGGTCGCCAGGGCCTTGGCGGAGAACCCCCCGAACACCACGCTGTGCGGCGCACCGATCCGGGCGCAGGCGAGCATGGCGATCGGAAGTTCGGGGACCATCGGCATGTGCATGGTGACGATGTCCCCCTCCTTGACACCGAGGGCGCGCAGGCCGGCGGCGAACTCGTTCACCCGCTTGTACAGATCCCGGTAGGTGATCTTCTGGACCTCGCCGTCCTCGCCCTCCCAAAGGAGAGCGACCTTGTCACCTCGCGTGTCCAGGTGCCGGTCGATACAGTTCTTGGAGACGTTGAGCTTGCCACCCACGAACCACTGGTAGAACGGCGGATCGCTGGCGTCGAGCACCTTGTCCCAGCGCTCGTCCCAGTCGAGGAGCTCGGCATACTCGACGAATCCATCCGGGAAGTTCTCGAAGCGCTCGTAGATGCCGGGATCCTTCATGTTGGCCTGCTCGACGAAGCTCTTCGGCGGCGGGAAGGACTTCTGCTCTGAGAGTCTCGCCTCGATGGTGGCCGATTGCTGTGTCGGCATCGCTACCTCCTCGGGTGCTGGGATCGGATCGAAACCGTTCGACGTCGAGAGCGCACGCCACGACGCGGACCGGAGGCCCGGTGGCGCATCGACGAGCCGGGCGTAGCTCGGGTGGCCGTGCGCGCATCGGTGACATCGACATCGGAGATCGGAGGGGTCGGAACGAAGGACGGAGAGCGAGCGAAGCGGAGAACGGGAAGGTCCGGGGCCGGACCGGACCGGAAACGGTCAGCACGCGGTGGCTCACGCCACGGGAGCCGGCCGTGATCCCGGCCCGGACCGAGCCATGTCGAGAGGCCGAACCATCCACCCCCGGACCCATGGCATCCGGTCGGAGAATGTCGGACGGCCGGTTCCGGCATGGTACCTGACCTCCCTCGCGGTCGGCCCGGAGCTGGTCCGGCTCATCCGACCGCACGCGCCAACCTCATCGCGACGGCCGCAGGGCAGGCTTGCCGTGGACGCCCACCGACCGGGCCCCCGCTCTCGTGATCGCTTCGGTGGTGCTGCAAGACTTGGACCGCCTAGGCGTTCGGAGTCCCGCTCCGGGCGCTCCCCACCGCGGTGGTCGCCGCCGTCATGGGGCCCGCCCCTCGGGTATCCGCTGTGCGCCTCAACCTCCCTGTGCCTCGAGCGTAGACTGCGGATCGCGTGCCGAGGCCCGGCCCGCCGCCAGCCAACCGAAGCGGCTCACGAGGGCTCCGAGGAGGAAGGCCACAGCCCCGAAGGGGAGCATGCCCATCAACCACAGGACGAAGGCCGTCGGTCCGGCCAGAAGGCCGCCCAGTCTGAGCAGCGCCCCCGATCGTCCCGTCCGCAGCGCACGATCGGCGGCGCCGTGCCGCGCCAGTTCCACCGTGGCCCCGACCAGGCACTCGGCGCCCGAGGCGGCCAGCGCGACGGCCACAAGTGCGGGTCGGTGGAAGCCCAGCAGCTGGAGCAGAGCCGCCGAAGAGCCGAGGCCGGCGATCCCGAAGTGCGCCGGCAGGAGGACGCGGTGCCGATGCCAGGCGGGGATGGCCGTGGCCCCGATGAGCACGCCCGTGTACGTGCCCAGCACGGAGCCGAGCACGGCCGTGCCGAGCGAAGAGACCGAGACCAGCACGGCCAGCGCCCCGGAACCGCCGCCCGCCGACAGCAGGTGACGCTGAGCGGTCGCCAGCGTCAGCGCGAGCACCGAGAGCCCTCCGAACAGTGCCAGGGTCCAGGCTCCGACCGACATCGGCGAGCGTCGCTTGAACACGCGCAGCATGTTTAGGAAGCGCGAAGAACGCCCCAGGTCGCTGATGAGCAGGAGGGCCGAGATGACAGCCCCGACGGCGGCGATCCACAGGGCGGCGATCGACGTCGCGGCATCGTGCCCGATGAAGCGGGCCGCGGCGGCGATGACCGCCGACATGCCCGCCAGGCCACCCACGAAGAAGTAGGTCGGGATCTCCCAGGTCCACACCGGCGCCTTGACCACGGGCTGCCCGTAGTAGCCGGCCGGCTTCGCCCCCGACGTCGATCCGGCCGGCAGCGGCCCCCCCTCGACGTTCACCCCGGGTGCCGAAACGGTTCCGGTCCGGCGCGCCTCCTCGCGCAGCTCGGCCAGTCGACGCTCCCGATCCTCCTGCGCCCCTCCGGGCGTGCCGGGTCCGCCGCCCGCGCCCGCCATCACCACAGGGCGAAGGCGACGACAGCGATCAGCATGGCCATCACCGCCGTGGTGAGAGCCGACGCCCACGCCGGCCCCAGGTGAACGGTGGGGACCTCCGGTCTCGGCGGAAGCCCGTACGCCCCGGGGTCACCGAGCAGGAGGAAGAAGGCGTGTACGCCCCGCACCGAGGTGTCCGCTGCATCGTAGAGCCGCGCGTCCTCGAAGCCCGATTGCCGCAGCTCGTGGACCCGGACCGCGGCGCGCTCCTTGAGCTCGTCCAGGGGGCCGAACTGGATCGACTCGGTGGGACACGCCTTGGCGCAGGCCGGCGTCAGCCCGACAGCCTGGCGGTCGTAGCAGAACGTGCACTTGAACGCCCCACCCGCGCCCGGTAGAGGCGTCGGCCTCCGGTCGATGACCCCGAACGGACAGCCCACCACGCAGGCGCCGCACCCGTTGCACACGTCGTCCTGCACGAACACCGCTCCGTTGTCCGTGCGGATGATCGAGCCGGTCGGACACGCCTCGAGGCAACCGGCCTCCTCGCAGTGCTTGCACACGTCCGACACGAACAGCCACCGGAACGGTTCCTCGCCTCCCGGTTCCACCGTCATCGGTCCGGCCACCTGGTTCCCGGCCGCGAGGTCCTGTTCGAGGAACTTCACGTGCCGCCACGTCGACGCGCCCAGGTCGCCGGAGTTGTCGTAGGAGTGACCGGACCAGGCGTAGCCGTCGTCGGGCACCATGTTCCACTCCTTGCACGCCACCTCGCACGCCTTGCAGCCGATGCACACGGTGGGGTCCGTGAAGAAGCCGACGGTCCGGCCCTCGGCGAGGTAGTCGTGTGCGGCCTGGTTCGGGCTCTCCGTCCCCTGGCCGATGCTCACGGGGCCACCCCTCCTTCCTCGCGCAGCTCCCGCATCCAGGCGTCGAACTCGCCGTCCGCGGGTCTTCGTCCTTTCCGGATCGTGCACAGCACGACCTTGCCCTCGTGGATGGACACGTTCGGCTCCTCGGACATCGGCACGAGGTCGTTGGTGACGTCACCCTTCACCGGTCCGACCGGTCCCCAGTGGAAGGGCATGGCCACCTGGTGGACAACGTGGCCGTCCACCCGCAGCGGCCGTATGCGACGCGTGGGCAGGGCCCGGGCCTCTACCGCCCCTCGCAGGCTGGCCACCGTGATCCACTCGCCCTTCTCTATGCCCAGCTCCTGGGCCAGCTCCGGAGACATCTCCACGAACAGCTCGGGCTGCAGCTCGCTCAGATGGGGCAGGGTCCGGCTCATCCCGCCTCCGGTGTGGTGCTCCGTGAGGCGGTACGTGGTCAGGATGTAGGGAAAGCGCGGGTCGCCTCGCTCGGCGTACTCGTTGTCCGGACGCCTCAGCCAGTTCACCGCCGGGTTGTTCTGACGGCCGTAGAGCGGATTCTTCACCGGCGACTCGAGAGACTCGTAGTAGGTGGGCAGCGGACCGTCGGCCAGGCCCGTGGGCACGAACAGCCACGCGAGACCGTCGTCGTGGAGGATGAAGGGCGCGTCCCCGCGGTGCGCGTTCACCCCCGTCGCATCGTCCGGAGGTCGGTAGGAGGGGGGCTTGGTCTTGGGGAAGTCGGGCGTGTCGAGGCCCGTCCAGCGACCCTCTCCCTCATCCCACCACACCAGCTTCTTGCGCTCGCTCCACGGACGACCTTCCGGATCGGCGCTCGCCCGATTGTAGAGAATGCGCCGATCGTCCGGCCACGCGAACCCCCACCCGTGCCCATAGGGGCCGTGAGGGTCTCGCTTCAGGGCTCGGTTCACGCCGTCCGGCCCGTAGCATCCCGAGTAGATCCAGCAGCCGCACGCCGTCGAGCCGTCGTCCCGCAGGACGGGAATCCCGGCCACCTGGGCCCCGTGATGTGGCCGGCCCTCCGCATCCTCCCGGTAGACCGTTCCCGCCGGTCCGCCCGCGGCACGCGCGAGCCCGGAGCGGCCGGTGCGGGCCCCATCTTCCGGGGTGGCGGGCTCTCCGCCCTCGCCCCGGATGGCGTCGTCGGCATCGGATCCGCGGCCCGGGTCCACGTACCAGCCGTTGATCTCGGCGAGCACGGACTCCATGAGGGGCTCCCCGTGCTCGTCCTCCGGATACCACCAGTCCAGGGCCCGGAGCGGTTCATCCCGCGGATCGTCGGACTCCCTGGCTTTCGCGATCAGACGCCGCGCCAGCTGGTGGATGAACCACGCCTCGCTGGTCGCGTCCCCCGGAGGCTCCACAGCCTTCTGGCGCCACTGCAGCATGCGCTGGGTCTGCGTGAACGCGCCCTCCTTCTCCACGTGCCCCGCGGCCGGGAACAGAAACACCTCGGTATCGATCTCGGCCGGGTCCAGCTCCCCTCGACGCACCTCGGGAGAGTCGGACCTCCAGAACGTGGCGGGCTCGATCTCGACCAGGTCGCGTACCACCAGCCACCGGAGCTTCGCGAGGGCACGACGCTCGAGCCGGGCGTTCTGGGCACCCACGGAGGGATTCTGCCCCATGATGAACAGCCCCTCCACGTCGCCCCCGGCCATCTCGAGCCAGTAGGAGAAGTGGGAGTGGTTGCGGGTGACCCTGGGGAGCCAGCGCCAGCCCCAGTCGTTCTCGGCCGTCGCCCGATCGCCGTAATACGCCTTGAGAAGGCTCACCGTGTACGCCGGGGTCTGGTGCCACAGGCCCCCGCGCCGGCGGTTGTTCCGGTAGTAGCCCTCCAGGCTCGACTCGCCCCGCCCCGCCCCGGGCATCTTCAGGTAGCCCGGGAGGATGTCGTACAGGGTGGGGATGTCGGTCGAGCCCTGGATCGAAGCGTGCCCGCGCAGCGCCAGGATCCCTCCGCCCGGCCGACCCATGTTGCCGAGGAGGAGCTGGAGGATGGCCGCCGTCCGGATGATCTGGACGCCCTTGGAGTGCTGAGTCCAGCCCACGGCATAGCAGATCGCGGCCGTTCGCTCGGGACCGGAGGCCGCGGTCAGGGCGTGGGCCACCCGGTGGAAAAGCTCCGGCGGCACCCCGGCGACGCGCTCGACCATCTCCGGCGTGTAGCGCGAGAAGTGCCGCTTGAGCACCTGGAACACGCACCGGGGATGCTGGAGCGAGGGATCGCGGCGCGGCCGGTCGGCCTCGTCGCCCTCGTACATCCAGCTCGAGGTGTCGTAGCTCCTCGTGTCCTCGTTCCAGCCCGAAAACAGGCCATCCAGCTCCTCGGTGTCACGGAAGTCCTCCTTGAGGATCACCGAGGCGTTGGTGAAGTGGCGGACGTAGGACTCGAAGTAGAGCTCGTTCTCGAGGACGTGACGCACCAGGCCGCCCAGAAAGACCAGGTCTCCGCCGGCCCGGATGGGCACCCACAGATCGGCCATGGCGCTGGTGCGGGAGTAGCGGGGGTCGACGTGGATGATCGTCGCGCCCCGTTCCCTGGCCTTCATGACCCAGCGGAAGCCGACAGGGTGCGCCTCGGCCATGGAGGAACCCTGGATGAGGACGCAGTCGGCGTTAGCGAGGTCCTGCTGGGCCGTCGTGGCGCCGCCCCGACCGAAGGAGGTGCCCAGACCGGGCACCGTGCTGCTGTGTCATATGCGGGCCTGGTTGGAGACGGCCACCATGCCCAGGCCACCCGTGAACAACTTCTTGATGAGGTAATTCTCTTCGTTGTCCAGGGTGGCGCCGCCCAGGTGCGCGACGGCCGTGGTATGGCCTACGGGCTCGGCGGCCTGGTTGGGGCCGGTGCGGCAGGGATCATGGCCGGGGAGGTCGGAGGTGGTCTCCACGAAGGTGCGCCGCCGAGACTCCCACACCCGGTCGGCCACCATGTCCATGGCGGTCTCCAGGTCGAGGTCGCTCCACGAGCTGGCGCCGGGCGCCCGGTATCGGACCCGCTGGAGGCGCGTCGGGTGGGTCATGAGCTGGTAGGAGGCGGAGCCCTTCGGGCACAGCGTGCCCTGGCTCACGGGGCTCTCGCGATCGCCTTCGATGGCGAGCAGCTCCCCGTCTCGATGGTACGCCAGCTGGCCGCAGCCGACGCCGCAGTAGGGGCACACCGAGCGCGCCACCGCCGCTCCGTCGGTCCGCGCCTTCAGCGAGCGCGTCCGGGCCGACATGGCGTCGGAGCCCGTACCGTCGGTCCGTCCGAGCAGCTGCCGCAGGAAGGGCCAGCGCGGGGATGCTTCGGATGCCATCAGACCACCTCTCCCGGGGTCGCCCCCGATGGTCGACGAGGCGTGCCCGCCCTCGCCGAACTGTGAAAAAAGCCTGTTCTCGACGTAGCCCCCGGCGACCTCGCCGTCAAACGCTCCGGCCGACCCGACGCCCCGTCCCGCTGGCGCGGGCGGGCCACGCCCACGGTCCGTGCCCTCGTCTCCCTATCCCTTCACCGCTCCCAGGGTCAGGCCCTCCACGAACCGGTCCATGAACAGGTTGTAGACGATGGCCATCGGGATGCTGGTGATCAGGGCCGCGCCCATGAGGGCGCCCCAGTGGTACACATCGCCCCGCACCAGGGCGACCGGGACCCCGAGGCTGACGGTCATCTTGTCCACGGAGCTGATGAAGGTCAGCGCGTAGATGAACTCCTGCATCACGAGCGTGAAGGTGAAGACTACGACCGTGAGGATCCCCGGAACGGCGAAGCGAAGAACCACCCGGAAGAAAACCCCCAGCCGGCTGTAGCCATCGATCATGGCCTGCTCTTCCAGATCCCAGGGCACCGACCGGAAGAAGCCCATGACCAGCCACGTACAGAACGGGATCGTGAAGGTCGGGTACACGACGACCAGGCTCCACAAGCTGTCCTGCAGTCCGAGGATGGCGACCAGCCGCGAGAACGGGATGAACAGCAGGGTGGGCGGGATCAGGTAGGTCAGGAAGATCCCGATGCCCATCCCCTCGCCCCAGCTCCCCGCCAGCCGCGCCAGGCTGTAGCCGGCCGGCACCGCGACCACGACGGTGATGAGGACCACGGCGACCACGACCAGCAGCGTGTTCAACAGCCACTGGGGGTAGGCCGTCTGCGTGAACAGGAGCTTGAGGTGGGCCAGGGTGGGCGCCGCGTTGAAGATCCATGGGACGTGCTTGAGGTTCGTGGCCGAGACGTAAAGGTCCTTGTTCTGCTTGAAGGTGGTCAGCGCCATCCAGTAGAAGGGGAAGGCCGCGAACGTCACGAAGCCGAGCGCGGCCACGTACACGCCCACCCGACGCGCGTAGCGCATGAGCCGGTACCGGCTCATGGAGACCCCATCTCCGATCGCCGGGCGATCCGCAGCATGCCGATCGCCGCCACCAGCAGGAAGGGCAGCAGGAAGAGCGCGATGGCCGCGCCCTGGCCCAGATCCAGCCCCTCGATCCCGCGCTGGAACGCCAGCGTGGGCAGGACATGCGTGCTGTCCGCGGGCCCACCACCGGTGAGGAGGTAGACGACGCTCATGTTGGTCGCCGTGTACACGATGCCGAACAGGACCGCCACCGTCACCACCGGCAGCAGGAACGGAAGCTCGATCTGGAACAACCGTCTCCAGAAGCCCGCTCCGTCCATGATCGCCGCCTCGACGACGTCCTGGGGAATCGAGGTCATCCCGGCCAGCACGATCACGGTGGCGAAGGGGAACAGCCGCCACACCTGGACGATGATGATCGCGATCAGTCCCAGGGTCGGGCTCCCGAGCCAGTAAAGCCAGCCGTGTAGCAGTCCGGCCACCTTCAGGGTCCAGTTCACGACGCTGAACGTGGAGTCGAAGATCCACGTCCACGCCATCACCGCGAGGGTGATCGGCACCGCCCACGGCAGCAGCAGGAAAAACCGCATGATCCGCTTGCCCACGAACGCGGCTCGGAACACCATGGCGGCGGCGGTGGCCAGGATCACGACCAGCACCTGGACGGCCACCGTCACGATCACCGTGTTGAGCAGGGCCCGCCGGAAGGTGGGATCGGAGAGCACGGCGGCGTAGTTGGAGAGTCCCACCCAGGAGAAGCTCAGGCTGCCCGCCCTGGCGTTGCTGAAGCTCAGCAGGATCGCGAGGACGAAGGGGATGCCCACCAGCACCGCCACGTACAGGACGGCCGGAGCCAGCATCACCTTGGCCAGCAGGCTCTCGCGGTCGGCGAACGTCTCCCGGGGCGGGAGCTCGATCGGCCCGAAGGGAAGCCTCACGCGTCCGCCCTGCCTCTCGCCGCTCCCGGCGGATCCCGCCGCTGACCGCTCTCCTCGTCGAAGTAGCGGAGTTGCCCCGAGTGGACCGCGAACTCGTGCGTGCGGTCCGCCTCCACCTCCAGCCGCAGCATGGCCGGCAGGCGTGCGATGATCGGCTTCTCGGGATCCTCGTGCGCGTCGAGCGAACCGTACAGGTACCGCTCCGATCCGAGGTACTCGACGCGGCGCACGTGGTACCTGAACGTGGTCACGTCCTCGTCCTCTCCGAACGCGGAACGCGGCAAGAAATGCTCGGGACGAAAGCCGACCAGCATGCCCGCGGGGGCCAGGGCCTCGATGGACTCGAGCAGGTTCATCGGCGGGAGTCCGATGAACGTGGCCACGAAGATGTCGGCCGGATGCTCGTACACTTCGGCTGGCGTGCCGAACTGGTGCACCTTCCCGGCGTTCATTACGGCGATCCGGTCCCCGAGGCCCATGGCCTCCACCTGGTCGTGGGTCACGTACACGGTCGTAATTCCCACGTCTTCCTGGAAGCGCTTGAGCTCGTCCCTGGCCGTCGTGCGCTGCTTGGCGTCCAGGTTCGAGAGGGGCTCGTCGAGCAGGAAAGCCTGGGGCTCGCGGACCACCGCCCGGCACAAGGCCACCCGCTGACGCTCGCCGCCCGAAAGGTGCCGCGGGTAGCGGTCGAGGTAGCGCTCGATGTCGAACATCCGCACCGCCCAGCGAACCTTCTCCTCGATCTCGTCTCTGGGCGTGTGGAGGGCCTTGAGCGGAAAGGCAATGTTCCCGAACACGGTCCTGTGCGGATACAGGGCGTAGCTCTGGAACATCATGGCGATCTTCCGGGCCCGGGGAGGTACGTCCCGGCTCAGGACGCGCCCGCCGAGACGGATCTCACCGGAGGTCGGTTCCTCCAACCCCGCGATGGTGCGGAGAAGCGTGGTCTTTCCGCACCCGGACGGGCCGAGGAGGACGACGAACTCCCCGTCCTCCACCGAGAGGTCGACGCCGTCGACGGCCCGATGTCCTTCGAAGTGCTTGTGCAGGTCTCGGATCTCCACGGCCGCCATCGTAGCGTATCCGCTCCCTCCCCTGGAGTCGTCCGTTGTGGTCCATCGCGCCGATTCTCCCCATCATGACGCCATGGGGCGTGGCGTGGAAAGCCGGGGGGGCCGTGCCGCTCCCCCCCGGCACCGCGGCAGACTCAGCGATCTCCTCCGCCGCCACCCACGAGACCCTGCTTGCGCCACTTCTCGTAGATCTGCTTGGTGCGGCTCACCGCCTCCTTGAGGGCGTCCTCGGGGCTCGCCTGGCCCGTCGCCGCCTTGGCGAACATGGTCGGGAGCACGAAGGTATCGAACACCTCGCCCGTGGCCGGGTTGGCCGGCCCGGGGTGGCCCTGGTTCGTGGACCACTTCAGCGCGGTGCCGATGGGCGCCAGCTTGTTGGGCGGCTTGGACCCGAACGGGTCGTTGCTGGTGACCTGCTTCAGCCACCCGGCCCCCGCGTCGGGCTTCTGCTTCGCGGGCACCGACGCGTCCGCGACCGTACCCGGGAATGACGGGAAGTTGTAGAGCTTGCTGGCCTTCACCGCGTCGCGGTAGGTGCCGAGGAGGTCCAGGAGGAACTGCTTGGCCACGTCCGGGTTCTCCGCGAACTTCCAGATCACGTAGACCCCCATGACGTGCTCGCTGGCCCACTGGTCGCCGTGCGGGCCCTTGAGCGCCTCGACGAAGAAGATGTCGTCCGCCACCGGAAGGTGATTGTCCTGCGCCGTCCGGTAAGCGGAGATCGAGTTCAGGATGTAGCTGGTGGCCTTCGCGTTGAGGGCCTGGTTGTTGGAGGCCGCGTTCCAGCTCAGGACGGCGTCGTTCATGCCCGCCTTGAACAGTCGCGACATGTAGTCGATGGCCGCCCGGGTCGCGTCGGAGTCCAGCACCACGTTCTCGTTGGCGTCCTGGACGGAGCCGCCGAAGGACCACAGGACGGCCCTGGCCGCCATGTTGGAATCCAGCTCCTGGGACATACCCAGCCCGATCGGGATCTGGATCTCCGGGTGCTTCTTGCGGATCTCGGGGCCGGCCTTGACCAGGTCCTCCCAGTTGGTCGGGCCGTTGGGCATCCCGACGTCCGACCACACGCTCTTGATGTAGTCGCCGGGATCGGGCACGTAGTTGTCCGAGAAGCCGAACCACTTCTTCGTCACCGGATTGTACGTGCTGTGCTTGGCCAGCTCGAGGATGGGTCCGAAGCGCGATTCCGCCTCCTGGACCGTGTCGGCCATGTCGAGCACGTGCGGCTCGAACGCTCCCGGCGGGGAGAGGAACTGGAACAGGTCGTGTCCGCTCTGCGCCGAGACCTCAGCGTTGGCCCGGGTGCCCAGGTTGCTGAGCGCGATGTGATCGACCGTGACATCCACGCCCTGCTTCTGTCCCCACGCCTTGGCCCACTTGTCGAACCAGTCATCGTAGGAGGGGACGAAGTGGCTCCACTGCATGATCTTGAGAGACTTCGCCTGGCTCCGGTAGCGCGGCACCCAGATGGTGGGCGCCACGGCGGCCGCCAGGCCGAACTTGGCGCTGCTCGTCAGGAACTCGCGCCGTCCCATTCCGTTTCGGTCCAGCGCCTCACCATTTTGCGGCTCCGGATCGCCGCGTGGCCTGGAGCCTGCCTCCGATTCCTGGCCGGCGCTCTCCAGCGCGTCGCCAGAGCCGTCGTTACGGCTAGGGTTCGATTCCGACATGGATGCACCTCTCCGATCAAGTGTGGGGGGTAGCGGGCTGGTGCGTGGTCTTGCTCGGCCCGGATGAGGGGCGCTTCCCCGCGGGCCGAACGAGGAAGCGCGTACCTGCGAGGTATTCGAGACACTCTATAGGGGAACCGCCCGACGTCCGACCCGGAAGCCGTGGACCGAGGGCCCCGGAGGCGGGTCGTTCTGACGAGTGGGTCGAAGTGCGAGGAGTCGAAAGGGGGAGGGACGCTCGGAGCGGAGCCGGGCCGGGGACCGGGGCGTCGCGCAGGACGCGACGTCGCTCCCTTCTCCAGCTCCATTGGATCCGCTGCATGTCAGACGGCACGCGGCCGTACTCCCCGCTGGTGACGCTCCGGGGTCGTCCCGCGCGCGGGCGCGGCCCTCGGCCACCGGCAGGTGACGGTGGGACCGCCACGTCGCACACGGGGTTTCCTTCCCCCCGTTCCCGTAGCATCTTCCGTGCCCGGTGGTCGGCCGCCCCCCCGGAATCCGGGGGCCACGGCGGGTCTGGCCGAGGTCGCACACAGGACGAAGGAGGCGGCGGGATGACGACGGACACGCAGCGGGAACCGGGCGACATCCTCTGGGACGGACTCATTGCCGGCGCCCTGGGAGCCGTGACCGTCGCCCTGTGGTTCCTGATTCTCGACCTCGCCAAGAACCAGCCCCTCCACACACCGTCTCTGCTGGGCGATGCACTTCTCCACGGCGCGAGCTCGGCGACGAACGGGGTGGAGGTCGAGCCCAGCCTGGTAGCGGTCTACTCCGGCATCCACCTCGGCCTGTTCGCGCTCTTCGGACTGACCGCCGCGTGGGTGATCGCGAAGTTCAAACAGACGCCGATCCTCGGCTACCTGCTCGTGTTCTTCTTCGTGTTCTTCGAGTTCGCCTTCTACGTGTTCGTGCTGGTCTGGGCCCACCCCATCGCGGGCGACCTGGCCGTGTGGGCTATCCTGGTGGGGAACTTCCTGGCAGTGCTGGCGATGGGGAGCTACTTCACGGTGCGGAACCCGGGCCTGCTGCGGGGAGACTACTCGGCGGAGGGCCCGCCGGGCGGCTGAGCGGGACGGCTCAGCCGCCCTTCCCCGCGCCGTAGTTGATGTACAGGACGATCACAGCGAGGGCGACCGCCCCGGCGATGAGGAGCGGCCCGGCGAACAGGAAGGAAAACACCTTGCTGTCGAACTTCAGGTGCATGAAGAACAGGATGACCAGGCCGAACTTGGCCGCCATGAGGACGAGCAGGATCGGCACCATCACCGGCTTGAGGGAGGGGAGGAAGAAGACCATCACCTCGAGCGCGGTGAGCACCGCCAGCACGGCGGCCACGCCCACGTAGGTCCGGTTGCTCGTGTGGGGCTCCGAGTGCCCCGCCACCGCCTGTTCGCTCACGTTGCCTTCCATCGCAGCTTCCATCTCCATCGCCTCTCGCGTCCCGCGCTGATGGCGTGCACCCTCGCCGGCGTCGCCGGTACGAGCGTCAGGTGTGAACGCCCTGCATGAGATAGATGACCGTGAACAGGACCACCCACACCACGTCCACGAAGTGCCAGTACAGACCGGCGATCTCGACCGTTAGACTGTGCTCCGGTCCCAGCTTCCCCCTCAGCGATTGAACCCAGAGGGTGAGCAGCCAGATCACGCCCACCGTGACGTGGGCGCCGTGGAAGCCGGTGAGGACGAAGAACGTGCTCCCGAACAGGTTCCGACTCAGGCTGAGCCCGCTGTGGGCGAAGTGCGTGAACTCGATGACCTGCCCGCCCAGGAAGATCATCCCCAGGAACGGCGTCAGGAAGAGGTAGACCCTCGTCCACTTCTTTTGCCCGCGCTGCACGGCCGACAGGGCCAGCACCATCATGAGGCTGCTCATGAGCAGCACGAAGGTGGTCACCGAAATGAACGGGACGCTGAGCAGATCCTTGGGATACGGCCCCTGCACGTTGTGCCCGTGATAGACCAGGTACGTGGTGATCAGGGTGCCGAAGAACATGCATTCCGAGCCGATGAAGGCCCACATGAGCATCTTCCGGCTCGGCTGGCCGGTGGTCGTATACTCGTGGTCCAGTGCGGCGGCTTCCCCTTGACTCACGGTCTCCTCTGCATCGTAACCGGTCTCGCTCTCCCCCGCGGAGGGGCGCTCGTGGCCGTCAGCGGTAGACGGGCTGGAACGACCACCCGTAGGCGGCGATGAAGATCCACAGTACGGACACACCCACGAGCCACAGGTGGCTGCTGATGGCCGCGATCGCGAGCAGGAGCAGGCCCGCGGCCAGGCAGATGGGCCACGCCGACCCCGCCGGCATCTCCGGCTCGTGGTCGGCCGGCGGCTTCTCGTAGCCGTCCTCCGCCCATAGCGGATCGCGGCTGCGAACGGTCGGCACCGTGTCGAAGTTGTAGTGCGGCGGCGGCGACGGGATCGACCACTCCAGCGTGGCCGCGTTCCACGGGTTGTCGCCAGCCTCGTCTCCCGTCTTCAGACTCCGGAAAAAGTTCCAGAAGAAGAACAGGAACGAGAACGCCAGCAAGAAGGAGCCGACCGTGGCCGCCAGGTTCATGTCGTGGAAGCCCAGGCCGGGCTCGTACGTGTACGTCCGGCGGGGCATGCCCTGCAGCCCGAGAAAGTGCATCGGGAAGAAGGTGATGTTGAAGCCGATGAGCATGAGCCAGAAGTGCCACTTGCCCAGCGTCTCCGACATCAGCTTGCCGGTGATCTTCGGATACCAGTAGTAGATCCCCGCGAACAGCCCGAACACCGACCCTCCGAACAGCACGTAGTGGAAATGCGCCACCACGAAGTAGCTGTCCGTCTGCTGGAGGTCGGCCGGCGGCGAGGCGTGCATCACCCCGCTCAGACCCCCGATGATGAACATGATGATGAAACCGAAGGCGAACAGGAACGGCACCTTCACCTTGATCTTCCCGCCCCACATGGTGGCGAGCCAGTTGAAGATCTTCACGCCGGTGGGGATGGCGATGATCATCGTGGTGGCCGAGAACACCGAGTTCGCGATCGGACCCAGGCCGACGGCGAACATGTGGTGGGCCCAGACCCCGAACCCGATGAAGCCGATCAGCACTCCCGAGTACACCACCACCGGATAGCCGAACAGGGGCTTCTGGGAGAAGGTCGGAATCACTTCCGACACGATTCCCATGGCCGGGAGGATGAGGATGTAGACCTCCGGATGACCGAAGATCCAGAACAGGTGCTGCCACAGTACCACGTCCCCGCCCGCCGCCACCCGATAGAAGTCGGCCCCGAAGAAGCGGTCCATCATGAGCAGGGTCAGGCCCACCGTGATGGCCGGGAAGGCCAGGACCATCAGGAAGGACGTGACGAGCGTCATCCAGGTGAACAGCGGCATGCGCATGAGCTTCATGCCGGGCGCCCGGAGGTTGAGGATGGTGATCGCGAAGTTCAGGGCGGCGACCAGGGACGAGAGCCCCAGGAGCTGCAGCCCCAGGAACCAGAAGTCGATCCCGAGCCCGGGCGAGTACTGCAACGACGTGAGGTTGGCGTAGCCGAACCAGCCGCCGTCAGGCGCCTGGAAGAACCAGCTCGAATACAGGAACAGTCCCCCGAAAAGGAACAGCCAGTAGCTGAACGCGTTCAGCCGGGGGAAAGCCACGTCCCTGGCCCCGATCTGGAGCGGCACGAGGAAGTTGAAGAACGCGGCACCCAGCGGCATCACCGCCAGGAAGATCATCGTGGTTCCGTGCATCGTGAACAGCTGGTTGTAGACTTCCGGGCTCACGATGCCCGCGTTCGGACCGTGGAGCTGGAGACGGATGATGAGCGCCTCTATGCCCCCGATCACGAAGAAGGTCAGGGCCGTCAGACCGTAGAGGATCCCGATCCGCTTGTGGTCCACGGTGGTGATCCAGCTCCAGATGCCACCACCGTAGGTGCCCTCGTGACTGTGCGCTCCGGACATCGGGGCGCGGAGCGCCGCTTCGCTGGTCGCCATCCCTCTTCCCTACTTCAGGCTCTGCAGGTAGGCCACGATCTTCCGGATCTGGTCGTCCGGGAGCTGCGGGATCTTCATCTTGGTGCCGGGCTTCACTGAATCCGGGTTGTGGATCCAGCGGAACATGTTCTCGGGGGTGTTGGGCAGGACTGTGGCCACGAGGGTCTGGCGGCTGCCGACGTGGGTCAGGTCGGGCCCGATGGTGCCCTGAGCCTGCGTGCCCCGGATCGTGTGGCAGCTGATGCAGATGCCGTTGGTGACCAGCTGCCTGCCCTGGATCGCCATGGAGTCCGTGGGCTCGCGGCCGTCGGGCTTCTGGCTGTCGGCCCACGCCTGGAAGGTCGCCGAGTCCTGTGCGATGGCGAGCACCCGCATGAGCGCGTGCTCCTCTCCGCAGAACTCGGCGCACTGGCCCGGATACTCCCCCGCCGAATCCACCGCGAACCACAGGAAGTTGTCGTGTCCCGGCACGACGTCCCGCTTCCCGCCGATTCGCGGGACCCAGAAGCTGTGGATCACGTCCTTGGAGGTCAGGTGGAGCTCGACGGTCCGTCCCACGGGGACGTGCATCTCGTCGGCCGTCACGATCCCGAGCGTCGGGTAGCGGAACTCCCACCACCACTGGTGCCCGATCACGTCGATCGGAAGCGCGTTGTCGGCCGCCGGCGGCGGGTTGTCGACCACGAAGATGGTACGGATCGTCGGCACAGCGATGAGCACCAGGATAACCGCGGGGGCCAGCGTCCAGGCGATCTCGAGCCTGGTGCTGCCGTGCACCGGCTCGGGGCGCCCCTCCCCGCCGCGGTCCCGGAACCGGAACACCGCGTAGACCAGGAGCCCTTCCACGACCACGAACACGCCCACCGCGAACCAGAAGATCCGACGGAAGAGGTCGTCGATCCGCCGACCAAAGTCGGAGATGGGATGCAGGGTGGATTGCGGCAGGGCGCCGGTGCACGCCGCCAGACCGAGCACGAGTACGAGCGCGAGCACCAGTCCCGGGCCTTTCCACGACCACGTCTTCTTCGAAGGCATTCGCCCCGTCGCGATCCTGTCCTGTGAGGGATCCTCCCTGGGGAGGATTCAAGCACGCGCCACAGTAGAGGGACGTATGGAGGCAGTCAAGGGAACTTGCTCGGGGGGAGCCGGGTGGCGGGGCGGAGGAGAGCCGGCCGCGGCCGGCGGCCGGCTTCCTCCTGGACGGGGGAGGTCCCCCGTCGCCTCAGTGGGTGGTCTCGTCGATGAAGCGGTCGAAGTTCTGCTTCATCCTCGCCAGCGACGCATCGTGCACGTACATCATGTGGCCGGCGTCGTAGTAGGCCATGTGCACATGCCCACGAAGGTCGGCGGGCAGCCCGAGGTGGTCCATGGTGTACTCGGTCGCGAAGAAGGGCGTGGCCAGATCGTAGTAGCCGTTGTTCACCAGGACCTGCAGGTGCGGGTTACGCTGCATCGCCTCCGCCAGGTCCGGAGCGACGTTCGTGAAGCCGGGCCACCCGAAGCTCCGCCCGTGCGTCCAGTCCCACGGCCGGACGTTGCCGCTCACCTGGTAGGGGCGCTCGGTGCGGTAGTGGAGCTCGTTCCGAAGGTAGGTCCGGAAGGTCGACGCGAACGCCGAGCTGATCGCCGCCGACTGGGGGTCGTAGGGCGCCCGCTCGCCGAGCAGGTCTCCGGTGGGCCCGGTGAAGCGCGCGTCCAGGCGGCCGATCACCACCCCGTGTTCGCGCATCAGCTCTTTCTCGAACTCGCTGTTGTCCACGCGCAGATCGGCCCTATCCAGGTAGTCCCGGCTCAGCCCCGTGTACTGGTGGAGTTTGTCCAGGACGGCGTTGCGCTCCTGGTCGCCGATCTTCGAGCCTTCGGCCAGGGCGTGCGCGTAATCGGTGAGGGCGAAGCTCCTGACCTGCTCCAGGAAGGGAGCCAGGGAGTCCGGCCGCTGCGGAAGGGCGTGGTGGTACCATGCCACCGCCGCGTACGACGGCAGGTAGAGAATGTACGGGAGCTCGTTGCCAGCGCTCCACCCGATCGTCTGGAAGTCGAGGACGACCGACGTCAGGACCACGCCGTTGAAGTCCATGTCGTAGCGGTTCTGCATGTAGCTGACGAGGCTCGCCGAGCGCGTCGTCCCGTAGCTCTCTCCGAACAGGTAACGCGGCGAGTTCCAGCGGTCGTTCTGGCGCACCCATCGTGTGATGAACTGCCCCACCGACCGGACGTCCTGGTCCACGCCCCAGAACTCCTTGCCCTTGGCGTCCCCCAGCGGGTGGCTGTAGCCGGTGCCCACGGGATCGATGAACACGAGGTCGGTCTTGTCGAGAGGCGTGTATGGATTGTCCTCCAGTCGATAGGGCGGCGGCGCGATGTGCGCGGTGTCACCCATCACGACGCGCCGGGGGCCGAGGGCGCCCATGTGGAGCCAGATGGAGGAGGAGCCCGGCCCCCCGTTGTACGCGAAGGTGACCGGGCGGGCGGAGGGATTCTGGACGCCCTCCTTCGTATAGGCGACGTAGAACACGCTGGCCGTCGGCTTCCCCTGGTCATCGCGGAGATCGATCGTGCCGGCCGTAGCCCTGTAGCGCACCGTCTGTCCCGCCACGGTGATCGTATGCTCCGTCGTCGACGCCGGCGGTTCAGGGTAGCCCGACGTCGTATCGGCCGCCTGGCGCGCGTGCGCCTCCCGGCCGGGTGACGTGCGCTGCTGCGCCGACGCCGGCGACATCATCCCGGCCGCCATCGTCCCGCACGCGAACAGCGCCAGCACCGGACTCGCGATCTTCCTCATCCGTCTCCTCCCTGGTGATTTCGAGGTCCCGCCGCCCGGAACGCGTCCGGGGGCGTCGCTCCTCCCCTAGACACCCCGGACGGTTCCCATGATGCATGGAGCGACGACGCGAATCGAGTCGAGCGGACCGCCGCGCCGCCCGACTGCCCTTCCACGCGGCGGCTCAGTGGCGGAACAGCCTCCGGCCCGTGAACACCATGGCCATGTCGTGCTCGTCGGCCGCCTCCACGACCTCGTCATCGCGGATCGAGCCCCCCGGCTGGATAATGGCACGCACGCCGGCCTCCGCGGCCACGTCGACGTTGTCGCGGAACGGGAAGAAGGCGTCGGAGGCCAGCACGGAGCCCCGGGTCTCCAGGCCCGCCTCGCCCGCCTTGCGGACGGCGATCTTCACGGCGTCCACGCGGCTCATCTGCCCCGCCCCGATGCCGATCGTGGCGCTATCGCGCGCGAGCAGGATGGCGTTCGACTTGACCGACTGCACGGCCGCCCAGGCGAAGCCGAGGTCCGCCCGCTCCTCCTCCGACGGCTGACGTCGCGTCGGAACCTCGACACCTTCGCCCCGGGCCACCGCTCCCGGGTCCACCGGCGCCGGCGTCGTCTGGACCAGGAGTCCGCCACGTACTCCCCGCGCGTCGAAGCCGGGACGGACGTGGCCCGTCGGCACGCCGAATTCGACCCCCTCCTCGGGCTCGAGGACCCGAAGGTTGGACTTCCCCTGCAGGAGGCGGAGGGCGGCCCCCGCGTACCCCGGCGCGACGACGCACTCGACGAACAGGTCAGACATGGCCTCGGCCGCAGCTTCGGTCACCGGCTGGCTGAAGGCCACGGTGGAGCCGAACGCCGACATCGGGTCGCAGGCCCGCGCCTTCTCGAACGCTTCGGCGCACGTGCGGCCCGCCGCGAGTCCACACGGCGTGGTGTGCTTGAGGATGGCACACGCCGCCACCTCCCCATCCCCGAGGAAGGGACCCAGGGCCAGGAGCGCCCCGTCCACGTCGAGCAGGTTGTTGTACGACAGCTCCTTGCCCTGGAGCTGCTTGAGTCCGGGAACGCCCCATGCCGGAACGGACGGGTCCCGATAGAACGCCGCCGCCTGATCGGGGTTCTCCCCGTACCGCAACGCTTGGACGCGCTCCAACGGCCACAGGAGCTCGGCAGGCAGGGTTCCGGCCCCCGCGTCCGATTTCCGTTCCTCCAGGTGTCCGGCAATGGCCGCATCGTAGGCCGCGGTGTGAAGAAAGACCTTCGCGGCCAGACGACGACGAAGACCGGGATCGTCCTCGGCCTCTATGGCACCCAGGACCGTGTCGTAGTCGTCCGGATCGCACACCACCCACACGAACGGGTGGTTCTTGGCCGCGGCCCGCAGGAGGGTCGGCCCACCGATGTCGATCTGGCCGAGGGCGTCCGCATCCGAGACGCTGGGGAGGGCGACCGTCTCCCGGAAGGGATACAGGTTGACCGCGACCAGGTCGATGGGAGAGAGCTCGTGTTTCCGAAGCTCCTCCATGTCCGAGGCCACCGACCGCCTGGCCAGGATGCCGGCGTGCACAGCCGGGTGCAGGGTTTTCACTCGCCCCCCCATGAGCTCCGGGAAGCCCGTGAATTCCCCGATCTCCGTCACGGGGACGTCTCCACCCCTGAGGGCTCGTGCCGTCCCTCCGGTGGAGACGATCTCCCACCCCCGGCCCTGAAGCGATCGGCCGAACTCCACGATCCCCCGCTTGTCTGACACGCTCAGCAGCGCGATCGGCATGTGGCTCCCCATATCATGTGGGATAGGACGTTGGTTTCACTCTCCGGGTTCGTCTCCGCCGCCGATGAAGCGCTCGGAGACGAACCACGGCTCCGTCCAGCGGCACCGACCGTCCTCCAGCCTCACCCGTCCGCGCGCCAGCGCGGACACGACGGCCGGCAGCACCCGATGCTCCACGCGCAGGACCCGCGCCGCCAGGGTCTCCGGATCGTCGGCTTCGAGGACCGGCACCGGCCACTGGGCGATGATCGGTCCCCGGTCGTAGTGCTCGTCCACGAAGTGCACGGTCACGCCTGTGACCCGCACCCCCGCTTCCAGGACGGCACGGTGGACGCGCAGACCGTACATGCCCTGCCCACCGAAACCGGGCAGCAGCGCCGGATGGACGTTCACCATTCGGCCCCGAAAGGCGCGGACCACCGCCGTCGGCACCCTGCGCAGGTAACCCGCGAGCACGACCAGGTCCGCCCGGCACGCCTCCAGGAGCGCGCCGATGCGCTCCACGTCGGTCCCCGCATCCACCGCGTCCAGCAGGTGGCTCGGCACGCCGGAGCGCCGCGCTCGCTCGAGGGCGCCGGCGCGCTCGGAGCTGGCGATCACCGCCACCACCATGCCGGACGGATCGCCATCGTCCCCGAACCGATCGAGGAGGGCCTGAAGGTTGGTTCCCGAGCCCGAAGCCAGCACCGCCAGCCTTGCGGGGCCGGATCGGCCCGACCCGATTCTCTCACCGCTCATCGTCGTCTCCGCCTCCCGGGTCGAGCGCCCTCGTCACGGCTTCCCACAGGTCCTCCACCGTCTCCACCGAGTCCGGAACCTCCGCGGATTCGTCTCCCGGACCGGTCCGCACCATGAACCCCGTGCCGCCCGTCCGCAGGGCCGGCAGGACGTCGTGCGGCCGGTCGCCCACGAACAGGGCCTCCGCCAGTCGGATCCCGCGGCGCTCCGCCAGCTCCCGGTACAGCGCGAGGCCGGGCTTGCGGCACGCACAGGCGCTCCCGCCACGTGGATCGTGGGGGCAGAAGGCCACGCCGTCCAGCGCCGAGCCTCTCAGGGCCAACTGCCGCTCCAGCTCGTCGTGGACGGCCCAGAAGTCGGCCTCCGTGTAGAGCCCACGCTCGATGCCCGACTGGTTCGTGACCACGTACACGGGAATCGCGAGGGCGTTGAGCAGGGCCACCGCCCGGGCCGCCCCGGGCAGGAGATCGACGCCGGCCGGATCACCCAGGTAGCCGCGGTCGCGGATGATCGTGCCGTCGCGGTCCAGGAACGCCGCCGAGTACCTCAATCGCCGCACCCCGTTCGTTCCCTCACGTCTCCTGCGCCTCGCCGAGGGCCGCCGCGAGCACGTCCCGGGCCAACGACTCCTCGCCGGGGAGGATCGTGCGGAAGTCGACGCGGAACGTCCCCTCCCGCACCCGGCCCACCAGGGGCGGACGCGCGTGCCGGCAGGCGGCATCCACCGCGTCCGCGTCCACGCCGGACACCTCCCAGCCCGCCGATGGGAGCTCGAAGCCGGGAAACGAGCCGCCGCCGACCAGCGAGGTCACGTCCCTCAACTCGACCCGGGCCGAGCCGGGCGCATCGAAGCCCTCGAGGGCGCCGCGCGCCCGCTCCCGAACGGACGCCACCTCCTCGGCCAGCATCCGGAGCGCCGGGATCTCCCGCACGGCCCCGACCGGGTCACGGTACAGTCGGAGCGTGGCCTCGAGCGCGGCCAGCGTGGTCCTGTCCACCCTGAAGGCGCGCAGAAGCGGGTTTCCGCGCAATCGATCCACGGCTTCGCGCCGACCGACGATCACCCCGGCCTGCGGGCCGCCGAGGAGCTTGTCCCCGCTCCAGGTCACCAGGTCGGCCCCGGCCTCGAGGGAAGCGCCGGGTGTCGGCTCGGCGGGGAATCCCGGGAGGAGCTCCGGTCGAAGCAGGCCGGAGCCGAGATCGTGGGCCACCGGGACGCCGCCGGTCCGTCCCAGCGCGACGAGCTCCGCGAGCTCGACGTTCTCGACGAATCCTTCGACCCTGTAATTGGATGGGTGCACTTTGAGAATGAGGCCCGTGTCCGGCCCGAGTGCCCGGCGATAGTCTTCGACCCGGGTGCGGTTCGTCGTCCCCACCTCCCGGAGGCGAGCTCCTGCGCGGGCCACGATGTCGGGCACGCGGAAGGAGCCACCGATCTCGACGAGCTCGCCCCTCGAGACCACGACTTCGCCCCCGGTCGCCATCTCGTTCACGGTCAGGGCGACCGCGGCGGCGTTGTTGTTGACGACGAGGGCAGCCTCCGCCCCCGTGAGCTCGCGCAACAGCGCCGTGCAGTGCTCGTAGCGGCTCCCGCGCTCGCCCGTCTCGAGATCGTATTCGAGGTTGGAGTAGCCGCGCCCCACGCGCTCCATGGCCTCGAGCGCGGCCGCGGCCAGCGGAGCCCGTCCCAGGTTCGTATGCAGGACGACCCCGGTCCCGTTCAGGACCCGGTCCAGCGACGGTCGGATCCGCGCTTCGAGCCACACCTCGGCCGCCGCCAGAATCCTCTCCATCGGGACCCCCGGCCCGGGGCTGCCGGTCGAGAGCTCGGCCCGGACCCGATCCAGGCCGGCGCGCAGAGCGCGCACGACCTCGTCGCGTCCCCTGCGTGCCATCCAGGCCGAGGGCCCCGGCAGCTCGAGGAGACGGTCCACGGCCGGGAGTCGGCGCCGGGGATCGGCCACCTGCTCGCGCTGCCGAGCCGCATCGGGATCGGGCCTCATCGTCCGCCTCCCACCCGGCCGGCCGTGTCGGATGTCGGATACACCAGCAGCGTGTCACCCCCTCCGGAGAGGTCGCGCAGGTTCCGGACCGCCTCCACCGTCACCCGGTAGGCGCCCGGCGCCAGCGGACGTCCCAGCCGCGCCAGGAGCTTCTGCACCGGGAGCACCGACGTGTCGGCGGCGGCGGGCGTGCCACGGGGCGGTCCCGTGCCGGCAGCGCGCGCTCTCGTCGTGTCGAGAGAGACCGGGGCCGTCGTATCGCGCGCCGGACGCCCGGCCGTGTCCGCGCTCGCCGGGTGCGTCGGCTCGGCAGCCGATCCGGCCGTATCCGCCGGTGAACGCCCAGTCGTGTCGGCCGCCGCCGGGCGCGCCGCATCGGCCGGCACTCCGCCGGCGGACGGCTCCCGACCTCCGGCCGCGCTCCTCCCACCGCCGACCGTCTCCGGCCCCACCCCCGACACCGGCCAGGACGCGCCCGTTAGGGTGTCGCGAATCGCCACCCGCACGGAGTCGAAGGGTTGATCGGGATCGAGATAGTCGTCGAAGCGCAACTCGACCGTCAGGCTGTCGAGGGCCGTGGCCACGAGGAGGCGGGGAGGCGTGCTGTCCGGCTCCGTGAGGCGCAGCGTGAGATCGACGCTGGAGGTGGAGTCGGGCAGGTCGAAGGCCGCGCTGTCGTAAGGCTCGAGCCGGCGCTGCAGCCGCATGTCCCCGTTCAGGTCCCTGAAGCCATAGGCCCGATAGTGTCCCGTCGGGAGGGAGGAGAGAGCGAACGTCCCGCCCGTATCGGACACGGCCGAGTAGGGGATGGTGTCGGGTGGGTGCTCGAACAGGACGCGTGCGCCCTGCACGCCCCGTCCGGTCACCCGATCCAGCAGGGTCCCCGCGGTCCGTGTGTCCGTGATGGGAGGACCGGTGGAGAACACGACCCGGATGGGCGAGGCCGTCCGGTTTCCGAGCAGGTCCGGGATGCCGGCCGGAATCTCGATGACGTACACGGCGCCGGCCCGCCAGCCGCCGTCCGGGTGGATCTTGAGATCCGAGAACCCGCTCCCGACCTCGTAGCGGTAGGCGGGCGAGCCCAGCAGGGTCCGCGACAGGTCCTGCGGCGGTTTGATGGGCTCGTCGAACCCGATGTGAAGGTCGCCGTCGAAGCCGGGCACGATGGAGTCGTTGCCGGGCTCGACGAGGGATACCTGGGGCGGACGGGTATCCGGGAGGGCGCCGGGCGGCGCCTCCTCCTTGGCGCAACCGGCCAGGAACAGGAGCGCGGCGAGACCGGCCCCGCGACGTAGCGCGAGACCGGCCCCGCCGGATCGGTTCACGACGATCCCCCGGACCCGGACAGCACCCGGCGCTTGGCCTGCAGCCGCTCACGCTGCTCCTCCAGGGACCGGGCCTTGTCGCGCTCGCGCTGGACCACATCTTCGGGCGCTTTCTGCAGGAAGTCCCGATTCGCGAGGCGCTTCCGCGATGCCTCGAGCAGCCTCTCCAGGCGGTCGAGCTCTTCGCCGATCCGTTCCCGCTCGCGGGCGAGGTCGATGACGTCGGCCAGCGGCACGAACAGCTCGGTGCCCGAGCGCAGGACCGCGTGCGCCCCGGCCTCGCCGTCGGCGCCCGGTCCTCGACGGACGGTCTCCACCCGCGCCAGGCGCCGGAGCCCGTCCTCTTCGGCTTCGAGGGCCCGCTCCAGGTCGGGCGACACCGATTCCAGGTGGACGGCCAGCTCCCGATACGGATCGATGTTGTACTCGGAGCGCACGTTCCGGAGCGTGGAGATCAACTCCTGCAGCTCGCCGACGGCCGCCTCGGCCTCCGGGTCCTCCCAGTCGGCGGGCGGAGCGGGCCACGGCCCCAGCATCAGGGTGGCCCCCGCGTCCACATCCGGGAGCTTGACGTAGAGCTCCTCGGTGATGAACGGCATCACGGGATGCAGGAGCCGGAGCCACGTCTCGAGGACCTGGCGCAGCGTCCAGGCGGCCGCCCCGCGACTGGCCTCGCCACGCTCCCCGGCCAGTCGCGCCTTGGCCAGCTCCAGGTACCAGTCGCAAAAGTCGCCCCACACGAAGTGATAGATGCCGCCGGCGACCTCGTGGAGCCGGAAGTCGTCCAGGGCGGCGCTCGTCCCCGCCACCGCGGCCCGGGCCCGGCTCAGGATCCAGCGATCGGACAGCTCGAGCTCCGGCGCGACCGAGTCGGGTCGGTCCGAGATCTCCAGATGCGGAAGGGCGAAGCGCACCGCGTTCCAGATCTTGTTCGCGAAGTTGCGGCCCACCTGGAAGGCGGCATCCAGGTCCTCGTAGTCCAGCTGCAAGTCCGTGCCGAGGGCCGCGCCCTGGAGCAGCGTGAAGCGGAGGGCGTCGGCGCCGAACCGCTCCACGACCTCGAGCGGATCGATCCCGTTTCCGAGCGACTTGGACATGCGCCGCCCCAGGTGGTCGCGGACCGTGCCGTTGATGACCACGTCCGTGAAGGGCAGGTCGTCCATGAACTCGAGACCGGCCATCACCATGCGGGCCACCCAGAAAAAGAGGATGTCCGCGGCCGTGACCAGGGTGTCGGTCGGATAGAAGGTCTCCAGGTCCGGCGTGTCCGCGGGCCAGCCGAGCGTGCTGAACGGCCACAGCCATGAGCTGAACCACGTGTCGAGCACGTCCGGGTCCCGCTCCAGTTCGCCGCCGCACTCGGGACACACGTCCGGGTCCTCGCGCACCACCACCTCGGCCCCGCACGCCTCGTCCCGGCAGTACCAGACCGGGATGCGGTGACCCCACCACAGCTGGCGGCTGATGCACCAGTCCCGGATGTTCTCCATCCAGTGCTCGTAGATCTGGCCGTAGCGCTCCGGGTGGAAGCGAAGGCGACCCTCCCGATAGGCCTCGAGGGCCGGGCGGGCCAGCGGCTCCATGCGCACGAACCACTGCAGGCTGAGCCGGTGCTCGACGATCGTGTCGCACCGATAGCAGCGACCCACCGAGTGGACGTGATCCTCGACTCGAACCAGGCTGCCCGCCTCCTCGAGGGCCGCCACGATGGCCTCCCGGGCCGTGAACCGGTCCAACCCCCGGAAGGCCTCGGGAACCTCGTCGGACATCGTCGCCTGGTCCGTCATGGCGTCCACCACCTCGAGGTCGTGCCGGCGGCCGATCTCGAAGTCGTTCGGGTCGTGGGCCGGCGTCACCTTGAGGACGCCCGTCCCGAACTCCGGGTCGACGTACTCGTCGGCCACGATCGGCAGCCTTCGTCCGACCAGGGGGAGGATCGCGGTGCGTCCCACCAGGTCCGCATGGCGCTCGTCGTCCGGGTGCACGGCCAGCCCGGTGTCCCCGAGCATCGTCTCCGGACGGGTGGTGGCCACGATGACCGTGCGCTCGGGGTCATCCTCCAGGCGATAGGCGATGTGCCACAGCCTTCCGGGCTGCTCCCGGTGCTCCGCTTCCTCGTTGGAGAGTGCCGTTCCACACCGCGGGCACCAGTTGATGATGTACTGGCCCCGGTACACCAGGCCCTTCTCGTACAGCGAGACGAACACCTCGCGCACCGCGCGTGACAGGCCCTCGTCCAGGGTAAAGCGCGTGCGCTGCCAGTCGCACGAGCAGCCGATGGCCTTGAGCTGCTCGATGATGCGGCTCCCGTACTCCTCGACCCACGCCCACACGCGCTCGACGAACGCGTCCCGGCCCAGGTCCCAGCGGGTGAGACCCTCCTCGGCAAGCTGGCGCTCCACCACGTTCTGGGTGGCGATGCCCGCGTGGTCCGTGCCCGGAACCCACAGCGCGTCGCGACCCTGCATGCGCCGCGCCCGGATCAGCACGTCCTGGATCGTGTTGTTGAGGCCGTGACCCATGTGGAGGGCGGCGGTCACGTTGGGCGGGGGCATCACGATGACGTAGGGGTCCTCCGCCAGGGAGGACTGCACGTGGAAGTAGCCTTCGGAGGCCCATCTCCGGTAGAGACGGCCCTCCAGGTCCGTTGGATCGTACCGTGCTTCGAGCTCGTGTGTCACCGCAGGCTCATTCCTCGGATTGCGCTGCCGGCTCTCGCGGCACGAGCGGCCTCCGAGAGCATGGAGGGCGCCCCGCGCGCGGCGAACGCTGAGTCTAACGGACGGCCCGCGAGCGGAGCAACGTCGCCCCGCGGCGAGGGGTGGAGCCGCCGGGTCCGGACTCCCGGCTCCCCCGAGGCGGGGTCGTCACCGCCCGCCCCCGCCCGTCGTGTCCCGCGGCGAGCCGCCGGAGTCGGCCGACGCCTTCCCTGCCTCGTCACGCGCCCGTTTCACCATCTCCTTCTCCCGCTCCTGCTGGACTTTGCGGGCCTCCTGCAGCGCGTCCTGAAACCGGATGATCTCCAGGTCGCGAACCTGCTGCTCCAGCTCCCTGGCCTTGTCACCGTAGGGCTGGAACAGCTGCCCGAACGGGATAGGGATGACGATCTTGCCCAGGTGGAGCCCGTCGGGCGCGATGCCCCAGCTCTTGTCGCCCTTGTGGATGAGCCACTCGCTCGCCCGCTTCCTGGCCTCCGCGCTCAGGGCGAGGCTGTCCAGGTAGGATCCCAGGATGGCGCGCACGGCGCTGTCCGCTCGCGCCAGCTCTGCGAGGGTGCGCGGCGGCAGCTCCGCCGCCCGGATGCCCTGCCACACCCTCAGGTCGCCGGGACGCGGCTGCAGCTTCTCGCCGTTGGTGAGACGTTCACCCTTCTCTACACGTACGGCGCCCCGATTCTCGGACGTTCGGGGCGAGGCGCCGGTCTCGGGGCCCTCGGGGCTCTCGGGACGCGCCGGCTGGCCGGACGGCCCCGAGACGGCCGGGGGCGCCTGGAGCTGGAGCGCCCGGATCCCCTCGAAGGACGGAGCCTGGCGCGGGATCGGGGCATAGTGCATCGCGGGGAGCGCCAGCTGCCGGGAGAGGAAGAGCACCACCACCACGTGGACCAGGAGGGAGACGGCCAGGCCGACCCCTATCACGCGGCGATAGTGGCGCTCGCGCTCGGCCCTCGGTGGATGCGGGTCTCTCACGCCCCGCCAGTCCCGGCTTCCAGGGCCAGCGCGTACGCCTCGTTCCGCGGCATCCCGAAGCGCTCCTGCAGGTGCGTGGCCGCGTCCCGAGTGCTGTCACCCGCGTCGATCCGGCGGCGGGCCTCCTCTCGGATGTCGCCGAGTCGCTCCCTCCAGTCGGGAGACGCTCCCGCTTCGATGACCAGCGTCACCTCGCCCCGCAGCACCGTGCCCGTCAGACGCTCGGCCAGCTCGGCGACCGTCCCGGACGACACCTCCTCGTGCAGCTTGGTGAGCTCGCGGCACAGCACGCACCGGCGCCCGCCGAGTCCGGATCGCACCAGGTCCGCGGACAGCTCGGCGACTCGTCGGGGCGATTCGAACGCCACCACGGTCACCCGGCTTTCCGAGAGGCGCGCGAGCCATTCCTCCCGCTCCCCGCCCGAGCGCGGGGGGAATCCGAGGAACAGATAGCGATCCGCCGGGAAGCCCGAGACCGACAGGGCGGCGGCGGGTGCCGACGGTCCCGGCACGGTTCGGACCGGCAGGCCGGCGGCCAGCACGGCCCGCACGACCCGGCTCCCCGGATCCGAGATGACCGGCGTGCCGGCATCCGATACGACGGCGGCGCTGCGTCCGCCGAGGAGGAGGTCCACGACCTCCGAACACCGGGACGCCTCGTTGTGTTCGTGCAGCGAGCGGAGCTCCGCGTCGATGCCGGCCGCGGCCAGCAGTCTGCCCGTGTGCCGCGTGTCCTCCGCGTACACGCGATCGACGCCGGCCAGCACCGTCGCGGCGCGGCGGCCGAGGTCCTCCAGGTTGCCGATCGGTGTCCCGACCACGTACAGGGCGCTCTCCATGCCTCCTCGTTCCGCCTTCAGGCCGGGTCCCGGGCCCCTCCAGCAGAACGCCTCCCGGTCCCCGAGGGACCGGGAGGCGTCTCTCCCCGGGTCGCCGGCCCGGTGTCCCGGCCGGTCTCCCGCCCCTTCGCCCGGGGCGGCC
The DNA here is from genome assembly GCA_947581615.1 of Candidatus Humimonas hydrogenitrophica. Classification (GTDB taxonomy): domain Bacteria; phylum Gemmatimonadota; class Gemmatimonadetes; order Palauibacterales; family Palauibacteraceae; genus Humimonas; species Humimonas hydrogenitrophica. Next base: position 49,774 of record CANPVD010000104.1, read on the forward strand.
TGCGCGCCCTCAGACGTGCTCCTTGATCTTGCGCTCCAGGGCGGCCTTGGGCACCGCACCCACGACCGTGTCCACGTGCGCCCCGTCCTTGAAGAACAGGATGCTCGGAATGGAGCGGATCTGGAACCGCTGGGTCGTCCTCTGGTTCTCGTCCACGTCCATCTTGCCGACCTTCATGCGCCCCGCGTACTCTTCGGCCAGCTCCTCGACGATGGGGCTCACCATCCGGCAAGGCCCGCACCATTCGGCCCAGAAGTCCACCAGAGCCAGTCCAGCGGCGCCCTCGATCTCCGTCTCGAAGTTGTCGTCCGTCAGCTCGATCAGCCCCGCTTCCGCGCTCATCGCTCGTCCTCGTCTTCGATGATTCGTTGAAACCGCTCGACCGTATCCGATAATGCGACCGGCGGACCGCCCCGGTCGGGCGGCCGTGCGCTCCCGTCTCCCGCGTCTCCCGCGTCTCCCCCGTGCGCCGGTCGTGTCAGCCTCTCACATTACCACGGGTGCCACCGAATGTTCGCCGATCCGGGGGAGCCCGATCGCGGCGACGAGCCCGGAGCGGGAGAAGAGCGCATGAGCAAGGTCGATCACGTCGGCATCGCGGTCAACGCGCTTTCGGAGAGCGTACCCCTGTACGAGGCCCTTCTCGGCAGGCCGCCCTCCGGTCGCGAGGTGGTCGAGTCGGAGGGCGTCCGCGTGGCCTTCTTCGGCGAGGGAGCGGGACGGGTCGAGCTCATCGAGCCCACGGCTCCCGACACCCCGGTGGGCCGCTTCATCGAGCGCCGTGGGCCCGGCCTCCACCACGTATGCGTGGTCGTCGACGACCTGGACGTCGCTCTCGCCGGGGCCGCCGACCGCGGCGCCGAGCCCCTGCCTCCCGGGATCCGCGTCGGCGCCGGCGGTCGGCGGGTGGCGTTCCTGCACCCGCGGTCCACGGGCGGCGTCCTGCTGGAGATGGTCGAGGCGGAGCCGGATCCGCGCGCGGAGAGCCCGTGACGCTGTCGATGTCGGTCATCGCGCCCACGCTCGACGAAGTCGTCGGACGGGGCGACATCCCGCGTTGGGCCCGGCGGCGGGTGCTTTAGGCTCTCGTTGAAGACGCGCGACGACGTCCCGCCGGTGCGCCGGCCGGCCGAGCTCCTCCTGGCCGCCGAAATCCGCCTGCGGACCCGCCCGTGGCGCGCCGACGGTGGCGAGTTTCCCGACTACCCCCTGGGCGAGGACCTCGTGCCGGTGAGATTCCTGGAGCGCGTGGGGCGGTTCCGGCCCATCCCGGCCGGGCGGCTACCTCGGATCGGCGCCGAGAGGTGATGGACCTCGTCCTGACCCCGGTCCTCCACACGGCCCTATGGCTGGCCTTCCAGCTCGGGGGGGCCGCTCGTCCAGCTGGCGGGCTGGTACGGGGAGCCCGTCAGGGCTGGCCCTCGCGGGTGAGCGGGCTCAGGTCGATCTTCTCGATGAACCAGCGACCGTCCTCCGTCGAAACCGCGATGAACGGCAACGTCACGGTCCCGCGGCTGGTCCCCGTCATGGTGACCAGTAGGCGGTGTTCGTAGGGCTCCAGCAACGCTTGATGGGCGGCCTTGACGTCGTAGCCCGAGTGCTCCAGGAAGGCGGCCAGCACGACCATGCGCTGCTCGACGTCCTTCACGCCCAGCGTGAGCTCGGCCGGCCCCTTGTGGGTCCCGAATTGCTGCCCCATGCGCTCGTAGTCCTTCGACTGGGCCGCATCCAGGAAGGCGTGTACAGTCTGCTCGGGCGTCATCGAGCCGTACTGGCTGCGGGGCGCGCTCAGCACGGACCCCGAGCTGGCGCACGAGGCCCACGCCACGAGGCCACACACGACGGCCCCGGCTCGCAGCATCCGACGAGCTCGGGCTCGACTCTCCACGATGGCTACCGTCCGGGCTGGGGGATCGGAGGGGCGACCCGACGGGCGCCGCCCCCGGCAGGATGTAGGCGGACGGGTTGCTCGGGTCAAGCCGGAGCCGCGCCCGACGCCGCCCCGACCGCCGGCGATCTTTCCACCCGTTCGAAACGGAACTCCTCTTGGTCGGGGCCCGCCACGTCCACCCGGATCGTGTCGCCGTCCTCGAACTCGCCCTCGAGGAACGCCAGGGCCAGCGGGTTCTCCAGGCGCCGCTGGATGACCCGCTTGAGCGGACGCGCACCGAAGGCCGGGTCGTAGCCCTCCTCGGCCAGGCGACGACGGGCTGGCTCGCTCACCTCCAGCGCCACCTCACGTTCGGCGAGGCGCTCGTTGACCCGTTCCAGCAGCAGCTCGACGATCCTGTCGAGATCCTCCCGGCTCAGCGGACGATACACCAGGATGTCGTCCACCCGGTTGAGGAACTCGGGCTTGAAGTGGTCGTGCAGGCGCTCCCGAACGCGGTGGGTCACCGCCTCCCAGTCGTCTCCGCGCCGGGCCGCGTCGAGAATGGCGTCGCTCCCGATGTTGCTCGTCATGATGAGGACCGTGTTACGGAAATCCACGGTCCGCCCCTGCCCGTCCGTCAGCCGTCCGTCGTCCAGGATCTGCAGGAGGACGTTGAAGGCGTCCGGGTGCGCCTTCTCGATCTCATCGAACAGGATCACGCTGTAGGGGCGTCGTCGGACCTGCTCGGTGAGCTGCCCCCCCTCCTCGTAGCCCACGTAGCCGGGAGGTGCGCCGATGAGCCGTGCCACGGCGTGCCGCTCCATGTACTCCGACATGTCGAGGCGCACCATGGCGTCCTCATCGTCGAACAGGAACTCGGCCAGGGCGCGGGCGGTCTCGGTCTTCCCCACCCCGGTCGGGCCCAGGAAGATGAAGCTCCCGATCGGCCGGTCGGGGTCCTGGAGACCGGCGCGGCTTCGCCGGACCGCGTTGGCAACGGCCGCGATGGCCTCCTTCTGGTCCACCACCCGCTCGTGCAGATGGTCCTCGAGGTGGGCGAGACGGTCGCGCTCGGACTCCAGCATTCGCGAGACCGGGATCCCGGTCCACGCGGCCACCACCTCGGCGATGTCCTGGGGCCCGACCTCCTCCGCCAGGAAGGCCGTGTCGGACTGCAACTCCCCGAGCCTCTCCTCGGCGCTCCCGAGCTCGCGCCGCGCCTCCGGAATGCGTCCGTGGGTGATCTCGGCGGTCCGCTGGAGGTCTCCCTCCCGGCGGGCCTGCTCGGACTCGAGGGTGAGCTCCTCGATCTGGCGCTTGAGGTCGCGCACGCGCTCGATGGCTTCCTTCTCCGCCATCCACCTGGCCTTCATGCCGGCCAGCCGTTCCCGGAGCTCGGACAGCTCGGCCTCGAGGGCCTCGAGCCGCCCGCGGCTCTTCGGGTCGTCCTCTCCGCGCAGCGCTTCGCGCTCGATCTCGAGCTGGGTGACGCGCCGGTCGACCTCGTCGATCTCCTCGGGCATGGAGTCGATCTCGATCCTCAGGCGGGACGCGGCTTCGTCCACGAGGTCGATGGCCTTGTCCGGCAGGAACCGGCCCCCGATGTAGCGGTCCGACAGCCTGGCCGCGGCCACCAGGGCCGGGTCGGTGATGCGCACGCCGTGATGGACCTCGTATCGCTCCTTGAGCCCGCGGAGGATGGCCAGCGTCTCGTCGACGGACGGCTCGGGCACGAACACGGGCTGGAAGCGGCGCTCCAGGGCCGGGTCCTTCTCGATGTTCCGGCGGTACTCGTCGAGCGTGGTCGCCCCGATCATGCGGAGCTCGCCCCGGGCCAGCGGCGGCTTGAGCATGTTGCCGGCGTCCACCGCTCCCTCGGCCGAGCCCGCCCCTACGATCGTGTGCATCTCGTCGATGAACACGATGTAGCGTCCCCCGGACTCGGTGATCTCCTTGAGGGCGGCCTTGAAGCGCTCTTCGAACTCGCCACGGTACTTGGCACCGGCGAGCATGGCGGCGATGTCGAGCTGTACGAGCCGCTTGTCTCGGAGCGACTCGGGCACGTCGCCCTCGACGATCCTCTGGGCGAGCCCCTCGACGATCGCCGTCTTTCCGACGCCCGCCTCCCCGATGAGGACGGGATTGTTCTTGGTGCGCCGGGTCAGCACCTGCATGACCCGACGGATCTCCGCGTCCCGGCCGATGACGGGATCCAGCTTGCCGGACGCCGCCCGGGCGGTGAGGTCGATACCGTAACGCTCCAGCGCCCGGTACTTCCCCTCGGGATCCTGGTCGGTCACCCGATGCGGCCCCCGTACGTCCGCGACCGCCTTCCCCAGCGCGTCGGGATCCGCGCCGGCCGACTCGAGAAGGTCGGACGTGGTGCTCGCCTTGCGGCCGGCCAGCGCGAGGAGGAGGTGCTCGGTCGAGACGTAGGCGTCCTCCATCCCGCGCGCCGCCTCGTCGGCCTCGTCCAGCACGCGGGACAGCTCGCGGCTGATCTGGGGGCTCGACCCGCTCTGCACCGGGAGCCGTGCCAGGGCCTCCTCGACCGACTGGCGCAGCGCTGCTAGCCGCACCCCCACCCGCTCCAGGATGGGCCCGACGACTCCCTCCTTCTGGGCCAGGAGCGCGGCGAGGAGATGCACGTCCTCGACCGCCGGGTTCTCTCGGTGCCGCGCCAGCTCGCCGGCCTCCTGGAGGGCCTCGCGGGCCCGCACCGTCAGTCGATCGAACGAGATCATCGCTCAGCTCCCCGGTGTACCCGGATCTGGATGGACCCCCGGCCCGCGCCCGATCTCACTCGATCTCGACCTCGCGGGACTCGACCGTGCCCTTGCGTGGCAGGGCGATCTCCAGCACCCCCTCCACGAGCCGGGCGCGGATCGCGTCCACGTCCACGTCCGCCGGGAGACGAAGGGACCGACGGAAGCGCCCGTGCGAGCGCTCCGCGCGCAGGACCTCCGAGCCCTCGGGCAGGGCCGGCCGCTCGCGCTCGCCCGCCACGACCAGCTCGTCTCCCACCGTGGTGACGTCCACGGCTTCCCGATCGACGCCCGGGAGGTCGACGTAGACGCGGTAGCCGCGATCTGCGGTCCGCACCAGATCCAGCCGGGGGCCTCGGGCCGAGACCGGCGGAAACTGTCGCACGCCTTCGATCACGTCCTCGACCACCTGCTGCATGTCCGAGAACGCTTCGCTCCAGGCACTCCGGGACTTCCGGCCGCGGCCGTCGCCCTCCGCTCCCTCTTCGGCGGCCGCCTCCTGCTCACCGGTCTCGACGTCCGGCGCCTCCGTGCGTTCCTCGTCCATGCTGGCCTCCGGGGCTTCGCCCACCTTCGATCGCCGGGGAGGAGTCCCTGTCGGACCGCCCCCGCCGGCCGCTCATGGTGCCCGAGGAGGGGCAAGACACGTGCCCTCGAAGGCTCGCCGGGAAGGGGCCGAAAGGGCACGCCGACGGGAAAGTCACGCCGATCAGGCGTGGCCTGCCGCGACCCGGCGGCCCCTTCCATGTCAGATCGGCAGGCTCCCTGAACGCCGCCCGGAGGCCGCCGGGCCGGCGGGCCGCGGGACGGCGGGAGTCGGCCCGTCGGCGCCGGCTCGCTTGACAGCCCGCGAGGCGAGCGGGTAGCCTCCACCCTGTCCCGGCATCGCCCATCGGTTCCGGCCGCGTCGCGCGGTGGGTGCGCGGTGTCCCGTCGCGGCTTCCAACCTGGATTCGCATCGTAGAGATGAGCAGCGAGACCGAGGCCCCGCGAGAGCGCCCGGTCCGGGGACCGGAGCGGCTTCGTCGCGAGACGCCCGCGGCGACCGTGGCGTTGATGGCGCTGCTCGCGGGAGTCTCCTGCGGCGGTCCGTCCTCCGCGGCCCCCGGAGTCCTCCCGGAGTCCACCTACGTGCAGGTGATGGCCCGACTCTCGCTGACCGATTCGCTCCTGGCTCCCGCCGAGTATACTCCTCCGACGGACCTGAACCGGGATTCGGCTCGCGCCCTCGTCCTGCGTCGCTGGGGCGTGGCCGACAGCGCCCTGATGTCCTACGCGGCCCGGCTCGGGGACGACCCCGGCCGGCTCAAGGACGTGTGGAACCGCGTCCGGACCGTGGCCGACTCCCTGGCCCGCGCCGGGTGGACCCCCGCCCCGGCGGAGGCACGATGAACGAGGACGGCGACAGCAGCCCGACGGACGGATCGGCCGCGGACACCCTCCGCGACGGGCACGAGCGGGCGGCGATCCCGGACGATGTCGAGGCACCCGGCCCCGCCTGGCTGCGGGCCCTGGGCCGCTTCGGCATCGGCGTGGCGCGCCACGCCGGCCGCAGCGCGATCCTCATCGCGGCGACCGTGCGGGCCCTGGGCCAGCCGCGGCGCTACCTGCACGAGACCTTCGTCCAGGCCAAGCGGATCGGCGTGGACAGCCTGGGGCTGGTGATCCTGGTGGCGGCCCTCAGCGGTGCGGTCCTCGCCCAGCAGACGGGGTACCAGTTCACGACCCTTCCCATGTGGGTGGTGGGCGAAGGCGTGGTGTCCGGCATGATCACGGAGCTCGGCCCGGTGCTGACCGCCATCATCCTGGCGGGACGCGTAGGCGCCGGAATGGGAGCCGAGCTGGGCACGATGCGCGTCACCGACCAGATCGACGCGCTTCGGACACTGAACCGGGACCCCGTGCTCGAGCTGATCGTGCCGCGCGTGCTGGCGGGAATCATCGTCATGATCCCGCTCGTCGTCCTGGCCAACGCGGCCGGGATCTTCAGCGGCTGGCTGACCGGGATCACCCTGCTGCCGATGACGACGCACCAGTACGTCTACGGAGCCCGGGCCATCTACCATTCGGCCCAGCTCGTGCTATCACTGGTCAAGGCCCTGGCCTTCGGCTTCGCCGTCAGCTTCATCGGTTGCTACGTCGGCATCCAGGCCCAGGGAGGAGCCGCCGGGGTCGGGCGGACCACCACGAACGCCGTGGTGTCCATCATCGTGGCCATCATGGTGCTGGACGTGCTGCTGGCGCCCATCTACCGGGCGGTCTCGTGAGGCCCGGGGCAGCGGAGGACCATACGGCATGATCGAGATCCGGAACCTCAAGAAGGTCCTGAACGGCAAGAAGGTGCTGGACGGGATCGACCTGGATGTCCGCGAGGGCGAGACCCTGGTCATCATGGGTCCGTCCGGCACGGGAAAGAGCGTGCTCATCAAGCACATCGTCGGCCTGTTCGACCCTGACGCGGGCGACATCCTGGTGGACGGCCTGTCGGTGATTCGGGCCGGTGGCCGCGAGATCGGCCTCATCCGGTCCAAGATCAGCTACGTGTTCCAGAACTCCGCCCTGTTCGACTCCCTGACCGTGGCGCAAAACATCCGTCTGGGACTGGACGCCGAGCTGTGCGACCGGGAGCCCGAGGAGTGCACGCGGCGGGTGCGGGAGAGCCTGACGCACGTCAACCTGGGGCCCGAGGTGCTCGGGCTCCTGCCCGCGGAGCTGTCGGGAGGCATGCAGAAGCGCGTCGCCATCGCGCGCTCCATCGTCGGCCGCCGCAAGTACGTGCTCTACGACGAGCCCACCACGGGCCTCGACCCGGTCAACGCCGCGGTCGTCAACGACCTCATCGCGCGCCTCAAGGAGGAGATCGGTCTCACCAGCGTCGTGGTCACGCACGACGTGGAGTCGGCCTTCTTCCTCGGTGACAGGATCGCCCTGCTGGCCGAGGGCAAGATCCAGGCGCTGGGAACGCCCGAGGACATGAAGAACAGCGAGAATCCAGCCGTGCAGAGATTCCTTTCCGGCCGCTCCAACCTCACAATGGTGGCATGAGAGACCCCGGCCTAAGGACGCAGCACGGCGCCGAGGTGCAGGTCGGCGTCCTCGTGCTCGTGTCCATCATCGCGCTCGCGTGGGGCGTGGTCTGGCTCAGCGGGAGCGGCATCGGGGGAGGAAGCTTCGCCTTCGCCGTATTCACGCCCAACGCCCAGCAGATGACGCCCGGAAGCCGCGTCTACCTGCACGGCGTGGACGTGGGCTCGGTGGACCACGTGGGGCTTGCGAAGGGCGGCGTCGTCCTGGACGTCTCGGTGAGCCAGACCGTGACCCTGCCGCACGACAGCAAGGCCTTGATCCAGTCCTCCGGCTTCCTCGGTACCCAGACGCTCGTCCTGGAGCCCGGCAACGCTTCGGAACCCCTGGCCGCGGGCGACACGATCGCGGCCGTGCCGGCTCCCGACCTTCAGACCATGGCCGGCTCGCTCGGAAAAGACGCGCAGTCGGTCCTGGACCGGACCCGGCGGCTGCTGGCCGACAGCGTGATCGCCGCCATGCACTCCAGCGCCGAGGACCTGTCGGGGACGATGCACGATCTCCGGGGGCTGGTCGACAGCGAGCGCCAGACCCTGGCATCGCTGATCGAGAGCCTCGACAAGACCTCCTCGCAGCTGGCCGGGGCCACGTCGGGACCCGAGCTCCGGGAGACGCTCGTCCGGATCGACTCTCTCACGGGACGGCTGCATGAGACGAGCAAGGGCCTGGACGCGTCGAGCCGCTCCCTGGCGTCGATCCTCGAGAAGGTCGATGGCGGACAGGGCTCTCTGGGCAAGCTCGTGAACGACGCCAACCTGTACGACAAGGTCACGGCGGCGGCGGAGAACATCCAGTCGGCCTCGGAGGAGATCGCACTGCTCACGAAGGACATTCGCGAGCGCCCCGAGCGCTACCTCAAGGGCCTCAAGTTCTCGGTGTTCTAGACCCGCGAGGTCGCGGGGCTACAACCCGGTCGGGTTGTCCAGGAAGCTCCATTCCAGACCATACTCCTCGGCCAGGTGCCCGGCCAGCGCCCGCACCCCGAAGGTCTCGGTGGCGTAGTGCCCCGCATACATGAGATTCATCCCCCACTCCATGGCGTCGTGGTAGGTGTGGTGGGACCCTTCGCCGGTGATGAACGTGTCGAGCCCCTCCGCCCGTGCCTGAGGGAGGAGCGAGGCAGCCGCTCCGGTCACGATGCCCAGCCGCCGCACGTGGGCCGGACCGCCCGGGACGACGATCGGGCGGGTGCCGCACGCCTTCTCCAGCCGCTCGGCCAGCTTCTCCCGCGGCAGGTCGGCGGCGGTCCACACGCCGAGGCCCTCGAGCCCCTGGTGCGTCCCGAACCGGCCCTCCACCGGGAAGCCGAGGGCGCCGGCGAGGAGGACGTTGTTGCCGACGCGGGGGTGCACGTCCAGGGGCAGGTGTGCCGAGTACACGGCGAGATCGGCCTCGAACAGGGCGCGGAGCCTCCGGTAGCTGCGCCCGGTGACGGGGAGCGGATCGCCCCAGAACAGCCCGTGGTGCACGAGGAGGAGCTGCGCCCCCTGCCCCACGGCCGCCTCGATCGACTCCTGGCACGCGTCGACCGCGCCCGCGATCCGGTCCACCGGCGAGCGACTGGCCACCTGGAGACCGTTGTAGGCTCCGGCGTAGTCCGGGATCTCCGCCACGCGCAGGTAGCGGTCCAGGTACTCGATCAGCTCCTTCAGCTCGGCCATGGGATCCTCCCGGTCGAAGGCCTCACTCCCACTCGATCGTGGCCGGGGGCTTGGACGACACGTCGTACACCACCCGGTTGACGCCCGGGACCTCGTTGATCAGGCGGGAGGCGGTGCGCCCCAGCACCTCGTAGGGCATCGGGTACCAGTCGGCCGTCATCCCATCCCGGCTGGTCACGGCTCGCAGGGCGACCACGTTCTCGTAGGTGCGCGCGTCGCCCATCACGCCCACCGACCGCACCGGGAGATGCACGGCGAACGCCTGCCAGATCTCGTCGTACAGCTCCGCGGCCCGGATCTCCTCGAGGTAGATGGCGTCGGCGGCCCGCAACGTCTCGAGCCGATCGGCGGTCACCTCTCCCAGGATGCGGATGGCCAGACCGGGGCCCGGGAAGGGGTGTCGACCCACCATCTCCTCGGGGAGTCCCAGCTCCCGACCGACGTCCCGCACCTCGTCCTTGAACAGCTCCCGCAACGGCTCGACCAGCTCGAACGGGTGGTCGGGCCGCAGCCCACCCACGTTGTGGTGCGACTTGATCGTGGCTGACGGCCCGCTCACCGAAGTCGACTCGATCACGTCCGGGTACAGCGTGCCCTGTACCAGATAGCGGGCGTCACCGTGGCGGCGGGCCGCCTCCTCGAACACGTCGATGAAGGTGTGACCGATGCGGATCCGCTTCTCCTCCGGGTCCTCGACGCCGCGCAGGCGTTCCAGGAAGCGCGCCGAGGCGTCCACCACCTCGAGCCGAAACCCGAGGTGCGCTCCGAACACCCGCTGGACCGACTCGCGCTCGCCCTTCCGGAGCAGGCCCGTGTCCACGAAGATGCAGGTCAGTCGATCCCCGATCGCGCGGTGGACGAGCGCCGCGGCCACCGACGAGTCGACCCCGCCCGACAGGCCGCAGATCACGGTCGCCTCCGGGCCCACCTGCTCCCGGATCGCCTCCACGCGCGACTCCACGATGCTGCCCGGGGTCCATTCGCCGGCGCACCCGCAGATTCCGAACACGAAGTTCTCGAGGATCTCCTCGCCGCGGGTCGTGTGGGCCACCTCGGGATGGAACTGGACGCCGTAGATCTCCCGGGTCGCGTGCCGGAAGGCGGCCACGGGGAGGCTCGCGGTCCCGGCCAGGACTTCGAAGCCCTCGGGCGCCGTCTCGACGTGGTCTCCGTGGCTCATCCACACGGTCGTCGCCTCGCCCGGACCGAAACCCCGGAACAGCCGGTCGGGATCGCGGATCTCCATCTGGGCGCGCCCGTACTCCCGTCGCGCCCCGCCCACCACGCGCGCGCCCGCCCACCGTGCCAGGAGCCCCATCCCGTAACAGATGCCCAGCACGGGGACTCCCAGCTCCAGGAGGCTCGGGTCGAGGTCCGGCACCCCCTCATCGTAGACGCTGGCGGGACCGCCCGAGAGGATGATCCCGGCCGGACCCCACTGGCGCACCCACTCCGGCGTGCGGTCGGGTCCGTGGATCTCGCAGTAGACCCGCTGTTCCCGAACGCGGCGGGCGATGAGCCGCGTGAACTGCGACCCGTAGTCGAGGATGAGGATGCGGTCGGTCACGCGCGACTCTCCATCAATAGGCCCGGGCCCACAGGGCCTCGGCGGCGGCGGCCTCTCCACACACCAGGCAGCGCCCGGGCGACGGATCGGAACGGAACTCCTCGTCGGGGAGGACGCGGATGGTGGCGCCCGTGTCCTCCTTGGCCTTCGCCTCGCATGCCTCCGAGCCACACCAGCCGGCGTACACGAATCCGCCTTCGCCCTCCATTCGCTCCCGGAACGTTCCGTAGTCATCCAGGCCCCGCACCGAGTGGGCCTCCCGACGTTGCCGGGCGGCGTCTCGGAGCTCGGCCTGGATGGCATCGACCAGCCGGGGTAGGACGGCGATGGCCTCGGCCTCGCCCAGGAACCGCTTGCGCTCCTCGCCTTCGGGCGTGAAGCGGCGCACGGCCACCACTTGCTGCCTGGCTACGTCACGCGGTCCGATCTCGACGCGGAGCGGCACCCCCTTGCGCTCCCACTCGTAGAACTTGGCACCGGGGTTGAGGGTGTCGCGCGCGTCGACGTGGACCCGGAGCTCTCCGGCGAGGACCGAGCGGAGGCGCTCGGCGGCCTCCAGCACGAGTACACGCTGGTCCTCGTCCTTCCAGATCGGTACGACCACCACCTGGTGGGGCGCGAGCCGCGGGGGCACGACCAGCCCCTGGTCATCCCCGTGCGTCATGATGAGGCCGCCCACCAGCCGCGTGGACACGCCCCACGAGGTATTGAACACGTAGTCGTGCTCACCCTCCTCCGTCTGGAACTGGACCTCGAAGGCCCGCGCGAAGTTCTGGCCCAGGTAGTGGCTCGTCCCGGCCTGGAGCGCGCGGTTGTCCCGCATCAGGGCCTCGGTCGCGAAGGTACGCTCCGCGCCGGCGAACCGTTCCCCGGGGGTCTTCTCCCCGGTCACGACCGGCATGGCCATGGTCTCCTCCATGAAGGCGCGGTACACGCCCAGCATGCTCCGCGTCTCCTCGAGCGCCTCCTCGGCCGTGGCGTGCGCCGTGTGACCCTCCTGCCACAGGAACTCGGTCGTGCGCAGGAAGGGGCGCGTCCGTAGCTCCCAGCGGACCACGTTGGCCCACTGGTTCAGGAGCATCGGCAGGTCGCGGTAGGACTGGATCCAGTCGGCGACGATGGGCCAGATGATCGCCTCGGACGTCGGGCGCACGACCAGCGGCTCCTCGAGCTCCTTGCCCCCGCCGCGCGTCACCACGGCGGTCTCCGGGGCGAAGCCCTCCACGTGCTCGGCCTCCTTCTCGAGCGCCGACAGGGGGAGGAAGAGCGGGAAGTAGGCGTTCTGGTGACCGGTCCGCTTGAAGCGCGCGTCCAGGTCGGCCTGCATCAGCTCCCAGATCCGATAGCCGTACGGACGGATCACCATGCAGCCGCGCACGGGCGAGTGCCCGGCCAGCTCGGCCTGCTGCACGATCTCGTTGTACCACGCCGAGAAGTCCTCGGACTGCGGCGTCAGCCGCGTGTCTTCCGCCATGTCACTCCCGTTCGTCCAGGAGGGGGGCGAGCGGCATCTCCTCCTCGCCCCCCGTCTCCATGCTCCTCGCGACCACCACGCCGCGGGCCACTTCGTCGGGTCCGAGCACCAGGGCTCGCGAGGCTCCCGCCTGATCGGCCGCCTTGAACTGCCGTCCCACGCTGCGACCCCTGTAGTCGAATCCCACCCTCCGTCCCCGGGAGCGCAGCGCCCGGACCAGGCGCAGGGCCAGGTCCCGCTCCGCATCCGACACGAACACCACGAAGTCCTCGACCGCCGGGGCCACCTCGGGGACGAGCTCCCTCTCCTTGAGGAGTTCGCCCAGCACGACATCGCCCATGCCGAAGCCGAGCGCGGGCGAATCCGTGCCGCCCAGGGCGGCCAGCAGGTCGTCGTAGCGTCCGCCGCCGCAGATGGCGCGTAGCTCGCCACGCCGATCCCACAGCTCGAACACCAGGCCGGTGTAGTAGGCCAGACCACGCACGAGGCCGGCGTCGAATTCCGCGAACCCGCCCAGGCCGAAGGCGTCCAGGTGCCCGAAGAAGCGCTCCAGCCGGCCCGCGGCCTCGAGGACGTCGCTGGCCTCGCCGTAAGCCTCGACCACCTCGCGCAGCGACAGCTCGCCGAGGGCCAGGATGCGACGGGCGCCCTCCCCGTCCGCTCCGGCGGCCACCAGCGTCTCGCTCGTCTTCTCCTCGGGCTCCCGGTCGGCCTTGTCGAGCGCTTCGAAGGCGGCCAGCAGTCCCTCCTCGGGCACGCCGCACTGGATCAGAACGGCCCGTACGAGCCGCCGATCGGAGATCCGGGCCACGAAGTCGTCCGGGCCGAGCCCGAACGCCCGAAGCATGTCGATGGCCGCCGCCACCAGCTCCGCGTCCGCGATCACGTGCGCCTCACCCACGATGTCGAGGTTGAGCTGGAAGTGCTCCCTCGTCCGCCCGCGCTGCGGGCGCTCGTAGCGAAACAGCTGCGGGATCGAGAACCACTTGATCGGCTTGGGGAGCGCCGCGGCCCGGGCCGAGACCATGCGGGCGAAAGTCGGGGTCATCTCGGGCCGGAGCGCGACCTCGCGGTCCCCCCGGTCCGTGAACGCGTACAGCTGACCGACGATCTCCTGGCCCGATTTGCGTGTGTACAGCTCGAGAGGCTCCAGGGGGGGACCGTCGTACTCCACGAACCCGTACCGTTCCGCCACCTCCCGCCACACGCGAAAGATGTGGCGCCGGAGGGCCATGTCCTCGGGAAAGAACTCCCGGAAGCCGGGCAAGCTGCTGATATCCATAGAAGGCCGAATGTAGGCGGCGGCGAGCGAGGGCGGCAAGCAAAAGCCGGCCGGAGGCTGCCTCCGGCCGGCTGGACCGCCCCCGAGCGGGGGTATCGGGGGGCGCGGCGACGTCAGGCCACGGCGCCACACCATCGGTCGAAAGCATCCGTGAGGTCGGCCGCGATCGCCGCCGCCTCGCGTCCCTCGATCTGATGTCGTTCGAGCATGAACACCAGCTCGCCGTCCCTGAGGAGCGCGAGCGACGGCGACGACGGTCGGTAGCCGGTGAAGTACGACCGGGCCCGCTCGGTCGCCTCGAGGTCCATGCCCGCGAACACGGTGACCATACGGTCCGGACGGGCGTCGTGGCTCGAGGCCAGCGTCACCGCGGGCCTGGCGTTGCGGGCGGCGCACCCACACACCGAGTTCACGACCACGAGCACGGAGCCTTCTCCCGCGCCCAGCACGTCGTCCACCTCCTGGGGCGTGCGCAGCTCCTGCACGCCGATCTTCGTCAACTCCTCCCGCATCGGCTGCACCAGCCTCGGGTCGTATCGCATGGGCTTCCTCCCTGACTCGGTTCCTCAGTCACCGGCGTCGAGCGCTTCGAGGGCTTCGGCCACGGTGTGGCACGAGCCGGCTACTACTACCGTGCCGGGGCCGGCGAGTTCGCGAGCCCGCCCCAGCGCCTCCTCGAGCTCCGGCACCAGGGTGGTGCCCGGCGTCTCGCCGTGCGCGGCGGCGGGGTCCCAGCGGCGCTCCGACGGTGCCGACGCCGCCTGCGTGAGCACCACCTGCAGCCCCGCATCGAGCACCGCGCCCAGCATGGAGCGCCAGTCCTTGTCCGACAGGACCGCGAACACGACCACCCATGGCCGAGGGGGCGCCAGACGCCGCAGCGTGTCGAGCAGCGCCGCGACGCCGGCCGGATTGTGGGCCACGTCCACCACGCAGGTCCCGCCCGGCCCCTCCAGCATCTCGAAGCGGCCCCTCCAACGGACCCCGGCCAGGCCGGACCGCACCGTCTCATCGGAGATCCGCAGGGGCAGCGCATCGAGCGCCAGGAGCGCCGTCCCCACGTTGAAGGCCTGGTGGATCCCGGGAAGCGGGACCCTCACACCCAGTCCGCCGGGCCGCGCCGCGGAGGTGTAGACGAAGGAAGTACCGGCCCGCTCGACCATGACGTCCCCGACCGTGGCGTCCCGACCGAGCCGCAGGAGCGGAGCACCCACCTTCCGGGCCCGCGCCTCGGCGACCCCCAGCGCCTCGTCCGGGAGCGGTCCCAGCGCCGCCGGGACGCCCGCCTTGAAGATGCCCGCCTTCTCCCCGGCGACCTCCGAGAGCGTGTCTCCCAGCCACGCGGTGTGCTCGAGCGCCACGCTCGTGA
Organism: Candidatus Humimonas hydrogenitrophica; assembly: GCA_947581615.1. Lineage (GTDB taxonomy): Bacteria > Gemmatimonadota > Gemmatimonadetes > Palauibacterales > Palauibacteraceae > Humimonas > Humimonas hydrogenitrophica. Next base: position 64,849 of record CANPVD010000104.1, read on the forward strand.
GCGCGCAAGCCTCGGGCGAGAGCACGTTCGTGGCATCCAGGCGACCGCCCAGACCGACCTCGACGGCGGCCCACTCGACACCCGCTTCGGCGAAAGCTAGGAAGCCGAGGACGGTGAGCACCTCGAAGTACGTGGCGCTCGAGCCCTCCGAGACGCGCAGGAGCCGTTCGGCGCAGGACTCGAGGAGGTCGGCGGACGCCGGCCGGCCCGAGACCCGGATCCGCTCCTCGACGCGGAACAGGTGGGGAGAGGTGTACAGACCCGTCACGTGCCCGCTCTCGCGCAGGACGGCCTCGATCGAGGCCGCCGCCGAGCCCTTCCCGTTGGTGCCTCCCACGTGGATCGCCCGGAAGGCGGTCTCGGGATGGTCCAGGACGGCCAGGAGGTCCCGGGTCCGATCGAGCCCCCAGCGCATGGTCGTGAGCGGACGGGAGCCGAGGAGTCGCTCGACGGCGCTCACGGAACCAACGCAGGGGACGGTGGAACGGCTCAGCACATGTGGCCGAGGAGGACGCTCACCCTCTCCTTGAGCTCGCCGCGAGGAACGATCTGATCCACCATCCCGTGCTCGAGCAGGAACTCGGAGCGCTGGAATCCCTCCGGAAGGTCCTGGCGGATCGTCTCGCGGATCACCCTGGGCCCCGCGAAGCCGATGAGGGCGCCGGGCTCGGCCAGGATGACGTCTCCCAGCATGGCGTAGCTGGCCGTGACGCCGCCGGTGGTCGGATGCGTCAGGATGCTCAGAAAGGGAAGACCGGCGTCGGCGACACGATCGAGAGCGGCCGACGTCTTGGCCATCTGCATCAGCGAGTAGATCCCCTCCTGCATACGGGCCCCGCCCGAGGCCGACACGATGATCAGCGGGTCCCTCTCGTCCACCGCGCGCTCGGCCAGCCTGCGGATCTTCTCCCCGACGACCGACCCCATGGAGCCGCCGATGAAACGGAATTCCATCGCCCCCAGCTTCACCTGCCGTCCGTCCACCCGACCGGAGCCGGTCCGGATGGCGTCCTCCGGTCCCACTTCCTCGCTGGCCGCCTCGATCCGGTCCCGGTAGCTCTTCGAGTCGACGAATCCGAGCGGGTCGGCCGAGCGCAGACCGGTGTCGAACTCCTCCTCGAAGCCCTCATCCAGCAGGAGGCCGGCGTAGGTGAGCGCGTCGATCCGGAAGTGATGACCGCAGGTCGGGCACACGTGGTCATTCTCGGCCAGTCGGCCGCTGTAGAGGATCTCTCCGCAGCCATCGCACTTCTCCCACACGTCCGGTGGGAGCTCGCGCTTCTGCGAGGTGATCTTCTGCTTCGGCTTCTTGAACCAGGACATGGTTCCTCTCGTGCGAGTCTGGAGTGGCGCGGCGGAATATAACCGGCCCGCCGGGCGTCGGGCGACATCAACTCTCGGCCGCCACCCTCTCCACCATGGCCAGGCCCGCCCACACCGACACGAGGAAGCTCCCCCCGTAACTCAGGAACGGGAGCGGCAGACCCGTGATCGGCATGAGCCCCACGGTCATACCCACGTTGATCACGAGGTGTGCGAACCAGACGCCGAACAGGCAGAAGACGACCGTGCCGCCGAACTCGCTCGGCGCGTCCCGCGCATCGGCGAGGATACGCCCCAGGAACCAGCCGAGCAGGGCCAGGAAGACCACCACGCCGATGAAGCCGAGCTCCTCTCCCACCACGGAGAAGATGAAGTCGGTGTGCTGCTCGGGAAGGAAGGCGAGCCGCTTCTGCGGGCCGTGCAGGTACCCCTGGCCCAGCAGTCCTCCCGAGCCGATGGCCACCTTGGATTGGACCAGGTGCCAGCCCGAGCCCCGGGGGTCGGCATCGGGGTTCAGGAACACGAGCAGCCGGTCCTGCTGGTAGGGCTCCAGCCGGGACCACAGCGGCAGCGTCAGCGCACCCGTCGCCACGTTGGCCGCCAGGACCGCCAGGGATTCGCTGAGGTACGGCCGGTGCACGTACAGGAAGGCGGCCAGCACGACGATCCACACGCCCCACACGACCGCCGAGAAGCCAAGCAGCAGGCTGACGCCCGGGCTGACCAGGAGGAACAGCATCGCCAGCGGCACCCCCGCCCAGTAGAGGGCCGCGATGAGGATCACACCGAAGATGATGGCGCTTCCGAGGTCGGGCTGAGCGAGCACGAGGACCATGGGGACCAGCACCACGAGGACGGGCTTCCAGAGCTCGATCAGTCGGCCGGCGGGGGTACCGTTGCCCGACACGGTCCTGGCGAGGAGCAGGATCGTCGCCAGCTTGGCGAATTCGGCGGGCTGAAGGCGCGCCGGCCCGAGGTTGATCCAGCTCCGCGTGCCTCCCGGACCCGTGCCGACGACCAGTACGATGCCCAGGAGGGCGAGTGCCGCCACGTAGGCGCCCGGGGCGGCCCACTCGAGCCAGCGGAGCGGCACCCGCGAGACGACCACGAACCCCGCCAGCGCGATGGCCAGCCACAGCAACTGTCGCCGCCAGATGCCCGTGGCCACGGACGGGACGTCGACCTGCCCCGCCGAGAAGATCATGGCGAGCCCCAGGGCGCTCAGGAGAAGGGCGAGCCCCAGGAGCTGGACGTCGCCGACCTGCTCCCGCCAGCGGGCGCCCTCGCTCACCGGCCCTCCCCGGCGACCCCGGTGTCCGCGGCCGGAGCCGCTGCGCTGTCGGCCGGCGCCGGGTGGATCTCCTCCAGGTAGCGCTCGACGATCGCCGAGACGTAAGGCACGGCCAGCGACACGGTGTTGTCCGGGTGGCCGTGCTCCACCACCGCCGCGACGACGATGTCGGGGTCCTGCGCGGGCGCGAATGCCACGAACCAGGAGTGCGGCGCGCCCTGGGGGTTCTGCGCGGTGCCGGTCTTGCCGGCCATGGTCCAGCGCTCCAGGCGCCACGGGTAGGCCGTCCCCTTCGGATCGTTGACCACGCTCACCAGCGCATCCACCAGCTGGCGGCGCTCGGCATCGGGGAGGTCCAGCGACCAGTCGACCCGTCGGCGCTCCAGGGCCCGGCTGCGGAGCAGGTGAGGCACGATCGGCCGGCGTCCCGTGGCCAGGGCCGCGTAGAACAGGACCTGGCGCAGCAGCGGCTGCTGGTTCTCGCCCTGTCCGATGGCCAGGTTCAGGACCACCGACTCGGTCCACCCTCGCGGCCCGTACCGGCGGTCGAACCATTCGCGCGACGCGGGAAAGTAGCCCGCCGCCTCGTGTGGGAGGTCGATGCCGGTGGGATCGCCGAAGCCGAGCCGGTGCGAACCGTCCATCATCGCGTCCAGGCCCAGCTTCATGCCCAGCTGGTAGAAGTAGACGTCGCAACTCTGCTCGATCGCCCCCGCAAGGCTCAGGGAGCCGTGACCTGCCGGTTTCCAGCACCGCCACACACGGGTCCCGTAACGAAGGGCGCCCCGACAGGGTATGTCCATGTGGTCGCCGATCGAGACCACACCTCGTCGCATCGCGATGGCGGAGATCACGGGCTTGAAGGTCGAGCCGGGGGGATAGGCCGCGCCGGTGACCCGGTTGAGCAGCGGCTTGGCCGGATCGTCGCGCAACGACTCCCACGTGTCCACATCCACGCCGCCCACGAACGCGTTGGGGTCGAACTCGGGATGGCTGTAGAAGAGCAGCGCCTCACCGGTGTGCGGGTCGACCGCCACCACCGCTCCGCGATGGTCGGGCGGGAAGGTCGAATCCGCGAAGTCCTGAAGCTTCATGTCCAGTCCGAGCTCCAGATCGTGCCCCGGCACCGGGGGAACGGCGGGACCGGGCCCCATCTCGCGGACGATCGAGCCGAGCGCGTTGACCTCGACGTAGCGGACGCCCGGATCACCTCCCAGGGTGTCCTCGTACTCGCGCTCCAGGCCCATCTTGCCCACGATGCGACCCGCGTCGTAGCCCGCGAACGCCGGATTCTTGAGCTCGGATTCGCTGATCTCCCCGACGTAGCCGACCACGTGGGCGACCACGTGGCCGTCCGGGTAGCGACGGCGTGGCCTCATGTCCACGACGGCCCTGCGGAACTCCGGCCGACGTTCCTCGATCGAGGAGACCTGCTGGAAGCTGGCGTCGTCGCTCACCAGGAGGGGACGCTGCGGGAGGGCCTCGTACTTCTGCATGAGCGCCTGCTGGTCCCGCGCGTCGAGGCCGAGGATCGGCGCCAACCGCGCGAGGCTGGCCCGAACGGTGTCCTCTCGGCCCGGGAGGAGGGACACCGAATAGCCGGGCACGTTCTCGGCGATCACGCGCCCGTTGCGGTCGTACATCGTGCCGCGCGGCGCAGGCACCGTGATGGCGCGCAGGCGATTCCGCTCCGAGCGCAGTTCGTAGCTGCTCGAATGGAGCACCTGCAGACGGAAGAAGGCGCCCACCAGAACGAGCACCGCGAGCACCAGCACGACCCGCGCACCCCGGGCCCGGTGGCGGCTCCGATCCGTCTTCTCGCTCTCGCCCAACATCGGGAGTCGCTACACCGCCGAGGGCCGCGAGGTCACCGCTCGCTCGACCAGGAGCACCAGGAGGGCCGTCAGGGCCGCCGAGACGGGCGACTGCACGAGCCATTCGAACCAGTCCAGCGGAGCGCCCACCGCGAGCAGCTCTCCCAGGTGGAGCGCCCACACGCCCACGAACGCGAAGGCTGGCAGGAACAGGGCGGAGTCGGCGAAGAACAGCTCACGGGCCCGGGCGGCCACGTAGCTTACCAGCGCGAAGGTCGCGGCCAGGGTGCCCATGCCCTCCAGGGCCATGGCCCCCTCGAGCAGGCCGGCCCCGAATCCCACGACGGCCGCGGTCCCGGGCCGCACGTGTAGGGCGGCCAGCATGAGGGCGCCCGCCAGCAGGTCGGGCGCGAAGGGTCGGGCTACCAGGAGCGGACGCAGCAGGAAGTGGGCGACCAGCAGCGCCGCGATCGTGAGGACCGTCATCAGGCCGCCGCCCGTGGCGTTGTTCACGGCCCTGCCGGCCTGCGCCACACGAGCGCCACGTCCACCTGCTCGGGCCGGACCGCCGGCTCGACGCGATAGCTCTTCTCCCATCCGGACTCGACGGCCGACACCGAGCGCACCGTGCCGACGGGGATGCCCGGAGGATACAGGCCGCCGAGCCCGGACGTGTACAGAACCGTCCCCGGGGGAATGTCGGTCTGGTAGGGCGCTCCCTCCAGGATCATCATCGGCTGGTCGGGGTCGTCCCCGGCCCGCACGATCCCGCTGGCCGTGCCGGTCGCGGTGCGGACGCTGACCCGGAAGTCGGGATGCGTCCAGAACTGGCCCCGCGTGGCGTGAGCGGTGGACGACCGGAGCACTCCCACGAGCCCCCGGGCAGTGAACACCCCGGCGGGCGCTCGCACGCCGTCGTCCGAGCCCCTGCGTACCAGGAAGGTCTGGTCCTCCCCCCCCGGTACCCGACCGGGCTCGAGCTCGACCGCGACGAGGGTGTCTGAAGGTCGGGGGCCCAGCGATAGGACCTCGCGAAGGCGAGCGTTCTCCTCCAGGGCCTGGCGGGCCTCGATCAGGTCCCGGGCGAGCGAGTCGCGCTCCGTCTCCAGGACCGCCAGGCGGGCCGAGAGTCGCGTGCGGCGCGCCACGGCCTCCTGGGTCAGGAGGACGGGCGCGAGGACGGAGGAGCGGAGCGCGTGCGTCAGCACGAGGCGTCGGGCGGGTGTCAGGACGCCAATGAGGGTGCCGACCAGCACGCACAGGACGGTGACCGCCAGGTCCACCCTTCCCCGGCCCGGCTCGCTCACGCCCGTGAAAGCCACCCGTGGGTCAGGTCGTCAGGACGTTCCGATAGCGGTCGAAGTCGTCCAGGATCCGACCCGTTCCCCGCACCACGCACGTGAGAGGCTCCTCGTCCACGTGGATGGGCAGACCCGTCTCCTCGCGGAGCAGGACGTCGAGGCCGCGGACGAGCGACCCGCCTCCGGTCATCGTGATGCCCCGATCCACGATGTCCGACGCCAGCTCCGGTGGGGTGATCTCGAGCGCCCGTCGGACCGCACCCACGATCTGCTGAATGGGCTCCTGCATGCACTCGCGGATCTCGGCCGAGTGGACACGGACCGTCTTGGGGATGCCCGACACCAGGTCGCGCCCCTTGACCATCATCTCGCGCTCCTCCCCGTCCGGGTAGGCGGACCCGATCTGGATCTTGATCGCCTCGGCCGTGGGCTCTCCGATGAGGAGGTTGTAGTTCTTGCGGAGGAAGGTGACGATCGCCGCGTCGAGCTCGTCGCCGGCCACGCGGATCGACGTGTCGGCCACCGATCCCGACAGCGCGATCACGGCGATCTCCGTCGTTCCGCCGCCGACGTCGATCACCATGTTCCCGGTGGGCGTCTCGACCGGAAGGCCCACCCCGATGGCGGCCGCCATGGGCTCGGCCACCATATAGACCTCCTTGGCCCCTGCCGCATGGGCGCTCGAGCGGACGGCCCGCCGCTCCAGCTCGGTGATCCCGGAGGGCACGCCCACGACCACCCGTGGACGGATCTTGAAGAACCGGTTCGAGGTGACGGTCTTCAGGAAGAAGCGCAGCATGATCTCGGTGACGTCCACGTCGGCGATCACGCCGTCCTTGAGTGGACGCACGGCCTCGATACCCGTCGGCGTTCGGCCCAGCATGCGCTTGGCCTCGAGGCCGATCCCCTTGATGCGTCCGCTGCCCTTCTCCATGGCCACGACGGATGGCTCGTTCAGGACGATCCCCTCGCCCTTGACGTAGACCACCGTGTTGGCCGTGCCAAGATCGACGCCTATGTCGTTGATGGGCAGCAGGCTACCCATCCGAAACCATTTGGCCATGCGAGAACCCGACGAAAGCTAGAGCTGCGCCCGACCCGGATCGCGGCCGAGGGGTCGGCGACGCGTCCGGACTGGCCCGACCGGGAGGGCGTGAGGAGGCTCACCCTCCGGGAACCGGCGCAATCTAGACCGACGTCCCGTGCGGCGAAAGGAGATCGCGGAGCCTCAGGCCCGGTCGGTCCGCCGCGTCGACGGGAGGCTCAGAGCACCTCCTCGAGCGGCGTGTACGGAAGATCGAAGACCTCGGCCACCGCCGCGTAGCTGCAGCGGCCCTCCACGACGTTCAGACCGCGCGCCAGGGACGTGTCATCCCGACACGCCGCGCGCCATCCTCGTGCCGCCAGGGTGAGGGAATAGGGGAACGTCGCGTTCGTGAGCGCCAGCGTGGAGGTCCTCGGGACGGCCCCGGGCATGTTCGAGACGCCGTAGTGCACGACCCCGTCCACCACGTAGGTCGGGTCAGCATGGGTGGTCGGGTGGATGGTCTCGACGCAGCCGCCCTGGTCGACCGCCACGTCCACGACCACCGACCCCTCGCGCATCCGGGCCAGATCTTCGCGCCGCACCAGCTCCGGTGCCTTGGCCCCGGGCAGCAGCACGGCCCCGACCAGCAGGTCCACGCGTTCGAGCTGGTCGAGTATGTGATGCCGGTTCGAGTACAGGAGGTCCACGTTGGCGGGCATCACATCGGACAGGTAGCGCAGCCGGTCCAGGTCCACGTCGAGCACGGTCACGTGCGCTCCGAAGCCGGCGGCGATCTTGGCGGCGTTCGTGCCGACCACGCCGCCGCCGAGGATCACGACCTCCGCGGGCAGGACGCCCGGTACACCGCCGAGCAGGATGCCACGGCCGCCGGACACCTTCTCCAGATACTTGGCCCCTTCCTGCACGGCCATCCGGCCCGCCACCTCCGACATGGGCGTCAACAGCGGGAGCTCGCCGCTGGGGAGCTGCACCGTCTCGTAGGCGATGGCCACACAGCCGCTGCCGAGCACGGCCTCCGTGAGCTCGCGGTCGGCCGCGAAGTGGAAGTAGGTGAACACCACCTGGCCGTCACGAAGACGGCCGTACTCGGGGCCCACCGGCTCCTTCACCTTGACGACCATCTCGGCCGTCCCCCACACCGCACCGGGCCCGTCGGCGATCTCCCCTCCGACCCTCTCGTACGCCTCGTCGGGGAATCCGCTCCCCGCCCCGGCCTCCGTCTCGACCAGGACCCGGTGGCCAGCGCGCACCAGCGCCTCGACGCCCGAGGGCACGAGTGCGACCCTGTTCTCATCCGGTTTGATTTCCCTCGGCACGCCGACGATCATGGCTGAGCTCCTGCGTCGTTTCTTATCAGTTCAGGCCGGAGCGAGCTCGAGCACCGCCGCTCGGTCCGGTTCGAAGAGGGCCGCCGCTTCGGCGGCCTCATCGACGGTGATTCCGTCGATGAGCCTGGCGAGCTCGTCCATCGTTCTGAAGGGCTCACCGTAGAGTGCGGTCCCGGCGAGTCGGTGCATACGCGATGCCGGGGACTCCAGCGACAGCATCGCGGATCCCTTGAGCTGCTCTCTCGTGGAGGCGAGCTCCTGCGGTCGGAGACCCTCGCGAGCCAGGACGTCCAGCTCCTGGAGCATGGCCTCGCGCGCCTCCTCCGCCGTCTCGGGTCGGGTCGCCAGGTAGGCCCCGGCGTGCCCCGCCCTCCCGTAGAACGCATGGAAGCTGTAGATCGTGTAAGCCAGGCCCAGCTCCTCGCGAACGCGCTGGAACAGCCGCGAGCTCATGCCCTCGCCCAGCGCCGTCTCCACGAGCACCGCGGCGTAGCGGAGTGGGTGCCCGTAGGGCACGCCGGGCACGGCAGCCACGACGTGGGCTTGCTGCCCGCCTTCCCGCTCGACCCGTCGCGTCCCGCGGCCCCAGGTCCGCGGCTCATCCACCGCGGCCGACCGGGCCGGCTCTTCCGCCGGAAGCCGCCCCAGCAGGGACTCCACCAGCGCCTCGTGGTCCACACGCCCGGCCGCGGTGAACACGGCGTTGGAACGCCGGTAGGCGCCCCGATGCAGGTCGCGGAGATCCCGCTCCGTCAGAGCCGATGCCGTCGTCCGGGTCCCGAGGATCGGCGCGCCGTAGGGGTGGCTACCGTACAGGAAGGGGGCGTGGAGCTCGAACACGAGCTGGTCGGGCGAATCCTCGACGCCGGCGATCTCCTCGAGCACGACCTCCCGCTCGGGCTCGAGATCGCGGGCCCGCAGCGTGGGCGAGAACACCATGTCGCACAGGACGTCGAGCGCGCGCTCGGTGTGGTCGGCCGGGACCCGGGCGGTGAACGCCGTGTGCTCGTGGGTCGTGTAGGCGTCGAGGTTGCCGCCGACCTCCTCGATCTCGAGGGCGATCTGCCGGGCGCTGCGCCGACCCGTGCCCTTGAACACCATGTGCTCGAGAAGGTGGGAGATGCCGCGGAGGGGCGCCGGCTCGTGGACGGTGCCCTGGCGGATCCACACCCCGGCGGCCAGGGAGCGGACGCCCTCCATCGTCTCGGTGAGGACCGTGAAGCCGTCCGGGAAGATCGAGCGCACGACGCCCGGCGCCAACCGTTCGGTGCGGGGATCCGTCCCCCCGGACGGCGGGGCGGGGGACGCCCGGGTGGCGGCCCCCGCGGCGCCGACGCTCCCGCTCTCGGACCCAACCCGCCCGGGTCCCCGGGAGCCGCCCCCGCCTCCCGTGGGCACCGAAGTAGCCCTCAGTTCTGCTCGGCCGCCAGGACAGCCTTACGGGAGAGCTTGAGCTGCCCCTTCTCGTTGATCGCCAGGAGCTTGACGCGCACCCGGTCGCCGCTCTTGACGACGTCCTCCGTGTTCTCCGTGCGCTTGTCCTCGAGCTCCGAAATGTGGCACAGGCCCTCGACACCCGGGAGGATCTCGACGAACGCGCCGAAGCTGGTCGTGTTCTTGACCACCCCTTCGTATACGCGGCCGACCTCGGGCTCCTCCACGAGAGCTTCGATCATCTGACGAGCACGTTCACCGCCCTCTCCGCCCGGCGAGGAGATGGTCACGACCCCGGAGTCCTCGATGTTGATCTCGGCTCCGGTCTCGTCCTGGATGGCGCGAATCGTCTTGCCCTTGGGACCGATGACCTTGCCGATCTTGTCGGGATCGATCTCCACCGTGATGATCCTCGGAGCGTGCTCCGACAACTCGCTGCGCGGCCGAGGCAGGGTCCGCGCCATGATCTCGAGGATGTGGAGCCTCGCCTGGTGGGCCCGCTCCAGCGCCTGCCGCAGTACCGCGACCTCCAGCCCTCCGGACTTGTTGTCCATCTGGATGGCCGTGATCCCCTGTTCGGTGCCGGCCACCTTGAAGTCCATGTCCCCGAGCGCGTCCTCGATCCCCAGGATGTCGGTGAGGACGGCCGTCTGGCCGCCTTCCTCGATCAGGCCCATGGCGATGCCGGCCACGGCGGCTCGCAGCGGAACCCCGGCATCCATCATGGAAAGCGACCCTCCGCACACCGACGCCATGGAGCTGGAGCCGTTGGACTCGAGGATGTCGGAGACGATCCGGATCGTGTACGGGAACTCATCGTAGGGCGGAAGGAGGGGTTGCAGGGCCCGTTCGGCCAGCATCCCGTGCCCGATCTCCCGACGACCCGGCCCGCGGAAGCGCCGCACCTCCCCGACGGAGAAGGGCGGGAAGTTGTAGTGGAGCATGAACGACTTGGACGTCTCCTCGAGCACGTCGATCGAGTCGATGCGCTGCTCGTCGCTCACCGTCCCCAGCGTCGTGACCGCGAGCGCCTGCGTCTGGCCTCGCGTGAACAGGGCGGACCCGTGCGGCCTGGGCAGGACGCCGACCTCGCACGTGATGGGTCGGATCTGGTCGAGCGCACGGCCATCCACGCGCTCGCCCCGCTCCAGGATCTGCCGGCGCATGACGTTCTTCTCGAGAGCGCGCGTGGCCTCGCCCACCTGCTGGAGGTGATCCGGGTAGCGCTCGGCCAGCTCCTCGGTCAGCTGATCACGGAGCGCCGACAGGGCCTGATTGCGCTCGTCCTTGCTCGGCAGGTTGAGCGCCTCCTGAACGCGAGCCTCCGCCGCCTCCCGAACGGCGTCCTCGAGGCCTTCCGGAATGTCCGGGCCCTCCCACTCGAACGGCTCGGGAGCGCCGCCGGCCATCTCGACCAGCTCCTTCTGGAGGTCGATGAGCTCGCGGATGGCCTCGTGCGCCACCTCCAGCGCCTCGATGAACAGATCCTCGGAAATCTCCACCGCAGCGCCCTCGACCATGACGATCGAGTCCTCGGTGCCGGCCACCACGATGTCGGTCTCGGAGAACTCCAGCTGCTGGAAGGTCGGATTGATCACCCACTCGCCGTCCAGGCGGCCGACGCGCACGCCGGCGATCGGGCCGTTCCACGGAATGGGCGACAGGCTGAGCGCCGCGGAGGCACCCAGCATCCCGAGCACGTCCGCGTCGTTCTCCTGGTCGGCCGAGATGATGAAGCAGGCGACCTGGGTCTCGTTCTGAAAGCCGTCGGGGAACAGGGGACGCAGGGGTCGGTCGATCTGGCGAGCAGAGACCGTCTCCTTGTCGCCCGGCCGCCCCTCGCGCTTGTAGAACCCGCCCGGGAACTTGCCCGCCGCGTAGCTCTTCTCGCGGTATTCTACCGTGAGCGGGAAGAAGGGGAGGTTGGAGCGCTTGCGCTCGGCCACCGCCGCCACCAGCACCGCCGTCTCGCCGAACTGCAGGTACACGGCGCCGTCCGCCTGTCGTGCCATGCGGCCGGTCTCGATCACGAGCGGTCGACCCCAGAACTCTCTCTCGATCCTGTGACTCATCGCTGTCGTCCCTCTATCCAATGGCTCGTTGCTTTTCGTCGTCTCTTCGACATCGTCGGTCGCCCGCCTGGAGGGACCCCATCATCACGAGGGCCGCCCGACGCGCACGGAACGGCGCCCGGCGGCCCCTGCATGGTCCCGCGGCGGGATGGAGCGAAGCGGGCGGTCAGTGACGCAGCCCCAGCTCCTCGATCACCCATCGGTAACGCTCCAGGTCGTGCCCGCGCAGGTAGCTCAGCAGCCGACGCCGCCGTCCCACCATCGTGAGGAGGCCCCGGCGGCTGTGGTGGTCCTTGGGGTGCTCGCGGAAGTGCTCGGTGAGCTCTTCGATGCGCGCCGTGAGGAGCGCGATCTGCACGGCCGCCGAGCCGTGGTCGTTCTCGTGTCGGCCGAACTTCTCGGCGATCTCGGCTGTCTTGTCGGCGGTCAGGGGCATGTCCTCCCTCGTCACTGTCGAGGCCGTGCCGGGCCTCCCGGTTCCATCCCGTCGCGAGCGGCGGCCACTCGGTCGGCTGCCAAGTCAACAATCATAGTCGCTTCTACCCTTCCTGTAAAGAATGTGCCAGGCTGCGAGCCACGGCCCGCCTCACGTCCCGGAGGCGGCGAAATAAGCGCGAGCTTCCCGCACATCCTCGCGCATCTGCTGGACCAGCTCGGCGGCCGACGTGAACGGGAGAACGTCCCTGAGGCGGGAGAGGAATTCCACCCGCACGGGCTCCCCGTACAGGTCCCCATCGAAGTCCAGGAGATACAGCTCGATCGACGGAGGGCTGCCCGGGAAGGTCGGCCGCGGTCCCAGGTGCACGACGCCCTTCCGGATCTCGGTCCGCAGGCTGGCACGCACGGCGTAGATCCCCGGCGGCGGCAGCAGCTTGGCGCCACCGGGCGGCTGGAGGTTGGCGGTGGGGAATCCGAGATCCCGGCCCCTTCCCTGCCCGTGCACGATCGGCGCCTGTATCGAGTACGGCCGACCCAGGCCGAGGGCGGCGTCCTCCATCCGCCCCTCGCCGACGGCCTGGCGGATCCGGGTCGACGAGATCGACCCGCCAGCCACGCTCACGTCGCCGACCACGTCGACGTCGAAGCCCAGCTCGGTACCCAGACGCCGCAGCGTCTGGATGTCCCCCGACCGGTCGCGGCCGAAGCCGTGGTCGTAGCCGATGACCAGCTCGCGGACACGGAAGCGGCCGACCAGGAAGGTCCGAACGAACGCCTCCGGCGAGTAGCGCGAAAGCGCACGAGTGAAACGGAGGAAGGCCACGTAGTCGAGGCCCGTCTGTGCGAGGATCTCCTTCTTCTCGTCGGGCGTGGTGAGGAGTGCGGGCGCCTGCTCGGGACGCACCACCGTGAGTGGGTGCCGGTCGAACGTCACCAGCACGCTCGACAGGCCCCGGGCTCCGGCCCGGTCCACGATTTCGGCCAGGACCGCCCGGTGTCCGCGGTGCACACCATCGAAGGTGCCCACCGTGAGGACGGTGCCCCCCACTTCCGGGGGCAGGCCGCTCGGCCCGCCTCCCGCGGGACGGCCTTCACCGGCTCGCATCGCCCCCTCAGGCGGCATCGAGCACGACGCGGGGCTGGAGCACCGTTCCCAGCGGCTCGGCCACCGCCACCAGCACGCCGGCCCGAAGGAGCGTCACCGGACTTACGCTCCCACCGCTCCCGGCACCATCGGCCCCTGAAACCATCGGCCCGGCGGCCCTGACGCCGGGAACCACGCTCCCGCGCGGCACCGCTCCGCCGTGCCGTACGCGCTCGATCTCGTCGGTCTCGAGCTCCCTGGACGGCAGCCAGGCCAGCGCCGCCGCAGGCGAGCGCCACGCCCCGGACCCCTGCAGGTCGCGCGCCCCGCTCGCTTGCAGCTCGGCGTCCGCGACAGCCTCGGCCACGGCGAACGGCCCGATCGCGGTCCGCCGCAGGGTGCGCAGGTGGGCGCCGCAGCCCAGCGCCCTCCCCAGGTCGCGCGCCAGCCCCCGGATGTACGTGCCGGCGCCCACGACGGTCTCGACCTCGAGCTCGGGAGGGTCGAAGGAGACGATCCGAAAGGAGTCCACCTGGACCGGCCGGGCCTCCAGCCGCAGCTCCTCCCCGGCACGGGCCGCCTCGTAGGCCCGACGCCCGCCCACCTTCACGGCCGAGAATCGCGGCGGAACCTGCTCGATCCGTCCCGTGAGCTCCGCGGCCGCGGCTTCGACACCGCCCCGATCCACCTCGCGCCACGTCTCCGAGCGGCTCACCACGTCGCCCTCCGGGTCGTGGGTCGAGGTCTCGACGCCCAGGTGCACCCTGGCACGGTAGCTCTTGGGGAGGAGGTGCAGGTAGCGAACCAGACGGGTGGCCCGTCCCACGCACAGCAGCAGGAGGCCCGTCGCGAACGGATCGAGCGTGCCCGCGTGCCCTAGGCGGCGGACGTCGAGGCACCGGCGGGCGAGGCGCACCACGTCCGTGGAGGTGGGTCCGGCCGACTTGTCGACCAGGAGGACACCGTCGGGACCCTCTTCAGGGCTCCGCGCGGTCATCCGCTCCGTCGCTCCCCGGGTCCTCGTCGCCCTCCAGCGCCTGGTCGAGCAGGGCCTCGATGCGCCGGGCGCGCTCGAGGCTCCGGTCCTCCTCGAAGCGCAGCTCCGGGATCCGACGCAGGTGGAGCTCCTTGCCCAGCGCGTGGCGGAGATAGCCGCCCGCGCTGTGGAGGCCCGCGAGCAGCTCTTCCATCGACCGGTCGCTCTCGACGGTCCTCACGTAGACGGTGGCATGCTCGAGGTCGGACGTCACGTCCACGTCGGTGACGGTCACCAGGCCGACCCGGGGGTCCTTGACCTCCCGCCGGATGAGGCGCGAGAGCTCCTCGCGCAGGAGCTGGTTCAGCCGGCGCACGCGGCGGCGCCCGGTCACGGACCGCTCCCGGCCACGGGGCGCATACGAGCGCCGTATGGAGCGACCGAGCCGGCGCGGGATCGTGCCCTCAATAGAGAACCGTCTCGTGCTCGACGACGTGGGCCCGGGGGTCGGACGCCACGTGGTCGTCGAGCTTCGAGAGGATGGACTCGGCCAGACGGCGATCCGAGGTGACCAGTGCGGCACACAACTCGGCCCGCTGCCACTCGTCCTGAAGGTCCGTCTCGGCGACCGACACGCCGAACCTGGACCGCATCCGGTCGCGAAGGCTGTGGACCACCTTGCGCTTGGCCTTGAGCGAACGGCATCCGGGCAGATGCAAGACCCACCGGGCGACGCCTACGACGGCGGACAAGATACGGGAGGCTGCGATCCGGAACGGGGACGGGCTCGAGCCCTAGGAGGCGGCACTCTGAGACAGCGTCCGTGCGATCTCCTCCACCCGATAGCACTCGATCACGTCGCCGACCTTGACGTCGTTGTAGCCCGCGATGGACAGTCCGCACTCGTAGCCTTCCCGCACTTCGCGGACATCGTCCTTGAAGCGTTTGAGGCTGTCCATGCTGCCCTCGTAGACCACCACCCCGTCACGCAGGAGGCGGAGGGGCAGGTTGCGCTGGATCTGGCCCGTGGAGACGTAGCAGCCGGCCACCGTTCCGACCTTCGGGACCCGGAACAGCTGTCGCACCTCCGCCGAACCGACCACGATCTCCCGCTCCTCGGGCTCCAACATGCCCTCGAGCGCGTCGCGCACGTCCTGTACGGCCTCGTAGATGACGTCATAGGTACGGATCTCGACACCCTCCGACTCGGCCACCGATCGAGCCTTGTTGTCCGGCCGCACGTGGAACCCGAGGATCGTGGCATCGGACGTCGTGGCCAGCAGGACGTCGGACTCGTTGATCGCACCCACGCCGCGGTGGATGACCTCGACGGCCACTTCGTCGGTGCTGAGTCGCTCCAGCGAATCGGACAATGCCTGCACGGAGCCGTCCGTGTCGCCCTTGATGACCAGGTTGAGCATCGCCTGCTCCCCGGCCTGGATCTGCTCGAAGACATCCTCGAGTCTCGTGCCCTTGGCCCGCCGTCGGATGTCCTTTTCGCGCTCGAGCTGCTGTCTGCGGGTGGCGATCTCCCGGGCCCGGTCGGCACCGAGGGCCACCAGCGAGTCGCCGGCCTGGGGCACCGCCTCGAGGCCCAGCACCCGGACCGGTGTGGCCGGACCGGCGCTCTCCACGTTGTTTCCGCGCTCGTCGAGCAGAGCCCGCACGCGCCCGGCGTGCAGCCCGCACAGGAAGTCGTCGCCCACCCTGAGCGAACCGCTCTGGACGAGAACGGTGGCCACCGGGCCCATGCCCCGGTCGAGCTCCGCCTCCACCACGGTACCCCTCGCGGCCCGCTCCGGGTCGGCCTTGAGCTCCAGGAGCTCGGACTGGAGCAGGACCTTCTCGAGAAGGTCCTCGACGCCTTCGCCCGTCTTGGCCGACACCTCGGCCGACAGGACGTCTCCTCCGAAGTCCTCGAGCACGACCTCGTGGGAGAGGAGGTCCTGCTTGACGCGCGCCACATCCGCGCTCGGGAGGTCGATCTTGTTGATGGCGACGACCAGCGGAACCCCGGCGTTCTTGGCGTGGCTGATGGCCTCCACTGTCTGCGGCATCACGGCATCATCGGCCGCGACGACGAGGATGACGACATCGGTGAGGTCCGCACCGCGCGCTCGCATGGCGGTGAACGCCTCGTGCCCCGGGGTATCGAGGAAGGTCAGGGAACGCCCGCCGTCCAGGTCCACCCGGTAGGCTCCGATGTGCTGGGTGATCCCTCCGGATTCGCCGGCGACGACGTTGGCCTTGCGGATGTAATCCAGGAGCGAGGTCTTGCCGTGGTCCACGTGGCCCATCACGGTCACGACGGGGGCGCGGGGCCGCAGGTCCTCCTCGTCGATCTCCTCCTCTTCCTCTTCCAGCTCGGGCAGATCCGCCTCGTAGGCCTCCTCGCGCACCGCCTCGTACCCGAACTCCTCGCAGATCAGCTCGATCTGGTCGAAGTCTAGACGCTGGTTGATCGTCACCATGAGGCCCAGGTTCTTGAAGGCCGAAGTGATGATCTCCTGGGCCGAGGCGTCGATGAGGTCGGCCAGCTCGGCGACCGTGAGGAACTCGTTGACCCGGACGCGGGTCTTCTCCGCCTCGCGCTCCTGTTCGAGCTTCTCGCGCTCGACCTCGGACTCGGCCGGTCCCGTGTCACGACGTCGCCGACGCCCGCCGCCACCACTGCCTCCCTCGAGGGCCGCCAGCGTCTTCTTTACGTTCTCCTGCACCACGTCCTGGTCCACGCGTGGCTTCTTGCGTCGGCCACGGCGACCCCGCCGGCCGCCCGAACCGTAGCCTTCTTCGATCTTGACCGAGCCGCCCGGCGCCGCGGACGCGGCCGGACCGTGTCGGTGGCTGAGCCCGCGCCGAACGGGCCGGGGCTTTCTCTTCTTCTTGGGAGCGGACTCCTCGGTCTCCTCGCCTTCCGGCTCGGCTGCCGCCTCGGCGGGTTCCTCTCCCTGGCCCTCTTCGACCCCCTCTTCCTCCTCGACCTCTACCTCGGCGACCGCGGCGATCCCTTCCGCCTCCTCGGCGGCCTCTTCCTCGGCCACGATCTCGATTTCGACCTCGGGCTCGGCGAGCTCGGCCGTTTCCGCCTCGACCGCGTCCGCCTCCTCTTCCTCCGCCGCTTCGACCGCCTCCGGCTCCTCGACGGCTTCGGAGAGCAGCTCTTCCTCGAGCGCCTCGTCGGAGACCTCCTCCTCCGCCTCCGCCTCGGACAGCTCGGCCTCTTCCTCGGACCCCGGCGTGGCGGTCACCTTCTCGGGGCGGCGGCGACGACGGCGGCGGCGGCGGCGTCCTCCCGACTCGGCCTCGGCGGACGACGCACCGTTCCCTGCACGCCGCTCCCGCTCGAGCCGGGCATGCAGCCGCGCCACCTGGTCATCGTCGATGGTGGACATGTGGCTGCGCACGGGCACGCCCATCTCGCGCAGCATCTGAATAAGCTGACTCGACTCGGCGCCCAGCTCGTCCGCCACTTCGTAGATCCTGTACTTGGCCAACGTCTACCCTTGCCTCGCTGCTTCGCTGTTCCGTCCGCGCCGTTGCTCCGGTCGGGTCCGGCCGGCGCCGTTTCCGTCCACATCATCCCGCTGTCCGCACGGGCGACCCGGGGCCGCGCCCCGATCGAGCGGCAACCGCTCGGCGAGCAGCGCCGCGAAGCCCTCATCCGTCACGCCGGCCACGACCAGGTCGTCCCGGCCGAGTGCCCGGCCGAGCCGCCGGCGCGAGCCGACACGAAGGACCTCGACGCCCTCCAGGCGCAGGACCGCCCCCAGCCGCTTCCGCGCGCCTGGACCCGCGTCCGCCGCCACGAGGACGACGCGTAGCTCGCCGGCCGCCGCCGCTTGCTGCACCGCACGCGTGCCGATCGCGACCCGACCGGCCCGTCGGGCCAGTCCCAGGGTCGTGAGGGCGCGAAGTTCGCGGTCCTCAGTCGCCGGCGGGCTCATCCTCGGACTCCTCCTCCGAGCCCTCCGTGGACACCGCGACGGCGGATGCGTCATCGTCCTCGGCCGTCCCGGAATCCTCTCCCTCGCCCCCCTCGTGGGCGGCCTCCTCCGATGCCTCGGCGGACGCCCCATCTCCACCGATCTCCGCCGCCGCAGAGGAGAGGTCCAGCGTCAAGCCGCTCGTCCCTTCATCGACGACCGTGAGCTCGTCGATGAGGCGCTCGAGCCGCTCCGCCTCTTCGGCGTCGATCCCGGGGACCTGGACGAAATCCTCCCGATCCATGTCGAGGACGTCGAAAAAGGTGCCCACCCCGACCGCCTCCAGCGCCGCCAGGGAGGCCGGCGAGATCCCTTCGAGCTCGGAGAGCGGGAAATCGGCGAACTCGTATTCCTCGGAGCCCCCCCCGAACAGGACGGACTCCGCCTCGCGCTCCATCCAGTCCCGGCTGGAATACAGATCAATCTGCCAACCGATCAGCTGGGAGGCCAGACGCACGTTCTGGCCGTTGCGGCCGATGGCGATCGACAGCTGGTCCTCGTCGACGATGGCCGTGATCACGTGTCGCTCGGCGTCCGAGATCACCTTGGCGACCTTGGCCGGAGCCAGCGCGCGGCGCGCGAAGATCTCCGGGTCGGGGTGCCAGGGCACGATGTCGATGCGCTCGCCGCTGAGCTCGGACACGACCGCCTGGACGCGGGAGCCCTTGAGGCCCACGCACGCCCCGACGGGGTCGACGGATTCGTCCCGTGACGAAACCGCGACCTTCGTGCGACCACCCGCTTCGCGGACGATCTCCCGGATCTCCACGATGCCCTGGTAGATCTCCGGGACCTCGATGGCGAACAGGTTGGCCACGAACGCCGGGTCCCCACGCGAGAGGATCAGCTTGGGCCCGCGGGGCGTCTCCTCGACCTTCTTGAGCACCGCGCGGATCGGCTCACCCTGCCGGAAGCGCTCCCGCGGGTTCTGCTCCCGCCACGGGATGATGGCCTCGGCCTCGGGGGCGCGATTCAGCATCACGACGATCTTCCCGCGCTGCACCTGCTGGACCTCGCCCGAAACGAGATCGCCCAGCTTGTCGCTGAACTCCTCGCGGATCTTCTCCCGCTCGCCCTCGCGGACACTCTGGATGATCCGCTGCTTGGCCGCCATCACGGCATTACGACCGAAATCCGTGAAGGCCACGGGAATCTCCATGAGGTCTCCGACCTGGAAGTCGGGGTCGTCCCAGCGCGCCTCCTCGAGGCTGATCTGGCGCGCCGGGTCCTCGACCTCCTCGATGACCTCCTTGAGCACGACGATCTCGATGTCGCCGTCCTCGGTGATGTCGATCTCCGCCTCCACGGGCCCGCCGAACCGCCGGGCCAGCGCGGCGTGGATCCCCTCACGGATGAGGTCGTGGAGTTCGCTCTCCGACAGCGACTTGTTCGCCGCCATCACTCGAAAGGCCTCCACGACCGGGATCTTGTCGCTCATGTCTCTTCCGCACGTCCTCTTGGCTGCTCGTCGCCTCGCGCTCCGACTTTCCGTCGCCCGCCGCGGGCCGTCGCCCGCCCGGTCCTACAGGTCCTCCTCCCAATCGTAGACGAGGTTGGCGCTCGCGATCTCCTCCAACGGCACCTCCACCCGCTCGCCCGCGACCTCGATCGCCACCCTCGAGGCGGCATCGACGGACGGCGCTACCCCCAACAGTCGCCCCTGCATGGACTTGGACCGTCCCGCCAGCGGCGCGTAGCCCTTCAGCCTGGCCTCCCGGCCGGCGAACCGCTCGTAATCCCTCGGCCGCACCAGCGGCCGTTCCGCTCCCGGCGACGACACCTCGAGCCCGTAGTCCGCCGGCACGTCCTCCCGGCCCTCCAGCCACGAGCGCAGCGCACGGCTCACCCGCGCGCAGTCGTCGATCGTAACGCCCGGACCCTCCGGGCCCGTTCCGAGACGGTCGATCCGCAGCCGGAGCGCGGCCCGACCCCGTCCTCCCGTCCGATGGAAGGTCACGAGCTCGAAGCCGAGTCCCTCCAACCAGGTTTCGATGTCCGAAAAAAGGTCTCGCGTCATGGCCCTGTCACGCAACGCCTTCCCTCGACGCAAACAAAAAAGTGGGGCCCATACGGCTTCCCCACTTCGTCGCACCGCCTGCGTTCCGGACGGGCTCGAACCCCGAACAGCTATGTGCTGCCTGGCCGGCACCTTATGATACGCGCTCGGCCGAGGCCGGGCAACCCGTTCAGCGCGCGGGCGTGACCCACCCCAGGAACGCGGCCATGCGTCCCGCTTCGCCCCCCATACCCCGGTGCGAGTGGAATTGGTCCCGGCTGCATCGCGTGCACCAGGTCGACCGGCTCAGATGGGCCGGCCGGACCCCCGCCGAGCGGGCGCGCAGGGCCAGCTCGGACCGGATGTCCACGTGACCGGACGCGGACGCCGGGCGACCGAAGGCCTGGAGCACGTCGGGACCGACCTCGTAACACCGTCCGCAGATGCCGGGACCCAGATGCACGCGGATTCGCTCGGGGGGCGCCGCCCCCAGGTGGGACATGGCTTCCACCCCGGCCTCGAGCACCCCCGCGGCCGCGCCACGCCAGCCGGCGTGCACCAGCCCCAAAGTGCCGGACGGCGGGTCCAGGAGGTACACGGGGACGCAGTCGGCCGCCGTCACCACGAGAAGCGTGCCCGGCCGGGCGCACACGAGCCCGTCTCCCGTCCCGGCCAGCAGGAGCCCCCGATCCGGCGCGACCTCCAGCGGCACCACGCACCGGCCGTGTACCTGCCGCACCATGGCGGCCGCGGTCGCCCCCAGCCTGGCACACAGCCGGTCCACGCGATCCGCCAGAGTCCACGGGTCCGGCGCCGTAGTGAGACCGTAGTCCGAGTCCGGCCCGACCCCCGTGATGCCCGCGGCGAGACCGGGGCGCGCTTTCTCCCAGGCCAGGTTCCGGAATATCGGTGCTTCTGCGGGCCTGCCCGTGCGGCGAACCTCGGTGACCGGATTGGCGCGGGCGGCCCGCACGGCGGGATTCAGGTCCCCGTCCACTCGCCCCCTCCCCCCTCGGGCCCGGGCTCGCGGTGCACCTCGGCGCCCAGCGACCGCAGCCGCCTGCCGATGCCCTCGTACCCTCTCTCGATCTGTCGGATGTTGTGGATCTCGCTCTCCCCTTCGGCGGCCAGCGCCGCGATGACCAGCGCCATGCCGGCCCGGATGTCGGGGCTCTCCAGGACCTGGCCGCGCAGGCGGGAGGGGCCGACGACCACGGCACGGTGCGGGTCGCACAGCACGATGCGTGCGCCCATGGAGATGAGCTTGTCCACGAAGAACATGCGGGACTCGAACATCTTCTCGTGGATCAAGATCGTCCCCCGGCACTGCGTCGCCACCACGAGCGCGATGCTGATGAGGTCGGCCGGGAACGCCGGCCACGGGCCGTCATCGATCTTGGGGATCTGGTCGCCCAGGTCCGCCTGGATCTCCAGCGCCTGGTCGGCCGGGACGTGCACGTCCCCGTCGCGAAGGTCGAAATGCACGCCGAGCTTCTCGAAGCCCACCCTCAGCGGGTCCATCGTGTCGGCGGGCACGCCCTCGATCACGAGCGGGGAGCCGGTGGCGGCGGCCAGTCCGAGCAGGCTCCCGACCTCGATGTGATCGGGACCCAGGCGGTAGCTTCCGCCCGACAGTCGCTCGCGGCCCTCGATGCGCAGCGTGTGGGTCCCGACCCCCTCGATGCTAGCGCCCAGCGTGATCAGGAAGCGGCACAGATCCTGGACGTGGGGCTCGGTCGCGGCGTTCCTCAGCTCGGTCGTCCCGCGGGCGGTCACGGCCGCCAGGACGGCGTTCTCCGTACCCGTGACCGAGGGCTCGTCGAGGAAGATGCGTGCCCCCCGCAGACCCGGGCTCCTGAGGTAATACGCGTCCCCGGTCTCCACCTCGGCACCGAGGCGGCCCAGGGCCAGGAAGTGGGTGTCCAGCCGTCGGCGCCCGATCACGTCGCCTCCGGGGGGAGGCAGACGGACCTCTCCGCGCCGTGCGAGCAGCGGGCCCGCGAGGAGGACGGAGGCGCGGATCCGACCCGCGAGCTCCGGGTCGAGCGTTCCCTTCGAGATTTCGGCGGCCCGCACCTGTACGGTGTGCTCGCCCGTCCAATGGACCTCGGCGCCCAGGTCCGCGAGCAGATCGCAGAGCGTGTGGACGTCCCGGATGTCGGGTACGTTTTGGAGCTCGACCGACTCGTCGGTGAGCAAGCAGCCGGCCAGGATGGGAAGCGCCGCGTTCTTGTTGCCGGCCGGACGGAAGGTGCCCGAGAGGTGGGCCGGCCCCCGGATGCGGAAGCAGCTCATGCGCTGGTGGCGTCTCCTGGCTGAGGGTCCCGGGTCGGTCGCGCCGCGCCGGAGGCCACGCGCCTCCGGACCCGGCACGCACAAGGTAGGCGGTGGCGCGAAAGCATGGCAACGCGCCGGGCTCCTCCGCCTTGCCGGCCCGACACCGCGTCGTCTATGCTTGGGCCGGGTGCCGGGACGGAACGACACAGATGTCAGGCCGCTGCGAGGCGTGATGAAGCTAGGCGACTACGTGGGTCCGGAGCTGGTGAAGGTTGGGCTCGAGGACCGGGAACCGAAGGAGCTGCTCTCCGGGCTCGTGGAGCTGGCGGCGCGCGCGGGCCGGGTGAGCGACCCGGCGTCGGTCCTGTCCCTGCTCCTCGAGCGCGAACGCGCGCACCCCACGGCGCTCGGGAGCGGCGTGGCCGTGCCCCACGCACTGTGTGCGGAGCTGCACGAAGCCCTCGTCGTGGTGGGCGTCGCCCCCGGCGGTGCGCGCTTCGGCGCCGAGGACGACGGGCCGGTGCACCTCTTCTTCCTGCTCCTGTCGCCGCCCGGAAGGAGCACCGAGCACATCAAGCTCCTGGCCCGGATCGCGCGGCTGGCACGCGACGCGCGGTTTCGCTCCTCGCTGCGCTCCAGCCGGTCGCCGCAAGAGGTCGTGGACGCGATCCGCGCCTTCGAGACCCACCACCTCTGATGCGTGCGGACGACCCCTCCGCCGGAGGCTCCATGGAGCTGCTCGTCGTGGTCATCAACGAAGAGGAGAAGCTGGACCCCATCCTGGCGGGCTTCCTCGAGCTCGGCATCACGGGGGCCACCGTGCTGCAGAGCGAGGGCATGGGACGCCTGCTCAGTCAGGACATCCCGATCTTCGCCGGCCTCCAGACGCTGATGTCGCGGTCGCGTCCGCGCAATCGCACGCTGTTCAGCGTGGTCGACGACCCGGAGAAGACGGAGCAGGCGCTCGCTCTGCTGGCCGAGATCTGTGGCGACATGCACGATCCGGCCACGGGCATCGCCTTTACGATCCCCGTGACGCGGGCCGTGGGGCTGGCTCCCGAACTGGACGAAACGGACGAGTGAGGGCGCTCCTCGCGGCGCTCGTCCTGGTGCTCCTCGGAATGCTCGGGGCCCGCTGGGGCTTCCGGGCGGACCGAGCGCCCGTGTCGATCCGACTCATCCTCTCCACCGGTACGCACTTCCTTCTGGTCGGCTTCCTGCTCGGCCCGCACGGTGCCGACCTCCTGGGGCCCGGCGTGCTGGACGCCTTCTCGCCCGCCATCGTCCTCGGGCTGGGCTGGATCGGCCTCATGTTCGGCATGCAGTTCGACTCCAGCGTCATGGCGGCGCTGCGGCCCGCGGAGGTGGCGGGCGCCACGGTCCAGGCGGTGGTGGCCTTCGCGATCCTCTCCGCCGTCGGACTCGGGCTGGTCCGCGGCATCCTGGGGGCGGGGGAAGAGGTCACGCTCCTCGTGTTGTGCACGGCGGCCATCGCCGCCATTTCGACGCCGACAGGGCTGGCCATCGTGTTCGGCTCGGCGCCCGTGCGGGGCCAGCTGTCCCGCCTCCTGTCCGTGGCCGGGAGCCTGGATGGGGCCGTCGGGCTGGGCGCCCTGTCCCTCGTGCTCGCCGTCCTCCACCCCCACACGTCCCCGGCCGGCTTCGCGCCTCCGGTCCTTCGCTGGTTGCTCACCTCCGTGCTGCTCGGTGTGCTCGCGGGCTGGCTGCTCGTGTCCCTCCTTCGCGTCCGACCGCGCCGCCCCGAGATGGTCCTGTTCCTCATCGGCCTGGGCCTCCTGGCGGCCGGAACGCAGGCGTTCTTCCACCTGTCGGCCCTGTTCGGGAGCGCGGTCGCCGGCGTGTTCGTGGCGCGCGCTTCGCCCGCCAGCCGCCGGCTCCAGGACGCCCTCGTCCGGTGGGAGAAGCCCGTGCACGTCGTCTTCCTGCTCCTGTCCGGCGCCCTCCTGCGATGGCCCGGCTGGGAGGTCGTGCCCCTGGTGTTCGCCTACGTCGTGTTGCGAGCGGGAGCCAAGCTCGCCGGCGGGCTCGCGGCCCTGCCTGCCCTGCCCTCCAGCCAGCGCACGCCGGCCCTGGGACTCGGGCTGCTGGCGCAGGGCGGCCTGTCGATCGCCATGGCCGTGTCCATTCGCCACATCCTGGGAGGCTCCGGGGGCCACGCCCTGGACCTGTTCTTCGCCACGGTCGTCCTCGGAGTCACGGTCAGCGAGGCCGTGGGACCCCCCGTCATCCGCCAGCTCCTGGCCCGACGGGGCGAGCTCGTGACCGACGCCGCCGGTGCCTGAACCACGGCGGCAGGGATCCTGCGCTCGGGAACCCATGGACGTAGATTGAGTTGGAGCGAGCCGGAAGCGGCACGCTTCGATCTCGCCCCGGCCCCCGAGCGGGCGGCCCGGGAAGACTCCGAGCACCGGGAGGACCGTTGGACGTGCTTCGTGTCCTCGGCATCATAGCCCTGGGGCTGTGGATCGCCCTCACGGTGGGCTTCATCGCGGCGCTCGTCCGGGCGCTTCCGGCCCTGCGGCGCTTCGACGGCATGGTGCGCCGCATCGACCAGCTCCTCGGCGTCACCGAGGGTCGACTCGAGCCCGTCCTCGAGCACCTGGAGGATGCCACCGACGACATGCAGTTCGTGACCTCGTCCCTGCGGATGGACGTCCAGAACGTGGGACGCGCCGTCGAGCGGGCCACGGAGTCGGTGGAGGAGATCCTCGCCATGGCCGAGGAGCGCGCCGCGGAGATCAACGGGCTGCTGGCCGTCGTCCAGGAGGAGGCCGAGGAGACCTTCCTGTCGACGGCTTCCGTGTTGCGCGCCCTGCGCGGAGCCCGCCGCGGGGGCAAGCGCGGGTCGTCCGGGCGCAGGTCGGCGTGATCCGGGGAGGTCCGGGTGAGCCGTAAGGTGGTCGTGGCCGGGACTCTCCTGGCCGCGCTGCTGCTTGTCGCCCAGCCGCACGCCCTGTTCGCCTGGGGTCCCGGAACTCACGTCTTCCTGGGTCTGGAGGTTCTCCGGTCGCTGGAGCTCCTGCCGGCCTCCCTGGCCAGCCTCCTCTCCGAGCACGCCCTCGATTTCCTTTACGGCAACCTGGCCGCCGACATCTCCATGGCCAAGCGCTACGCCCCCATGGACCGGCACCCCCACGCGTGGCACATCGGCGAGGAGATGCTGGAGGCCGCCGAGGATGACGCCGCCCTGCAGGCCGGAGCGCTCGGCTACCTGTGCCACCTGGCCGCCGACGTCGTGGCGCACGAGTCCTTCGTTCCCCGCATGCTGCTGCTCACGTCCTCGACCCGGGCCCTGGGCCACTCGTACTGGGAGCACCGGATGGACACGGCGGTGGGCTCCGACTACACGCGCCTCGCCCGGAGCCTCGTCATGGAGTTCGACCATTCGCGGGTGGATGAGCTCCTGGACAGCGTGCTCGCCAGCACGCTGTTCAGCTTCAGGACCAACCGGCGAATCTTCCGGGGGATGATCCGCCTGGCCGACTACCAGCCGTGGCAGAGCCTGTTCGACACAGTGATCGACAACTCGAGATGGGACCTGGAGGAGGCCGAGACGGAGTTCTACTTTCGTCACGCCTTCGAGCACACGGCCGGCTACCTGATCTGGGGGCCCGAATCGCCGGCGGCCTCCAGGGACCCCACCGGCGAGCTGGCCCTCCGGCGTGCCAAGCAGGTGCGGCGCCAGGTGCTGCTGGTCGACTCCGAGCCCGAACCCGGCACGGCCCTGCAGGCCGCAGCGGACCGGCATTTCCCGCTCGCCGGTCGCGAGCTGGGATTGTGGGAGGAGCGGGGAACGACGCCCGCGGTCGCCGAGCGCATCACGGGTCGGCTGCGAGCCCGGGCCGCGCCCCGCATCACGGGCTGAGCCCGGCTCCCGCGCCGTCGCGGCGCGGTGCGATCCCTCGCGGCCGGGGCTTCCCGGTCAGCCGCCCCCGAGCCTCTCCCGCAGCAGCTCCCGCGTCTGACCGGGGTCGGCGGCGCCGCCGGCCCGCCGCATCACCGCTCCCATGAAGAATCCCAGGAGCTTCTCCTCTCCCGACAGGAAGCGCTCCGCCTCCTCGGGATGCGCCGCGAGCGCCTCCTCCACCCAATCCGCCAGCCGGCTCGCGTCCCGGACCTGGGCCAACCCGTGCTCCTGCACGAGCTCGTCCGGGTCACCTCCGCGCTCGAGGAGGAGGGAGAGCAGGGTGTCGGCGCTGTTCGAGCTCAGCGTGCCGTCCAACCTCAGCGCCACGACGCGACGCAGGGCCCGGGGAGCCAGGAGGTCGTCCTCGGTGCCACCTCGCTCACGCTGGTTGAGGGCCTCGGCCAGGGGGCCCATGATCAGGTTGGCGGCCTGTTTGGCGAATTCCGCGTCGGCGTCGGCGACCACGGCTTCGAAGTAGGCCAGGCGCCGTGGGTACGCGGCCAGCAGCTCGGCGTCGTACAGGGACAGTCCCCAGGCTTCCCGCAGCCGTTCCTCGGAGACCTGTGGCAACTCGGGAAGCTCCTCGCGTACGGTCTCGACGAGACCATCCTCCAGCACGAGGAGAGGCAGGTCCGGTTCCGGGAAGTATCGGTAGTCGAAGGCCTCCTCCTTCCCGCGCATCCCGTGCGTGCGGCCCGTCGCCGCCTCGAAGGTGCGCGTCTCGTGCTTCACCTCCTCCCCCGCCTCCCGAAGAGCCACCTGGCGATCCCGCTCGAAGAAAAGCGCTTTCTCAACGTTGCTGAACGAGTTGAGGTTCTTCACCTCAGTCTTTGTGTTAAGTACTTCGGAGCCCGGGCGCCGCACCGACAGGTTGGCGTCGACCCTCAGACTGCCCTCCTCCATGTTGCAGTCGCTCACGGCCGCGAAGTGCTCGAGGAGCTGTTTGAGGCGAGACAGGTACGCGCGCGCCTCGGCGGGGGACCGCAGGTCCGGCTCGGTGACGATCTCCACGAGCGGGACACCGGCCCGGTTCAGGTCCACGGCGGTCGAGTCCGCAAAGCGGTCGTGCAGCGACTTGCCGGCATCCTCCTCGAGGTGGAGGCGGCGGACCCGGATGTCCCTCGGCCTTCCGTCCACGCGGATGGTCACGTGCCCGTCGCGCGCGAGCGGGTGCTCGTACTGGGTGATCTGGTAGCCCTTGGGCAGGTCGGGGTAGAAGTAGTTCTTCCGGACGAACTGCGAGGGATCGAACACGCGGCACCCGAGGGCGAGGGCGGCGCGCACGGCCAGCCGCACCGCCTCGCGGTTTGGCACCGGCAGGGCCCCCGGCAGCCCGAGGCACACCGGGCACACCCGCGTGTTGGGAGGCGGGCCGTACGCGGCCTCGCACCCGCAGAACATCTTCGTGGCCGTTCGGAGCTGGGCGTGGACCTCCACGCCGATCACCGTCTCCCAGTCGGCCTGCCTCCCCGCCCCGCTCACGCTCCCACCTCGGTGTCGGACCGCGATGCGAGGGGCGGCGGCGACCACGCCACGCGCTCTTCGAGCCGTGCCGCCAGGCCGAGCATGCGCTCCTCCTCCCAGGGCGGACACAGCAGCTGACCGCCCACCGGCAGCCCGTCCACCGTCCCGATCGGGATCGAGATCGCCGGCAGGCCGGCCAGGTTCGCCGACACCGTGAACACGTCCGCCAGGTACATCGCGTACGGGTCTGAGGCGTGCTCTCCGAGCCGGAAGGCGGTGGTGGGCGTGGTCGGCGCGAGCAGGGCGTCCACGCCCGCCTCGAACACGTCGCGAAGCTCGGAGGCGATCCGGGCCCGCAGTCTCTGCGCCCGGCGATAGTAGGCATCGTAGTAGCCCGCCGACAGAACGTACGTGCCGAGCATGATGCGCCGCTTCACCTCGGCGCCGAAGCCCTCGCCGCGGGTGCGGGCGAACAGGGTGGCGGCGTCGGGTGCGCCCTGGGCCCGCACGCCGTAGCGGACCCCGTCGTAGCGAGCCAGGTTGCTGGACGCTTCTGCGGGCGCCAGCACGTAGTAGCACGGGATGGCGAGCGGCGTGGAGGGAAGGGACACGCGACGGATCTCGGCTCCGGCCCGCTCCGCTTCGCGCGCCAGGTCTTCCACCAGGGCACGGACCCCATCGTCCAGCCCTTCCCCGAGGTACTCGTCGGGAAGCCCCAGGACGCGGCCCTCGAGGTCGACCTCGTCGAGGGCCTCGGCCCGGGGCGACGGTCGATCCTGGCACGTCGCGTCGCGCGGATCGGAGCCCGCGATCGTCTCGAGCACCACCGCCCCATCCCGAACCGTTCGCGACAGGACGCCGACCTGGTCCAGGCTCGAGGCGAAGGCCACCAGCCCGTAGCGACTGACTCGACCGTAGGTGGGCTTGATCCCCACCAGCCCACAGAAGGCCGCCGGCTGACGTACGGATCCCCCGGTGGAGGACCCCAGCGCGACGGGGACGACGCCGGCGGCGACCGCGGCCGCCGAGCCCCCGGAGCTGCCCCCGGGGACGCGCTCCCGGTCGTAGGGATTCCGCGTCGGCCCGAATCCGCTGTTCTCGGTCGAGGAGCCCATGGCGAACTCGTCCAGGTTCGTCTTCCCCAGAACGCGTGCGCCGGCGCGCTCGAGCCGACGTACGACCGTGGCCGCGAACGGGGAGCGATAGCCTTCCAGGATGCGGGAGCCGCAGGTGGTCGGCAGGTCCGGCGTACACAGGTTGTCCTTGACCGCCACCGGCACGTCGCGAAGGGAGGACTCGTCGCCGCTCTCCCCGGCCGCCAGCCCCCGGGGGCCGTCTGCCGGCTCCGCCTCCGGCTCCAGGGTGGACAGGAAGGCGTGCACGGGCCGATCCCCCCGGTCCAGGGCCTGGTTGCGCCTCAGAGCCTCTTCGAGCAGTTCCCCGGGCGCGGCCTCTGCGGCGCGGAGGGAGGCCCGGCAGGCCTCCAGGCTCGTCAAGACATCGTCGCTCACGGCGCGTCCCGGTCGCCGAGCGACGCCAGTCGGGGCACGACGAAGAAGCCGTCACGCCAGTCCGGCGCCATGACTTCGGGTCCGAACGCCAACGGATCGGGGTCCGGTCGATCCGGCCGCAGCACCGGCTCCAGGTCCCGGCCCTCTGGATCCGGCCCGGCCGGCTCCGGGGACAGGTCGCCGATCCGGTCCATGTGAGCGAGTACGCCCTCGAGCTCGCGTGTCAGCCGCGCGAGCTCGTCGTCGTCCAGCTCGAGGCGCGCCAGACGCGCCACGTGCCGCACCTCCATCGCGTCGATTCGTGCCACATCTCCCCCTCGCGTCCTGTCCGTCAGGCCGGTCGAAGATCCGCGAACGCGGCCATCACCTTGCGGGTCCCGGATTCGTCGAACTCGATCGTGAGCTTCGTCCGGCGTCCGGATCCCGACCGGTCCTGGATCGTACCCTCCCCGAAAGCCGGGTGCACCACTCGCTCTCCCGGGTCGAGCCGCAGCGTCTCCTGCGTGTCATCGAAGTCGTAGCGGAGCTCGCCCGGACGGCCACCGCCGGACGGCCCGCCGATCGCCGCCGGCTCCGACCCGCCGCCGGCGCGCCAGGTGAACGATGCAGCGCTCGCGTCGTCGCGTGTCCTCCAGCCCGGCGACCCTCGCACGCCGGCGGCGCGGGAGCCGCCCCTCCGCGATCCTCCCACCCGGCGGCGCTCAACGGCGTCCTCGGGCACCTCGTCCAGGAACGGGGACGGCTCCGCCTGGCCCCCGGATCCGGCCCTCCAGCGCCGGTCGGCGTGCGTCAGGTACAGGAGGTCACGGGCCCGGGTCACCCCCACGTAGAACAGCCGGCGTTCCTCCTCGTACTCGTCCGCGGAGGCCTCGGCCCGCGCCAGCGGGAAGAGCCCTCGCTCGAGTCCGGCCACGAACACGACCGGGAATTCGAGCCCCTTGGCGTTGTGGAGTGTCATGAGCGATACCGAGCCCTGCTCGGGATCCCAGCGATCGATGTCGGACAGGAGCGCCACCCGCTCGAGGAACAGCTCCAGCTCCCCCGCCTCATCGGGCCGCTCATCCAGCCCCGTCGGATCGAACTCGGCGACCGCCCCGAGGAGCTCCTCCACGTTGGCGAGCCGATCCTCCCCGTCCTCCTCCCCGGAGAGCGCCTCGCGGATCCCGAATGTCTCGACGCACGTCGCGGCCACCTGCCGTGCCGTGACCTCACGTTGCAGGACGTTGAGCTCGAGGATGACCTCGGCGAAGCCTTGCAGAGCGCGCGCGCCGGCGGTCGGAACCTCGTCCAGCGACGAGGCGCGCGCCGCCGCGTCCAACAGCGTCTCGCCCTCCCGCCGGGCGGAAAGGAGCCGCTCCACGGTGACGCTCCCCACCCCCCGGCGCGGCCAGCCCACGGCGCGCAGGAAGGCGGCTTCGTCGGCCGGATTGACGACCAGCTGCAGGTAGGCCACCACGTCGCGGATCTCCCGCCGCTCGTAGAAGCGCACCCCTCCCACGATCCGGTAGGGGATCGCCGCACGCCGCAGGGCCTCCTCGAAAGGCCGTGACTGCGCGTTGGTACGATACAGCACGGCGACATCCCCCGGCGTGTAGCGGTCCTCGAGGCGCCGGATCTCGCCCGCGGCGAACTCGGCCTCGGCACGCTCGTCTCCGGTACGCACCGCGGTCACCGGCTCTCCCGCGCCGCGTTCCGTGCGCAGCTCCTTGGGCTTGCGGGCCGTGTTGCGAGCGATCACGGCGTTGGCCACCCGGAGGATGGGCTCCGTCGACCGGTAGTTCCGCTCGAGGCGGACGACGTGGGCGCCCGGGAAGTCGCGCTCGAAGTCGAGGATGTTCCTCAGGTCGGCGCCCCGCCACCCGTAGATGGACTGGTCGTCGTCCCCGACGACGCACAGGTTGCTGTGCTCCGAGGCCAGCGCCCGCACCATACGGTACTGGGCGTGGTTGGTGTCCTGGTACTCGTCGACCAGCACGTGCAGAAATCGATCGGCGTAGAGCCCTCGCACGTCCTCCTCCTCCTCCAGGAGTCGGACCGGGCGCCCGAGCAGGTCATCGAAATCGAACGCGTTGCAGCGACGGAGGATCGCCTCGTAGGCCGGGTAGACCTCGGCCACGCGGCGGGCCAGGAGATCGAAAGCCTCCTGCCCCACCGCCTCGGGGCCCAGCAGCTGTCCCTTCGCCCGGCTGATCCGGGAGCGGAGCGCGCGCGGCGACCAGCGGTCGGGATCCACGCCCGACTCCTCCATGGCCATCTTCACGGCCCGGAGCGCGTCATCCTCGTCGTAGATCGTGAAGTGCGGATCCCGGTCCAGGTGGTCCGCCTCGCGGCGCAGCAGGCGCGCGCCCAGGGAGTGGAAGGTCCCCGACCACATGCCGGTGGGCGGCGCGCCCAGCAGTTCCTCGATCCGGCGACCCATCTCGCCGGCCGCCCGGTTGGTGAAGGTGACCGCCATGATACGGAAGGGTGGAACGCCCTCTTCGATCAGCCGCGCGATTCGCGCCGTGAGCACGCGGGTCTTCCCGGAGCCGGCACCGGCGAGCACGAGAAGGGGCCCCTCTCTGAAGTCGACCGCCTCCCGCTGTTCGGGATTGAGGGCCGGACCGCGGCTCACGCGTGCTCCCGGCGGCCCGCCGCGCCGCCCTCGTCCACGTCGGGCAGCTCGATCCGGAAGCTGGCCCCCTTCCCCTCCTCTGTCGCCTCGAGCTCGATGCGGCCGTGGTGCATCTCCTCGACGATCCTCCGGGTGAGGGAGAGGCCCACCCCCCAGCCCCGCTCCTTCGTGCTCACGCCGATGTCGAACAGCCGGCTCCTGACGCCGGGGTCGATGCCCGGCCCCGTGTCGGTGACACGGTAGACCGATCGCCCGAACTCGCTGCCGGCCCAGGTGATGGACACGGTCCCACGGCGACCCGCCAGGGCGTCGAGGGCGTTCTTGATGAGGTTCTCGAACGCCCACTCCAGCAGCGTAGCGTTGCCCAGCACGGGGGGCGCCCCATCCGGCACGTCCAGCCGTATCGCGACACGGCTCCCGAGCGTCGGCAGCCGCACGGAGAAGTAGTCGCGGAGCCTGCGGACGATGTCCTGCACCCGCACGGCCTCGAGGTCCGGGGAGCGGCCGATGAGCTCGAAGCGACGCGACACCTTGAGGAGCCGGTCGACGTCCGCCTTCATCTCCTCGACCAGGTCCACGCTGCCCCGCGACAGGATTCCGGGTCCCACTCCGGCCTCCACCTCCTCGAGCCAGCCCACCAGGGAGCTGAGCGGTGTGCCCATCTGGTGGGCAGACTCCCGGGCCATGGCCGACCAGATCCGTTCCCGTTCCCCGCGGAAGGACGTGTAGATCACCCAGCCGCCCGCCAGCACGGTGACCAGCAGCACCGCCGCCTGCAGCCACGGCACCCACTTGAGCCGGCGCAGGAACAGCGGCTCGCCAGCATGGATGACCATGCCGTACTCCGGCACGCCGATGGGGGCGCTGCGCGCGTCGAGCTGGGCCACGTACTGGCGCACGCGCCGCACGCTGGCCGAGTCCCGCAGGTCGTAGTCGAACGGCAGGTTGAGGGCCGAGCGCGGCACCCCCGCCGTGTCGGTGAGCACGATGGGGATCTCCAGCTTGGAGCTCTCCTGCAGGATGCGGAGCATGAGCTCGGGACGCCGGCCCGGCTCCACGCTCGCGCCCTGGAAGGCGCTCCCGTAGATGCGACCGAACACCTGGGCGTCCCGCCGGAGGACGTCGTTGAGCTGGCGGGTGTAGAGCACGTAGGAGAGCAGCACCGCCGCGCTCACCACCGCGACGGCGACGGGTACCACGCGGCGGTTCACGGGGCCGTGAGCTTCCCGCCACCCATGTAGGGGTGCAGCGCCTCGGGCAGATCCACCGATCCGTCCTCCCGTTGCCCGTTCTCGAGGAGGGCGACGATCACGCGGGCGAGGGCCACGCCCGAGCCGTTCAGGGTGTGCGCGAACTCGGGACCCGCGCCGGGACCGCGCCGGAATCGAATGTCGGCGCGGCGAGCCTGGTAATCGGTGTAGCTCGAGCAGCTCGACACCTCGAGCCACTCCCCCACTCCGGCCGACCACACCTCGAGGTCGTAGGTGATCGCGTTCGCGAACCCGAGGTCTCGGGTGGGGAGGAGGATGCGCCGGAACGGGAGCTCCAGCCTGCGCAGGACCTCCTCCGCGTGCCCCGTGAGGAGCTCCAGCTCCTCTGCCGAGCGCTCCGGCAAGGCGATTCGGACGAGCTCGACCTTGTCGAACTGGTGCACCCGGAGGAGGCCGCGCGTGTCCCGGCCGGCGGACCCCGCCTCACGTCGAAAGCAGGGGGTGTACGCGACGTAGGCTCGCGGAAGGGACGCCCCGTCCAGGATCTCCCCCCGGTGCAGGTTGGTCACCGGCACTTCGGCCGTCGGCACCAGGAAGAGGTCGTCGGGCTCCGTCCTGTACGCGTCCGTCTCGAACTTGGGCAGGTGGCCGGTCCCGGTCATCGACTCGCGGGTGACCATGTAGGGCGGGGCGACCTCGAGGTAGCCGTGCTCGTCCCGGTGCAGGTCCAGCATGAAGTCGATCAGGGCGCGCTGCAGCCGCGCGCCGTCCCCGAAGAGCACGGGGAACCCGGACCCGGAGAGCTTGGCGCCCCGCTCGAGGTCGAGGATCCCGAGCGTCTCGCCGACCTCCCAGTGCGGTCGGGCCTCGAAGGCCAGCTCGGGGCGCCCGCCCTCGGCGTGCAGCACCTCGAACGCGCCCTCCTCGCCCTCCGGCACGCGGGGGTCGGGCAGGTTGGGCAGACCCATGATGCGGGCCCGAAGAACGCCCTCCACACCCCCCAGCTCGTCGTCGAGCCCGTCGATGCGGTCCGAGACGCCGCGCATGGCGGCGATCAGCTCCGAGGCGTCCTCCCCGGCGCTCTTCCGCACCCCGATCTCCTTCGAGGCCTCGTTGCGCTCGGCCCGTAGCGCCTCCACCTGTCCCAGGATCTCGCGCCGGCGCTCGTCGAGGCGAAGCGCCTCTTCGAGCGTCTCGAGGATCCCGGGGTCGCCCCGCCGCGCCAGTCGGCGGCGGGCCTCGTCCGGGTCGGCCCGGAGTTCCCTGATGTCGAGCACCGTCAGCCCCCGCCCTGTCCGGGCGCGAGGATGCGCTGCTCACAGTTGGGATTGGTCAGGTAGCGGAACGTGAGGGTCCCGGCCGCCGTGTCCACCGAGGTGATCTTCATTTTCATGAAATATCGGCACTGCACGGCGAAGTTGGGGTCCGAGCGGCTCACCACCGCCAGGACATCTCCCTGGGAGACCTGGAGCGGCTTGTCCGTCGTGTACCCGCCGGACGGGGCCTCGGTGAGCTGCTCGAACGACTCCGTCACCTTCTGGATGCCCTGGCCCGAGGCGCCTCCCAACACCATGTCCCTCGGTCGCAACTCCAGGGTGCCGTCCGGCTGCACGTAGTAGAGGAAGTCCCAGCCCGACGTGATATCGGTGCGCACGGCGAGCCCGGCGACGATGTCGAACGCGGAGGGGGAGCCCAGGTCCGAGGTCCGGAAGTCCGCGAGCGTGGCCACGCTCGCCGAGTCCGCCACCGGGGCCAGGAGCCCCGAGTTACCGCAGCCGGCGGCCACCAGCGCGGAGGCGGCGAGCACCGCCGCCACGGGCAGCGCGCACGCGACGGCCTTTCCCACGAGCCGGAGTCTCGTGGCGGCGGAACCTGCGAAGCGTTTCTCGACGTGTGTGATCACCCGGAGAAGATCGGCCGGCACGCCGCGGGTGTCAAGAAACCCGGATCCTGGATAACCCGCTAACTGCAAGGCTTTCCTGCGCTCCGACGGCTTGACGCCTCCCGGGTGCGGGCGTAGCTTCCGGTCCGTTCGCGAGCCGCTCCTCGGCGGCGGTCCCGACCACCGGGGCGGCCGGCGAGGGCCCCCTCCACCAGGTCGCTGTCCATGCCCGCCCAAGCGTCGATCCACGCCGTCGTCCTGGCCGGCGGCATCGGATCCCGCTTCTGGCCCGCCTCGAGGCCGGAGCGGCCCAAGCAGCTCCTCCCGCTGGCGGCCGGGGGCATCCCCCTGGTGACGGCGGCCGTCCGCCGCGCCCGACGGCTGGCGGGCCCCGGGCGGGTCCGGGTCGTGGCCGGACGGCATCTGCTCTCCTCCCTCGGGACGGCCCTGCCGGACATGGAGCCGGGCGCGTGGATGGCCGAGCCCGAGCCGCGCGGCACGGGTCCGGCCCTGTGCTGGGCGGCGCACGCCATCGCCCGGGAGGATCCCGACGCCGTCATGGTCTCCCTGCACGCGGACCATCGGATCGCACCCGAGGAGGCATTCGAGGCTACCCTGCGTCGGGCGATCGCGGCCGCCGAGGTCGGCGGGCGCCTCTACTGCGTGGGGGTCCCACCCGACCGGCCGGAGACCGGCTACGGCTACGTCCAGCTCGGGACCGAGCTCGAGGAGGGCACGTTCGAGGCGCGCGCCTTCGTGGAGAAGCCGGACGAGGACCGGGCCGCGCGGTACGTCGCCTCGGGCGACTACCTCTGGAACACCGGCCTGTTCGTGTGGCGTGTCGCCGACCTCCTGGAGGTCGTCCGCGACCGGACACCGGAGATCGCCTCCGCGCTCGATCGGCTGGATGCCGGCGACGTGGACGGCTACTTCGACGCCGTCGAGCCGGTGAGCGTGGACGTGGGGGTCATGGAACGCGCGCCCGCCGTGGG
Organism: Candidatus Humimonas hydrogenitrophica; assembly: GCA_947581615.1. Lineage (GTDB taxonomy): Bacteria > Gemmatimonadota > Gemmatimonadetes > Palauibacterales > Palauibacteraceae > Humimonas > Humimonas hydrogenitrophica. The sequence goes on from CANPVD010000104.1 coordinate 100,816, forward strand.
CGTCGTTCGGGCCACCTTCGGGTGGGACGACCTCGGGGTGTGGAGCGCGCTCCTGCGCACCCTGCCCGCGGACGAGCACGGCAACGTGGTCATGGGACCCGGACGGCTGGTCGAGTCGGAGGGCAATGTCCTGTGGTCGGAGGACGGCCGCATCACGGCGTTCGGGGTCCAGGGACTGGTCGTCGTGCGGAGCGGCGGCCAGACGCTGGTCACCACCGTGGAGCGCGCCCCGGCGCTCAAGCGGCTGCTCGCCGAGCTCGGGGAGCCGACGTGAAGCTGTACCTGTTCGACGACGCGGTCGCCGACGGGTGGGCACCCTTCTCCCTGACCCGTCCCATCGGCGAGCTACGCTTCGGGGCTCTCCTCCTGCGCGAGCGGATCGAGTCGTGGGTGGGCCGGGAAGCGGACGGTCATCTCGTCATGCGTCCATGGCTCGCCTCGTTCGAGGAGCCCGGAGCACCTCCGGTCCGGGAGCCTGGAGCCCTGCCGCCCGGTTCGGGCCGGCTCCTGCTGAGCTCGCGGTTCGTTCCGGCGGCGACGACCCACGCCGCAGGCGCGGAGGAGAGCGACGGCCCCGTGATCCTGGTCGCGGATGGCCGGGCCGTGGGCTGCTACCTCCCGCCCGGCGCCGACAACGTGGACGGGGCGTGGCTCGCACGGCCCGGCGGACTCCCGGGCGCGACCGAGCGCGAGATCGCGGGCCGATCGCTGTCCGCTCCCTGGGAGATCGTCCGGCTCGGGTCCGAGCGCACGGCGCGCGATCTGGTCGACAGGGGTAGCTCGATCCGGCCGGAGCACGTGCTGCCGGACGGCGTGTGGCGGATGGGCGAGGAGCCCCTCCTGGTCGAGGAGGGCGTCACGATCGAGCCGGGCGTGGTGCTGGACCTGCGACACGGTCCGGTGGGTCTGGGACGGAACGTCCAGGTCCGGGCGGGCTGCCGGCTCGAGGGGCCCGTGTGGGCCGGGGCGGGAAGCCGCCTCCTGGGCGGTCCGATCTCGGACCTCGCCACGGGGCCGGCCAGCACCTTCCGCGGGGAAGTGGTGGACGTCCAGGCGGTCGGCTGGGTGAACAAGGCCCACGAGGGCCATCTCGGTCACGCGCTCCTGGGCCGCTGGATCAACTTCGGGGCGGGGACGACCAACAGCGACCTCAAGAACAACTACGGGAGCGTCCGGGTGGGTCCGCCGGGACGGGAAGTGGACACCGGCCTCCTCAAGCTCGGCTGCCTGGTGGGGGACCACGTCAAGACGGCCATCGGCACCCTGCTGGACACGGGCACGGTGCTGGGTGCCGGAGCCAACCTGTTCGGCCCCGGCCGTCCGCCCAAGTGGGTCCCGCCGTTCGCGTGGGGGTTCGGCGAGGGCGCCGGCCGCTACCGACGCGAGGCGTTCCTGGCGACGGCCGCCGTGGTGATGGAGCGCAGGGGGGTGGAGCTCACCGCGGGCGCCCGCCGGTGGCTCGGCGCCGCGTGGGACGCCGCGAGCTCGGGAGGCGACGCGTGAGGGTCGCCAGCCTCGGAAGCGGCAGCCGGGGCAACGCCCTGTACGTCGAAGAGGCCGGGACGCGGGTCCTGGTGGACGTGGGGTTCAGTGGCGCGCAGTTGGCCCGGCGCCTCGAAGCGCTGGGAGTGGACCCGGGCGGGATCGACGCCGTGATCGTCACCCACGACCACCGGGACCACACCGCCGGGGCGGGCGTGGCGGCGCGGCGTTGGGGATGGCCGCTGTTCATGAGCCCGGCCACGCGTGCCGCGTGTGCCTCCCTGCTCCGCGGGCACGAGGAGGTTCGGACCTTCGAGGCCGGAGCGCGCTTCGAGGTGGGGGCCCTGAGGGTGACCTCCTTCCTCACCTGCCACGATGCCGCCGATCCACTGGCCGTGACGGTGACCGGCGCGGAATCGGGCCTGAAGTTGGGGGTGGCTACGGACCTGGGCCGACCCACCACGGGCGTGCGAGCCGCTCTGGCCGGCTGCCACTTCCTGGTCCTGGAGGCCAACCACGACGAGGTGCTGCTGCGAGAGGGCCCCTACCCCTGGGCGATCAAGGAGCGCATCGGCGGCAGCCGCGGCCACCTGTCCAACCGGATGGCGGCCGAGCTGGCCGTCGAGCTGCTGCACCCTGGCCTGTGCGGGATCCTCCTGGCGCACCTGAGCCAGGAGTGCAACGACCCGGAACGGGCCCGCGGGATCGTGGCCGGGGCGCTGTACGACCGCGGCTGGAAGGGAGCCGTGCACGTGGCCGACCAGGACGATCCCAGCCCCCTGTTCGACCTTCCGGGCCTCGTGGCCCGCGCCGGCCGCGGCCCGCAGCTGGACCTGTTCCGGACGGTCCCGCGCTGACCTGGAGGGAGCCTCAGCCCCCGAACAGCCGGAGGGCGTCGCTGGCGATCGCCCAGACCATGATCGCCGCCACGATGAACAGGCCCACCCGCGTCCACCGCAGCCGCGTCTCCAGCCTGAGGGGTCGTCCGCGCACGCCCTCGATGGCCAGGAACAGGAGGTGCCCCCCGTCCAGAACGGGGATCGGCAGGAGGTTCAGAATGGCCAGGTTGATCGACAGGACGGCCATGAAGCGGAGGAGGGCCGACAGCCCCATGCGGGCCGCCTGACCGCTGATCTTCCCTATCAGGATCGGCCCGCCGAGGCTGCGAGGGGACACCGTCCGGGTCACGAGACCCACGACCACGTCCACGGTCGTCCGGATCCAGCGCCACGTCTCCGAGAGCCCCACCCGGACGGTTTCGACCGGTCCGACCCGCACGGGGGCGAGAGCGCGGCCCAGTACGCCGCTGCTGACGCCCACGCCCAGGTAGCCGAAGCGGAGCGTGTCGGCGCCGGCCGCGACGGAACGCGGCTCCGGAACGGCGGTCAGTGACACCCTGCGGCCGTCCCGCTCCACCACGAGCGGCAGCCTCTCGCCCGGTCGCTCCTTGATGATCTGGACGAAGGCCTGCCACCCGCTGACGGGCCGTCCGGCCGCGTCGACCACCCGGTCACCGACCTCCAACCCCGCCGAGTCGGCCGGAGAGCCGCCCTGGACCTCCGAGATGAGCGCCGGAAGCGTCAGGTCCGGCTGGAGCGCGCCGATGAGCGCGTTCCGCAGGGAGTCGGTCGAGGGCATCGGGATGGTGACCGCACCGAGGTCTCTGAAATGGATCCTCACCGGGCCCGCCTCGGCCGTGGCCAGCGCCAGGGTGAGATCGTTCCAGTTCTGAATCGCCTTGCCGTCGATCGAGTCGATATGGCTGCCGCTGGGGACCCGGGCGAGAGCGAACGTCCCCGGCGGCAGCGCGGCCTCGTCGACCCCGCCCAGCCGGGAGGGGGGCACGGGCGGCACGCCCCAGATGGCCGCGATGGCCGTGAAGGCCACCACCGCGAACAACCCGTTCATGATGACGCCGGCCGAGATCACGAGTGCGCGCGCCGCCAGGGGCTTGGCGTCGAAGTCCCGCTCCGACGCCTCGCGGTGCTCGCTCCCCTCCTCGGGTCCCCCTTCGAGGCCCTCGAACGCCTCTTCCTCGCCCATGCCCGCCATCTTCACGTAGCCGCCCAGCGGCAACCACGAGAGGACGTACTCGGTCTCGCCCCATCGGAAGCCGACCGCCCTGGGCCCCATCCCGATGGAGAAGCGCGGGACCTCGATGTCCACGAGCTTGGCCGCGGCAAAGTGTCCGAGCTCGTGCACGAAGATGAGCACGCCGAGCACCACGGCCGTGGCCAGCAGAGTCGTCAGCACGTCCCTCTCCTCCCCTCCCCCACCGATCCTCGTGCCACGGTCCTCACGCCGAACGACTCCCGGCGCGGCGCTCGACCTCTCCGGATGCCAGGTGGCGGGCCTCCCGATCGGCCCGCCGCACATCGGCCAGCGTCTCGAGCGGCGTGCGCTCCAGGCGTTCCAGGCTCACGCTCACCACCTCCGCGATGTCCGGAAAGGCCAGCGTTCCCTCGAGGAACGCGGCCACCGCCACCTCGTTGGCGGCGTTGAAGGCCGCTGGCACGACCCCGCCCTCCCGGCCGGCGTCCACCCCGATCCCCAGGAGTGGGAAGTCTTCCCTCCTCGGGCGCTCGAAGGTCAGCGGACTGGCCGCGACCGGATCGAACGGCGGCCGCTCCTCGGCCGGCCGATCCGGGTAGGCGAGCGCGTACAGGATGGGCACCTCCATGGTCGGCCGGCCCATCTGTGCGAGAACTGAGCCATCCCGAAACTCGACCATCGAGTGCACGATCGACTCGGGATGGACCACCACCTCGATCCTGTCGTAGGGCAGCCCGAACAGGTGGTGGGCCTCGATGACCTCGAGCGCCTTGTTGGCCAGCGTCGCCGAGTCCACCGTGATCTTGGCCCCCATGTCCCACGTGGGATGCTCGAGCGCGTCCGTCGGGCCCACCTCGGGGAAGCGCTCCGCCGGCAGGGTGCGGAACGGCCCTCCCGAGGCGGTGAGCACGACGCGTCGCACCTGTTCGACCGGCCGACCTGCCAGGCACTGGTGCACCGCGCCGTGTTCGCTGTCCACGGGAAGGAGCTCGCCTCCTCCCCGCCGCACCGCCTCCATGACCAGCGCGCCGCCAGCCACCAGTGACTCCTTGTTGGCCAGCGCGAGCCTTCGACCCGCCTCGAGCGCCGCGATCGTGGGCTCGAGCCCGGCCACCCCGACCAGCCCGTTCACCACCACGTCGCCCCCGGGGGTCGACGCGGCCACGACGAGGGCCTCCCGTCCCACGCGCCACTCGCCTCGCCAGCGGGGCCGAAAGGAGGGATCCGGCTCCTCCGCCAGCACGACGAACTCCGGCTCCAGCTCGCAGGCCAGCGCGTCGAGGCCCGCCGCATCACGACGGGCCGTGAGCGCCACGGCGCGGAAGAGGTGCGGATGGCGACCGATGACGCGCAGTGTGGAGCGGCCGATCGAGCCCGTGGCACCGAGGATGACGACGCCGCGCACGGGCGCCCCTCAGCTCGCCACGAAGAACAGGTAGGCCACCGGGAAGACCCACAGCAGCGAGTCCAGACGATCCAGGATCCCGCCATGCCCCGGGAGGATGTGCGAGGCATCCTTGACGCCGCACTCCCGCTTGACCAGGGATTCGACCAGGTCCCCGATGATCCCGGCGACGGACGCGGCGAGGCCGAACAGGACGGTGAGGAGCGGGTCCGGCCGCAGCCCGCCGAGCGGCGCCAGCAGCGTACCGTAGGCCACGGCGACCAGGGGACCGGCCACCACGGCCGAGACGGCGCCGGCCACGGTCTTGTTGGGGCTGACCAGAGGCGCGAGCTTTCTTCGCCCCCACCTACGGCCGCCGAAGTACGCCGCCGTGTCGGCCAGCCACGTCACCACCACCGGCAGGAAGAACAGGAGCGTGCCGGCGAGCCGGCCCGTGCCGGGCGCCTCCCTGAGGGGGACTCCGAAGGCCAGGAGACCGCCCAGGTAGACGGCCCCGAACACCGTGAGCGACGCCGCCGCGATCGGCCCTCGTTCCGGGGGGCGCGTCGCCAGCGCGTAGGCGCCCGCCGCGAGAAGGAGCACGGGCACGGCCGCCCAGGTCGCCTGCAGCCCCAGCGTGTAGGCCAGCAGCGGAAGGCACCCCGCCGCGAGGACGCCGAAGACGCGGAACGGCAGGCCGGTCGCATCGCCGATCCGCGAGGCCCTGGACCGGAACATGGCCACGTACTCCCCCATGCCGACCCCGGCAAGGATCGCAAGGCCCACCGCGAACACGAGCCCTCCGATCCACACCACCGCGACGCACACCGGGATTCCCAGTCCGGCGACCACGAGACGGGTAACCAGCTCTTCCCCGTCGCGGCCTCCGCTCGCCGCGGGACTCTCCGCGGACGACGGCGTCCGGGCTGTCGCCGCGACCTCCGACGAACTTCCCGCGGCGTCAGACACCCCCGAACCTCCGCTCTCGGCCCTGGAAGTCGAGGATCGCCCGGAACAGGTCGGCGCGACCGAAGTCCGGCCACAGGACGTCGGTCACGTGAATCTCCGCGTACGCGATCTGCCACAGGAGGAAGTTCGAAATCCGCATCTCCCCCGACGTGCGTATGAGGAGGTCGGGATCGGGCCACTCCGACGTATACAGCGCCCCGGCGACTCGCTCCTCGTCGATCGCGTCGGGCCGCAGCTCGCCCCGCGCGACTTCGGCCGCCAGGGTGCGGAGAGCCGCGACGATCTCCTGCCGCGAGCCGTAGCTGATCGCCAGGTGGAGCTGCATGCGGCCCACCTCGCGGGTGTGGCCTTCGAGGTCGCGGACCGCTGCGCGGGCCGACTCGGACAGCCGGTCCAGCTCGCCGAATACCCGCACGCGGACGCCGTTCCTGCGCAGATCCTCCTTCTCGCTGTCCACGAACTCCTGCAGGAGGTCCATGAGGGCGGCCACCTCCTCCTCGGGACGCGACCAGTTCTCGCTGGAGAAGGCGTACAGGGTGAGGTGAGCCAGCCCCGCCTCCAGGGCTCCCTCGACCGTCTCGCGCACCGCCGCCATCCCCTCGCGGTGTCCCTCCCAGCGTGCCAGCCCGTGCTCGTATGCCCACCGGCCGTTGCCATCCATGATCACGGCAACGTGCGTGGGAGGGCCGCCTCCCGCGCGCACGGCGGCCAGCAGCTGCGCGGCGCTCTCGACCGCCGACGTCCCGGCCCTCACGCGCCCCCCCGGGAGACCGCCACCTCACGCCGACGTAGAGCCGGGGCTCCGCCCCGGAAGCTGTACGCCTCGATACCCTCGCGCTGGAGACGCTCCGCCAGGTGCGCGCTTCTCGTTCCGGCCTCGCAGTAGAGGAGATACGGGCGTTCCCGGTCCAAGGCCGAGGACGCGCGCGACAGCTCGTCCTCGTCGCGGAGCAGGGCCCCGGGCCAGTGCCATGTCCGGTACTCTTCCGGCGCGCGAAGATCCAGCACCACGGCGTCGTCGGGCACCCGGTCCAGGAAGAGGTTGGCCGTGACGACCTCCCGCGGGCCGATCGAGCGGAGATCGAGCCGATCGTGACCCGCCAGGGCAGCCTGGAGGACCGCTGGATCGAGCCGACCCTCCTGGGCCTCCACCCGTTCGGGCGTGGCCGCCGTCACGGGGTGGTCGGGCACCAGCGCGCAGTACTCCCTGATGCGGGACGACAGGTCGTAGGTGCCGATCGCGCGCGCGCGCTCGATGATCTCCAGCTTGTCGAACCCGATCAGAGGCCGCAGGACCGGAAGGTCGGAGGCTCCATCGATGGCCCGGAGGTTGGCGAGTGTCTGCGAGGACACCTGGCCGACCGCCTCTCCCGTGACCACCGCATCGGCCCCGCACCGGGAGGCCACGCTGCACGCCGCCCGGTACATGAGGCGCTTGAGGACCACCTGCAGGTAGGACGGACGGACATGGCGGCGCATGGCTTCTACGACCTCTCCGAAGTCGAGGACGTGCAGGGTGGGCCGCGTACCGTAGCTCCAGCGCCGGGCGAGCACGAGCGCGACCTCGGTGACCATGCGCCGGTACGCTCCGCCTCCGAGGTTGCAGAACACGTAGTCGAGCTCGATGCCGCGCCGCAGCGCCATCCAGGCCGCCACGGCCGAGTCGTATCCCCCCGACAGGAGAGCAATAGCGCGACCCTGCACCCCGAGCGGCAATCCCCCCGACCCGGATCGCCGCTCGGAGAACAGCCGGGCCGTTTCGTCGCGCACCTCCACCCGCACCTCGACCTCCGGATCGTCCAGGTCGACCACGGCCCCCGGATTGAGCGCCGTGCCCAGCTCCCTCTGCACGTCGTAGGAGCTGAAGTCGTGGTGACCGCTGCGGCGCGCGTTCACGGCGTACCGCCGTCCCTTCACCCGATCGGCAAACAGCTTTCGTCCCAGCTCCACGATCGCCTCGAGCCTCGCCGGACACGCGCCCTCGATGGGCGAGAAGGAGCTCACGCCGAACACCCGGGGCACGACCTCGAGCAGGCCCTCTTCCCCCTCGATGTACATGCGGCTCCAATCCGCCTCGAGCTCTCCTCGAATTCCATGCGCCGCTAGCGCCTCTTCGAGGTTGCTCGCAAGGCGCCGTTGGAATCGCACCCGGGTGCCTCTCGACTTGGTCGTGACTTCGCCCGAGAACCTCAGCATGGCGGAGACGAGGGCGGGTGAGGACGCATCGGGGCCCGACGTGCACAATCCCTCCCCCGTGCCGTCCCGGACGTCCTCGATCGTCGTCGACTCCTCCAGCGTCATGCCTCCACCTCCCCGTCGCTGCCGGAGAGCTCGGCCTCCACCTCGGCGCGGCCGGCCAGTCGGTCGACCAGTCCCATGCCGAGGGCCCTGGCGAAGCCGAACATCACGTAGAAGGCCAGGATCGGGAACAGCGTCTCCTCCGGCGCCACGGCGACCAGCACCAGCGCCGCGACCAGCCCGGCCAGGCCGAGCCTCGCCCTGCGTCCGCGCAGTCCGGGGCGCAGCGCGGCGTAGGGTACGTGGCTCACCATGAGGACTGCCAGCGCCACCACCGAGACCGGCACGATCGTGGCCCATGGCCACCCCGCCAGCCACCGCTGGAAGAGGGCGGTGGTGCTGAACGGGTAGAGCATGGCGAGGAACGCTCCGGCCGCCGGCGAGGGCAGCCCCAGGAAGTACCTTTTCGCGCCCCCGGCCTGCTCGACGTTGAAGCGAGCCAGTCGCACGGCCATGGCGCCGACGAAGGCCCCGCACATGAGCCACGACCACTCTTCGCGCAGGAAGGCGGCGTAGGTGAGGATCGCCGGTGCCATCCCGAAGCTGACGAGATCGACCAGGGAATCGAGCTCTCCACCGAAGGCGCTGTCTCCGGCCGAGAGGTGCGCCACTCTCCCGTCCAGCCAATCGAACACGGCCGCGAGCATCACCAGCCAGGCGGCCAGGTCGAACCGCCCGCGGAAGGAGGAGATCACCGACCAGAAGCCGAAGAACAGGTTGCCGAGGGTGAAGGCGCTGGGAAGCACGAGCACCGCGCGACGTCGGCGCCGGCCGCGCGTCGGATCGGCTCGTGGACCGGACGACCGACGGGTCGCGCCGCGCCTCCCGGACCGCTCCGCCGTGGCGTCCATCACTCGTCCTCCGGAGGCCCGAGGCGGGCGAGCACGGTCGTCCCCCCGATGGCACGATCTCCGCGAGCGGCCATGACCTCGGCATCGGGGGGCAGGAAGATGTCCACCCGGGAGCCGAAGCGCATCATGCCCATCCTCTCTCCCTGCTCGACGCGGTCCCCTTCGTGCGCGTGGTTCACGATCCTCCGGGCCACGAGCCCCACCACCTGGCGAACGACCACCCTGCGCCCGTCGTCCCGACGAATCCCGAGCGCCACACTGGCGTTCCCCGAACTCGCGCTTTCACGCCAGGCCGGCTGGAAGCCCCCGCTTCGATCCTCGCGCCACTCGACGCGGCCCGACACGGGAATCCAGTTGACGTGGACATCCAGCAACGAAAGGAACACCGAGACCCGCAGGGCAGGTCCCTCGAGGTAGGGCGCCGCCTCGACCTCCGCCGTCCCGAGCACCAGGCCATCCGCCGCCGACAGCACGAGGGCCTCTCCACGAGGCCCCGTTCGGACGGGATCCCGGAAGAAGAAGGCCAGGCTGGCGGTCAGGGCCGCGAGGCCACCCGCGACGATCCACACGGTCCAGGAGTCCACGACGAGCGCCGCCAGCAGGGCCGGCGCGGCGAGCGCGGCGGCCACGGCCACCAGCGCTCGCCCTTCCGGAGCGACCCGTGTCCGGCCCGTCCGGGCCGTCTCCGACCTGGCTGGCTTGCTCCCCATCATCCTCGCTCTCGGAAGGAACCGTCCGGCGTCCACCGACCTCCGGCCGCGCGACCCCCAGCACCGGGGCCACCCGGCGGCGCGCCGCGGCGGACGTAGAGGGCGAGCAGGCGCTCCGGGCGGGTGGAAGCTAGGGACGCTCCCGGCGGCGGGCAAAAGTGCCGATACGATCGACGGCATCGAAGGACGAGAGTGGCAGGGGCGGGATTCGAACCCGCGGCCCAGGGCTTATGAGTCCCTTGCTCTACCAGGCTGAGCTACCCTGCCCCGACCCCGAAAAAGCTACGGCCGGAGCTCGGCTCCGGCCTCGGGTCGACCCAGTAGCGGGGGCGGGATTCGAACCCGCGACCTTCGGGTTATGAGCCCGACGAGCTACCAGACTGCTCCACCCCGCAGTGCGCCGAAAAAGCTAGTCACCGGACCCGGATGGGTCAACCGTGCGACCCGTGGCGCCTACGAAGCGGTAGAGGTGCTCACCCTCCCTCAGGAAGCCGTATCGCTCCCTGGCCGTGCGCTCGATCGCGAACGAGTCCGTGGCCAGGCTGTCGGCCCGTGCAGAGACCGAATCCGCGGCGACCTGCAGCGAGTCCAGCCGGGCGGACGCCACCGTGCGCTCGTGCTCCAGCGCGCGCAGGTTCGGCCATGAATACTCGCCACCCAGGAAGAAGTAGTACACCCCCGCGCACCACACGGCGACCAGGAGCACCCGCCGAATCCACCGCCGACCGGTCTCACGCACGGGAGAAAGCCTCGCGGCCCGCGTACGCCGCTCGATTCCCGAGCTCCTCCTCGATACGGAGAAGCCGGTTGTACTTGGCGACCCGCTCGGACCGGCACACCGAACCGGTCTTGATCTGACCGCAGCCGGTAGCCACCGCGAAGTCGGCGATGAAGGTGTCCTCGGTCTCGCCGGAGCGGTGCGAGATCACCGAGGCGTACCCCGCCGCCGATCCCGTGGTGATCGCGTCCAACGTCTCCGTCACCGTACCGATCTGGTTGAGCTTGATGAGAACGGCGTTGGCCACGCCCTCCTCGATCCCGCGCCGGATGCGCGACACGTTGGTGACGAAGATGTCGTCGCCCACGACCTGCACCCGCCCGCCGATTCGGTCCGTCAACACCTGCCAGCCGTCCCAGTCGTCCTCGGCGAGTCCGTCCTCGACGGACACGATCGGGTAGCGATCCACCCAGTCCACGTAGCGGTCGACCAGCTCGTCCGCCGAGAGCTGTACGCCCGCTCCCCGCAGGTGGTAGGTCCCCGCATCCGCGTCGTAGAACTCCGTGGCGGCCGCGTCGATGGCGATGGCGATCTCCTCGCCCGGCACGTACCCGGCCTCCTCGATCGCCGACACGAGGAGGTCCAGGGCCGCTTCGGTGGACTCGAGGTCCGGCGCGACCCCCCCTTCGTCGCCCACGCCCCCACCGAGACCACGGAGCGCCAGGGTCCGCCGCAGCGCGTGAAAAGTCTCGGCGGCCGCGCGCAACGCCTCGGAGAACCGCGGCAGGCCCAGCGGCACCAGCATGAACTCCTGGATGTCGACGTTGTTGTCCGCGTGCGCACCGCCGTTGAGGACGTTGAGCATCGGGGTCGGCAGCAGGGTGGCGGCCTCGCCGCCCAGGTACCGGTAGAGCGGTTGACCGGCCTCGCGGGCGGACGCCCGGGCGCAGGCCATGGACACCGAGAGAAGGGCGTTGGCGCCCAGGCGGCTCTTGTCCGGACTGCCATCGAGGTCGATGAGACGCCGGTCCACATCGGGCTGGGGCGATGGCTCGTGGCCGCGCAGGTCCTCGAGGATCTCGCCCTCCACGTGGTCCACCGCCCGAAGGACGCCCTTGCCGCCGTAGCGCTCGGGGTCGCCGTCCCTCAGTTCGAGGGCTTCGTGGCGACCCGTGGAGGCGCCGCTGGGGACGGCCGCGCGGCCCCGGGCCCCGCTCGCGAGATGGACGTCGGCCTCCACGGTCGGGTTCCCGCGGGAGTCGAGGATCTCCCGTCCACGTATGCGATCTATGACCGACATTGGACCTCCGAACTGTCGCGCGCGCGCCCAAAGGCGGAAAGCTGCAGCGCCGACGGGCCCGGGACAACCCCGGGGCGGGGCGACTCCTACCGCGCGAGCATGCCAGCGATGGCGCTCCGAGTCTCCACGAGGAGCGCGTCCCGATCCTCCCGCTGGAGCCGATCGAGCTCGATGGCCGGTGCGCATCGGATCCGCATCGGTCCCGGGTGCAGCAGCCGGCTCCCCCTGGGCAGGATCGCACGGCCGCCCTCGACGGCGACAGGCACCAGACGTGTCCCGGTCTCGATGGCCAGCACGAAGCTGCCCTTCTTGAAGGGCTGGAGCCTCCCGTCCGTGGACCTCGTCCCCTCGGGGAAGACCCCGAGGGTGAGGCCTTCCTTCCGCATGCGCTCGCCCGCCGCCCGCATGGCCCGGATCGCCTGGCGCAGGTCCGACCGATCGATGAACACGTGTCCCGCCTGTCGCATGGCCCCACCGAACACCGGGATGCGGCTCAGCTCGATCTTGGCGATGAAGCGGAGGGAGACGGGCAGCGCCGCGAACAGGGCCAGGATGTCGAACAGCGACTGGTGGTTGGCGACGACCACCTGCTCCTCGCCGGACCGGATGCTCCCGAGTCCTTCGACCTCCAGCCGGATCCCGGCCAGCGACAGCAAGATGCGGGACCAGGTGCGATGCACCCAGTCGTGGAGGCCGCGCGGGGCGTGGAGCAGTCCTCCGAACAGCGAGACGAGGGAGAAGAAGATCGTCGCGGGCCCCCCGATGATCGCCAGGAGCGCCGTACGCGGGAGGCTGGCGCGCGACCTCTCCCCCGTGCCCACCTACTCGGCCGCCGCAAAGTGATCGAATCCGGTGAGCGGAATGTCGACCGGCCCGTGCTCCGGTCCCTTCCATTCGACCCCCCCTCCCGCCGTGATGCTGCCCACGCGCGTCAACCGGGCTCCGAAGCGCGACTCGAAGGCCGCACGGAGTGGCTGCAAGGCGCCGGCCGGTGCCGTCAGCAGGAGCTCGTAGTCCTCTCCCCCGCCTGCCGCCAGCTTCAGAGCGGCGCTCCGATCGCTGAACTCCGCCAGGGGCGGCGCCAGGGGAATCTCGATGACGTCGATCTCGACCCTGACGCCCGAGGCGGCCGCCAGTTGGGCCGCGTCCCCCGCCAGGCCATCCGACAGGTCGATGAGCGCCCCGACGTCCGCTTGATCCGCCAGCCAGCGTGCCTCGGCCAGTCGGGCCCGCGGGCGCTCGAACGCACGCCGGGCACGCGGGTCGGGCTCCAGCGCCTGCCGCCACTGCCGCACGGCCAGGGCGGCTCCACCCAGCTCCCCCGTCACCCACACGTCGTCGCCGGGCCGCGCTCCGCTCCGCCGCACCGGACGGGTCGCCGACCCGAGCACGACCGCGTCGAGCACCACCGGTCCGGGGGAGCGGGAGAGGTCTCCGCCCAGGAGCGAGCACCCTGCCCCGGCCAGGGCTCGCCCGGCGCCGACCCCGAGGGCATCGAGTACCTCGCGGTCCAGCTCCGGGGGTAGAGCGATGGACAGGAGGACGCCGAGCGGGCGGGCCGCCATGGCCGCCAGGTCGCTCAGCGCTCCGGTGACGGCCCGGAACCCGACGGTCTCCCACCGCAGCCAGGCCCGCTCGAAGTGCACCCCCTCGATGGAAAGGTCCGTGCTCACCACGAGGGTCTCGCCGGCCGGCACATCGACGAGGGCCGCATCATCTCCCGGACCCCGCCCCTGTTCGGCGGCCGGCGCCAGGTCGGCCACCGTGCTCACCAGGGACCGGATCCGGTCGAACTCCGGGCCCGGGGCGAGCGGCGTGTCCACCGTCCGGTCAGCCCCCGGCCGACCGGGACGCCGGGAGCGAGAACAGCACGGGGCCCGGCGGAGGCGGCGAGGCGGAGGTCATCCCGGCGCGCACGACCGGGAGCCGGTCGGGCACGTCGGTGGGCAGATGGCCCTCCGGGCAGGGCGAGCGGTCTGCGGCGAGCCCCCCGATCATGAGGGCCGCCGTGGCCGCGTCCGCGGGTCCGAGGCCGGCGGCCAGGTACGCGCCCACGATGCCGGTGAGGACGTCGCCGGAGCCGCCCGACGCCACGGCCGGGCCCCCGGCCGTGGCTACCCGCAGGGGACCGGCCGGCAGGGCCACGAGCGCGGGGATTCCCTTGAGGAGGACCGGCACGCCCAGGTCCCGGGCCGTCGCGCGCGCGGCCCCGGGCCGGTCTTCGAGGATGGCGCTCAGCTCTCCACCGCGCAGCCTCGCCAGCTCCCCCGGGTGGGGCGTGATGACGGCCGTTCCATCCAGGAGGTTCGCCAGTGCCTCCATCCGGCCGGCGAAGGCGTTGAGCCCGTCCGCATCCACGACGACGGGGCGTCCACCCCGGCCCTCCAGCATTCGCTGGACGAGCCCGCGGCGCTCGGGTCCGCCGCCAAGACCCGGCCCCACCGCCACGGCATCGGCCCACTCGAGGCTCTCCCGCACGGCCCGGTCGTCGTCCCAGCCGACGAACAGGGCCTCCGGCACGGCGGACTGGAGGACGATCCGGTTGGCGGGGTCCCCGACCACCCGGACGATGCCCGCTCCGGCGCGAACGGCGGAGCGCGCCGCCAGCACCGAGGCTCCCGCCATGCCGGCCTGCCCCGCCACGAGGACCAGGTAGCCGGCCTCGCCCTTGTGTGCCTCCGGGCCCCGCTCGATCAGGAGCTCGGTCGCCCAGCGCGCCGTGATGGCCCGCGCTCCAAAGCGATCCCCGGCGAAAGGGGGAAAGCCGATCTCCACGCACACGAGCTCGCCGCAGTACCCGCGCGCCGGGTGGAGCAGGAGTCCGAGCTTGGGCCAACCCAGGCACACGGTGACGGTGGCCCGCACACACGCGCCGGGCGTGCGCCCCGTGGTGAAGTCGGCGCCGCTCGGACCGTCCACGGCCACGACCGGCCCGGAGATGGCGTTCAGCTGGGCGATGAAGGTGGCGGCGGGCTCGCGCGGCGCGCCGGTGACGCCCGTGCCCAGGAGCCCGTCGAGCACCACGGCGGCCGAGCGGCACGTCGCTTCGAGTGCCGAGGGCTCCCGCACCTCGAGCTCCCAGCCGGCCCGCACTTCCGGATCTGGGAGCGAACTCCCGCACCGGACCGCCGTGACGTCCCTTCCCCAGGCCCGCAGCGAGCGGAGGGCGACCAGGGCATCGGCACCGTTGTGGCCGCTGCCCAGCAGCGCTGCCACGGGACCCTCGGGGAAGCGCAGGGCGACCTGACGGGCGACCTCCCGTCCGGCCGTCTCGATCAGGGTCCGTTCGGTGGTGTGCCCCGACGCCGTGGCGTCCCGATCCAGCGCCGCCATCTCCCCGGCCGTCGGGAGCCACACCTGCGTGCGGTTCACGTCGATCGAAGGGGTCCGCGAGCTCAGGATCCGCCCCGGTGTCGAGCCACGCCGCACGGAGCCGAGCCGGTCAGCGGTAGGACTGGGAGACCGTGCGGCCGAAGCTGATCTCGCCGTTGTCGATGCGGATGTTGAAGCCGCACTCGGGGTTGGAGCAGACCCACGCCTTGTACCGGATGGTGGCCCCGTCTCGGCCGTAGTCCGAGAGCGGCAGCAAGATACCGTTCTCGCACTTCAGGCAGTCCGGGAAGCTACCGAGCTCGTCCACGCGATCACCCCCTCCCGACCGTCCCGCCCCGATCCGACGACCCCGCGTCCTGGCAAGCATCCGGGCAGGTGCATGATGGGCCTAGACGGCCCTCAGATGAAGCGTTCTCCTTCCAGGGCTGCCCACGGATAGCCCGTCTCGAACGCCTCTTCGAAGCTGTACAGACCCTCGAAATCCTCACGCGAATCGGAGTCCTGCTTGATCAGGATCCCCGATTCCACCAGCAGGAAGACGATCTCCCCCAGATCACGCGTGGCGTGGACGCCCCAGTGTTCGAGCACGGTCCGCGCCATCGGTCCGAAGCGGGACAGGGCCAGGTCCCGCACCGCCGTCGCCAGCTCGGAACCGGAGACGTGCCGCGGCTCGTCGAGCTCTTCGAGACAGTGGTGCAGCGCCGCGAGCACGAAGAGATAGGCCTCCTCCGTGTAGCGCGGGTCGCGGCGCCTCAGTTGCGTGAGGATCTGGCTCCCGTCCATCGCCCCTTCATCCACGGCCGTCGGGCCCTTCCCTCGCCGGGTCGGACCGAACCCCGACGGGTCTCGAGCCCGGAATGCATACGCTGAAAAGTAGGAGAACGCGAAATCAAGCGTCAAGTCGCCCCCCCGCCACCCTCCGCCAGGACCAGCAGACCCTCGTCCCGCACGAGCTCGAGGCGCGCCCGGCCCCCGGTGGCGTCGGCCAGCGCGCGGGCCAGTTCCGGGCGCCGGTCGCGCGCAAGCAGGACCTCGAGGCTGACCCGGGTCTCGTACTGCGGCTTCCCCCGCCGAGCCCCGGCGGCATCCAGCAGACGCATCACGGCGCCCGTATCGGGATGATCGAAGCGGACGAGGCATCGAGCGGCGGGCACCGCGGGGCGGCCGGGAAGATCCGAGAGCGCGAGAGCCGCGGCGCCGGCGTACGCACGGGAGAGCCCGCCCGTTCCGAGCCTGGTTCCGCCGAACCAGCGCGTGACCACGACGGCCGTCTGTCGGAGCCCGGACCCCTGGATGGCGTCGAGCACGGGCCTGCCTCCGGTCCCCGACGGCTCTCCGTCGTCGTCCCACCAGGCGGCGCCTTCCAGGGGAAGGAACGCCAGCACGTGGTGGGTGGCGTCGTGGTGGCATCGTCGGGCGCGGGACCGGAAGTCCTCCGCCTCCCGGCGCGTCGCGGCCCGGCCCGCGCGCGCCAGGAAGCGCGAGCCGCGTGCGCGGAGCTCGGCCTCCGCCTCGCCGACGGGCACGAGGACCGCGTCCGTCAGGCTCCCCGGTCGCAGGGCGTCTCGCGGTACAGTGGAAAGGCGGAGGTGAGCTCGTGAACCTCGCCGCGCACCCCATCGATCGTGGCGCCCTCGCCCGCGGAGCGCAGGACCCGGTCGATCCATCCAGCGATCGTTTCCATCTCCTCGGGGCCCATGCCGCGGGTGGTGACGGCGGGCGTGCCGATCCGGATCCCGGAGGTCACGAAGGGAGAGCGAGTCTCTCCGGGGATCGTGTTCTTGTTTACCGTGATCTCGGCGCGGCCCAGGAGCTCCTCGGCGTCCTTCCCGGTCAGCTCGGTGTCACGCAGGTCCACCAGGAGGAGGTGGGTGTCCGTCCCACCCGAGACCAGAGTCCAGCCTCGTGCCTCCAGGGCGCGTCCCAGCGCCCGGGCGTTCTCGACCGTCCGTGCCCCGTAGCGACGGAAGCCCTCGGACTGCGCTTCCTTGAGGCACACGGCCTTGGCCGCGATCACGTGCATGAGCGGACCGCCCTGCGTGCGTGGGAACACGGCCTTGTCGATGGCCCTGGCGTGCTCCTCCCGGCACAGGATCATCCCGCCACGCGGCCCTCTCAGTGTCTTGTGGGTCGTCGTGGTCACCACGTCCGCGTGCGGAACCGGGCTCGGGTGCACTCCCGCCGCCACCAGTCCGGCGAAGTGGGCCATGTCCACGATGAGGCGAGCTCCGACCTCGGCAGCGATCCCGGCGAACGTGTCGAAGGGCAGGATCCGGGGGTAGGCGCTCCAGCCCGCCATGATGACGCCCGGCCGGTGCTCGCGCGCCGCCGCGACCAGCGCGTCCACGTCCAGCCGACCGTCCGCCTCCCGCACTCCGTACTCCGCCACGCGATAGAGCTTGCCGCTGAAGTTGACCGACGAACCGTGGGTGAGGTGCCCCCCGTGGGTGAGGTTCATCCCGAGGATCGCGTCGCCAGGGGAGAGGAAGGCCGCGTAGGCCGCCATGTTGGCCTGGGCACCGCTGTGGGGCTGGACGTTGGCGTGCTCGGCCCCGAACAGCTCGCACGCACGCCGGCGGGCCAGGTCCTCGGCCACGTCCACGAACTCGCAGCCGCCGTAGTATCGCTTCCCCGGCAACCCCTCGGCGTACTTGTTGGTGAGCGGGGATCCCATGGCCTCGAGCACCGCCGAGGAGCAGAAGTTCTCGCTCGCGATGAGTTCGAGGCCCGTGCGCTGGCGCTCGGTCTCGTCTCGTACGGCCGCGTGGACCTCGGGATCGACATCGCTCAGCCGCCGGTCCTGCCAGGCGGGACCGACCAGCGCGCCATCCACCCCCCGGTTGGCATCTCTTCCGCTCCCGGTCCGACCGGCCTCCATCGGGATCAGACGTGCCGGCGGTGGAGACGCGCTACCCGCTCGACCCGCCGCTGGGCGAGCTCGTCGGCGGCCACCGCGCTGGTGATGCCGCGCTCCTCGGCCAGCTGGAAGACCTGCAGCAGCGTGCTGTAGATCTCGCCCGCCTTGCGCTTGGAGCGCTCCAGGGACCAGCTCACCAGCTCCGAGTACACATTGATGAGGCCCCCGGCGTTGATGACGTAATCCGGAGCGTACAGGATGTCCCGCTCGGCCAGCCGATCGTCGTCATCCTCATCAGCGAGCTGGTTGTTGGCCGCCCCGGCCACGATGTCGACCCGCAGGCGCGGGATCGTCTCCTCGTTGAGGATGGCGCCCAGAGCGCACGGCGCGAAAACGTCCCCGTCGACCTCGTAGATCCCATCGGGCTCGACGCGCTCAGCCCCCAACTCCTCGACCGCCCGGTCGACGCGGTTGGAGTCGATGTCGGTGACGACCACGTGGGCGCCGTCCTCGATCAGGTACTCCGCCAGGTGGTAGCCCACGTGCCCGGCCCCCTGGACCGCGACCGTGCGGCCGTCGAGGTCGTCGGAACCGTAACGACGCTGCGCGCACGCCTTGATCCCCCGGAACACGCCGTACGCCGTCACCGGCGAGGGGTCGCCCGAGCGTCCGGCGATCCCGACCACGTAGTCGGTCTCCATGTGGACGAAGTCCATGTCTTCAACGGACGTTCCCACGTCCTCCGCGGTGATGTAGCGTCCCCCCATGCTCTCCACGGCCTGGCCGTGCGCCCGCATGGTCATCTCACGGTCCTGACGGCGGTTGTCCCCGATGATGACGGACTTTCCGCCACCCAGGTTCAGCCCGGCCACGGCGGCCTTGTAGGTCATGCCGCGGGAGAGGCGCAGCACGTCTACGACCGCGTCCCAATTGCTCTCGTAGTTCCAGTATCTCGTGCCACCCAGCGACGGGCCCAGCGTCGTGTCGTGGATGGCGATGATGCCGCGGTAGCCGCACGACGGCTCGTGGGTGAACAGGACCTGCTCGTGCCCATGCTCGGCCAGCAGTTCGAAGATCTCGCTCGAGGCGAGCTCACCCTCGCGGGCCACCTGCTCGGGTACCTCTATGCCGGGATGCGTCACTGGTCCGTACCTCGCTGTGAGTAGAGTTCCTTGGCGATGATGATCTGGTGTACTTCGCTGGTGCCCTCGTAGATCTCCGTGACCTTGGCGTCCCGGAAGAGCCGCTCCACGGGGTATTCTCTCGTGTAGCCGTAGCCTCCCAGCACCTGGACCGCCTCCCTGGTCACCTCCATGGCCGCCTCGCTCGCCTCCAGCTTGGCCATGCTCGAGAGCATCCGCTGCCGAGTCTCTCCCTTCATGTAGACCCGCGCGGCGCGATGGAGCAAGGCGCGCGAGGCCTCCACCCGGAGACCCATGCGGGCGAGTTTGAACCGGAGGCCCTGGAAGTCCTTGATCGGACGCCCGAACTGCTCGCGCTCGGCGGCGTAAGCGACCGCATGCTCGAGCGCGGCCCCCGCGATTCCCACCGCCTGGGCGGCGATGCCCAGGCGCCCTCCCTCGAGGGCGCCCAGGGCGTATCGGTACCCCTCTCCCGGCTCGCCGAGGAGGTGCTCGGGCCCCAGGCGGACGTCCTCCAGGTGCACGGCCACGGTCTCGGAGCCGCGCAGGCCCAGCTTGCGCTCCTTCTTGCCCGCGCGATAGCCGGGCGCATCCGTGGGGACGATGAAGGCGCCGATCCCGTGAGTCCCCCGGCGGTCCTCGGGGGTGTCCGTGCGGGCGAACAGGAGGATGAGGTCGGCCGAGGCGCCGTTCGTGGCCCACATCTTCTCGCCGCTGAGCACCCAGTCGTCCCCGTCACGCCGCGCCTGGGCCGACAGGCTGGCTGCATCGCTCCCCGAGCCCGCCTCCGACAGCGAGAACGCCCCCAGGAGCTCGCCGCGTGCCATGGGCCGCAGCCAGCGGTCTCTCTGCTCCTCGGTCCCGTGGCGGAGCAGCAGTTGCGTGGGCAGCGAGTTGTGGACGCTCATGGACACGGCCACCGACGCATCCGCACGGGCGATCTCCTCGAGCGCCATCAGGTAGGTGTCCAGCCCGAGCCCGAGGCCGTCCCAGGCTTCGGGGATCATCATGCCCAGGAAGCCGAGCTCCCCGAGGCGGTCCACGATGGCCCGATCGAAGTGGTCTTCGTCCCGGTCGCGCCGGACCGCCCCTGGAAGGACCTCCTCCTCCGCGAAGCGCCGCGCCAGACGGCAAATCTGGAGCTGCTCCTCGGTCAGATCGATGTCACCATACGTGTCAGCCATCGCCATACTCGTAGAAGCCCCGCCCCGTCTTCCGCCCCAGCCGCCCCGCCGCGACGTACTTCCGGAGCAGCGGGCAGGGCCTGTACTTGTCGTCTCCAAGCTCCGCGTGCAACACCTCGCAGATGTGGAGACACGTGTCGAGGCCGATCAGGTCCGCCAGGGCCAGCGGCCCCATCGGGTGGTTCATGCCGAGCTTCATCACCGTGTCGATGGCCTCTGGCGTCGCCACGCCCTCCATAAGGCAGAAGATCGCCTCGTTGATCATGGGCATGAGGACGCGGTTCGAGACGAATCCCGGGTAGTCGGACACCTCGACCGGCGTCTTCCCCAGCCGCCGTGAAAGCTCCATGACCAGCGCGGTCGTCCCGTCCGAAGTCTCCAGGCCCCGGATCACCTCGACGAGCCGCATCACGGGCACCGGGTTCATGAAGTGCATGCCGATCACGCGCTCCGGATGGGCGACGTGCGAGGCGAGGCCAGTGATGGCGATGGAGCTCGTGTTCGAGGCCAGCAGCGTCCCGGGGTCGAGAATGCCCGAGAGCTCCTCGAAGATCCTCGCCTTGATGTCGGCACGCTCGGGCGCCGCTTCGACCACGATCTGCGAGCCGGCGAGGTCCTCCAGCGACGTCGACGACTCAACGCGAGCCAGCGCCGCCTCAGCCTCGGCCTCGGCCACCGCCTGCCTGGCCACCTGACGTTCGAGGTTCTTGCGGATCGTGGCGATCCCCTGTTCCAGCGCTGCGTCGTCCACGTCCACGAGATGCGTGGCGATGCCCGCCAGGGCCAGCACGTGCGCGATCCCGTTCCCCATGGTGCCGGCGCCGACCACCCCGGCCCTCCGGATATCTTCGGCCTTCATCCTCATCTCCTCCCGGTCAGGATCCCCCGCGTGCAGCCTCGTCCCCGCGCCCTTCCCTGCCGGCCCGCCGCTCGGGCAGCGCCCCCGCCGAGCGGATCCGCTCGGCGCGGCGCAGGCGCCCCGTGCGCGCGAGCCAGGCGATGCCGACCAGCGCCACGGCCGTGACCGCCACTCCCGCTTCCGGTCCGAATCGGCCGCCGGACCACCAGGCCGGACCGTGGACTGTAGCGTCGAAGCCCGGCGTGTCCAGAAAGGGGAACCCGGGCGTGCCCGCGCCGATGCCGCTCACGGGCAGGCCGGCCGCCACGCCCATGGTCCAATTCCAGCCCAGGTGGATCCCGACCGGAAACCACAGGCTGTACGTGCGCCAGTACGCGGCGCCCAGCAGGATCCCGGCCACCACGATGTTCAGCAGGGCGAGACGGTCCAGCCCCGGATTGAACAGGTGGAGGAGCCCGAAGCCCACCGCCGTGAGCACGACCGCCACGGGGCCGCCGAGCGCCTCGGCCAGCACCTGGAGCGGATACCCCCGGAACAGGAGCTCCTCCTCGATGGCGCCGACGGCCAGGAACAGCGTCGCCAGTCCCACGGTCCCGGTCCAGCTCCCGGTTCCCCGGTCCGGGCGCCAACTCACCGCGCCCGTGATGGCCAGGACGCCCACCACCAGCGCCATGAGCGTCAATCCCACCAGGAACCCGCGGGCCGCCTCGGCGACCGCGGCGCGGTCGCGCGGCAAGCCGAGCGCCGTGAGCGAAACCCGCTCCACCGCCCGGGCCATCGCCCACGTCGCTCCGAGGACCGCGAGGAGCGCCACGCCGACGCCGGCGGCCGGCACCAGACCACGACCGCTCCTGAGCCCCGGGAAGATCGCCCACGTGACGCCGCCCAGGAACAGGTAGGCTCCGGCGACCAGCAACCCGAAGACCACCAGGCGCCATCCCGCGCGGAGACGTCCCTCGGACCCGACGAGCAGCTTCATCGCGACCGCGGGGCGCCGGGTCGCTTCACCGGGGGCGGAGCTCGCGGCCGCCGCAGCCCCGGTTCAGGCCCGGAGCCGGCTCAGCCCGAACCTCGCCCGTCGTCCCGAGAGCAGGACGAACATCACTTTCAGGAGATCCACGACCACGAAGGGAGCGGCGCCGACCGCGACCGCGCGTCCGACGCCCAGAGAGGGCGCGAGCCACGCCACCCCACCCAGGTAGATGACGGCGACGCCGAGCAGGAGACCGGCCGTCTGCCCCCCGAGTCCCCGGCCCTTCGCCACCATTCCCACGACGAGGGCCGCGACCGGGTAGGCCAGCAGGTAGCCGCCCGTCGGGCCGAGTAGATAGGCCAGCCCTCCGCCCGCCGCGAACACCGGCAGGCCGGCAGCCCCGGCCGCCAGGTACGTCACCTGGCTGGCCGCGCCCAGTCTCGGACCGAGCAGGAACCCCGCGGCCAGGACGGCCACCACCTCGAAGGTGAACGGGACCGGACTGCCGGGGAGCGGCACGGCGATCCGTGCGCCGATCGCCGTGAGCACGGCGAAGCCCAGCACGACGGCGGCTCGACGCAGCGACCGGGGCACCCCGGACACCCGGGTCCCCCACGAACCGGTCGCGGTGGCGATGTCTCGACTCATGATCTCTCCACGCTCATGGCTACGGCGTTGCCGCCACCCAGACACAGGGTGGCCATGCCCCTGTGCACGCCACGATCCCGCATCGCGTACACAAGGGTCGTGAGGATGCGCGCGCCCGAGGCTCCGATCGGGTGGCCCAGCGCCACGGCGCCGCCCCGTACGTTGAGGCGCTCCGCGTCGATGCCGAGCTCCCGAGCGTCCGCCAGGGCCTGCACGGCGAAGGCCTCGTTCATCTCCACCAGCCCGTAATCATCGATCGAGGTCCCTTCCTTCTCCATCAGGCGGCGCACCGCATCCACCGGGGCGAAGAACAGGTCCCGCGGGGCCGTGGCGCCGACCGAATATGCCGAGATCGTCGCGAGCGTGTCCAGGCCGTTGGCTTCGGCGTACGCCCGGGACGTGACGAGGGTCGCCGCCGCGCCATCGTTGAGCCCCGGAGCGTTACCCGCCGTGACCGTGAGCTCCTCGATGTCGTCGGGGGCGTCGTCGGGAAACGCCGGACGCAGCGACGAGAGCTTCTCGTAGCTCGTGTCACGCCGGGGCGTCTCGTCGACCTCGAGCACGGTGGAGCCCTTCCGGCCCGGGATCTCGACGGGCACCAGCTCGGCCTCGAACTCGCCCGCATCGATGGCCCGGATCGCCTTCTGATGACTCGCCAGGGCGAAGCGGTCCTGCTCCTCCCGCCCGATCCCGGCCTTCGCGGCCGTGTACTCGGCGTGCCCTCCCATGTGGCAGCCGCCGAACGAGCACCACAGACCGTCGTGAACGAGGCCATCCACCAGGGTCCGGTCCCCGAACTTGACTCCCTCGCGGTAACCCCGCACGAAATAGGGAGCATTGGACATCGACTCCATGCCGCCCGCCACGTACGCCCGGCCGTCGCCGGCCCGGATCGCCTGCGCGGCCAGCATGACGGACTTGAGCCCCGACCCGCACACCTTGTTGATCGTCACGGCGGGCACCGAGTCCGGAACGCCGCCGTGGATGGCCGCCTGGCGCGCCGGCGCCTGCCCGACCCCCGCCTGGATGACATTGCCCATGATGACCTCGTCCAGCTCGTGCGGGTCGACTCCGGAGCGCTCCACCGCCGCCCGGATGGCCCGGGCGCCGAGCTGCGGCGCCGTCAGCGACGAGAGCGTGCCGAGAAACCGACCCGTGGGCAACCGTGCGGCCGCCACGATAACTGGAGTCATATCCTTATTTGACATATTATTGATGCCTTCCATATCAGGTTATGCGTGATGAGTCCCGCACCGGATCCTGCGCCGGGCTGACCAGCTCACAACCTCCACGCTCACCGCCGGGTCCGGCCCAGCCGTAAGCCACCTCCGGATCGTGTTCGAACACCAGGACCCAGCCCTCCCGCGCCGCGCGCGTGAGCCACTCTCGCTTGGCCTCCAGCGTCACCAGGGGCTCGACGTCGTAGCCCATGATCCAGGGCAACGGTACGTGCGCTCGGGTGGGCACCAGGTCGGCCAGGTAGAACAGGGTCGTGTCGCCGTGCTCGATGAGAACGGACTGGTGATGGGGGGTGTGGCCCGGCGTCCGGACCATCCGTACACCGGGCACGACCTCGGTGTCCTCCTCGAGGAACTCCACCACGCCCGCCTCGAGGAGCGGATCCATGTTGTGGCGCAGGTAGCTGGCCTGGATGCGCTCGTTGTCCCGGTGAGCGAAGTCCCACTCGCCGCGCCGGATCAGGTAGGTGGCGTTGGGGAAGGACGGCCGGATCGTCCCGTCGGCCTCACGCAGCGTGGCGCCCCCGGCGTGGTCGAAGTGCAGGTGGGTGCACAGCACCATGTCCACGTCTTCGGGCTCCACCTCCAGGGTCCGTAGCTCGTCCTCGAGGCGCGTGGGCGAGCCCTCGTTGTCGACGCCGTAGATGCTCCGGAACTTCTCCTCCTCCTTGTTGCCGAGGCCGGAATCGACCAGCAGGGTTTGGTCGCCGGTCTCGATGAGGAGACACCGCATGGCGAGTGGGATCCGGTTGCGATCGTCAGCCGGGATTCGCCGCTCCCACAGGGGCTTGGGGACAACGCCGAACATCGCCCCTCCATCCAGCCGCAGCCCCCCGGCCATCACGGTGCTCACCGAGAACCCGTCCCGCTCGTACACCAGCATCGCCTCTTCCTCCTCCTACCGAGGGGCGCCCCGAGGGCCGGACAGCCAGCCCTGCAGGTCACCCCATTCCGTGAAACCGCGGCGCTCGACCTCCTCGAGCAGACGCAGGAGAACCCCCGCCGTGGCCACGGCGTCCCCTCCCGCCCGGTGGCGTCCCTCGATCTCGATCCCGTAGTACTCGGTGACCGAGTCGAGGCCCTTGCGGGCCAGGCCGGGCAGCGCCCGGCGCGCCAGGCGGAGCGTGCACAGGCGGGGCCCCGACGGAAGCACGGACGCCGCCCGTCGCATCTCGGCTGAGACGAACCGCCAGTCGAACGGGGCGTTGTGGGCCACGAACACGCGGCCCTCCAGCCGCTCACGCACGAGCCCGGCGATCTCCTCGAAGCGCGGCGCGTCGCACACCATGTCGTCCGAGATGCCGGTCAGGCGCGAGATCCACGCCGGGATCGGCATCCCCGGGTTGACCAGCGACGAGAACTCGTCCGTGATCGCCCCATGTCGGACCTCGACGGCGGCGATCTCGGTGATACGGTCGCCGCGGCCCGGCGAGGCGCCCGTAGTCTCGACATCCACGACCACGTAGCTCAGCGCCGCCAGGGGCCCGGACGGGGATCGCTCGCGCGTCAGCCGCCAGCGATCCTCGCCGGCCCGCTCCACGCGCCGCTCTCCGGCCAACAACTCCTGCACGATGCGCTCCGCCACGCCCGGCGGGGCGGCACGCACGCCGAGCACCGCGCGCGCCAGGTCGGAGGCCGAGCGGGGTCCCCGCTCCAGCTCCTCCAGGGCGCGCGCCACCAGCGTGGACGACGGGGAGAAGCGGACGCCCGGATTCACGCCACCGGGTCCCGCAGCACCGGCATCGTCATGCAGCGCGGTCCGCCCCCGCCCCGCACCAGCTCGGTCCCCTCGAACGCGATTACGAAGCGCTCGTCATCCTCGACCCACTCGTCGCCCGTGAGGAAGTCGACGCTGCGAATGATGCGGAAGCCGCCCTCGCGCTCCAGCGCCTCCAGGGTGTGCTCGTTGCGGTCGTAGGCGAGGAGCCGCCCCGGCCCCACCGCGAACAGGTTGCAGCCGCTTCCCCACTGCTCCCGCTCCTGCATGGTCCGCCGGTCGCCCCCGCAGGGGATGGGCGTGAGCGGCATGCCGAGATCGGCCAGGGCTTCGAACAGGTCCTCTCGTTCGCGCGTCTCGCGGTCGGCGACGCCCACGTGCAGCACCGGAAGGCGGGTGGGCCCCAGGAAGTACGGCGGAAACACGCAGCACTGCTCCCGGTCCAGCATCGTGAAGATCATGTCGAGGTGGATGGAGGTTCGGTGCGGCGGGAGGATGACGACGAGCAGGTTGGACACGGGCGTCATGGCCAGGAGCCGCTCGGCGAGGGCGTCGATGCCGGCCGCGCTCGTCCTCTCGGAGAGTCCGACCAGCACCAGGTCCTCGCGCAGCACGTGCACGTCGCCCCCCTCGATGCTCGTGTTCATGCGTCGCTCGCGCGTGCCGTCGTACAGCAATCCCCGGTTCTGTAGCGCGGGATGGTGCCGGAACAGGGTCCGCATGATGAGCTCTTCGGTCCAGCGCACCTCGTGGCGCATGGCGGAGATCGCCACCCCGTCCCCGATCACCTGGGCCGCGTCGCGGGTGAAGAACAGGTTGGGGAGCGGTGGAAGGCTGTAGCCCGCCTCGTTGACCAGCCCGGCCAGGGCGCCCCCGTGGCTCTCCTCGCCCTCGATGAACAGGCGGGCCAGCTCCTCGGGCCGGGCCTCGCGCGCCCGTTCACGGAAGGCGTCGTCCGAGCCCTGCAGGAGCTCCTCCCGGGCCTCGGGCTCGGCCAGGACGTCCACCAGCAAGTCCGACACTTCGTGGACCTCGGCGAAGCGCTCCAGGAGCGTCACGAAGCGCCCGTGCTCCCGGCGCGCACGCTCCAGGTCCAGGATGTCGTCGAACAGGTAGTCCTGCCGGTTGTCGGGCGTGACCACCGTGAGCTCCGGACCCGGGCTGTGGCAAATGACCCGCCGCAGGTTCCCGATCTCGCTCGCGATACCGACGCCCCGCTCGCCCATCGTCACCATGTCCTCGACTCCGTACCGCTGGCTCCGCCCCGCGACCGTCACTTCCGCGACGGCATCCGGTCTCCGCTCGTCAGCACGAAGCTGAGGCCCTCCAGCTCGAGCGCCACGTCCATGGTACGCACAGTGACGTTGTCCGGCACGTCGATCTCGACCGGAGCGAAGTTGAGGATCGCGCCCACGCCCGCGCCCGCGAGCTCATCGGCCACGGCCTGCGCGGACTCGGGCGGCGTGGCGATGATTCCGAGCTCGATGTGCTGCATCCTCACGACCTCCGTGAGACGCTCGGCCGAGTACAGCCGCACGCCCGACACGACCTGCCCGGTCTTGGCCGGGTCGGAGTCGAACGCGGCCGCGATGTCGAACCCTCGCCTCGCCAGATCCTGGTAGCCCAGGAGCGCGGAGCCTATCTTGCCGACGCCGACCAGGGCCACCCGCCAGCGCCGTCCCAGGCCGAGGATCCCCTCCAGCGTCCGCCGCAGCTCGTCCACCGTGTAGCCGCGCCCTCGCTTGCCGAACGAGCCGAACAGGCTGAGGTCCTTCCGCACCTGTGCGGGGGTGGTCCCGCAGCCGCGGGCCAATTGGCGGCTGGAAACGAGCTCCCTGCCCTGCCGGGTCAGCTCGCGCAGGAAGCGCAGGTACACCGACAGGCGTCGAACCGTAGACTCGGAGATTCGGCGCTGCCCGCTAGGGCTCATGGCGGGGTCGCGGGGTCGCTTGTGAAAGGCTTCACAAGGCCAAGATAGAGCGATGGCGCGGCGGACTCAACCGTGACGGAGCGAGGTCGGTCCGCGGCCTCCCCCCTGCCTCCCGGTGGACCGCCGGCCCCCTCCGAGCCACCCCGAGCGGCCCGCTCAGGCGTCGGTGTCCACTCCTCCGAACTCCGTCTCCTCGAGGCGCCGGGCCAGGGCCACGAACAGCTCGGGCGCCACCTGCTCGGGGCGGCTGCGCGGGTCCAGTCCGAGGGACCGGCACAGCGCCTCGGCACGCTCCCGCCCCAGGGCGAGCCCGGGCGCCGAGCGCAGGATCTTCTGCATCTGCTTGCGCCGCCATCCGAACGCCGCGCGGGTCAGGCGCCGGAGCCCGGGCTCCGGCAGTGCCGAGATGCGTCCGGGATCGGGATCGAGGATGACCGTCACCGACTCGACGTCGGGTATGGGCCGGAACGCGTTGCGGCTCACCGGGAAGGCGATCCGCGCCTCGGCCCGGGTCTGGACCCCCACCGACAGGCTCCCGTAGTCGCGACTCCCCGGTCCGGCGACGATGCGCTCGCCCACCTCCTTCTGCACCGTGACCACGATCCGGACAGGCGCCGGCGCCAGAGCCAGGAACCGGAACAACAGGGGCGTCGTGATGCCGTACGGGAGGTTGGACAGGACCCGGTACGGGGACGCCACCAGCCCGGCCAGGTCTCCCTCCAGCGCATCCCCGTGCACGACTTCGACATCGTCTCGGGCGAACCAGCGGACGGCGAGTTCCTCGGCCAGATGGTCGTCCTTCTCGACCAGCACCAGCCGCGCGACTCGGCCGACCAGGTGCGCGCTGAGCTCCCCGTGGCCGGGGCCGACCTCGAGGACCGTGTCGGCCGGCTCCACCTCCAGGGCATCGACGACCTTCCGCTGCAGGTTCGGGTCGATCAGGAAGTTCTGGCTCAGCGAGCGGCGCGCCTTCAAGGGCCCATCCGGGAGTGGGAGGTCACTCCGCCAGGAGCGAGGCGATGCACGCCACGTGAACGATGTCTTCCACGTCCGCTCCCCGCGACAGGTCACACAGCGGGCGCGCCAGCCCCTGGAGGATAGGCCCGAGGGCGCGGGCGCCCCCGAGTCGCTCGACGAGCTTGTAGGCGATGTTCGCCGCGCCGAGGTCCGGGAACACGAGGACGTTCGCCCGACCCGCGAGCGGCGAATCCGGCGCCTTGCGCGCGCACACCTCCGGCACCAGGGCCGCGTCCGCCTGCAGCTCGCCATCCGCGACCACGCCGGGATGCCGGGCGCGGAAGCGCTCGAAGGCCTCCCGTACGCGGGCCACACCGGGCGACTCGGCCGAGCCACGGGTGGAGAAGGACAGGAAGGCCACGCGCGGCTCGTCGCCCACGATGCGGCGGCGCGCGCCGCAGGCGGCGTCCGCGATGTCCGCCAGCTGCTCCGGCGTCGGGTCGGGGACCACTCCCGCGTCCGTGAAGGTGAGGACCCCGGCCGGGGCCTCCGGACCGAGGGCACCTGACATGTAGAAGGCGCTCGACACCGTGTGGATCCCGGGGGCCATCCCCACCTGGTGCAGCCCGGCCCGGACGACCGCCGCGGTCGTGGCACGGGCGCCGGCCACCACGCCGTCCAGTCGTCCCGCGCCGAGCAGCGCGGCCGCCGCCGTCAGCGGATCGGGAGGCTCCGCGTCCTTCGCCTCGTCCCCGGAGCGCACCCGAACCAGCGCCGACGCCGCGGCGGGATCGATCCACTCCAGTCCGGAGTCCGCAGCCCGCCGCGCCCCCGCCGCACCGACCACCAGGACCGGCCGCACCAGCTCGCGCTCCGCCAGACGGGCGATGGCGAGCGCCGTGCGCTCCTCGTCCGCCTCCGGGAACCCGATACGACGCGGTCGTGCCCCGGCCCGGTCGCGCAGATCAGCCAGGAAGTCCACCGTCGCCCCTACGCGTCGCCCCGGGCCGGGGGACCGAAGCGCTCGACCATGCGCTCCAGCACGGCGGGCGGCACATACTCCGAAACGTCCCCACCCAGCCGCGCCACCTCCCGCACGAGGGACGCGCTCAGGAAGGTGTAGCGGTTGTCCGGCGCCATGAAGATCACGTCCAGCTCCGGCCACAGGGAGCGGTTCATGAGCGCCATCTGGAACTCGTACTCGAAGTCGCTCACCGCCCGCAGTCCGCGGATGATCAACCTCGCGTCCCGGGAGCGCGCGAAGTCCACCAGGAGTCCGGAGAAGGAGACCACCTCCAGGGCCGCCTCGTTCGCATACACCGAAGCGATGACCTGGACGCGCTCCTCGATGGTGAACAGGGCTCGCTTGTCCTGGGTGGAGGTCTCCGCCACGGCCACGATCAGGCGATCGACGATCCGGAGCCCCCGACGGATGATGTCGTCGTGTCCCAGCGTGAGGGGATCGAAGGACCCCGGGTACACGGCCACGTGCTCGCTCCTCTGGGGCGTCACGAGTTCCTCCCGTGTGGCGGTTCGGGCTCCGGGCGATCGCCGGCCTCGGCCGGCTCCCCGGGCGGTCGCAGGAAGCTCAGAATGGTGTCTCCGTACGCGCGCCGCCACACCACCCCCCCCTCGCCCAGCGCGTCGGGAGCGTGCTCGACGCACAGCAGACCCGCGAAGCGCCACTCGGCGAGCGTCGCCGCGAGCCGCGCCGGCCAGGCGGAGGCGTAGGGAGGGTCGGCGAGCGCCACGTCGAACGGCGGCCGCTGTTCCGGGCCGGGCCGCGCGAGGCCCCCGAGGAAGGAGCCCACGTCGGTGCGCAGCACCCGGGACCGGTGCAGGACGCCCAGCACCTCCAGGTTCGCCTCGAGCACCCGGGACGCCTCGCGGCCCCGCTCCACAAACGTGACCTCGGCCGCACCCCGGGACAGCGCCTCGATCCCCAGCGCCCCGGACCCCGCGAACAGGTCCACCACCCGGGCGCCCGCTACCCCGGGACCCAGGGCGCTGAACCACGCTTCCCGAACCGCCTCCCTCGTGGGCCGTGTGGACCGGCCCGTCGGCACGGCGATCCTCCGTCCCCCCAGGGTCCCCGAGATGATGCGCAGCACGTCCGCCCTACGGTCCGACCACGGGCCGGAAGTCCAGCATCCGCGCCTGCAGTCGCTCCCGGCCCCGGTATCGGTCCCTGGAGAGCTCGAAGGCGACCTCCACCCGGGACGACGACGCTTCGCCCAGGCGTCCCCCCATGCCGAAGCCGATCGCCTCCAGCCGGCTATCGTCATCCCCGGCGAGGATGGCCTTGAGGTGGTCTCCGTCCGACCCGACGGTGGCCGATCGCTCGAAGCGTACGTCCCGTACGTGGAGGACGGGTCGGGGGTTGTCGGTGCCGAACGGGGCCAGGTACTCCAGGCCCCGCCACAGATCCTCGTCGACGTTCCGCAACGGCAGGGAGAGGTCAAGTTGGAGGTCGGGCTGCAGCGCCTCGGCCGTCAGCGTCCGGGCCGCCTCCTCCTCGAAGCGCAGGGCCAGCGCCTCCAGCCGTTCCCGCCGTACCTCGAGGCCGGCCGCCATGCGGTGGCCGCCGAAGCGCTCCAGCAAGTCCGAGCAAGCCTCGAGTGCTCGGTGCAGGTGGAAGCCGGGGATGGACCGCCCGGACCCGCGTCCGGGCTCCTCCCTCAGGCTCACGAGGATGACCGGACGATGAACCTGCTCCACGAGGCGAGAGGCCACGATGCCGATCACGCCGGGGTGCCAGTCCTCGCCCCACAGCAGCACCGACCGGTCCCGCTCCGGGTCGTAGCGCTCGACGAGCTGCGCCTCGGCCTCGGCCCGCACGCGGCGGTCCTCCTGGCGTCGCTCCCGGTTGTGCATCTCCACGACAGAGGCCAGCCGCTCCGCCTCTCCCGGCTCGTCCGCCAGGAGGAGCCTCAGCCCCGTCTCCGCCGCGCCCACCCGTCCGGCCGCGTTCAGCCGGGGAGCGAGCCGGTAGCCGATGTCCGTGGCGCCCGGGCTCCCGCCCAGGTCGACACCCGCCGCCGAGGCCAGGGCCCTGAGGCCCGGCTTGCGCGTCCGTGACAGGGCGCCCAGCCCGGCTCGAACCAGGATCCTGTTCTCGTCGAGGAGCGGCACCAGGTCGGCCACCGTGCCGAGCGCCACCAGGTCCAGGTGACGGTTCAGCCCGTCCTGGGAGACCCCACCTCTCGCGTACAGGCCGGACAACAGCTTGAAGGCGACTCCCACGCCGGCCAGGCCCTGGAACGGGTAACCGGCGTCCGAGCGGGCGGGGTCGACCACCGCGACGGCGTCCGGGAGCCGGGGCGACGGACGGTGGTGGTCGGTGACCACGACGTCGAGACCCATCCGCCCCGCCTCGGCCACCGCCTCGACCGCCGACACCCCGCAGTCCGCCGTGATGATCAGGCCGGCACCCAGGTCGCGCGCACGGGCGAGCCCGCCGTCACCGAGATCGTACCCGTCCCGGAGCCGGTGGGGGACGAACGGCTCGACCCGCGCGCCGAGCTCCCTCAGACCCAGGGTCAGCAGGGCCGCCGAGCACAGTCCGTCGGCGTCGTAGTCGCCGTGCACCAGGATGAGCTCCCCCCGGGCGATCGCACGGTCGACTCGATCGAGAGCCGCCGCCATGTCCGGGAGGAGATCGGGAGAGTGGAGGGCGTCGAAGGCGGGGCGGAGAAAGGCGCGGGCCTCGTCGGGCCCCCCGCGGCCCCGCCGCACCAGGATCTCGCACACCGGCACGGGCAGCCCCACCGCCTCGCGCAGCCGGTCCACCAGAGCGCTGGGCACCTCCGGAGGTGGCACCCAGCGCGCCCGTAGCCGTGGAAGCACCGGCGTGGCCCGGAGTCTCAAGTCCCCGGGCCGCGGAGGACCTCGATCAGCGGTCCATCTCGTCCGCCGTCTCCTCCAGGGGGGCGTGCAGGATCACGCCACAGCCCTCGCACCGGAACAGGGTCCGACCGGAGCGAATCTCGGCTTGCCGCTGGAGGGGCACGGCCGTGAAGCAGTTGCCGCAATGCCCGCCCACCAGAGGGGCCAGGGCGCTCTCGGTTCGGCCCCGGCGGACCCTCTCGTACAGCTTGAGCGCCTCGTGGTCGATACCCTCGCTGCGATCCTTTCGACGATCGCGATGATCCGCGAGCTCCGTCTCCAGCTCCGCTCGCCGCGTCTCCACCTCGTCGGAGCGCTCCCGCAGGGAGTCCCGAGCCTCCGACATCTCGCCATCCAGGGTCCCGAGCACCTCCCGTGCGCTCTCCACCTGCTGCAGGTCGTCGAGCGCGTCGTTCTCGGCCGCTTCCAGGTTGCGTCGCGCCGCTTCGAGCTCGGCCCGGACCGCCATGTGCTGGCGCAGGTCCTGGACCTCGTCGGCCCGGTCCCGGAGTCGCTTGAGCGTGGCACGTCCCGCCTGGACGGATCTCTGGCTCTTCCGATAGGACTCTTCCGCCGTCTCCAGCTCCTGGCGTACCGCGTCCAGCCGCTTTCGCACCTCCGCCAGCCGCTCCTCCACCTCCTGGAGCGCCGGCTCGAGCGTGGCCAGTTCGGCCTCTCGCTCCTCGATGGCCGCGTCGATGTCCTGGAGGCCCCGGAGCGCCTCCACCGTGTCCTGTGATTCCATTCCCTCTCCTGTCCCTGTCGTTCTCGGTCGTCTCCTACACCTAACCCGGGCGCCCTCCTCCGGTCCCCGGAACGAGCCAAACTCGCACGCGGCCCACGCCGCGCCTCACGGCGCTCCCGCGAACCTTCGTACCCAGCTCACGGGGATCCGGGCCTCCCGGAGCTCCCGTGCGAGCGCTTCCTTCTCGAGCAGGAGCTCCCGGGCCTGTTCGGCCTCGGCGAGCTCCAGCTCGCGATCGATCTCATCGAGCCGCTCCAGCCGGGTCCGGTACAGCACCCTCCGAAGGGAGT
Source organism: Candidatus Humimonas hydrogenitrophica (assembly GCA_947581615.1). Lineage (GTDB taxonomy): Bacteria > Gemmatimonadota > Gemmatimonadetes > Palauibacterales > Palauibacteraceae > Humimonas > Humimonas hydrogenitrophica. Next base: position 134,338 of record CANPVD010000104.1, read on the forward strand.
GCTCGAACACCTCGTCGGCGTTGGCCAGGTCGGTGGCATCGGATGCCAGCTCGCGGGCCGCATCCAGCTCCTCTCCCGTGAACAGCCCGGCGAGGTCGAGGTCACGACCCTGGGCCTCGAGGAGCCCGGCGGCAAGCGCACGAAGGCGGTCGTCCCGGAAGCCGGACGCTTCGAGGCCCGCCTCCCGGGCCCGCGCCACGTAGGTCGGGTCTCGAAGGAAGAGGAGCAAGAGGTTGCGCTCGGACACCCTGCCGGCGTCCACTGCCGCCGCGCCGATTCTGGGACGGACCGCGGCCGCACCACGGCCGCGCGGTGCGGCGCGCGCCTCCCGGGGGGCGCCCGCCCTGGCGACCTCGTGGACCAGAGTCTCCCGGCGGACCCCGGTGCGTTCGGCGGCGCGCGAGATGTACAGGTCCCTGAGGGCGGGGTCGCGGACGGCCCTGAGCGTGGACAGCAGGGCATCCACGGCGCGGCGGCGTCCGTCGATCGTCTCCAGGTAGCCCCGGCGCTCGAGGATCTGGAGTTTGCGCTCCAGCGCGTCCACGGCATCCCCGAGACAGGCCTGGAGCCGCCCCGTTCCCTTCTTGCCCCGCACCAGCGAGTCGGGGTCCTCGCCCTCCGGCAGCGTCACCACCATCGGCTCGGCACCCGCCGCCAGGAGCGCGTCGGCCGCCCGGAACGTGGCGCGCAGCCCGGCCCTGTCGCTGTCGTACAGGAGGAAGACCTTGCGCGCGTACTTCACGAGCGTCGCGGCCTGGTCCGTGGTGAGGGCGGTGCCCAGGGGGGCCACCACGTTCTCGAACCCGCTCGCGTGGAGCGACAGGGCATCCATGTAACCCTCCACCACCAGGGCGGCCTCCTGACGACGGATGGCGTGACGGGCGCGGTTGAGCAGGTAGAGCGTGCGGCCCTTGGAGAAGATCGGGGAATCCGGCGAGTTGATGTACTTGGGGACGTCGTCGCGTCCGGAGAGGTCGCGCCCGCCGAAGCCCACCGGTCGGTCCCGGAGGTCCTCGATCGGGAAAGTGATCCGGTCCCTGAAGCGATCGTACGATTCGTCGGCGCGCTCGCTGGTCGCCAGGAGGCCCACCTCGAGGAGGGAGGACTCCTCCAGCCCACGCGCGAGCGCCGCCTCCCGCAGGGCCCGCCAGCCGTCCGGGGCGTAGCCGAGCCGGTAGAGCCGCGCCGCTTCTGCGTCGAACCCCCGTGACTCCAGGTACGCCCGTCCCCGGGCCCCCGCCTCGGGGTCGGCCAGGCGCGCGGCGAACCACTCCGCCGCGAAGGCCACCGCCTCGCGCAGGGCCGCGTGGGGGTCCTCGCGTCGCTCGTCGTCCTCGGGGACCTCCACCCCCGCCCTCTCGGCCACGTAGCGCACGGCCGAGGGGAAGTCGAGCCCCAGCCGCTTCATGACGAAGCTGAACACGTCCCCCCCCTCGCCGCACACGAAGCACTTGAAGATGCCGCGCGCGGGATCGACGGAGAAGTTGGGTCCCTCGCCGCCGTGCAGGGGACACGGCCCGCGGTAGGTCTTTCCCGAGCGCTTCAGGCTCGTGTGCTCCGAGCAGATCTCGACCAGATCGGCCCGGGAGCGGACCTCTTCGATGACTTCGTCCCTCACGCGTCTCCCTCGTCCGGGGTGAGGCGCGCGACCGTGACCCCGCTCCCCCCCTCTTCGGGGCCGCCCCCACGGAAGGAGACGACGCGCGGATCGGCTGCCAGTACCTCCCGGACCCGCTCGCGCAGCGCTCCCGTGCCCTTGCCATGTATGATGCGGAGGCGCGGGAGATCCGAGACGATGGCCGCGTCCAGGACCGGCACCAGCTCCGCCTCGGCCTCGTCCACCCGCAGGCCCCTCAGGTCGACCTCCGAGCGCGGCTCGATCGTCGGGCGGCGGCCCGCCGCGCGGCTCGAGGTCCCGTGCCCCACGCTCCCCGAGGCGCCGCGGCCGGCGGCCCCGGCGGAGCCCCCCTCGCCGGCCCCCTCGCCTCTCCCAGCGGAGGCGGGCGCGACCTCCTGCGGCGGCAGCGAGAGACGCACGCCGCCGGCTTCCACCACGATCCGATCCTCCCGGACCTCGAGGACGCGGCCGGTCCGCCCCAGGGAGCGCACGCGCACGGCCTCCCCCGCCTCCACCTCCGGGAGCGGTCCCGGCTCGGCACGGGAAGGCCGTGCCTCGCGACTCTCCCGTACAGCCTCCTCCACCGCGCGCCGCGCCTCGCTGGCCGCATCGCCCAGGGCCTCCGACCGCCGGTCGCCCGATCGGGCCCGACACTCGAGACGCTCGATGGTCGCCTCCACCTCGCTCCGCGCTTCCAGGAGGTAGCGCTCCGCCCTCTCCCGAGCGTCACGCTCGAGCTCGGCCCGGCGGGCCGCGAGCGAGCGTTCCCGTTCGCCGATCGCCTCCTCGCGCTCCGCCAGATACGCCTCTCGCTCGCGCCCCTGCTCTGTCAGACGGGAGAGCTCGGCTTCGCGCTCCTCGAGCTCGGCCAGCACCGATTCCAGGCGACGCTCCCCGCCGCCCATGCGCTCCCGGGCCGCCTCGAGGACGCTCCCGGGAACACCGAGCCGCGCGGCGATCTCGAGCGCGTAGCTCCGCCCGGGGCGATCCCGCCGCAGCCGATACGTAGGACGCAGTCGGCCGGCGTCGAACGCCAGGGAGGCGTTCACGATGCGCTCATCCTCTCCGGCCAGCGCCTTGAGGTCCCCCAGGTGGGTGGTGGCCACGGTCAGCCCCGCCTGGTCGGCCAGGCGCAGGAGGCTGGCCGCCGCGAGGGCGGCGCCCTCGGAGGGATCGGTGTGGCTTCCGAATTCGTCGAGGAGGATCAGGCTTCCACCGTCCGCCTCCTCGAGGATCGTGCGCAGCAGGGCCACCTGCGCGCTGAAGGAGGAGAGGGAGGCCTCGATCGATTGTTCGTCGCCCAGGATGGCGAAGAAGCGGGTGAACAGCGGAAGGCGGGTGTCGGGTCCCACGGGGGGCACGATGCCCGACTGCGCCATGGCGGACAGGAGGCCGATCGTCTTGAGGAGGACCGTCTTGCCGCCGGCGTTCGGACCGCTGACCAGGAGGACGCTCTCCTCCGACGCCAGGGTGAGCCCGAAGGGCACGGTCTCCTCCTCGCCGGCGAGCAGCAGCGGATGGTATCCCTCCACCACCCGGTAGGTACCGCGCCTGCCTCGCTCGCCGAGCTCGGGCCTGTGGCCCCCGTGATCCAGCGCGTAGCGCGCGCGGGCCCAGATCGCATCGAGATCTTCCAGGACGTACAGGCTGTGCCGCAGCTCGCGGGCGTGGGGACGCGCCGCCGACGTGAGCTCGGCCAGGATTCGGCGCACCTCCCGGCCCTCGGCCATCTCGAGCTCGCGGATCCGGTTCATGGGCTCGATGGCGACCGGCGGCTCGACGAACAGGGTCTGCCCGCTCGAGGACTCGTCGTGCACGATCCCGCCGACCTCCGAGCGGCCTTCTCGCCGGATGGGGATGCAGTAACGGCCGCCTCGCACGGTCACCGAGGCGTCCGGGACACGGATCCGGTCGCGCAGCCGCGAGGCGAAGCGCTCGAGCCGGCCGACCAGCGAGGAACGGGCGCCGCGCAGCTCCCCCCGGATCCGCCGCAAGTCGGGCGACGCGTCGTCCCGCACGGCCCCGGATTCATCCACCGCATCCGCGAGCCTCTCCCGAAGGGCCGGCGTCCGAAGGAGGCCCCGTGCGAGGTCGGCGAGGCCCGGGAGCGTCTCCGCCTCCTCCAGGATGTCCCGGCGCGCGGACTCGGCCGACGCCAGGAGCACGCTCAAACCGTGCAGCGCGTCCCCTTCCAGGACCGCCCCCTCGACGGCGAGTCGCCGCAGCTCCGCGTCCAGCTCCGGAATCACCGGGGGCGCCCAGCCGCCCGAACGACCGTACAGCCGCGCCATTTCGCCCGTGAGCCGCAAGGCGTCCTCGGCGGCGTCGGGATAGACGAGCGGGCGAAGCTCCCGCACGCGACGCCGGCCGGCCTCACTCGAGGCGAAGCGCGCCACCAGCGCCAGGACGCGGGGAAACTCCAGCAGCGAGAGGGCGTGCTCCGAGCCGCCGTCCTCCGTGGCGCCACCCTCCCGGTTGGGGTCGGCCGTTCGTCGGGACGCCGGCGGGAGAGAGGTCATCAACCGGGCGGCCACCGCATCGCCCGGCCGCCGAGCACGTGCAGGTGCAGGTGGAAGACGGTCTGCCCCGCATCGGCACCCGTGTTGGCCACCAGACGGTAACCACCCCCGATGCCCTCGCTCTCGGCCACCCGTTGCGCCGCCAGCAACAGCTCGCCCGCCAGCGAGCGGTGCCCCTCCTCGAGCTCGTCGAGGCTCTCGAAATGCTCCCGCGGGATGATCAGCACGTGTACGGGCGCCTTCGGATCGATGTCGCGGAACGCGAGCCACCGGTCCGACTCGGCCACGATCCGCGCCGGCATGTCCCCGCTGGCGATCTTGCAGAACAAGCAGTCCTCGAGCATGCACCCTTCCTGACCCACGGGCCTCGTCTCCGGCCCAAGCTAGCCGGGGACGGGATCGCCTCGCCAGCCGGCCGGGGCGGACCCGCGGGCCGGGCGCTTTCGGGTTTCCGCCCGGCCCGGATAGATTGCGGCAGGGCTATCACGCCGCCCGCAACCCGGCCCCGGCGGCCCTCCGGTTCACAGCAGGAGTCGACGTGCGCCACCAGCACAGTAACGTGCCGGTCCGAACCGCGCGGCGCGCGGGCCGCATCCTCGCCGCCTCGCTCCTCGCGGGCCTCGCCGCGTGGGTGCCCGCCCGGGCGTCCGCGCAGCTGGCTCCGCCGATCCGTCTCGAGCTGAGCGCCGGTGCCGGTTCGCTCCAGCCGGGGACCGACCTGGCGCGCGGCTCGAACCTGTTCGGAGGCGCCACTCGCCTGGGAGGCAGCCTGGCGCTCGGCCTCACGGCGGCCCTCCAGCTCGTGGGAGGTCTCGGAGTCGAAGCGCAGGCGTTGTGGGCGCCGAACGCCGCGCTGGAGGACCCGGGTGGCACCCACGAGGGGAACGCCGACTGGTCGGCCTTCAGCCTCGACGCGGTGTTCCGACCGCCGCTCCCGCTCCTGGGCTCCCTGCTCGAGCCCTTCGTGGGGGCCGGGCTCGGGGTGCGCAGGTTGACCCCTCACCCCGAGCCGCCGACACTCCCGGTCGTGAACGGCTCGCCTGCCGCGGTCGTTCTCGCGGACTCCAGCGTCCGCAGCGACTTCGCGGTCGAGGCGCTCGTGGGCACGTACTTCAAGCTGCCGGGCCTGTGGCGCCTGCGCGCCGAGCTCCGCGACTACGTCACCAGCTTTTCGGACGCGGGGGACGCCCGGCTCCAGAACGACCTCGCCGTCCTCGGGGCACTCGTCCTGCGGGTGCCCTGACCGCGGGTGGCCATCCGGAACCCTGTTCGCAAGCACACTACGAGGATGCGCATGGACAGCGAGAACGAAGCGGTCGACGCCGCTCACGAGCCGACCGACGGCGAGGGTGGTTCCGACGCGGGGTATGCGGGGGTGGACCCGGAACCGCGCCTTCGCGTGGTCGACGTGGAGCGAATCGAGGAGGCCGGCTCCAGGATCCGGATCCGGGTCAGCGTCGAGCTCGAGGGTGTTCGTCGCCAGGATGACGCGGAGGGACTGAACACGCCCATCATGGAGCTCCGGCTGGCCGCCGAGGCCACGCTGGCGGCCGCCAGCGCCGCACTCGAGGATCCCGACTGGCTGGAGCTGGTGGGGGTCAAGCTCCTCCATGCCTTCGACGCGGACGTCATCCTGATCGCGGTGCGCACGGCCGACGAGCCGGGCCGCAAGTTGGTGGGGGCCGTACCGGCGACCGTCGGGCAGCGCACGCGGGCCGCGGTCTCGGCCACGCTCGATGCGATCAACCGGGTGATGGGGCCGAAGCTCCGGCGAAGAGCGGCCGGCGCCGACTGAGCACGCCGGCCGGTCGGGCATCGCCCCTCGGGTCAGGCCGATCCGTCCACAGAGAACTTGAGGAGCGTCCCCAACCGGACGAAGGCCTCGCGCCAGCGGGCGTCGGGAGGCGCCGTGACGCCCGCGTCGATCATCTCCCTCACCTCCCACCAGCGGTCCTGCACGTGCCTGAGCCCGACCTCGAAGGGCAGGGCTCGCACGGCCTCCAGCGTGTCCGACAGCGCCCGGAGTCGACCCTCCGCCAGAGGATCCCGGGCGAAGCGGTCGGCCGCCTCCTCCAGGGAGGCGCGCGCCCCGAGCCGGACGCGCGTGTCGTCCAGGCGGACGCCGCCGCGGGCGCTGCGCTCCATGAGGGCGCGTACCCCGTCCGCATCGGGCGAGGGGCTCGCCAGCAGGTCATCCAGCGAGCGCTCCAGGACGAAGCCCGCCGCGGCTTCCCACAGGGCCGGCACCGGCAGGCCGGCGTCCGTCAGCGCACGCAGCAGCGGAGCCCGGCGCTCGTACAGGAGGCGGGCCGCCTCGGACGTGCTCTCCAGCGCCCGCTCCGAGACGAACTCCAGCGCACGGCGGCGCTCCTCCGGCCACAGGGTGCGCAGCGACCGGACCGCACGGCCGTAGTCCTCCTCGAGCAGCCGGAGCGCGGCCGCCAGGTCACCCTCCTCGACGGCCGCGGTCAGGGCGCCGGCCCGCCGCCCGCCGTCGGGGACGGTGGCGCTCGCCGCCACCCCGGCCGTCACCGACAGCTCGCCGACCCGGAGCGCGCTCCAGCGCAGCGACCGTGTCTCGAGCGTGGTCCGCGACCGCACCGAGGCCGTACCGAGGACCAGTATCCCCTGCCCGGAGGTCGTACGGCGCTCCTCGCGCGCGTCGACGTCCCAGGCGTAGAACCGTCCCCGACCGGGACGGCCTTCCAGCAGGGTCCGCACGGCCCAGTGCGTCGCCGCATCCTCCAGGTTCGCCGCCCGGGCCCGCACCTCACGCTCCCACAGCGCCGCTCCGTCTCCGAGGTCCTTCCGGTTGCTGCGCGCCGTGGACAGGGTGGCGACGAACCGCCGGCGAAGGGTTCCCACGTCCCCCAGCGCCCGTTCCGCCAGCTCGAGGGCCCGCGCCGCGTAGGCGAGCACCTGGACGGTCTCGATCCCCGCGAGATCGTTGAAGAACCAGCCGCAGCTCGTGTACATGAGCTGCAGGTGCCGCTGCATCTCCAGCAACCGAAGAGCCCGGACGTCGCCATCGTCCTGCCGCGCGTCCGCGCGTCCGTGCCGGCCCAGGAAGGCGGCCACGTTCTCCGGGTCGCGGTCCAGGACGACGTCCACGTACGCGTCCCGTGCCGCCCACGGGTCCTCGAGCACCCGGCCTCCCTCGGACTCGAACCGGGGCGCCAGGGCGTCCCGCAGGTCGTCCAGGGCCCGCCGAAGGGGTGCGCGCCAAGACTGGCTCCAGCCGGGTTCCCCGCCGCTGTGGCAGCCGCAGTCGGAGCGCCATCGCTCGATCCCGTGCACGCAGCTCCAGGAGGTGTCTTGGGCGATCTCGACCTCGTGCTCGGGAGGGTGCAGCTCGAGGAACTCCGCGTAGTTGGTGAGCCGGACATCGTCCGCGGCCTCGACGCGCGCGAGAGCCGCGGCCAGCGCCATCTCCCCGAAGCGATGGTGGTGTCCGTACGTCTCTCCATCCGCGGCCAGGTGGGCCAGGTGCCCCTCGCCCGACCCGGCCGCTCGCGCCACCTCGAGCAGTCTCGCGGCGAAGTCGGCGCCGCTCTCGAGCCATCCCTCGAACGCCACGCCCCGTGCCAGGGTGCCGTGGTAGAAGAACAGGGCGATCGACCGACCGGACGGCAGCTTCTGCAGGTAGGCTCGGCCCGTATCCAGGCTGCGCTCGTCGACGCTCCGCCACTCCCCTCCCGCCAGGGGCCGAACCCGCCGGGCCTGATGGGGCGCCAGGATGGTGAACCGGATCCCCTCCGCCGCCAGGGCTTCCAGGGAATCCAGGTCCACCGCGGTCTCGGGGAGCCACATGCCCTCGGGTAACCTCCCGAACCGTCGCTCGAAGTCACGGATCCCCCACCGGACCTGTGTGCGGCGATCCCGAGCCGCGGCCATGGGCATGATCATGTGATTGTAGGCCTGCGCCAGGGCCGATCCGTGACCCGAGAACCGACCCCGGCTGGCTTCGTCGGCCCGCAGGATGGCCTCGTACACGCCGGGTGCGCTCCCCTCGAGCCACGCCATGAGCGTCGGGCCCACGTTGAAGCTCATGCGCGCGTAGTTGTTCGAGATGCTCCGGATTCGGCCCTCGTCGTCCAGGAGCCGGGCCGTGGCGTTGGGTCGGTAGCACTCGGCGGTCACGCGCTCGTTCCAGTCGTGGAAGGGCGCCGCCGTGGCTTGCCGCTCGACCGCCTCCAGCCACGGGTTCTCGCGGGGCGGCTGGTAGAAGTGGCCGTGGACGCAGACGTATCGGTTCACGCGTCCTCGCGGTCGAGGAAGAGGATGCCGAGGGGCGGAAGATCCAGGGAGAGCGACTGGTCCCGGCCGTGACGCTGGATCGGCTCGGCTCCGATCACGCCCGCCGACCCCGTCCCGCTGCCGCCGAATTCGGCTGCGTCGCTGTCGGCCACGACCCGCCAGGAGCCCCCGTCCGGCACGCCCACGCGGTAGGCCTCGCGTGGCACCGGGGTGAAGTTGGCCGCCACGAGCACGGGCCCCGTGCCGGATCCGCCCCGGCGCAGGAAGCTCACCACGCTGTTCTCCCGGTCCCCGCCGTCGATCCACTCGAACCCGTCCGGCTCGCAGTCCAGGGCGTGGAGGGCGGGCCGCTCCCGGTACAGCCGGTTCAGGCTCTCCACCCAGCGGCGCACGCCCCCGTGGGCGCCTTCGTCCAGCAGATCCCAGTCCAGGCTCCCCTCGTGGCTCCATTCGACCCAGGGCGCCAGCTCCGAGCCCATGAACAGGAGCTTCTTCCCCGGCTGTGCGAACATCCAGCCGAACAGGAGCCGGAGGTTGGCGAACTTCCGCCACGGGTCGCCCGGCATCCGGTCCAGGAGCGAGCGCTTCCCGTGCACCACCTCGTCGTGCGAGAGGGGCAGGACGAAGTTCTCGGAAAAGGCATACAGAGATCGGAAGGTGAGCTCATCGTGATGGTATTTCCTGTGCACCGGGTCACGCGCCAGGTACGCCAGCGTGTCGTGCATCCAGCCCATGTCCCACTTGTAGCCGAACCCGAGGCCGCCCTCGTGCACCGGGCGTGACACCCCCGGGAAGGCCGTCGACTCCTCCGCGATGGTCTGTACGGCGGGTCGCGCCCCGTACACCGCCGTGTTGAGACGGCGCAGGAAGTCGATCGCCTCGAGGTCCTCCCGGCCGCCCTCGAGATTGGGGGTCCACTCCCCGTCCTCCCGCGAGTAGTCCAGGTAGAGCATGGAGGCCACGGCGTCCACGCGCAGGCCGTCCGCGTGATAGACGTCCAGCCAGAACATCGCGCTCGACAGCAGGAAGCTCCGCACCTCGTGCCGACCGTAGTTGAAGATGAGGCTGTCCCAGTCCGGGTGGATCCTCCGGCGCGGGTCCGCGTGCTCGTACAGGTACGTTCCGTCGAAGAATCCGAGCCCGTGCTCGTCGGCGGGGAAGTGGGAAGGCACCCAGTCCAGGATGACGCCGATGCCGCGCTGGTGCAGGTGGTCGATCAGCGCCATGAAGTCCTGGGGGGAACCCCAGCGCGACGTGGGAGCGAAATAGCCAGTGGTCTGGTAGCCCCAGGAGCCGTAGAAGGGGTGTTCCATGACGGGCAGCAGCTCCACGTGGGTAAAACCCATGCGCTCGACGTGGTCGGCCAGGAGCGGCGCGATCTCACGGTAGCCCGGGCTGCGGCCGCCCTCCTCCGGCACGCGTCTCCACGAGCCCAGGTGGACTTCGTACACCGAGACGGGTGCGTCCTGGCCCAGGCGACCTCCGCGGTCGCGCATCCACGCTCCGTCGGCCCAGTCGTGGTCCAGGTCCCAGACGACCGAAGCCGTACGAGGAGGCGTCTCGTGCCGGAACCCTACAGGATCCGCCTTGTCCACCACGTAGCCCGCTTCGCGGGAGTGGATCCGGTACTTGTACAGGTCGCCGCGCCCGGCGCCCCGAACGAAGCCTTCCCAGATGCCCGAGGAGTCCCGCATCCGCAGGAGATCGGCCTCTTCGTCCCAGTCGTTGAAGGAGCCGACGACGGCCACTCGCTCGGCGTTGGGAGCCCACACCGCGAAGCGCACGCCCTCGGCTCCTCCCGACTCGGCGAGGTGGGCGCCGAATCTCTCCCATAGCCGGTGGTGCGTGCCCTCGTTGAACAGGTACAGGTCCCGGTCCGTGAGACCTCCGGCGGCGACCGCGTCGGTCATCGTCTGCTCCCGTCCTCGTCCCACTCCCGATGCTCCCTCGCGTCCAGGGCCTGCCGCCGGGCCTTTGCCAGCCGTCGCAGCGCCGCCGTCACCTCGACGTGTTCGTCCAGCTGTTCGAGCGGGACGCGCGCGCGCCGCCGCCAGCTCCGGGCCGCGCCGGGCGTACCCGGGATGTTCTGCGGCCGAGTCTCCAGCCATAAGTCCTCGAGGCTCGCCACCACGGTGCCGGCCTCGGCCCGCCCCAGGGCCTCGAGGCAAGCGGTCAACACACCGGCCGGGGTCGCCCCTTCGCCGGCTTCGATCAGCTCCCGCTCTGCGAGCCAGTCGACCAGTGCGCGCCGCTCCCGGGCCCGCCGCTCCCGGGCCCGGTCGACTTCCGACGGGTCCAGCATGCCGAGCTCGACCCGTCCGTCGATGTCTCCGCCGTGCCACCATCCTGCGAAGGGCCACGTGTCGTGCGTGTCCACCATGGCCACCGATCCGGGCGGAGGATCGCGCAAGGCCGGAGACCGATCGGGATCCAGCTCGAAGGGCACCACGAACAGACGTCCGACCCCGTGGCGATCCATCGCTCCATGCACCGCCTCCGGGACGGTGCCCAGGTCCTCGCCGATCACCTCGACACCGTGACGGTGCGAGGCGAGCGAGAGGAGGGCGTATTGCTCCCGGGACGGATAGCGCACGTACACCCCGTCCTCCGGCTTCGCGCCCCGCGGAATCCAGAACAGCCTGTGCAGACCCATGACGTGATCGATCCGCAGGGCCCGGGCCGGACCCATCGAGTGCGCGAGGCTCGCGCGCAGGTAGGCATACCCCGACCGGCGCATGGCGTGCGGGACGGGTGGCGGGAAGCCCCAGTCCTGTCCTTCCGCGAAGAAGGCGTCGGGGGGCGCTCCCACCGACATCCCCTCCGCGAACAGCGTGCGCTCGCGCCACACGTCGTAGCCGTCCGGGTGCACCGAGAGCGGAAGATCCAGGTACAGTCCGAACCCCTCCCTCCGGCCGCGTTCGACCACGGCGTCGAGCTGCTCCTCGGCCAGCCACTGACCCACCAGGTGACCGTCCCGCGCCGCAGGGTCGAAGTCGCGCCCGGCCACCAGGCCCTCGCGCCGCAGCGGCGCATCGCGCGCCGGAGACGGCCAGACTCGCCACGGCGCCCGGTGCCGCTCGCACGCCGCCAGGAAGGCTGCGAAGTCCGGGGCTCCGCGGCGCTTCCGCAGGAAGCGGCCGAAGGCGGGAATTCGCTCGGACAGTCCCCGCACACCGCCGGGCTCCGTCGTCACCCGATCCAGGAGATCGCGGCGCAGGGCAGCGGCCGCCCGGTAGTCCACATCCACGCGTGACTCGAGCGCCGCCCGGCGGCGGGCGAAGCCTTTGGACCGCAGCAGAGCCCGGGCGGCGCGCGAGTCGGCCCGGTCGCAGGCATCCTCCGGGTCCAGGTAGAGCTCGGCCCAGAACAGGCGGGTCACCGGGGCATACGGGCTCGGATCGAACGGTTCATCGAGGAACAGGGGAAGGAGCGGGAGGGTGGCCAGGCGCGAGGCGCCGCGGCCGGCCGCCCAGCCGCCCAGTCGCGCCAGCGCGCCGTAGTCGCCGACCCCGGCCGTGCCCCGCGCACGCAACGCATACAGGGGGAGGAAGACGGCCCACGCCGCCGGATCCGCGCCGACGCCCGCGCCGCCGCCGGGCGGCCACGTGCGGGAAGGAGCGCTGATCAGCGGCGCTCGGGCGATCTCGGGTCCGGTCCCGTTCCGGACGACCGCCGTGACCCTCAGGCCGTGGAGCCCCGGCGGGAGAAGAGCGTCGCCATCCCGCTCCGGGCGGACGTGCCGAACCGCGAGCCGGCGTCCGTCCACCTCCCGGCGGTCGATGACCGGCCCGCCGCCCGCGACGTCGATGCGGCGCTCCTCGCCCCCCTCGAGCTCCACGTGGAGAGTCAGCGGCGGCGACGACGCGTCGTCGGGCACGCGCAGGCGGAGGGATGGAAGGCGACCGTCCCACGCCACCACGACGGGGGGCATCGGCCGCTCGGCCAGCTCCCGGCGTCGCACGCGGAGCGCGTCTCGGACCTCGGCCTCCACGGGGGCGCGCCCGGCTGGCAGCCGGGCGCCGAGACCGCGCAGCACCGCCCACAGAGACTCCGGCGGGGGTCGGCGGCTCCGACCGGTGACGTCCCGGTAGTCGACGACGACGCCGAACAGCCTGCACAGCTCGGCCAACCGTGTCCCCTCCCCCCGCATGCGCCAACTCACTCCCGTCGCACCTCCTTCACGCCGTCGGAGGTCCGCCGGAGGACGTCTCGCCCGCATCCAGCAGGTCCAGGATGCCCTCGACCGGAATCGGCACCCAGTCCGGGCGATGGGACAGCTCGTAGCCCAGCTCGTACACGGCCTTCTCGAGCAGGTGGAGATCGAGGAGCCAGGCCGTCTCCGCCGTGTCGGTCGGCAGGAAGGCCGCCTCGCCCGAGCTGGTGAGGTACGATCCCAGGAAGGCGGCGCCCACGCGAGAGGTCCAGAAGCTCGCCCACGGGAGCAGCCGGTCCCGGGTGCCGGCTCCCGCCAGTCCGGTGGCATCAGCCCGCCGCAGAGCCGCGTGGCCGGCATAGTGCAACGACCGCAGCATGCCGGCCACATCCGTGAGAGCGGACCGCTTGATCGTGCGCGTTCTCACCGGTCGGGCGGGCTCTCCCTCGAAGTCCAGGATGACGAAGTCCTTGCCCGTGCTCAGCACCTGCCCCAGGTGATAGTCGCCGTGGCAGCGGATCCGGGTGGCGGCGATCCGTCGCTCGGTGAGTTTGCGAAAGCGCTCCAGGAGCACGTCCCGCTTGCCCCGGAGTCGGAGAGCCTGCCGCCCGGCCTCATCGGGCAAACGGCCCACGCGGCGATCCAGGCTTCGGAAGGTGCGGCCCACGAGGTTGCGGGCGGACTGGTACAGGGATCGCTGGTAGAGGGCCGAGAACGGCTCCGGCGCGAACTCCGGGTCGGCCGGGTCCGAAGCCAGAATCGCGTGCAGTTCGGCCGTCCGACGACCCAGCAGCCGGGCGGACTCGAGGTAGGCCCCGATCCACTCCTGCTCGCGGACCGGCATCTCGGCGTCGGCGAGCGCCAGCAGTGCCCGGGCCTGGTACGGCGCGTCCTCGGGCTCGTGGCGTCCGTCGGCCAGCACCCGCTCGAAGAAGCGCCCCAGAGATTCGAGCGTGACCGTCCACGCGTCTCCCCGACTCTCCACGAACCCCGCCAGGAAGGCCACCGTGGCCTCCTCGCCGTCGGCGGCACGGTACACGAGGGCACCAGCCGCCGGCGGGGCGTGACGGAAGCCGTGCTCCGACAGGAACCGTGACACCTCCAGGTCCGGATTGACGCCCTCCTCCAGGTGCCGGAACAGCTTGAGCAGGAAGCGGTCGCCATAGCGCACCGAGCTGTTGCTCTGTTCCATGCCCAGGACTCGGCCCTCGGGGGGCGGGCCCTCGCCGTCGAGCCCGGCGAAGGCGGGAAGCCTCAGGCCCTCCAGGACACCCCGCCGGCCGGCGCGTCTTCCTTCCGTCCGGATGAGGTCCAGGAGCCGTGCGCAGGCCGGCGGCGAGGCGAGCGCGTCCAACACCAGGCCGTCGCTCCCATCCAGACGAGCTTCGGCTACGATGGCCTCGGGGCGCTCGGATCGCACCGCCCCGGCCTGCTCTCCTACGTACACCTGCAGCGGGAGGAGGTAGCGCTCACCCTCCTCCTCGTCGCTGTCCACCTCCGCGACCACCAGGGCCAGCGCGGCGCCTTCCCCTGAATCCAGGGGAATCGACTCGACGATCCGCGCCGCCCGGACGCGCCCCCCCTTGCCTCCGAACCAACGACGTGCCTCCACGAAGCCGGGGAGGGCGATCTCGAGACCGGGCCGGCCGCCACCGCCCAGCAGCTCCTCTCCGTTCGTGGCCGCCACGATGGGCACCCTCGCGCCTTCGGGCACGGCATGCGGCGGGGGCTCGCGCAGGCCACCATCCTCGGGCCCCGGCTCGACCCGCGTCGTCCCGTCCACCGACTGCAGCACGAACCAGTAGAAGGCGTGCGGCCCAAGGGTCAGGGCGTAGGGTCGGCCGTCGATCCGCGGAAACAGCGAGCGCCCGAACAACTCGACCGGGACCCGGCCCTCCTCGGCCGACAGGTCGATCGCCGCCTGCTGGGCGAAGCGGGAGAGGTTGGCCGCCACCAGCAGCCGCTCGCCGTCGTATTCCCGCAAGAAGGCGAGCACCTTGGGGTTCCCGGAATCAAGGATCGTCAGCCCACCCCGGCCGAAGGCGGGATGCCGGCGGCGAAGGTTCACCAGGCGGCGGACCCACCACAGGAGGGAGCTCGGATTGTGCTCCTGCGACTCCACGTTGACGGCCTCGTACCGATATTCCGGGTCGGAGATGACCGGGAGGTAGAGCTGCTGGGGATTGGCATCGGAGAAGCCGGCGTTGCGGTTGCCGCTCCACTGCATGGGCGTGCGTACGCCGTCCCGGTCCCCCAGGTAGATGTTGTCGCCCATGCCGATCTCGTCCCCGTAGTAGAGGACCGGGCTCCCCGGCAGGGAGAGGAGCAGTCCGAACATCAGCTCGATCTTGCGGCGGTCGTTGCTCAGCAGAGGTGCCAGGCGCCGACGGATGCCCAGGTTGATGCGGGCCCGCCGCTGGCTGGCGTACACGCGGTACATGTAGTCCCGCTCTTCGTCCGTGACCATCTCGAGCGTAAGCTCATCGTGGTTGCGGAGAAAGACGGCCCACTGGGCGGTCTCCGGGATCCGGGGGGTCTGCTCGAGGATATCCTCGATCGGAAACCGGTCTTCCATCCGGATCCCCATGAACAGCCGTGGCATCAGCGGGAAATGGAAGGCCATGTGGCACTCGTCGCCGCCCCCGAAGTAGGCCACCGCATCCTCGGGCCACTGGTTGGCCTCGGCGAGCAGCATGCGACCGGGGAAGTGCTCGTCCACGTGCCGGCGGAGGTCACGCAGGAACGCGTGCGTTTCCGGGAGGTTCTCGCAGTTGGTGCCCTCGCGCTCGAACAGGTAGGGGACCGCGTCGAGTCGCATGCCGTCCACCCCCATCCCGAACCAGAAGTCCATCACCTCGAGGATCTCCTCCCGCACCCGGGGATTGTCGAAGTTCAGGTCCGGCTGGTGCGAATAGAACCTGTGCCAGTAGTAGGCCCCGGCCACGGGGTCCCAGCTCCAGTTCGAGTCCTCGAAGTCCTGGAAGATGATGCGGGCCTCGGCATAACGGTCCGGGGTGTCGCTCCACACGTAGAACTCGCGCTCCGGGCTCCCCGGGGGCGCGTGCCGCGCACGCTCGAACCAGGCGTGGCGGTCGGACGTGTGGTTCATGACGAGCTCGGTGACGACCCGTAGGCCGCGCCGATGCGCTTCCTCGAGGAAAACGCGGAAGTCGTCCAGCGTGCCGTAGTCCGGGTGCACGTCCCTGTAGTCCGCGATATCGTACCCGTCGTCCCGGAGCGGTGACGGATAGAAGGGCAGGATCCACAGGGCGGTCACGCCGAGCTCCTCGAGGTACCCGAGCCGCGACGTCAGCCCCCGAAAGTCTCCGATGCCGTCCACATCGCCGTCCCGGAAGGCACGCACGGGCACCTCGTACAGGACCGCGTCCCGGTACCACTCCCGCTCGGAATCCACCTAGCCCACCAACCGGAACAAGTGCCCCGGGCGCTCGGCCGGGTCGAGCCGCACCCAGTTTCGGGCGCCGTGCCACGCGAACGACTCACCGGTGAGCAGGTCCTCGACGCGGAGATCGGCGTCCACCTCGAGGCTGAGCGGCTCGAAGTCCAGCTCGACGAAGCCCTCGTGCGCGTGGAAGGGATCCAGATTCACGACGACCAGGAGGCGGTCCTTCCCGTGCGCGTCGCACCTGCTGTAAGCCAGCAGATGGTCGTCGTCGACCTCGTGGAAGACGAGGCCCCGGTCGCTCCGGAGCGCGGGGTGCGCGCGCCGGATGCGGTTGAGCCGGCCGACGAGAGCCGCGATGCCGTGGGGGTCTCCCACCTGCCGGACCCGGATCTCGTACTTGTCCGAGTGCAGGTACTCCTCGCTGCCCGCTTCGCGCGGTACGTTCTCGCACCGTTCGAAGGCCGGCCCGTAGATGCCCCAGTTGGCCGCCAGCGTGGCGGCCAGGACGGCGCGCACCCTGAAGGCCGGAGGTCCGCCCGACTGCAGGTACTCGTGCAGGATGTCGGGTGTGTTGGGCCACAGGTTGGCCCTGAAGTACTCCCGCACGGGCGAAGCGGAGAGTTCGGTGAAGTAGTCGGTGAGTTCCTCCTTGTCGTTCCGCCACGTGAAGTAGGTATAGGACTGGGTCATGCCGAGGGCGGCCAACCGGTACATGACCTTCGGACGCGTGAAGGCCTCGGAGAGGAAGAGGACCTCCGGGTCGGTCTCCCGAATGCGGCCCAGGAGCCATTCCCAGAATGCGAACGGCTTGGTATGGGGGTTGTCCACCCGGAAGATGCGGACACCCCGCTCCATCCAGAAGGTCACCACCGACAGCAGCTCCTCCCAGAGAGCCCGCCAGGCTTCGCACTCGAAGTCGAAGGGCACGATGTCCTCGTAGCGCTTGGGCGGATTCTCGGCGTGCCGGATCGACCCGTCGGGCCGGTGCCGGAACCACTCGGGGTGCTCCCGAACGTACGGATGGTCCGGGGAGCACTGGAACGCCAGGTCGAGGGCCATCTCCAGTCCTTCCGTACGGGCGGACTCGACCAGGGCCTCGAAGTCCTCGATGGTGCCCAGATCGGGATGGACCGCCTTGTGGCCACCCTCCCTCGAGCCGATGGCCCAGGGGCTTCCGGGGTCGCCCGGATGCGCCTCGGACCGGTTGTCGGGCCCCTTGCGATGGGTCCTGCCGATCGGATGGATCGGCGGCAGGTAGAGCACGTCGAAGCCCATGGCGCCGATGCGGGGCAGGAGCCGCTCGACATCACGGAAGGTCCCGTGCCGTCCCGGCTCCCCGGCGCACGACCGGGGGAACAGCTCGTACCATGCGCTGAACCCGGCGCGCTCCCGGTCCACGGTCACGCAGAGCTCGCGCTCGTAAGTCGTGGCGTGGGAGTCGTCCGGATGGTCGGCCATCAGGTGGGCGAGCTCGGCGCTCAGGGCCACCGAGAGGCTGTTCTCGAGCACGGAGGCGGTCCCGCCGTCCCGTGCGATCCGCGTCGCCAGCTCGGTCAGCCGATCCGCGTCGCCGGGGTGTCCCGCCTGGCGGGCGCGCGTGGCCGCCGACTCGACCAGCGAGGCCCCGACGAGCAACTCCTGGTCGACGACCTGTCCGGCGTCGACCCTCTTCTCGAGGTCGTCGCGCCACGTGGAGAACGCGTCGATCCGGCCCCGTACCGTGTACAGGTGCTCGCCGACGGCGGAGGTCGCGAAGCTGGCCTCGAAGCGATCGTTACCGAGCGGCCGCATGCGCACCGAGCACCAGCTCCGGGCGCCGGGTGGCCGATGGAGCAGCTCGCAGGCTACCTGTTCGTGGCCATCGGCGAACACGTCGGCCCTCACCGTGACCGGGTCACCCGCCACCCGCTTGATGGGGTGGCGGCCCGCCTCGATCTGCGGCTCCACGCCCTCGATCACGACTCTCCGTCGGCCGTCGTGGGGCACACTGGTCATGGGTGACGTCGGCTCCTCCGTCCTGCAGTCCGTGGTCTCCCGCGGCACCCGCCGGGCGGCGTGGCGGCGCGGGCCGTCGCACCTTCGCGCGGGCGCAGGATTTGCGCCGGAGGCGCCACGTCCGTCCGGCGCACCCCGAAGGAACGGGGGGTCACCGGCGTGTCAACGATAGGGAGGACGGATGGCCGATCTCAAGCACTCGAAGCCGGCGCACGGCGCTCCCGGCATCGAGCCGCGCTGGACCCGTAGCGCGAAGGAAGGCGTCGGCACGGCGTACGCCGCATCGAGCAGGGTCTGGTTCACGGTGTCGGCGGGAATCCTCAACGAGATCTACTTCCCCACCATCGACCAGCCCCAGGTGCGCGACCTCCAGTACCTGGTCACCGATGGCCGCAGCTTCTTCCATGACGAGCGCCGTCACACCGAAACCCGCATGGAGTCGCTCGACGGGCACTCCCTGGGCTACCGGATCGTGAACCGGGACCCCGAGGGACGCTATCGGATCGTGAAGGAGCTGTTCAGTGATCCGCACGCTCCCTGCGTCCTGACTCGCACCTGGTTCGAGCCCATCGGTGCGCTGGAGGGCGAGGCGAGGCTGTACGCGCTCCTGGCCCCCCACCTCGCTGTGGGCGGCCGGGACAACAGCGCGAACGTGGCCCGAGCAGCGGGCCGCATCATTCTCACGGCCCACCGGGGCGAGATGTGGCTCGCCCTGGGGGCCACGGCTCCCTTCCTCGCGACGTCGTGCGGCTACGTGGGCGCTTCGGACGGGTGGACCGACCTGTCCGACGACATGGACATGGAGTGGGAGTACGACTCGGCCCCGCACGGAAACGTCGCCCTCACCGGACAGATCGAGTACGCGCCCGGCGAGCCCTTCACCCTCGGACTCGCGTTCGGCGACAGCCTCCAGGCGGCGGTGACGGTCCTCCTGGAATCCCTCGCCATGCCCGTCGACGAGCAGCGGGACCGCTTCCAGGACCAGTGGAGCCGAGCGTGCGGCGACATGGTTTCGCTGGCCGGCGCGTCCGGTGATGACGGCCGCCTGTACGAGAGGAGCCACAGCCTCCTCCTGGCCCACGAGGACAAGACGTACCCCGGCGCGCTCATCGCCTCGCTCAGCATCCCGTGGGGAGACTACCGGAGCGACGAGGACCTGGGTGGCTACCACCTGGTGTGGACGCGCGACATGGTGAACAGCGCCATGGCGCTGCTGGCGTCGGGCAATGTGGCCACTCCGCTCCGCGCCCTGGTCTACCTGGCGGGGGTGCAGCGCCCCGACGGAGGCTTCCACCAGAACTTCTGGCTGGACGGCACGGCCTACTGGAAGGGGGTGCAGCTCGACGAGACCGCCTTCCCCATCCTCCTGGCCTGGCGGCTCGACACCCTGGACGCCCTGCAGGGCTTCGATCCGTACCCGATGGTGCTGGACGCGGCGGCCTACCTGGTGCGGCACGGCCCGGTGACGCCCCAGGACCGCTGGGAGGAGGTGGCGGGATACTCCCCCTCCACCCTGGCCTCCAACATCGCGGCGCTCACCTGCGCCTCGTGCATGGCGCGCGAGCGGGGCGACGCATCCACGGCCGACTTCCTGGAAGCGTACGCCGACTTCCTCCACTGTCACGTGACGCGCTGGACCGTGACGGAGCGCGGCAGCCTCCTGCCCGACGTGCCGCGCCACTTCGTGCGGGTGAACCCGGCGGACCCGGCCGACCCGCACCCGTCCGAGAGCCCCGACGGCCGTACGGTGACCATCGCCAACCGTCCGCCGGGCACCCCCTTCCGGTTCCCCGCCGAAAAGGTCGTGGACGCGGGCTTCCTGGAGCTGGTCCGGTACGGGATCTTCCCGGCCGGCGACCCCCTGTTCGAGGATTCCCTGCGGGTGGTCGACGCGGTCCTCCGGGTGGGGACCCCCTTCGGCCCCTGCTGGCGGCGCTACAACCACGACGGCTACGGCCAGCGCGACGACGGCGGCCCCTACCTGGACTGGGGCCGGGGGCGAGCCTGGCCCCTGCTCTCCGGGGAGCGGGGCCATTACGAGCTGGCGGCGGGACGCGATCCGGGCCCGTACATCCAGACCCTGGAGGGGTTCGCCAGCACCACGGGCCTCCTGCCCGAGCAGGTGTGGGACGACGACGACCTGCCGGGAGCGTTCCTGTACCGGGGCTGTCCCACCGGGTCCGCGATGCCGCTGATGTGGGCGCACGGCGAATACGTGAAGCTCCTTCGGTCCGCGGCCGACGGAGAGGTGTTCGACGTGATCCCCGCGGTGCGCGACCGGTACGTGGAGCGGAGGGACTGCCGCCCCCTGGAGGTGTGGAAGTTCAACCGGCAGCCCCGCACGATCCCGGCCGGCTGGGAGCTCCGGGTCGTGGCGGCCGGCCCCTTCCGCCTCCGGTGGAGCGACGACGGGTGGGCCACCGTCCGGGACACGGACGCCACGGCGACGGCGCTCGGTCTCCACTACGTCGACCTTCCCGGCCGGAGAGCGGACGGCGCACCGCTCACCTTCACCTTCCACTGGACCGAGGTGGACCGCTGGGAGGGACGCGACTTCGAGGTGGAGGTGGTCGACCCGCCCTGAGTCGAGGCTGCCGGACGGGCGAACCCGGGGTCCCGCCGGAGACGTCCCGAGACTGGCGACATTCTTGCGCCGGACGGGGAGTGCGGATATCGAAGGAGGGACCGCCTGCCGCCCGGTGCTCCGTCCCTGGCCGGAGGCGTCGCGACGCGAGCGCCCCATAGCGCGCCGCGCCACGCGAGTCCGAAACGGGAGTCACGACTTGAGCGACACCGAGAGCGCCACGACCGCCGCGCACCAGGCCGGTACCGACGGGGCCCGCCCCGCCGACCTCGAAGGCTGGCCCATCGAGAAGCTCTGCATCGACACGATCCGTACCCTGGCCATGGACGCCGTGCAGAAGGCGGATTCGGGCCACCCGGGGACGCCCATGGCGCTGGCCCCCCTGGCCTTCGTCCTCTGGGACCGAATCCTCCGCTACGACCCGAAGGCGCCGGACTGGTTCGACCGTGACCGGTTCGTGCTCTCCTGCGGGCACGCCTCGATGCTGCAGTACGCGGTGCTGCACCTGACGGGCTACGACCTGTCGCTCGAGGAGCTCGAGGACTTCCGGCAGTGGGGGAGCCGGACGCCCGGGCACCCCGAGGTCCGCGTGACGCCCGGCGTCGAGACCACCACGGGCCCGCTGGGTCAGGGCCTCATGAACTCGGTCGGGATGGCGATCGCCGAGGCACACCTGGCCGCCGTGTTCAACCGTCCGGGACACGAGATCGTCGACCACCACACCTACGCCTTCTGCAGCGACGGCGACCTCATGGAGGGAGCGTCCCACGAGGCGGCCTCGGTGGCCGGCCACCTGGGGCTGGGCAAGCTCGTGTGGGTGTACGACGACAACCACATCACGATCGAGGGCACCACGAAGCTGGCCTACTCGGACGACGTGGCCGGACGCTTCGACGCGTACGGGTGGCACGTCCAGGAGCTGGGCGAGAAGGCCAACGACGTCGATGCCCTCACCGCGGCGCTGGAGGCGGCGCGCGACGAGACGGAGCGCCCCTCCCTCGTCATCGTGCGCTCGCACATCGGCTGGGGGGCGCCCCACAAGCAGGACACGGCTGCGGCGCACGGCTCACCGCTCGGCGAGGAGGAGATCCGGGAGACCAAGCGCTTCTACGGTTGGCCGGAGGAGGCGAAGTTCCTGGTACCGGACCGGGCGCGCGAGCACATGGGGCGGGCCGTGGAGCGGGGCCGGGAGCTACGGGAGGCCTGGGAGGCGCGGCTGGAAGCGTACCGGCGCGACCACCCGGACCTGGCCGCGGGCTTCGAGCGGGCGCTGCGCGGCGAGCTGCCCGACGGCTGGGACGGTGCGATCCCCGACTTCCAGCCCGACCAGGAACCGATGGCCACGCGCGCCGCCTCCGGGAAGGTGCTCAACGCCTTCGCGGAACGGGTGCCCTGGCTCATGGGAGGGAGCGCCGACCTGGCCGGCTCCAACAAGTCCCTCCTGGACGATTCGGGGGACTTCGAGTCGGGCTCGTACGGAGAGCGCAACCTGCACTGGGGCATCCGAGAGCACGTCATGGCCTCCGCGTCCTCCGGCATGGCCCTCCACGGCGGCGTGCGACCGTACGCGGCCACCTTCTTCGTGTTCACCGACTACGCCCGGCCCGGCATCCGGCTGTCGGCGCTCATGGAGCTGCCGACCGTGTTCCTCATGACGCACGACTCGATCGGGCTCGGCGAGGACGGCCCGACCCATCAGCCGGTCGAGCACCTGGCCTCCCTGCGGGCCATGCCCCACCTGCACGTGATCCGGCCGGCCGACGCCAACGAGACCGCGGTGGCGTGGCGGATGGCCATGGAGCGCCGGGACGGTCCCACCATGCTCGTGCTGACGCGGCAGAAGCTGCCCATCCTGGACCGGGCGGGCCTGGGCGCGGCCGAAGAGGCCCGCCGCGGCGGCTACGTTCTGGCGGCCGAGCGCGGCGACCGGCCGGACGTGCTGCTGCTGTCCACCGGATCCGAGGTGTGGATCGCGCTCGAAGCCCGCGACAAGCTGGCCGACGACGGCATCGACGCCCGGGTCGTCAGCCTGCCCTGCTGGGAGGTGTTCCGGAAGCAGCCGCGGGACTACCGCGAGCGGATCCTTCCGCCGGAGGTGACGGCGCGGGTGTCGATCGAGGCGGCCGCGACCTTCGGATGGCGGGAATGGGTCGGGGACGCGGGCGCCATGCTCGGAGTGGACCGTTTCGGGGCCAGCGCGCCCTGGAAGGAGCTCTACGAGCACTTCGGCCTCACCGCCGACGACCTCGCGCGCCGGGCGCGCGCTCTGGTGGAGGGCTGACCGTGCGGATGGCGGTCGGAGCGGACCACGCGGGCTACCGCTACAAGGAGGCCCTGGCCGAGCAGCTGCGCGAGGCCGGACACGACGTCCTCGACCTGGGCACGGACGGCGAGGAGCCGGTCGACTTCCCCGACTTCGCCGCAGCGGTGGCGAGAGCGCTGGTGGCGGGACGGGCGGAGCGCGGCCTGCTGGTGTGCGGGAGCGCCGTGGGCGTGAGCATCGCGGCCAACAAGTTCCCCGGCGTGCGCGCCGGCGTGTGCCACGACACGTACTCGGCGCACCAGGGCGTCGAGCACGACGACATGAACGTGCTGTGCCTGGGCGAGCGCGTGATTGGAATCGAACTTGCCCGGGACGTTCTCGCGACGTTCATGGCCGCCCGCTTCGACGGCGCCGAGCGACACCGGCGACGCCTCGCGAAGGTGGAGGCCATCGAGCGGGAGACGATGCATACGGAAGAATCCTGACCGGCCCGGACCGACGCCGGCGCGGCTCTGGCCGCGGCGGACGGCGGGTCGGCAATGCCGAGGACGAGACGACGCGACATGGCTGACCAGACGAACCCTCTCCTGGAGCTCCTCGAGTACGGCCAGTCCTACTGGCTCGACAACCTCACCCGGGGGAAGATCCGGAGCGGGGAGCTCGAGCGACGGGTGTCGGAGCAGGGCCTCAGGGGCCTCACCTCCAACCCCTCCATCTTCCACAAGGCGATCTCGGGCGGCGAGGAGTACGCCGAACAGATCGACGCGCTCGCCCGCGAGGGACGGAGCCCGTACGAGATCTACGAGGCGCTCGTCCTGGACGACATCCGCGGTGCGTGCGATGTCCTCCGACCCGTGTACGACGGGTCGGAGGGTGCCGACGGCTTCGTGAGCCTGGAGCTGTCTCCCTACCTGGCGCACGACACCGACGGCTCCATGCGGGACGCCCGGCGGCTGTTCGATGCCGTGAACCGACCCAACCTGCTCATCAAGATCCCCGGCACGCCCGCCGGCACGCCCGCTATCGAGCAGATGCTGTACGAGGGCGTAAACGTGAACATCACGCTCCTGTTCTCGATCGAGGCCTACGAGGCCGTGGCCGAGGCGTACGTCTCGGCGCTCGAGCGGCGGCTCGAGGAGGGGAAGTCCGTCCACGAGGTGGCCTCGGTGGCCAGCTTCTTCATCAGCCGGATCGACGTCCTGGTGGACGAGATCCTGGGGCACCACATCATCCCGGGATCCGGGGAGGGCGGCCCCCTCCCCCAGGAGCTCCTCGGGCAGGCCGGTATCGCCAACGCCAAGCTCGCCTACCGGAGCTTCCTGGACCTTCTCGACAGCGACCGCTGGAAGCGGCTCGCGCAGGCCGGAGCCCGCCCCCAGCGCATGCTGTGGGCGTCGACCAGCACCAAGGACCCGCTGTACAGCGACGTGCGCTACGTCGAGCCCCTCATCGGCCCCGGCACGGTGAACACCCTCCCCGACGCCACGATCGACGCCTTCGCCGACCACGGCCAGACGGCCGACACGGTGACGGAAGGGATGGAGGAGGCGCGTCGGACCATGGACCGGCTGCGGGAGGCCGGCGTCGACTTCGAAGCGGTCACCTGGCAGCTCATGAACGAGGGCGTGCAGAAGTTCATCGCTCCCTTCGACCAGCTCCTCACCACGATCGCCCGGGAGCGCGCGCGCAGCCTGAGGCGCTCGGGAGAGAGCCAGACGCTGGCCCTGGGCGACGATCGCCGGGGGGTCGACGGAGTCCTCCAGGCCCTGGGTACGCGGCAGTTCGGCCGCCGCCTGTTCGCCGGGGACGCCTCGCTGTGGACGAACGACCCGGAGAAAGCCGCCGAGGTCCGCGACCGGCTCGGCTGGCTGACGGCGCCCTCGGACTTCCTGGCGCGCGTCGGCGAGATCCGGTCCTTCGCCGAGGAGATCCGGGACGCGGGATTCCGGGACGTCGTCCTCCTGGGCATGGGGGGGAGCAGCCTGGCCCCCGACGTGAGTCGCGCCACCTTCGGATCGGCCGACGGCTGGCCGACCCTCACCGTCCTCGACGACACGGACCCCGACGCGGTGCGGGCCGTCCGAGATGCGATCGATCTCGAGAAGACCTTCTTCCTCGTGTCGAGCAAGTCGGGCACGACCACGGAGACCCTCAGCCTGGCGCACACCTTCTACTCGTGGCTGGAGGCGGCGATCGGCCGCGAGACGGGGTCCCGCTTCGCGGCGATCACCGACCCGGGCTCTCCCCTCGCCGAGGAAGCCCGCGCGCGTGGTTTCCGACGCGTGTTCGAGAACCCGACCGACTTCGGGGGCCGCTATTCGGCGCTCTCCTACTTCGGACTCGTCCCCATGGCGCTGCAGGGCGTCGACGTCGAGACCCTGCTGGAGCGGGCCCGGCGGATGCGGCGGAGCTGCTCCGCCGAGCTCCCGCCGGCGTCCAACCCCGGCATCGAGCTGGGCGCCGCTCTCGGGAGGCTGGCCCGACGGGGGCGCGACAAGGTCACCTTCGTGACCTCGGACGCCCTGTCCGCCTTCGGCGCATGGGCGGAGCAGCTGCTTGCCGAGAGCACGGGGAAGCAGGGAACCGGCCTGGTTCCGATCGACGGGGAGCCGCTCGGGGACCCCGACGTCTACGGAAGCGACCGGATGTTCGTGCACCTCCGCACGGCCGGCGAGGAGGACGCCGACAGGGCCCGCGAGCTCGAGGCCCTCGAGTCGGCGGGCCATCCCGTGGTGCGCATCGTCATGAAGGACACGCTCGGACTGGGGGCCGAGTTCTACCGCTGGGAGATGGCCACCGCGACGGCGGGCTCGATCCTGAGCATCG